>NZ_QKWS01000009.1:0-14501 GCF_004328055.1 Meridianimaribacter sp. CL38 | reverse complement strand
AACATCAGTTAAACCAACCCTTTGTTCAAGCTTACTAGCAGGACTAGATTGTGGTGTTTCAATTTGAGCATTCACGCTAAATGTAAACGCAATTGCCAAAGTGAGTAGTAATAGTTTTTTCATTTTTGATTAGATTTTGATTAGAATTAATGTATCGCTTTTAAAAAATTAAAATTACAAATTAGAAAGCCCTCTAGATGTTAACAAAACTATAAATTAACATTTCATACATCTTTTTACCAAATCAAAAAATACAAAGCTGGGTTTACATATAATGCTCTTTTTTGTGCTTGTCAAACAATAATTATCATTTCACATGTTAAATTTTGTTTAACTATTTAAAAAATAAGTTAAACATTTTGTATCTTTACGCTATTAAATTTCACAGTAATGGCAAAAAAGAAAAATATAACAGCTAGTAACATCATCTCATTTTACATGGATTATGTACTAGAACATAACCAACAACCTAAATCTGTTTATGCTTTTTCGAAAGAAAACAATTTTGAAGAAGCTAAATTCTACGAACATTTTGGTAATTTTGAAGCTATAGAAAAAGGTATTTTTAAAGCCTTTTACCAAAACACAATCACTGCATTACATGCTAGCGAAGATTATCAAAATTTCGAACCTCGTAATAAACTATTAAGTTTTTACTTCACTTTTTTTGAAAACCTAACAGCTAACAGAAGCTACGTTATTTATGCTCTTAATCAACATAAAAACAAGCTTAAAAACTATGTGGTTTTAAAAGATTTAAAATCGCATTTTACGCACTACATTTCAGAATTAGGTATAGAGCTTATCGAAACTAAACAAGAGCAAATTGATAAACTTCAACAAAAAAGTTTAAAAGAATCTGCTTGGATGCAATTATTATTAACCATCAAATTTTGGATGGATGACACGTCTCCATCTTTTGAAAAAACAGACATTTTCATAGAAAAATCTGTCAATACAAGTTTTGATGTATTAGACACTGCTCCAATAAAAAGCCTAATAGATTTTGGAAAGTTTATTTATAAAGAAAAATTTCAAATGAACTCTTAATTCTCATTCTATTGAAAACTATAGACAAAATACCTGTTTCAAAAATATCTCGTGCAACCAAATTAGTATCTACAGGTGCTAAAGTTGGTGTTAATTACCTAAAATATTATGGTGATAAGCTTACAAAATCAGAGCTTGAAGCTAAAGAACGCTTAAATAAAAACAACGCAGACGATATTTACGACAGTTTAAAACAACTTAAAGGAAGTGCTTTAAAAGTGGCTCAAATGCTTAGTATGGAAAAAAGCATTTTACCACAAGCCTATGTAGAAAAATTCTCGTTAGCACAATTTTCTGTACCTCCATTATCGGCACCTTTAGTGAAGAAGACTTTTAAAAAATATTTCGGTCAATTACCAAGTCAAATCTTTGACACCTTCAATCTTAATTCGGTTAATGCAGCTAGTATTGGACAAGTGCATTTAGCAGAAAAGGATGGGAAAAAACTTGCTGTGAAAATTCAATATCCTGGTGTTGCAGAAAGCATTTCTAGCGATTTGGCTTTGGTAAAACCTATTGCTATTAAAATGTTTAATATTAAAGGAAAAGATAGTGATAAATACTTTAAAGAAGTCGAAAATAAATTAGTTGAAGAAACTAACTACATACTAGAAGTTAAGCAAAGTAAAGAGATTGTAAAAGCATGTAAACACATTCCTAACCTTAAATTTCCTGAGTATTACGAAGATTTATCTTCAGAACGTATCATTACTATGGATTGGATGGAAGGCGAACACCTTTCTGAATTTACTGAACACAATACCAATCAAGAAGTAGCAAATCAAATTGGTCAAGCACTATGGGATTTTTATATGTACCAAATGCATGTGCTTAAAAAAGTACACGCAGATCCGCATCCCGGAAACTTTTTAGTATCTAAAAAAGGAGAACTTATTGCTCTAGACTTTGGTTGTATGAAAATAGTACCTGAAGATTTTTACACACCATATTTTGAATTGGCAAAAAAAGAAAGTCTTGAAAACAAAGATATTTTCACTAAAAAAATGTTCGAATTAGAAATATTAAGAGATGATGATAGTAAAGAAGAATTAGACTTCTTCTCTGCAATGTTTCATGAATTGTTAAGCCTATTCACTAAACCTTTTCATGTGGATACTTTTGATTTTTCTGATCCTGAATTTTTTAATGCTATTTCAGAAATGGGACAACGTTACAGTAAAAGTACAGAACTAAGAAAAATGAACGGTAATCGCGGATCTAAGCATTTTATTTACATTAACCGTACGTTTTTTGGATTGTATAATTTAATGTTCGATTTAAAGGCAAAAGACATCAAAATCAATAACTTTCAAAATTTAAAATAATGAAGCATTTCAGTAAAAAACATATCGAAGAAATGCATCATTTATACCGCATTAATCTTATAAACAGCGTTTCTGGATTTAAAAGTGCTAATTTAATTGGCACAAAATCTAAGGATAATATCGAGAATGTTGCAGTGTTTAGTTCGGTAACGCACGTTGGTAGCAATCCGCCGCTTTTAGGCTTTTTTTGTAGACCAACAACCGTTTTACGCAACACTTACGAAAACATCAAATCAATTGGTATTTACACGATTAATCATATTCATAAATCAATAATTGAAGATGCTCATCACACATCGGCTAAATACGATGCTAATATTTCAGAATTTGAAGTGACTAATCTCAATTCAGAATATAAAAATGAGTGTTTTGCGCCATTTGTAAAAGATGCGCCTGTTCAGCTTCAAATGAAATTTGTTCAAGAATATTTCATTAAAGAAAACGATACTATTCTTGTTTTAGGTGAAATTGAAAATCTTTTCATCAATGATAATTTATTAGAAAATGATGGCTTTGTAAATCTATCTAAAGCAGAAATTGCAACTATTAACGGATTAGACACTTACGCTATTCCTACTCTAGAAAAACGTTTAGAATACCAAAGACCTAAAACATCTTTAGCTAACAATCAATAAATGTAATTATCTGTAGACAAAAAAACCAAAACCTATGAGAATATTAGTAACAGGAGCAACAGGTTACATTGGTAAGCGTATTATTCCGTTACTTTTAGATCAAGGTCATACGGTAGTTTGCGCTGTACGCGGAAAATTACGTACAGAAAAAGCATATTCAGATGAAGAAAATCTTCATGTTGTAGAAGCCGATTTTTTAAAACCGGACACATTACAAAACATCCCTAAAGACATAGACGCTGCTTATTATTTAATACATTCTATGTCAAATTCTGTAGACAAGTTTCATAAGTTAGAAGAAGAATGTGCGTTAAACTTCAAAAAATATATAGAAACTACTAACGTCAAACAAGTTATTTACCTTAGCGGAATTACCAACGATACTAAACTCTCAAAACATTTATTATCCAGAAAAAACGTAGAAGACACTTTAAAATCTAATGTTTATGCATTAACCGTTTTTAAAGCAGGAATTATTGTTGGTTCTGGTAGCGCTAGTTTCGAAATTATTAGAGATTTAGTCGAAAAACTTCCCATAATGATCGCACCAAAATGGTTAAACACCAAAACGCAACCTATTGGTGTAAGAGATGTATTAGCCTTTTTGACAAAAGGACTTGGTAAACAAGAATTATACAACACATCTCATGATATTTTTGGTCCAGAAATTATGACCTACAAGCAAATGTTATTACAATTTGCAGACATAAGAAAATTAAAAAGACACATCATTACTGTTCCGGTAATGACGCCAAAACTGTCAAGCTACTGGCTATATTTTGTAACATCAACATCTTACAAATTAGCCTCTTCTTTAGTAAATAGTATGGGTATTGAAATTATAGGAGAAAAAAGCAACATCAATCAATTTTTGGACATTAAACCTATAACATATAAAGAGGCTGTAAAAGTAGCTTTTGCTAAAATTGAAGGAAATGAAATTGTCTCTAGCTGGAAAGACGCCTTTATAAGTAGCCGAAACAAAAAAAGAGTTTCTACCAAATACCTTAAAGTTCCAAAATTTGGATGTTTCAAAGACATAAAAGAACGACAAGTAAAAGATGAAAACCGAACACTTGAAAAAATTTGGGCTATTGGTGGTGAAAATGGTTGGTATTACGGTACTACACTTTGGAAAATTAGAGGTTATTTAGACAAATTAGTAGGTGGTATTGGTTTACGTCGTGGTCGTACTAACCAAACCGACATCAAAACTGGTGATGCCTTAGATTTTTGGCGCGTATTATTAGCCGATAAAGAACAAAAACGTCTTATCCTTTTTGCCGAAATGAAATTACCAGGCGAAGCTTGGTTAGAGTTTCAAGTCGCAAAAGGTAAAGTTTACCAACGCGCTACCTTCAGACCACGCGGTCTATGGGGAAGACTCTATTGGTATAGTGTTTTACCGTTTCATGGATTTATTTTTAACGGAATGATAAATAAACTTGCCAATGCCTAAAGGAATAGCTAAACAACACTTGCCAACAAAAATTTGTCCCGTTTGCCAACTACCATTTACATGGCGAAAAAAATGGGAGAAAAATTGGGTTAACGTAAAATATTGTAGCGAAAAATGCAGAAGAAACAAGACACAAGCCTAGTTTGGTTTAGAAACGATTTAAGAATTCATGATAACGCGTCATTAGCAAATGCTATTGGTAGTAATAATCGTGTCATAGCTTTATACTGTTTTGATCCAAGACAATTTGAAGATGATCCATTTGGCTTTAAAAAAACCGAAAAATACAGAGCTAAATTTTTAATAGAAACCGTAACCGATTTAAAAAACAATCTAGCTCAACTCAACATTCCGTTATTTGTATATACTATAAAACCTGAAAATTGTATTCCAGATTTGGTAGAAAACTATCAAATTAATCATATTTTTTTACAAGAAGAATGGACGCAAGAAGAAGTTAATGTGTTTAGTAAGGTGAAAGAAAATTTGCCTGAACACATTCAGATTTCAAAAAATTACAATCAGTTTTTATATCACCCAGAAGATATTCCTTTCAATATAGAACAACTACCTAAAGTCTTTACAGATTTTAGAAAATCTTGTGAAAAACAAAGCACAATAAGACCTGAAACTTCTTTAGCAATAGAAAAAGTAAATGAAGATACTTTAGAAAACCCAACTTCTATTCCAACACTTCAGGATTTAGGTTTTGATGATTTTGAAGTGCACCCAAATTCAGCGTTTCCGTTTAAAGGTGGAGAAACTGAAGCTTTGCAACGTTTGGAAAACTATTTTTTCAACTCAAAAAAATTAGGCGTTTATAAAAAGACTCGTAACGGATTGATTGGTAAAGATTTTAGTTCCAAATTTTCTCCTTGGTTAGCCAATGGAAGTATTTCTGCTAAACATATTTACTACCAAGTCAAGCAGTTTGAGAAAGCACATTTTAAAAACGATTCTACTTATTGGCTAATTTTCGAGCTTATTTGGCGCGACTATTTTAAATATGTGTCTTTAAAATTTGATAATCAAATCTTTAAAATCGGTGGAATTTTAAACAAGGATTATGACTGGTCTAAAAATCAGCAAAAAATAAACAACTGGATTAATGGTAGAACGTCTGAACCTTTTGTAAATGCGAACATGATCGAACTTAAAAAAACAGGTTGGATGAGTAATCGTGGTCGACAAAATGTAGCGAGTTACTTCGCAAAGTCCATGGAACTAGATTGGCGCATTGGTGCAGCGTATTTTGAGAGTTTACTTCTTGATTACGATGTACATAGCAATTATGGTAATTGGATGTATGTTGCTGGTGTTGGTAACGATCCAAGGGACCGAAAGTTTAACGTCAAACTTCAAGCCGATCGCTACGATAATAACGGTAAATACCAGCGTTTATGGTTACAAGACACTTTATTTTAACCGTCAGTTCGAGTGCCCTGAGTTAAGACGAAGGATGTATCGAGAACAAAAACAAATTCATGAAAACACTTAGACTTATACTTGGCGATCAATTAAACAGTAAACACAGTTGGTATAAAACCAACGATAAAAATGTAGTGTATTGTCTATTTGAAATGCGCCAAGAAACCGATTATGTCACGCATCATATTCAAAAAATAATTGGTTTTTTTGCTGCGATGCGTGCGTTTTCAAATCTCTTAAAAGACAACAATTTTAACGTAGACTATTACAAATTAGACGATAAAAACAACACGCAAGATTTAGTTAAAAACCTAAAACAACTCATCAAAACACACAATATTGAAAAGTTTGAATACCAATTACCAGACGAGTATCGTTTAGATCAACAATTATCCGAATTTTGCGAGTCTTTAGATATTGAATCTGAAACGTTTTCAACAGAACATTTTTATACAGAGCGTAATGATTTAAAGGACTTCTTCAAAGGAAAAAAGCAATATTTAATGGAGAATTTTTACCGCGATATGCGTAAAAAGCACGACATTTTAATGGCTGGAAAACAACCTGAAGGCGGTAAATGGAACTACGACAAAAGCAATCGCAATAAATGGAAAGGCGAACACCAAATTCCTACTTACAAATATTTTAAAAATGATGTTTCAGATATTGTTGAGTTAATCAAAAAAAGCGATATCAAAACCATTGGTAAGTTTGATACTAAAACGTTTAGTTATCCAATAACTAGAGAGCAAGCGCTTGATCAACTTAAATATTTCTGTGAAGAATTATTAATTCATTTTGGCGATTATCAAGATGCCATGCATACGGACGAAGTCTATTTATTCCATTCACGATTATCGTTTGCGATGAATATCAAGCTTATTTCAGCAAAAAACATTGTAGATACTGTTTTAAATTATTGGAGAAAACATGGTGATGATATTGATATATCACAAGTTGAAGGTTTTATTCGTCAAATCATTGGTTGGCGAGAGTATATGCGCGGTATGTATTGGGCTTTAATGCCAGATTACAAAACCGAAAATCATTTAAAAAACACCAATAAACTACCTGAATTTTATTGGACAGGAAATACCAAAATGAACTGCCTAAAAAATGCCATAACCAACAGTCTTGATAATGGTTACGCGCATCACATACAGCGTTTAATGGTGACTGGTAATTTTGCGTTGCTCGCACAAATAAATCCAGACGATGTTGATGCATGGTATTTGGGTATTTATGTTGATGCTTTAGAATGGGTACAATTACCCAACACGCGTGGCATGAGCCAATTTGCAGATGGCGGAAAAATAGCCACAAAACCGTACGTTTCTAGCGGAAGTTACATCAATAAAATGAGTAATTATTGTGACAATTGTTATTACGATAAAAAGGAGAAATTAGGCGAAAAAGCATGTCCGTTTAACAGTTTATACTGGAACTTTTTAGATGACAAACGCAGCATTTTAGGCAATAACCGTCGTATGGGAATGATGTACAGTTTACTAGACAAAATGGATAAACACCAACTTGTAAATATTAAAAAACGTGCACAAAGTATTATTGAAAACCCAGATAATTTTTAATGAAAAACGACCTTAGCATAGTTTGGTTAAAACGCGACCTTCGTTTACAGGATAACGAAGCCATTACCAATGCGATAAACACAAACCAAAACGTGCTTCTCCTCTATACTTTTGAGGATTTTTTACTTCAAGATAAACATTACAGCCAACGTCATTGGGATTTTGTAAAACAGTCTTTAACAGATTCAAATCAGCAACTAAAACCATACAATTCCAAAGTTTTAGTAGTTAATAATTCAATAGAAAATACGGTTGTACAACTACAAAAACAATTCAATATTACACATGTGTTTTCTCATATGGAAACAGGTATACTTTCAACTTTTAAAAGAGATATCGCTTTCGCGGAATTTTGCCGAACTCAACATATAAATTGGATTGAAAATATTAATAATGGCGTACAACGCGGACTTAGAAACCGCAACACTTGGTTTGAAGATTGGGATCATTTTATGATGCAACCAGAGTTTCAGTTTCAACCAAAACAAAATCAGTTATTAAGTATTACTTCAATTGAAGCTTTAGAACTTCAGTTTAAAACCGTTTCAACAGAAACTATTCACAATAAAAATTTTCAAAAAGGTGGAACAACAACAGGAATAAAATACATGCAATCGTTCTTCAAAAATCGCTATAAAAACTACATGTTCCATATCTCGAAACCGTTGGAAGCTAGAACAGGTTGTAGCCGATTATCGCCTTACATAGCTTGGGGAAATTTATCAATAAAACAAGTTATTAATGCAGCTGGAATTGAAAGAGAAAAAGGTAAAAACAAGCGACATTTAAATGCGTTTGTATCACGTTTACGTTGGCAAGCACACTTTATCCAAAAGTTTGAAATGGAACATTCGATGGAATTTAAAAGTGTAAATAAAGGCTTTCATCAACTTGAAAAACCAGTAAACGTTGAATTTCAAAATGCTTGGAAAGTAGGCAAAACAGGTTTTCCGTTAGTAGATGCTTGCATGCGCTGCTTAAATACTACTGGCTATTTAAATTTTAGAATGCGTGCTTTAGTGGTTTCATTTTTCACACATAATCTTTGGCAACCTTGGCAAGATTTAAGCGAACACTTAGCGAGTTTATTTTTAGATTTTGAACCAGGTATACATTATCCGCAAATACAAATGCAAGCTGGCGAAACGGGAATTAATATGTTACGCATTTACAATCCATTAAAAAATAGTCTGGAGCACGATCCTGAAGGTAAATTTATAAAACAATGGGTTCCTGAATTGGCAAATTTAGAAACTCCTTTTATACATAATCCCAGTGAAATGACTTATTTTGACCAGCAACTTACAGACTTTATTTTAGGCAAACACTATCCTTTTCCTATAGTAAATGAAAAGAAAACACGAAAAAAAGCTAGTGATATATTATGGGGACTTAAAGATGATTTTTTAGTAAAACAAGAAAGCTATCGCATTTTAAAACGACATACCTTAAACGACCGTACAAAAATGCTTAATAAGCGATAGATTTTAATTATTATGCATCAAAAAATAATATGTTAAATATTGTTTAACTTATTTTTTAAAAGATTAAACATTTTGTAAATTTGGTTAGAATCTTAAAGTTTAACTATTGCTTTTTAACACTTCTTATACCGATAAAGAAATTACTAAACAAATTAATAATTTGGTGGGTAAACCTTTTTCCTTTATTAAAGCTATAAAATTAAAAGGTATCGGTTCTAAACGTATGATAATTGACGAGGTTAGTCCTAACCTACATACCATAGTTAATTTAGTTAACGATATAAATTACGGTAGTATTGAATTAAGACCAAAAGGAATCTTGATTCATATTGGTAAAGGATTACAACGCTTTGCTTGGGTTATTCCATATTATAAACTAGTTATTTATAAAACAAATGGCGCAAGTATACATGCAGATGGAAAATTTATTCATTTTAGAAAAAACAAAACCTTTAAAGAAAATAAGCAATTTTTTAAAAAGCTATTAGATCAAAAAATAAATTTTGATAGTCAATTTTCAACAATACCATATAATGAATAAGAATTTTACGATAAGAGAAATTGATAGAATTATTGAAATGGCTTGGGAAGATAGAACTACCTTTGATGCTATTGCCTTTCAGTTTGGATTAAAAGAACAAGAAGTCATAAACCTTATGCGTAGAGAGATGAAACCTAGTAGTTTTAGACTTTGGCGCAAACGTGTACAAGGAAGAGCTACTAAACATCAAAAACTTAGATCTTTTGAAAATGGAAGATTTAAATGCAGTAGACAAAAACAAATTACACACAATAAAATATCTAAACGTTAGATAAAACAACCAATCTGCTTTGTTTCAATTATTGAAAACAGCAATTAAAAAAGATGCTATGAATAAAGAAAAATTAGTAACTCCAACCAACGGACACAAATTAAATGGATTTTCTATTGAAGACATCGGTGATGATCATTTATTTACCAGTCTAGAAACACCAATGAAAAAAGATGCATTTAAAATTTCTGATGAAGAAAAAAAAGAACGTATCTCTATTCTTTTTGAAGAAATCATGGATGTTCTTGGTTTAGATCTAACCGACGATTCATTAAAAGGTACACCAAAACGTGTAGCAAAAATGTATGTTGAAGAAATCTTTTCTGGACTTAATCCTGCCAATAAGCCCAAAATAGCTTTGTTTGATAATAAATATCAGTACAACCAAATGCTAGTAGAAAAAGATATAACCTTTTATTCTAATTGCGAGCATCACTTTGTCCCAATTATAGGTAAAGCCCACGTAGCTTACATATCTTCAGGAAAAGTAATTGGTCTTTCTAAACTTAACAGAATTGTACAATATTATGCAAAAAGACCTCAAGTACAAGAACGTTTAACTAATCAAATTGGCGAAGATTTAAAACAAATTTTAAATACAGAAGACGTAGCAGTTATCATAGATGCTAAACATCTTTGTGTATCATCAAGAGGTATTAAGGATGATACTTCTGCAACAGTAACAACATATTACGGTGGACAATTTAATACTGCCGAAAAAATTACAGAATTACACAACTATATAAATAATTGAAATTATGGAACTTATATCTCAAGCCTTAGAATTCGAGAAAACCAAAATGAAATCACTCTCTACGAGTGATCGTGTCAAAATTTCACGTGAAGCCAAACGTTTAATTTTAGCATTAAATCAAATTTATAAAGAAAAGAAAGACGAATCGATTATGGATCTGATGAAACGTCTTACAAAAATCAAGCAAAAAGTAGAGAAACGGTTAAAAGGAAAACCTTTAACTGCTTAATTTAAAATTTAATATAGACATATTGAGTATGTATTTAAAATACATCAATTACGCCTTTTAAAATTAATATAATGAAAACATACATCGTTATTGGTGGTAGTAGAGGTATTGGTAATGCTTTAGTTAAAATTTTACTTAAAAATCACAAAGTCATAAACATCAGCAGAAGCCAACCAAAAGTCTCAGATAAAAATCTCATACATCATAATTGTGATGTGCTAAAAGACGAACTTCCAGAAATTGAAGCTGCAGATGGACTGGTCTATTGTCCAGGAAGCATCAATCTCAAACCTATTGGACGTTTTAGTTTGGACGAATTTAGAGATGATTACGAAATCAACGTCATTGGTGCTGTAAAATCCATTCAAGCATACTTGAAAATCCTTAAAAACGGAAAACATCCATCTATTGTACTTTTTAGTACGGTAGCTGCAAAACTAGGAATGCCTTTTCACGCAAGCGTCGCAGCAGCAAAATCTGGAGTTGAAGGCTTGGTCAAATCTTTGGGAGCAGAATTGGCAACTTCTTTGAGAATCAATGCCATTGCACCAACGGTTACCAATACAGATTTGGCTTCAAAACTCTTGCGAAATGATAAAATGATTGAAAACATTACCGAACGTCATCCCATGAAAAAAATCTTGGAACCTCAAGAGGTGGCTGATATGGCAAAATTTTTATTGTCTGAAAAATCAAGTGCCTTTTCAGGACAAGTTTTTGAAATGGATTATGGTATAGTGAGCTCTAAAATATAGTATGAATCCTTTAAAAATTTTCATGGCAACCTTATTTTCAACCTCTAGTGCTTCAAATGAAATCCATTTGACATCCATATACGATATTCCCATTTTAGGACTAAACGGAAAACCTATTCAACTCTCTGAGTATAAAGGTAAATATATGCTATTTGTTAATGTCGCTTCAAAATGTGGATTTACATCGCAATACAAAGCACTTCAAGAACTTTATGAAATGTATCAAGACAAACTTATTGTTATTGGTGTGCCTTGCAACCAATTTGGAAATCAAGAACCTGGAAACGCCAATGAGATTGAATCATTTTGCGAAGTTAACTATGGTGTCACTTTTCCACTTACCAAAAAAATAGACGTTAAAGGCAAAAATCAACATCCTTTATACCAATGGCTCACACAAAAAACACGAAACGGAACTAAGAATTCCACGGTTAAATGGAATTTCCAAAAATATCTCGTAAATCCAAATGGAGAGTTCATTGATTATTATTTCTCTTTGACTTCGCCCACAAGTTCAAAAATTACCAAACATTTAAAATAGATTGTTATGTTTAATTTATTTAAAAAAGCATCACCAATTGAAAAGCTCCAGAAAAAATATGAAAAGCTTATGAAAGATTGGCATGCACTATCTACATCCAACAGAGCTGAAAGTGACAAAAAATATGCTGAGGCTCAGGAGATTCAAAACAAATAGAGCAACTTCAACAAGCCCAAAAATGAAATTTTTAAAAATTTTAGTTGTCTTTTTAATCGTTAATTTTGGAGCGTTAGGACTTGGCACTTTGTTTATGGCAAGTGGTCCACAAGGAGAATGGTATGCACAACTAAACAAAGCACCTTGGACACCTGATGGTTGGGTTTTTGGCGTAGCATGGACAACAATAATGATTTGTTTTTCGTTATACATGACTTTTCTTTGTATAAAACGACTATCAAACAAAGTAATAACACTATTCGTTATACAATTTTTACTCAATATAAGTTGGAACTATATATTCTTTAACCAAAAACTTACTGATATTGCACTCATAAATATCACTCTGCTTACCATTGTTGTCACCGCTTTTTTTATTACCTATCTCAAAGAATTAAAACTAAAATCATTACTTATTTTACCTTATGTTATTTGGTTATGCATTGCCACATCACTCAATTTATACATTTCTATCTATAACTAAAATGAAAATATATACGCTTCATAAAAAACAAAATCTTCCTATAACCATAGACCAAGCTTGGGAATTTCTCTCTGATCCAAAAAATTTAAAAACCATAACTCCAGACTATATGGGATTTCATATATTGTCTGGTGCAGACAGACCAATGTATGCAGGACAAATTATACAATATATAGTGACTCCAGTTCTAGGAATAAAAACCAAATGGGTAACCGAAATCACACATAGTATTGATAAAAAATATTTTGTTGACGAACAACGATTTGGGCCTTATGCATTATGGCATCACAAACATTTTATAAAAGCAATTGATGGAGGTGTTGAAATGGAAGATATTATTGATTATAAATTACCATTTGGAATTTTAGGACAACTCGTACACCCTATACTTGTAAAACCTAAGTTGAAAGAAATTTTTGATTATAGACAAACAAAGTTAGAAGAATTGTTTGGTAAATACGGTAAATAATTGTCATTGCGAATAAAGAATGACTAAAACAATCTGTTATCAAGAACGCTCATAATGACAGAAACAAAAAGATAAAAATGAAAAAAAAATTAACATATTTTGGTTCCGAAGAGATTTAAGATTAGATGATAACGTCGGATTTTTTGAAGCCTTAAAAGGTGATTACCCAGTACTTCCGTTATTTATTTTTGATACAGAAATATTAAACAAACTCCTTAAAGATGATGCTCGTGTCACTTTCATCTTCAATACACTCCAAAACATGCGAAACACAATGCAGAAAGAGCATAACAGCAGTTTAGCTATGTTTTATGGAGAACCTAAAGACATCTATAAGCAATTGGTTAAAGATTATGACATACAAACCGCTTACATCAATCACGATTATGAACCATATGCTCGTGAACGTGACAAAAACATCAAAACGTTTTTAGAGCAAAACAATATCGAATTCAGAACTTTCAAAGACCAAGTCATTTTTGAAAAGGATGAAGTGGTTAAAAAAGATGGCGATCCTTATGTGGTTTACACACCTTACATGAAAACATGGAAAGAGAATTTTAAAAATCATAAGCTTAAAATTTATTATACCAATGATTATCTAGACAACCTAATAGAACATATGAGATTACCAAATTTGAGTTTATCTGATATGGGTTTTGAAACCTCTTCACAAGATGTTGAGGATTACGAAGTTACACCTACATTGATACAGGAATATAAAAACAAACGTAATTTTCCAGCTAAAGATACCACATCACGATTAGGACCTCATCTTCGATTTGGAACGGTAAGCATTCGTAAAATGATAAAAAATGCTATTGCTGAAAAAAACGAAACTTTTTGGCAAGAACTGATATGGAGAGAATTTTTTATGCAAATTTTATGGCATTTTCCAAAAACAAAAGATGAATCGTTTAAATCAAAATACGACAGAATAGAATGGCGAAACAACGAGGCAGAATTTAAAAAATGGTGCGAAGGAACAACAGGTTATCCACTGGTAGATGCTGGTATGCGACAACTTAACAAAACAGGTTTTATGCACAATCGTGTTAGAATGTTGGTTGGTAGTTTTTTGTGTAAACACTTACTTATAGATTGGCGTTGGGGCGAAGCATATTTTGCTGAAAAACTACATGATTATGAGATGGCGAGTAATGTTGGTAATTGGCAATGGGTTGCTGGTTCTGGTTTAGATGCAGCACCATCATTTGATATTTGATTAACATCAATTGTATACGTTTCAACATTAAATGGTACTTCGTAAGTTTTAACAGTAGTTTTAGCTGCTACTTTAGCATCATCCCAATTTTGAGGATTTCCCCAGT
>NZ_QKWS01000008.1:0-21141 GCF_004328055.1 Meridianimaribacter sp. CL38 | reverse complement strand
ACTGGGGAAATCCTCAAAATTGGGATGATGCTAAAGTAGCAGCTAAAACTACTGTTAAAACTTACGAAGTACCATTTAATGTTGAAACGTATACAATTGATGTTAATCAAATATCAAATAGTGGTGCTGCATTAGAGTTTATTTGGGAAAAAACTTATGCTGCTGTACCGTTTACTGTACCAACAGATACAAAAGTAACCTCATCTATTGACAGAGTAATGAATGGACCGAGTGCTAATGATTATTATGCAGCTGCTGTTTATTATTTAGAAGAAGGTAAAGATATTAATAAAGCTAAAGAGTGGATAGACAAATCAATGTCTTTGACAGAGACTCCTAGATTTTGGCAATTAAGAAAAAAGTCGTTAATCTATGCTGCTGCAGGTGATAAAAAAGGAGCTATTGAAGCAGCAAAAAAATCTTTAGCTGCAGCCAAAGAAGCAGGAAATGATGATTATGTGAAAATGAATACAGACTCATTAAAAGAATGGGGAGCAATGTAGTTGTAAACCAATAATAATACTAAAAAAAGCGCAACAATTGTTGCGCTTTTTTTTATTCATAATGTAAACCTATTTTTTGTCTTACAGCATCTAACATTGTAATCAGAGTTTTACTAAATTCAAACGACATTACATCACTTTCAGTTTTTCCATCTCTAAGTAATTGGTTAAAGTGTATGGTTTCAAAATTATAACCGTTGGTAGTATATCCAAAATCGAAATGTTCTTCTTTGCCTTCATTAGGAATTAAACTCACTGTCGAAGGCTCTTGAAAACGACTGTTTATTTTTACAATTCCGTTTTCGCAATAAAATATAGCTTCAGTAGGTGTTTTTTCTAAAAGGGTACTTTTTAAATGCGCTTTTATAGAATTATCATAATCAAAAGTGATTGTACAAGACGAATCTACACCATTTTCAAAAAAAGTAGCATTGGTTTCTAAGGTATTTGGTTGACCTAGAGTAGACAATGCTGCAAAAATAGGATAGATACCAATATCTAAAAGACTTCCGCCACCTAACGACTTTTTAAACACGCGAGAATTCATGTCAACTGTTGGTTTAAAGCCAAAGTCAGCTTCTAATTTTGTGATGTTTCCAAAGATTTTATTTTCAAGGTGTTGAAGCGCAAATTTATAATGTGGTAAAAAATACGTCCATAAGGCTTCCATGAGCAGTACATTGTTTTCTTTTGCTACTGTAATCATCTCTTCAACCTCATTTTTATCCATAGCAAAAGGTTTTTCGCATAACACCGCTTTTTTATTTTTTAGACATAATATGGCATTTTCTTTATGGAGTGCATGTGGAGTTGCAATATAAACAGCGTCAATATTTGGGTCTTTAGCTAAATCTTCATAACTGTTGTACGCTTTTTCGGCATTATAAGTTTTAGCAAATTCGTTAGCTTTTTCTTGGCTTCGGGAAGCCACAGCATATAATTGACAATTGTCAATTGTTAAAATATCTTGGGCAAATTTATTGGCAATTTTTCCAAGACCAATAATTCCCCAGCGTATGGTTTTAGTTTGTTGTGACATGTGTTTTTTGATTCAATTGAATACCTAATGCTAATACAATAACAATAAGACAACCTACAAAATTTAACCATAAATACGGTAGATTGATAAGACTAAAATGGTTTAAGAAAAACAGAGCAATAACAATAACTTGAGTTAATAATGCAGCAATAAAAACCGCATTTCCTTTAACGTGTTTAAAGAAAAAAGCAAGTAAGAAAATACCAAGCACATTTCCGTAGAAAATAGAACCAATGATGTTTACCAACTGAATGAGGTTTTCGGCTAAATTAGCAACACAGGCTACACCTATTGCCATTAATCCCCAAGCTAGAGTAAACCATTTTGAGGCTTTTACCATTTCAGCTTCAGATTTTTCACTTACATTTCGTTTGTATAAATCTATAGTTGTTGTAGATGCCAATGCGTTGAGTTCACTAGAAGTACTAGACATTGCAGCACTTAAAATTACAGCAAGCAACAACCCAATAAGACCACGAGGAAGGTTCTTCAAGATAAAAGAAATAAACATGTAGTCTTTATCATTACTTTCAATCTTTAGGTTTTTGACTTCTGCAGCTTTATCAATTAAAACTCTTGCTTCGGCTCTTAGTTTATCATTTTCGGTATTGAAGTTTGCAATTGTAGATTTTGAAATGGGCTTTCCTGTAGTGTTAAACGAATTAATAGCTTCCTTTTTAACTTGAAAAAGTTCTTGTTGCTGTGTTTGAAGTTGCTTGTAGTCTTCAGCGTATTCTGAATTTAAAACGGTTTCAGTTGCTAAAGGGTTAAAATTTAAAGGTGCTTCATTAAACTGATAAAACACAAACACCATAACGCCAACCAATAGAATAAAGAACTGCATAGGTACTTTTAACAAGCCGTTAAAAATGAGTCCTAATTGCATTTCTTTAACCGATTTTCCTGAAAGATAACGCTGTACTTGACTTTGATCTGTTCCAAAATAGGAGAGCATCAAAAACGTACCACCAATAATTCCACTCCAAAATGTATAACGGTTATTAAGATCGAATGAAAAATCTAAAACATCCATTTTGCCACTAGCTCCTGCAATTTCTATGGCATTGCTGAAGGTGATATCTTCTGGTAGCTTATTGATGATTAAAATAAAAGCGACAATCATTCCTGAGAAAATAACCAGCATTTGGTGTTTTTGAGTTACGTTTACAGCTTTTGTACCACCTGTAACTGTGTAGATGATTACCAACACACCAATAATGATATTGAGTAAAAGCAGATTCCAACCTAATACAACCGATAAGATTATAGCAGGTGCAAAAATGGTTATTCCAGCAGCTAAACCTCTTTGTATTAAAAAGAGTATTGCTGTTAGAGTTCTTGTTTTTAAATCAAACCTGTTTTCTAAAAACTCATAAGCTGTATATACTTTAAGTCGATGGTATAATGGAATAAACACCATGCATATAATAACCATAGCAATAGGAAGTCCAAAATAAAACTGAACAAAGCCCATGCCATCATTAAACGCTTGACCAGGAGTTGATAAAAACGTAATAGCACTTGCTTGTGTTGCCATTACTGAGAGTCCAATAGTCCACCAATGTGCAGTATTGCCACCTTTTATGTAATCTTCAACATTTTTACTACCACGAGTTTGCCAAGTACCATATAAAACAATAGTAAAAAGGGTTAATGAAAGTACAATCCAGTCTATTGTTTGCATAATTAGTAAGCTTGTGTAATTAAGTAGAAAAACAAAATGTATAAGGCATTAGCTACCAAAATTAAGGTGTACATTTTTTGCCATTTGTAGTTGTCTTGTTCCATTAGTTTTTTAAACTTTCTTCGGTTGAAATATCTTCTTTTCCAATAGAAAGCATATTGGCAAATAAACGGTAAGCACCAGAAACTCCAGCAGGAAACTCCCTAAAAAAGCTTAATCCTGTATAAATGTAATACCCTTTACCATGCTTTGCTACGAGTAAGCTGCCTTCTTTAGCAGTTTCTCCTTTGTCGTGCATTGAAAGCAAAGGTGTAAACTCATTAGCCCATTCATTAGGAAAATAAAGCCCACGCTCTTGAGTCCAACCTTCAAAATCTTTTGTAGTGATTTTATTAGGGTAATTAAGAAGTGGGTGTTCAGGGTTTAAGAACGTAACTTCAGCAAACTCATCAGTAACACGATCTCTAGATAATTGTAATTTGTAAGGTGCTAAATTATTGGTTTTTAATCCTCTGCTAGTATTGTATTGTACAATCATGTTTCCACCATTAGCCACATAATCAAACAGTTCTTGTTGTTTATATTTTAAGTCTTCAACTGTGTTGTAAGCTCTAATACCAACTACAACAGCATCAAACCTGCTTAAGGTTTCTGTGTTAATGTCTTCAGGTTTTAGTATCACTACATTATAACCTATTTGTTGTAAGCTTTCAGGAACTACATCACCTGCACCTTCAATGTAAGCGATGTTTTCACCTCTCTTTTTAATGTCTAATCTTACAATTTTACTTTCACTAGGAAGTAATACAGTTTGAAACGGAATATGGTCGTAATCGATCTCAATAAGTTCTCTGGTAAACACTTGGTCACCAACATGAACCATTGGTGTAATTAGTCCTTCACTTTGGTTTTTAGGAGGTACAACAGTAAATACTAAAGTTTGCTCCTGACCACTATTTGCAATTGATACTTTTTGTTTTTCAGGATAAATGTTCCAATCTTGTGGATGTGCAATTTGAACATAACCTTCAAGATTATCTTTTCCTGATTTTACCACAACCTGAATGTCTTTTTGCTGATCGTTTTCAAAAATGATAACTTTTTCAGATACTTTAGCAGAGGCTTCAGGGATAATTTCAAAAGGTTTATAAACTTCACCTTTTACAGGGTCGTTGGTTTTGTAAACTATAGGTCTTGTAAATTCTATAGGTGTTTGGTTGATTTCTAATTTAAAAGTAGCTGTATATTCTCTAGGTGTTTCAGGATGTCCAATTAACGCTTTGTCTTCAACTTTGTACATGCCCAAAGTACCTTTTTTTGTTAGCCAATATGGTGTAGTTGGAAGCTGACGCGAAGAAATAAGAATAGTATCTTTAAGGTTTTCTTCAATATTATCTTTTAAAGGAAAGCGTTTGTATAGGCGTTTTTTTCTTCCGCTATCTTTTAGTTGTAAGCCAGTAAACATAATGTTTGCGTCACTTCTGTTGATCATTTCAATAGAAAGTGGCACTTTAGAATTTGCTGTTGCGTGGTTAGAATTAGCAACAACTTCAAGAAACAAACCAGCACAATTAGCGATAATATTTTTGATTTCTTCAGATTTTATAGTTTTCCAATGCTCATTTTCTAAATTCTGAATTAAGGTATAAGCTTCAACAAGCTTTGGAATGGATGCCGAAGGGTTTGAAAAATCGTAGTCTTTTTCAACTTGATAAAGAATGTCTCCAATGGCTTTTCCGCCTTTAATACGATTCCATGAAGTGTCAATACCCTCAAAAATATTGGTTTTGTCAGTTGGTAACGAACCATTGATTAGTTCGATATATTCCATTTGCTCGCCTCTACTACCAGAACTCCCAAAACCTTGTGATTTGTGCTGACTTCTACTAAGCGCTGCAATCTCAGGATTACTCAATCCGTTTAACGGAAAATACACTCCAGTATCAATGGACAATAAATTGGTTTTATCGGCTTTTTCAAAAGCATCTTGACTACCATAAAACCACCAGCTAGTATTAAAAAATTGACGTTTTGGTTGCCATGGACTAACTGATTTTAATTGCTCAGGATAAACTGATGCGTTGTTTGCTAAATCAAAAGCTTCAACACTAAGCATTGCAGAACTTGTATGATGGCCATGTGTGCTACCAGGACTTCTATGGTCAAAACGGTTAATGATAACGTCTGGTTGAAATTGGCGTATAGCAAGTACAACATCGCTTAACACTTCGTTTTTGTTCCAAATTTCATGGGTTTCATCAGGATGTTTGGAGTAACCAAAATCGTTAGCTCTGGTGAAACGTTGTTCGCCACCATCAATGCGACGAGCAGTTAAAAGTTCTTGTGTTCTAATAACTCCAAGAAGTTCGCGTATTTCGGGTCCAATTAAGTTTTGACCACCATCGCCACGTGTTAAAGATAGGTAAGCAGTACGTGCTTTTAAGTGGTTGGACATATAAGAAATTAAACGAGTGTTTTCATCGTCAGGATGCGCAGCAACATAGAGTACCGAACCTAAAAAATTAAGTTTTTGTATGGACTCGTATATTTCTGAACTATTAGGTTTTTTAGGTTGTTGAGCAAACGTTGAATAAGAAGAAATTGCAATTGCTAAAAAAGAAAACAGTAGTTTTTTATGCATGGTTTTTTGGTTTGTGGGCAATAAATATAAAAAGAAAACCAGCGCATCTGCTGGTTTTAATGTTTCTTTAACGTGCGGTTTGGGTGTTTTTGAAGTATTATTTATTCAGTTTGTAATTTTGTCCAGTCTTAAATCCGCAATAGCCTATAAAACTTAATAATAGTATTTGGAAGCCAAAAAGTATGTTTGATATTAAGAGTAAGCCATTTTCTTTAGGTTTTACTTCTGGTTCAATTTCTTGGTCGCTTAAAGGAGGATACACTGTCCAACTTGATGATTGTTGGTTTAATAGCTCTAGTATAGAAATTAGTTCCATTAGAACTAAAACTAAAAGGATAGTAGAAATCATCAAGATTAGATTTGCAACTAAATTATTGAATTTCCTACGTAGTACCCTTACTAAATATACTCCAAAGAATATTATATAGCTGCAAAACAAAATGAATTGAGTGTTTTCAATTACTAAGTAAGTATCGTGAATGTTTAAATTTAGAGTAGAATTATTTGTCAACCCTTCAAACCCAAAAATGAGTAGGTTTATAATAAGGGCAAATAGTGTTGTTCCTATCAACCAAAAAACCTCTTTTTTATTTAGTTTGAACTGTTTCAAGTTTATAACGCATCTGACCCATCATCAAGAAAATCGTCAATGGCGTCTTTTTTAACTAGTGTTACAGGTTTTTGCAAGATAAGGTTGTTTGGGTAAGTTACTAAATCGCCATTATCTAACCTTAAATGTAACTGAAACGCAGCAATGTCTTCAATAATCGCTTCCAGAGGAAAATCTTTATCATGGATTTGTATTTTATCACCAACCTTATAAGGGAAGTTAAAAAACATAATAATACCTGAAGTAATATTGCTTAAAATAGACCATATTGCAAATAAACCAATACCAATTACAGCAAACACCGAAGAAAATACTAAAGCCATATCTTTAAACTCTGCACCAAAAATAAAGGCTTCAATAAGTACTGCAATCATCAATAAAGTTGCAGTTACGTAACGGTTAATGAGATGAATTCGAGCATCGTTAATACCACTTTTCTTTCCTATTTTTCGTACTGCTACTGCAGAAATAAATCGTATAAATAATAGTATAGCGATTAAAATAGCAGATTGGATTAATTCGTTTTTATAAGTTTCTAAAAGCATTGGAATAGGGTTTCTTTAAACAAAGATAAAATAGAAAACTAATAAGACCATTAGTTTTCAACTAAACTATTTAGTGTTTTATAAAGTAGGTGAGTAGGTAACCCAACCACATTAAAATAAGAGCCTTCTATTTTAGTAATACCAACTTGTCCTATCCATTCCTGTATGCCATAAGCTCCAGCTTTGTCAAAGGGTTTACAGGTATTAATATAGTAGTTAATTTCGTCGTTGGTTAAACTTTTAAAAGTCACTTTGGTAATTGCATTTACCGTTTTTTGAAGTGTAGGAGTCGTAAAGCAGATAGAAGTGATGACTTCGTGTGTTGCATTGCTCATAGATTGAATCATGTTAAATGCTTCAGCTTCACTATTAGGTTTTCCTAAAGCTGTATTGTTATGCCAAACTATGGTGTCGCTGGTTATTAAAATGTCGTTATCCTTAAGGTCTTCTTTAAAGGGTAAAGCCTTAAGTTGTGACAGGTAATCACTGATTTCAAAATGCTGTAAACGCTTTGGATATTCTTCTTTAACAGGTTTTAAACGTACTTCAAAATCCAAACCCAATTCTTTGAAAAATTGTTGTCTTCTAGGAGAACCAGAAGCTAAAATGATGTTATGGTTTTTGAGTAAGTCGTTAAGCATTAATTTATTAAAATGAATTTATATAGTAATAATGATAGCATGCCGAAAAGCATTACTAATTTAAGAATATTACTAATAGCGTGATAGTCTTTTTTTGTTTCTGCAGTAAATATTTTTATGCTCACATAAATTAGTGGAGCAATTATGAACAGTAAAAAGTAACCAACCACAAGTTGTTGCTTAAATAAGTAAGTGACAACATAATATACTGTTGCAGCAATAGGAACAAAGGATAAAGCAAACACAATTTTTTTGGCACGTTCACGACCAAGTGTTATTGGTAATGTGTTCATTCCTGCTTTATGGTCGCCATCAATATCTTCGATGTCTTTAACCATTTCACGAAGTAGGTTTATAATAAACGCAAACAACGCATAATCCCAAAGGATTTTAAAAAACGTGACTTGAGTTGCTTGATTTTCTGGAGTAATAGCAGGCAAAAGCTCAAAAAGACCAACAATAATAATACTTAAAGCAACCAATATAGAAACCAATAGATTGCCAACTAAAATAAGTTGTTTAAAATAACTAGCATAAAGGTATAGTAGTCCTGAAATACCAACAAACAGCACAAAAAATCCGCTTCTTCCTACTAAATGAGATAAATAAAACCCAACACCTACACCAATAACGTTAAATGCGATAAAGAGGTTGTAGGCTGTTTTTTCAGATACTGTTTTACCAACAATTACCTTATCTGGTTTGTTGATTGCGTCAGTTTCTTTATCGTAAATATCGTTGATGATATTTCCGCCAGCAGCTAAACAAAGCGTTGCAATAACTAATAAAGAAAACCCAAATCCATTAAGAGTTATCGCTACTCCAAAAGGCTCAAAAAGTGCATATTTTATTAATAGCTGCACTATGGCAATCATTAAAAGGTTTTTATAGCGGATGAGGTTGAGTATATTCAATGTGTGTTTTTGTTAGTTGTTAGATTTTTTATTGATGGCTGCATACTGCCAACTAAAAATTAGTCGTATTTAGCACTAAAATCGGTATTCCATTTTCCTTGTACTTTAAGGACTTGTTCTATAACGTCTCTTACTGCACCTTTACCACCATTTTTATGAGATACATATTTTGAAATTCCTTTTATTTCAGGAACTGCATCTTGTGGGCAACAAGGTAAACCTACTAATTTCATAACAGGATAATCAGGAATATCGTCACCCATGTATAGTACATTTTCGGTTTTAATAGAGTTATTGTTAAGGAACTCGTTAAGTTGTTCAATTTTGTTGTGAGCTCCAAGATAAACATCTTTAACACCCAAACCTTCTAAACGCACACGAACGCCTTCGTTTGAACCTCCTGAAATGATGCAAATATTAAAACCAGCATCAATGGCAGTTTTCATGGCAAAACCATCTTTGGTATGCATGGTTCTTAGCATTTCACCAGAAGTTGTTAAGGTTATGGTGCCATCAGTTAATACACCATCTACATCAAAAATAAATGTGGTAATATGTTCTAGGTATTCTTTATAGCTTTTGTCTTCCATGTGTTTTTTGTATTGAAGCTGTTAAGAGTTTATAAATGGCTTTATGATGCTCGTTATCCAGTAATTTTAAATGTTTTTTTATGGTTTTTTTATCATTGCGTTTTGCAGGACCAGTTTGAGCCATGTAAGGCGAAATATCTTGCACTTTTTTAGCAGTTTCAGTAATTAAAGGTTTTAAAATTTCAAATTCTACACCTTCAGATTCGGTGATTTCATGAGCAACTCTATACAGCTGATTGGTAAAATTATTTACAAATACAGCTGCTAGGTGTAATGCTTTACGTTGGTCGCCATTAACTTTATAAGTTTTACAACCTATAGTTTCACCAAGTGTTTTTAAAGTTTGATAATCGGCTTTGTTAATAGTTTCTATGCATAAAGGAATTGTGGAAAAATCAACATCAGCATCTTTTGTGAAAGTTTGTAACGGATAAAACACACCTCTTTTAAGCTTTTTGTCTAGGTCATGAACACCTATACTTCCAGAGGTATGCACAACCAATCTATCTTCAAAAGGCAATTGAGAAGATAAATGTGAAATTGCATCGTCTTTTACAGCAATGAGGTAAACATCAGCAGGTTTTAACGCTTTAATATCGTCGGTAATTTCAACTTCATTTTGATAGGTTTCAATTGCATTTAAACGTCTGTTGTACCATTGTGTTACCGAAACGGTTTCAGCTGTTTTAAATGTTTTGTAAAAATGTGAGGCAACATTGCCTGCACCAATAATTATAACAGAAATCATGTTGTAAAAATAGGTAAGTATTACATCAAATAAAAGTGTTATAAGCTATCTTTGTAATAATGGAAAAAAAAGATATAAATACCAGAGAAGATGTTTACCTACTTGTATCATCATTTTACACAAAGGTGAGAAAAGATGACCTTTTAGGACCAATTTTTAATACTGCAATAAAAGATTGGGACGAACACTTAGATAGGTTGACTACGTTTTGGGAAACAAGTTTATTTATGACTCGAAAGCTAGAGCAGAAATACATTGGTAACCCAATGGAAGCTCATGTAAAGGTTGATAGAGATAATAACCATAGTATTACTGAACTTCATTTTGGAGTTTGGTTGAATTTGTGGTATCAAACTATTGATGAATTATTTGTAGGTGAGTATGCAGATGTTGCCAAAAGAAGAGCGCGAAAAATGGGAACATTTTTACATCTTAAAATTTTTGAAGAACGACAAAAGCATAAAAAAGATTAGTACGTTTTAACATATGTAAATAAACTAAAAGCCTTAAATTTGCACGACTTATTAAAAGAGTCCTTATATCATGCAAAATATACTCTCCAAAATCCTTTTTTCTACTAGACTTACTGCTATTTTATTTATTGTTTTTGCTGTAGCAATGGCTACTGGTACTTTTTTAGATGCTAGCCAAGATACATCACCAACGCCATATACCAGAAACCTGATTTATAATGCGTGGTGGTTTGAAGCCATTATGGTAATTTTTGTTATCAATTTTATAGGTAACATTTTTAGGTATAAGTTACTACAAAAGAAAAAATGGGCAACCTTTATTCTGCATGCAGCATTCATTTTAATTTTAATAGGAGCATTTGTTACTCGATATATTAGTTATGAAGGCATGATGGCTATTCGAGAAGGCGATACCGAAAATGTGTTTTTATCTCAAAAAACGTATATCACAACATACATTGATGGAGATTTAGTAATTAATGGACAAAACCAACGTAGGGTTTTAGAAAGCGAAGTAGACTTTTCTCCAAGAATGAACAATACTTTTTATGCTTCAACTACTTATGATGAAATGCCAGTAAGCATTGAGCTTGAAAAATTTATTGCTGGTGCTGAAAAAGATATTGTACCTGACGAGAATGGAGAAGAATATCTTAAAATAGTAGAATCTGGTGGTGGGCAACCACACAATCACTTTTTAAAGGTAGGGCAAGTACAAAGTATTCATAATGTGTTATTTTCTTTAAACAAGCCTCAAGAAGGAGCTGTAAATATTACTTATAAAGATGGTTCGTTAACTGTTGAGTCTCCTTTTGAAGGTGAATATTTAACAATGGCTACAGGGCAAACAGGAACTTTGGTGAAAGATTCTATTCAGCCACTTATGTTACGTTCAAGATACATTATTGGTAATATGCAAATGGTATTTCCTAAACCTGTTGTAAAAGGAGTTTTTGATTTGGTTAAAAAACCTGAAATCTTAAAAAGTGATGAAGACGGTTTAGTGCTAAAAGTAACTGCAAATGGTGAGACTGAGCGAGTAAGAGTGCTAGGAGGTAAAGGTAGTGATAATGCTTTTGAACAAATAAAAGTTGGCGGATTAGATGTTGCTGTAAAATACGGCTCTAAGCGTATTGAACTACCGTTTAGTATTAAGCTTAACGATTTTATTGCTGAACGTTATCCAGGAACTGAAAACAACTATTCTTCATACGCTAGTGAAGTAACTGTTATTGATGAAGCTAAGGAAAATTTTAATTATAGGATTTACATGAACCACATCCTTAATTATGGTGGTTATCGTTTTTTTCAATCGAGTTTTGATCCAGATGAAAAAGGAACCATCCTTTCAGTAAACCATGATTTTTGGGGAACTTGGATAACTTATATTGGTTACTTTTTACTGTATTTAGGTTTGTTAGGTATTATTGTAAGCAAGTATTCTCGTTTTGGAGATTTACGTCGTATGCTTAATAAAGTAAAAGAGAAAAAAGCAAAAGTACTAACGGTTCTTTTACTATGCATTGGAATGTTAGGTTATGGACAAGAACATTCTGAAAACGATGGTCATAATCATTCAAAACCTACAAAAGCGCAAATTGATTCTATTCTTCATGCTAACGTAGCTCCAAAAGAGCATGCCGATTTGTTTGGGCACATGGTTGTACAGGACTATAGTGGACGTATGAAACCTATGAATACCTATGCGTCTGAGATGCTTCGTAAATTAAGTAAACACGATACTTACGAAGATTTGGATGCCAACCAAGTAATGTTGTCAATTCAAGAAAGTCCGTTGCTTTGGTACAACGTTCCTGTAATTTATTTAAAACCAAGAAAGGCAGATACTATCAGAAGTGTAATAGGTGTTTCAAAGGAAGAAGATTATGCGGCATTAGCCGATTTTTTTACAGAAACAGGAGCTTTTAAACTGCAACCTTATCTTGATAGAATTACTAATGTAAATGATTTAAACGCTTACCAAAAGGAGTTTAAAGAAGCCGAACAACGTGTGTACTTATTATACAATGCAATTGAAGGACGCTCGTTAAAGATTTTTCCTGTACCAGATGACGAAAACAATAAATGGATTTCTCCAATAGAGTTTAGAGAAGAAGGCTATAGAGAAACTATAAAAGATTCGTTGTATGCTAATTTTATTAACAATGGACTTAATGCTTATTTGGTGAATGTTTACAACGCTAAAGCCTCTGGAGACTATACTATTGCAGAACAAGTACTGGATGGTATTAAGAAAACTCAGCAGAAGTTTGGTAGTGAAGTCATGCTTTCAGATGATAAGATACATACCGAAATTCAATATAATAAATACGATATTTTTAAAAAGTTGTTTAGTTGGTATATGTATGCTTCAACGGTATTATTTGTGCTATTGATCGTTCAGATTTTTAAAGACAAAAACAAGACAATTGATTATATCGTAAAAGGTCTTATAGGAGTAATTATATTACTGTTTTTGCTTCACACAGCAGGACTTATTGCACGTTGGTACATTTCTGGTCATGCACCTTGGAGTGATGCTTATGAATCTATGATTTATGTAGCTTGGGCTACCATGTTGTTTGGTTTAATTTTCGGTAGAAAGAGTAATTTAACCATTGCTGCCACAGCTTTTGTAACAGCTATGTTGTTAATGATTGCACACTGGCAATGGATGGATCCTTCAATCGCTAACCTTCAACCTGTACTAAATAGTTATTGGTTAATGATACACGTTGCTATTATTGTAGCAAGTTATGGACCTTTTACTTTAGGTATGGTGTTAGGAGTTGTAAGTTTATTGTTAATGGTATTTACAACCAAAGAGAATAAGCTTAAAATGGACCTTAATATTAAAGAACTAACCATCATTAATGAAATGGCATTAACAGTTGGTTTAGTAATGCTTACTATAGGAAATTTTTTAGGAGGTATGTGGGCGAACGAAAGTTGGGGTAGATATTGGGGTTGGGACCCAAAGGAAACTTGGGCTTTAATTAGTATTATGATTTATGCTTTTGTAATTCACATGCGTTTGGTTCCAGGTCTTAGAAGTAGATACATTTATAACTTGTCTTCTGTGATTGCAATAGCAAGTATTATATTCACTTATTTTGGGGTAAATTTCTATTTATCAGGATTACACTCGTATCAATCGGGTCAACAAATAGCTAGTTTTAAAATTATTGCAATTGCTGTTGGTGTTGTTGCTGTTTTAGGTGTTTTAGCATATAGAAAATGGGTGAAGTTTTATAAGAAATAATACCTTTTAATTTTTTTGTGATTTAAAAAAACGATAGATGTTATTAGTACTGTTAAAACCCAGAACCTTTTCGTACTTGTTCTTATCGTTGGTAAAAGTGAGTGACATATTAATTTTAGGTCCAATACGAGTGTATGGTTCTATTGTAAAATAATATACCTCATGTAGATATGTATTTGTATTTGTATTGTAATTAGATAAAATTTCAATATGATTTTTGTCTTTTAAACGATAAATAAATTTATCGTCACCATTAATTTTAAATAGGTCGTTATCTGGGTGTCCACTCATAGTGCCATTTTCAAGGATTTCAAACATTAAATGCTCTTCTTTCTTTACAGTTCCTTTTCTTATATCAGATGTATATATTGTTTTTTTCCAAGTTCCTAAAAGGCTTTTGTTGGTTTTTTCGTTAGCTAAAATATGATTCTTAATAATTTCATATTCTTTTTCTTTTAGTTCAGGATTTTTCAAGTTGTTATGATAATTATTCTTTATTTCTCTTAGTTGATTACGTATTTCTTTGAGTACCTTTAAAAAATTATCCTTATCTGAAATTTGTGATTCAACATAATTTTTCATGTTTATATTAAAACCTGATTCTACAGGCAAACTATCTTTTAGTTGTTCAATTTGAGCTATTAAAGCTGCTTTTTCATTTGGGTTGTATAGTTCAGTAGTAGTAGTGTTTTTAAAAATCGTTGTTGTCTTTTCAGTTTTTATCATTCCGAGTCCTTTTGCATAATAGATTTTGGCATCCAATATTTTTTGATTACCATTTATACCACCTTCAGACCACGTTTCTTGCGATACTACATAAACGTGCTCAAAAGTTCTACCTTGCACTTCTACGGTTATGTCTTTCTCAAGTATACTATTTTTATTGGTTACTATTTGTCCATGCATAGCGCTTTTTTCAGTCCATACTTCACCAATGGAGTTGTTAGGTTTTATAACGGTTGGCAAGTAGAATTGACCTGTTGGTACCATGCTGACTTCATAAATAGGTGTTGCATAGATATCTATTATTTTAGTGATATCTTGCTCATAACCAATTAACTCTTTGTTGAAGACATATATTTCATTGCCCATAATTAAGCTATTGTTAGCACAACTTACATAAAGTACTTGGTTTACTTCAGGAACCATTCCGTTTACATATTTGCTATAGGCTTTATATGTTTTACCGTTTATGGTTTTGTTGCCTTGAAACTCATAAGTTACTTCATTGTTTGTGATGCCAAAAGCACTAGGTTCAGTATAGGTGTAAGTTACCGTTTCTTGATCTGGAAAGAAATCACAACCAGAAATGGTTTGAGATAAAGTAAAATAAGGAATTATTAGACTAAGTAGGGTAAGTGAGGCTTTTAATACATTAGTTCTCATAATATTAATTATAAGTAGTTGTTGCCCAGTATAATAAATGTAAGTCTAAGTTACTTAAAAAAAATGATATTGTATGGTTTTTGTTTTAGGTTTATTTTGTTGAATTTATGATGGTAACTAAAAAGGTAATTATTTAAGAGGTTGTTTTAGCGTGTTTTATGCTGCTGTTATCAATGTCATCACATACTTATAAGCTATACCAAACGCAATAGCTAAACCAAAACTAAGAAGTGTACCTATAAGAATATATTCGGTAAGTTTTCGGTCTTTAGCTTTTGAAAGATCTCCAAACCTGAAAACAGATTTGGCAGCAATTAAAAACCCAATGCCTTCCCAATAATTCATTACTATAAAGGCAAAAACAAACAAGCGCTCGAGCATGCCTATGTATGCTCCTGCATTTTCTAAAGACTCACCTTTAAGGTCTTCTTCTAGTTGCCATTTAGAAATTAGTGTTTTCATAATTACCGATGAAACCACAGTAACACCTAACAAACCTGTAACAAACAATAAAAATTGACTAGTGAAAAAGCTGTCTGTGTTTATGCTGTAAGGTTCATAAATGTTTACAACCAATGCAATTACTATAAGGTGTGCCAATTGATCTAACCCAAACAGTAAACGTGTATTCAGTTTGTTTTTTAGGTTGAGTTTTATCACATCTATACCATAATGGCTTATTAGTATTATTAATAGTCCTAGCCAATATTTAAAATTGAATTGAAGTACAATAACCAACGCAATTAAGTGTACTAGGATATGCCAATACAAGTATTTGGATTTGTGTTTATAGTCTTCTTTATGCTTTACCCATTTTTCTGGTTGTAACAAAAAGTCTCCAACAATATGAGCAAGTACTAGTTTTATAAATAAAGATATCATAGTGTTTTAACTTGGGTTTTATAATAGGTTAGCATTTTTGAAATTTCATCAAATCCACCACGTTTAAGTCCTTCGCTAATATTACTTTGCGACTTACCTAGCAATTTAGCAATCTGCTTTTGGTTCAGTTCTGGATTGTTGAGTGATGCTTTAATAATTTTAGAAGACGTAGGGCTCCAACTATTCATGGTTAATTGAGCAAGCTCTAACATAAGGTTTAAGGTAGTATCAAAATCTTCATGTTCAGATTTTAACGCAAGCGTACTGTTTTTCATGCTTTCAAAACATTCACCTGAATTAATAAATGCACTACCATTAGATTCTGTTATTTTATCCGAAGTATATGTTTTTTCGCCTAAACCAATAGCAATTCTAACATCAATAGCTTTAAAAGTTTTTATAGTGGCTTTTATTAAAGTTGCAGCTTCAAGTGCTTGTCCAGGAGCAACTTCTAGTTGAAAACTATCACCTCTGTATATTTCCCAAGCTACTGGCTGTTTTCCGTAAGTGCTCAAAGTGTCTTTAAGTGCAGTTAACCATTCATTTGGTGCGCTCTCTCTAGAATTTATAATATCACCTGTTAAAATACTTGTCATTTTTTTCAATGTCTATAATCAAATCTATGATTTTTTAATCAGAAAAACAAAATTATCTGCTAAATATAGGATAATTTAAAATATCTGCTAATAATCAGATAAAATAAATTATCTGTTTTTGAAAAGATATAGATAAAAGTAAAATCATATCTAATTATCTTAGCGGTCAGTATTTAAAATTTAAGATAAATGAAAATTATAAAAGAGTTTAAAGAGTTTGCTGTAAAAGGAAATATGATGGATATGGCAATAGGAATCATTATAGGAGCATCGTTTAACAAAGTTATAGATGTTTTGGTGAAGAAAGTATTTATGCCACCATTATCATTGCTTTCTGGCGGAATTAATTTTCAGAATAAAAGCATCATTTTAAAAGAAGCAGTTAAGGATACTTCAGGAACTATAATAACCGATGAGGTTGCTATTGGCTATGGTGCTTTTGGTGAAGCCTTTTTAGATTTTCTTATTATAGGTTTTACGGTGTTTGTGGTAGTTAAGTTCTTAAACCGATTAAGAAACAAATCGCATGACACTAATGATAAAACAGTTGCAACTCCTAAGGATATTGAACTGTTAACAAACTTGACTGCTTTAATGGAAGAACAAAACAAGCTGTTAAAATCTAGGTTAAAAGACTAGGTGTTGATTCTTGAAACTAGAAAAAACTTTACCTTTATAGAAAAAAAGAGAGTTAACTTAAACGGTCAACATTAATTACTAAAAATTTGAACTTTTGAAAAAAATAGCATTACTAATTTTTGCGGTTATAGTTTGTAACTGTAAAGAAAAAAAAGAAACAACAAACGAAGTAGCATCAACTAGTTTAGAAACATCAAAAACAAACATGGAAAAAGAAAACATCTATCAATTTACAGTAAAAGATCTTTATGGAGACGATTTTGATTTTTCAACTTTAAAAGGAAAAAAAGTTATGGTTGTTAATACAGCAAGTGAGTGTGGTTTAACGCCACAATACGAGCAGCTACAAGAGTTGTATGAAACATTTAAAGATAAAAACTTTACAATTGTAGGGTTTCCTGCAAACAATTTTGGAGGACAGGAACCAGGAACCAATACTGAAATTGCATCGTTTTGTAAACAAAATTATGGTGTAACATTTCCTATGATGGGTAAGATTTCAGTAAAAGGAGATGACATGCACGAAGTGTATACGTTTTTAACTGAAAAGTCTAAAAATGGGTTGGAAGATTCTGAAGTTGCTTGGAACTTTCAAAAATATCTTATCGACGAAAACGGACATTTAGCAAAGGTTATTTCCCCTAGAACATTACCAACAGACGAGTCTGTAATTAGCTGGATTGAGTCAAAATAGGGTTGTAGTTTCAAAAATTTTGTGCATATTTGCTGTATTATGATTGCATAAATTTAAAAACAGGATAACGCTGAAGTTCTTTTTCGGCTTTTAATTTGTCTAAACTTAAATGGCTTAGACTAGTTTTTACATTTAAAAGTATTAAAAATGCAATCAAACAAAATTACCCTTAAACAATTCCTTAAATATTTTAAAATAGCTGTAACAGGTAAAGAACAAGAATTTACCTCAGGCAGTATTCGAAGAGCAGTTTTCATGTTATCAATTCCAATGATTCTTGAAATGCTCATGGAGTCTATTTTTGCTTTGGTAGATATTATGTATGTCTCTAAAGTAAGTGTCAATGCAGTAGCTACTATTGGTTTAACTGAATCGGTTATTACCTTAGTGTATGCAGTAGCTATAGGATTAAGTATGGCAGCCACAGCAGTTGTAGCAAGACGTGTTGGTGAAAAAGATATAAAAGGCGCTTCGCAAGCTGCGGTTCAAGTCATTATTCTTGGTATAGCAGTATCAATACTTATTAGTGGTATTGGAATTCTGTATCCTAAAGAAATTTTACAACTTATGGGAGCAGAACCAGATCTCATTGCTGAAGGTTATGGTTATACTCAAGTTTTGTTAGGAGGTAACATAACCATTATGTTATTGTTTCTTATTAATGCCATTTTTAGAGGAGCAGGAAACGCCTCTGTAGCCATGTGGACATTAATTCTCTCTAACGGATTAAACATTATCCTAGACCCTATGTTTATTTTTGGTTTTGGGCCAATTCCTGCTTTTGGAGTAGAAGGAGCAGCAATAGCAACCACAATAGGAAGAGGGACAGCAGTATTATTTCAACTAGTAATCTTATTTTATGGTTATAGCAAAATTAAGATTGGTATTAAGGATTTAGTCGTACGAATAGGTGTCATGTTCAACCTTATAAAAGTCTCTCTTGGTGGAATTGGTCAATTCTTAATAGGTACATCTAGTTGGGTGTTTTTAATGCGAATTATGAGCGAATTTGGTAGCGAAGTTTTAGCAGGCTATACCATTGCTATTCGTGTAATGATGTTTACACTAATGCCTGCTTGGGGAATGAGTAATGCTGCTGCTACATTGGTAGGTCAAAACCTTGGAGCTCAAAAACCTGATAGAGCAGAACAATCCGTTTGGAAAACAGGACGCTATACAGCTTATTTTATGGGCTTAGTGTCTCTTGTTTATTTAGTATTTGCTACTCATATCATTGAATTATTCAATACGCAGCCTGATGTTGTAAAATATGGTAGTCTATGTTTACGTGTTTTGGCAGCTGGTTATATATTTTACGCATATGGTATGGTGGTAATCCAATCATTTAATGGAGCAGGAGATACCAAAACACCAACTTATATCAATTTTGTTTGTTTTTGGTTGTTTCAATTACCATTTGCTTACCTCACGGCAATTACTTTAGATTTTGGACCAATAGGCGTTTTTGCATCCATTACAGCTGCCGAAGTTTTAATAGCAATTATAGGAATTATCTGGTTTAAAAAAGGCAAGTGGAAACTTGTTAAAGTATAGCTGTGAAGCTAATTTTAATTATTGATAATTGCTTGAAAACCAACGTTGGAAGTTGTTTTTTGCGTTTTATCGATTAAATTCTTAAAAATCAGGGAGTAAAGATATTTTTACTGCCTACCATTAAATTTAATTTGGTAGTATTTAAACTATTAGCATCATTTCTTCCCTCTGATAGTGCTGCTTGTTATTTTTTCTAATTAACAACAGATTTATGAGAAAAAGATACTTAAAATTAGCTTTACTTTTCTTCTTTACCTTCATATGTCAAAACGTGAAGTCCCAGTCAGGTATTTATGAAAGTTATGTTATCATAGATAGTGGATCGGGTAATAATTATTATGATTTAAACCCGCACACCCAAACTGCAAATTTTGATTTCAATGGAACAAATTTAGGAACTTTTCAAAGTACTGATTCGTTTGTTTTAAGTGGAGGACAAAACAATATTTATAAATGTGGTACAGATGATGTTACATCTGGGTATTTGAATTATAGAATATATCCAACAGGTAGTCCTTCAGGTGCTTTTGTTTCTATAGATTTAAGTTCAAATGTACAGAACTTTTTTGGAGCTGCTTGCTCAGGGTCTGGAGATAATCAATATTGGACTACAAACAATGCTAATATTAATATTTTAGCAGGTTTAACATCTGGTATTGATTACACAATTGAAGTTTATACAACAGCAGATTTTACCGTTGGCGGTGTGCCAAATCCATTTCCGCATACTATTAATGATGGAGGAGCCAATTTTAGCGCTAGCTTTAGAGTAGATGATCCTCCTAGTGCTATTTGTGCAAATTATATTGCTCAACTTGATAGCTCTGGTAATGTTTCTATTTCAGCTGCTAATGTAGATGGAGGCAGTACAGATGATTTTGGAATAGCAAGTATGTCATTAGACCAAACGAGTTTTGACTGTTCTAATGTAGGAGCCAACACAGTAACGTTAACAGTAACAGACAATAACGGGAACGTATCAACCTGTAGTGCAACAGTAACTGTTCAGGATAACACAGCACCAACAGCAGTTTGTCAGAATGCAACAGTTGTATTAGACGCCTCAGGAAACGGAAGCATCACGACTTCAGATATAGACAATGGATCAAACGATGCTTGCGGAATAGCAAGTATGTCATTAGACCAAACGAGTTTTGACTGTTCTAATGTAGGAGCCAATACGGTAACGTTAACAGTAACAGACAATAACGGAAACGTATCAACTTGTAGTGCAACAGTAACAGTAGAGGACAACACAGCACCAACAGTAGTTTGTCAGAATGCAACAGTTGTATTGGATGCCTCAGGAAACGGAAGCATCACGACTTCAGATATTGACAATGGATCAAACGATGCCTGCGGAATAGCAAGTATGTCATTAGACCAAACGAGTTTTGATTGTTCCAATGTAGGAGCCAACACGGTAACGTTAACAGTAACAGATAATAACGGGAACGTATCAACCTGTAGTGCAACAGTAACCGTTCAGGACAACACAGCACCAACAGTAGTTTGTCAGAATGCAACAGTTGTATTAGATGCCTCAGGAAACGGAAGCATCACGACTTCAGATATTGACAATGGATCAAACGATGCCTGCGGAATAGCAAGTATGTCATTGGACCAAACGAGTTTTGACTGTTCTAATGTAGGAGCCAACACGGTAACGTTAACAGTAACAGACAATAACGGAAACGTATCAACTTGTAGTGCAACAGTAACAGTAGAGGACAACACAGC
>NZ_QKWS01000007.1:0-79903 GCF_004328055.1 Meridianimaribacter sp. CL38 | reverse complement strand
TGTGAACTTTTTGCCTCAACGTTCCCGTTTTTAGCGGCTGCAAATATACAACCTATTTTTTCTTTATCGCAAACTTTTTTTTACTTTTTTTTAATGTTTTTCTCGAAAAATTTCGCCCAACCTATAAACCAATACTTTACATATAATATTCTTATCATTTATACTTCTTGAAAAGTTACATTAAACTAAAATGCACGCTTTAAACATATATATACATAAACTTAAAACACACAAAATAACTCTACACTATTAATCCACTATTCTCTTTATGTATAGTTCACCTCTACATATAGGCACTATAGATTAGCCTGCCTTTAAACGCTAATCATACATATATATCCTTAATGAATAAAGATGTAAAAATTTATACATTATATATTATTGTATGAATGTAATTAACCTATTATCTTTGCATTCTTATTTTCATACATATATATATTATAATGGTAAACATCACATTGCCTGATGGCAGTATAAAATCGTTTGAGGGAGCTACTACTCCAATAGAAGTCGCTAAAAGTATTAGTGAAGGGTTAGCTAGAAATGTTATTTCTGCAAAGTTTAATGATACTACGGTAGAAACAACAACACCTATAACGACAGATGGATCATTGGTTTTATACACTTGGAATGACGATGACGGTAAAAAAGCTTTCTGGCATTCTTCGGCTCATATATTAGCACAAGCAATTGAAGAGTTGTATCCTAGTGCAAAGTTATGGGTTGGTCCTGCTATTGAGAATGGTTTTTATTATGATATAGATTTAGGAGATGATGTGATTTCTGACAAAGACTTTAAGCGTATAGAGGACAAGATGCTGGAGATTGCAAGAGGTAAGCATGATTTTAAAATGCGTTCAGTGTCAAAAGACGAAGCATTATCTTATTATAAAGGTAAAAATGACTATAAAGTTGATTTGATAGAAAATCTTGAAGATGGTACTATCACATTTTGTGATCATGACTCATTTACTGACTTATGCCGAGGAGGACATATACCAAACACTGGAATTGTTAAAGCTGTTAAAATATTGAGTGTAGCTGGAGCCTATTGGAAAGGTGATGAAAACAATAAACAGTTAACACGTGTTTATGGTATTTCATTTCCGAAGCAAAAAGAGTTAACTGAATATTTGCAACTACTAGAAGAAGCTAAAAAACGTGACCATAGAAAACTCGGTAAAGAACTTGAATTGTTTACTTTCTCACAAAAGGTAGGTCAAGGTCTTCCGCTTTGGTTACCTAAAGGAGCGGCTTTACGTGAGCGCTTAGAAAACTTCTTAAAAGTTGCTCAGAAAAAAGCAGGATACGAAATGGTTGTAACACCTCACATTGGCCAAAAGGAGCTATACGTTACTTCTGGTCACTATGCTAAATACGGAGAAGATAGTTTTCAGCCAATTCATACGCCAAAAGAAGGTGAAGAATTTTTACTAAAACCCATGAACTGTCCTCACCATTGCGAAATTTACAATCACTCTCAATGGTCTTATAAAGATTTACCAAAGCGTTATGCTGAATTTGGTACTGTATATAGATATGAGCAAAGTGGTGAGTTACATGGATTAACTCGTGTAAGAGGTTTTACTCAAGATGATGCTCATATTTTTTGTACTCCAGAGCAATTAGACAAAGAGTTTAAAGACGTTATCGACTTAGTGCTTTACGTTTTTGGTTCATTAGGTTTTGAAAACTTTACCGCTCAAGTATCTGTAAGGGATCCTGAAAATCCCGACAAATATATTGGCGATGTAGCTAACTGGGAAAAAGCTGAACAAGCAATTATTAACGCAGCAAGCGACAAAGGCCTAAATTATGTAATTGAAACTGGTGAAGCTGCCTTTTATGGTCCTAAACTTGACTTTATGGTTAAAGATGCATTGGGCAGACAGTGGCAATTAGGAACTATACAAGTAGATTATAATTTACCTGAGCGTTTTGATTTAACATATAGAGGAAGTGATAACGAACTTCACAGACCTGTTATGATACATCGTGCACCTTTTGGTAGTATGGAAAGATTCATAGCTATTTTGCTAGAACATACAGGAGGAAATTTCCCACTTTGGTTAATGCCAGAACAAGTAATTGTCTTATCAATTAGTGAGAAATATGAAAAATACGCCAAAAAAGTTTTAAATTTGTTAGAAAATAACGAAATTCGCGCCCTAATTGACAATAGAAATGAGACTATGGGTAAAAAAATTCGGGAAGCCGAAATAAAAAAAATCCCATTCATGATTATTGTTGGTGAGAATGAAGAATCAGAAAACAAAGTTTCTGTGCGTCAACATGGTGGAGAAGATCTTGGCATGATTACTGTACAAGAATTTTCGAATATTGTTGACCAAGAGATAAAAAAATCTTTGAAACAGTTTTAAAAAATTAAGTTTAATTAAAATTATATAGCCATAGCAATACGTAGAAACAGAAACAACTCTAGAAGAGTTGAAAAAGAAGATCAACACAGAATTAATTCAAAAATTAGAGCCGAAAAAGTACGAGTAGTCGGTGATAATGTTGAAGTAGGAATTTATACAACTAAGCAAGCACTTGCCATTGCTGATGAGCAAGGTTTGGATCTTGTTGAAATTTCTCCAAAAGCTGATCCTCCAGTATGTAAGGTTATGGATTATAAGAAGTTTCTTTATGAACAAAAGAAACGAGATAAAGCCTTAAAAGCAAAAGCTTCTAAAGTTGTAGTTAAAGAAATTCGTTTTGGTCCTCAAACTGATGACCATGATTATAACTTCAAAAAGAAGCATGCCGAAAAGTTTTTAAAAGATGGAGCAAAATTGAAAGCTTTTGTGTTTTTCAAAGGACGTTCTATCGTATTTAAAGAGCAAGGACATATTTTACTACTTAGGTTAGCTCAAGACCTTGAAGAATTTGGAAAAGTAGAGCAAATGCCAAAATTAGAAGGTAAAAGAATGACCATGTTTATTGCTCCAAAAAAATAAAATAAGTGCTGAGAAACTCTCAGCTTAAAATAATAAGCGAAACGTAAATTAAAACTAGGAGAAAATGCCTAAAATGAAAACTAAATCAAGTGCTAAGAAACGTTTTAAACTAACTGGCACTGGTAAGATCAAAAGAAAGCACGCTTTTAAAAGTCACATCTTGACTAAAAAATCTAAAAAGCGTAAGCTTGCTTTGACTCATGATACATTAGTACATAAGTCAGACGAAGACAACATTAAAACTATGTTACGTTTAAAGTAATAACGTTTTAATCGGTTAAAATAATTTATAAACCCTGGAGTTAGGCAAAACAATTTAGCAAGTACCAATTAAGGTCGCCTACTACAAAAAACAAATTTAAGAAATGCCAAGATCAGTAAATTCAGTAGCTAAAAGAGCCAGAAGAAAAAAGGTTCTTAAGCAAGCAAAAGGTTACTTTGGAAGACGTAAAAACGTTTGGACAGTAGCTAAAAATGCGGTTGACAAAGCGATGCAATACTCGTACAGAGACCGTAGAAACAAAAAAAGAACGTTTCGTGCGTTATGGATTCAACGTATTAACGCTGGAGCTAGACAACACGGAATGTCATATTCAAAGTTTATGGGTAAATTAAAAGCTAACAATATCGAATTGAACCGTAAAGTTCTTGCAGATTTAGCTATGAACAATCCAGAAGCTTTTGAAGCAATAGTAAACAAAGTAAAGTAAGGCGTTCGCCTAAATAATAACAACAATTCGCTTATAAAAATCCGATTCATAATGAATCGGATTTTTTGTTTTTAACATAGTTATACTTTTATCACTCAAGTGAAAACCGATAATAAATCTTATCTTACACCTTTATTATAATTTACAATTAAGATGAATAAAATTAATCTAATCTCCTCCCTCATTTTATTAATAACACTTAGCGTTTTTGGTCAAGGCACTAAAAAAGATAGTGTTTGGAATGTTTCAAATCCTCAAGGAAATTGGGATTTTAAAGACATAAAACTATCTACCAACGAAGGTACATGGATGAATATTGATGTTAGTCCTAATGGAAAACTTATTGTTTTTGATATGTTAGGCGACATCTATAAAATGGATATCAACGGTGGAAAAGCAACAGTTTTAAGAGAAGGTTTAGCTTTTGAGATACAGCCTAGATTTAGTCCTGATGGAAAATCCATTTCATTTACTAGCGATGCTGGTGGTGGTGACAATATTTGGGTTATGGATTTAGATGGCAACAATGCTAAACAAGTCACTAATGAAAATTTCAGACTTCTCAATAATGCAATTTGGACACCTGACAGTAATTATCTTATTGCCAGAAAACACTTTACATCTACACGCTCTGCAGGTGCTGGTGAGTTATGGATGTATCATAAAACTGGTGGTAAAGGTTTACAATTAACAACGAGAAAAAATGACCAACAAGATGTGAATGAACCTAGCATTTCAAGTGATGGCAAGTATTTATATTATAGTGAAGACGTATATCCTGGAGGCTTTTTTCAATACAACAAAGACCCAAATAGCCAAATTTATGTCATAAACAGATATAATATGAAAACAGGCGAAATTGATAGAATTACAGGAGGTCCTGGTGGTGCAGCGCGTCCACAAGTGTCAAGAGATGGAAAAAAACTCGCTTTTATAAAACGTGTACGTGAAAAATCGGTACTATTTATACATGATTTAGAAACCAATGAAGAATGGCCTCTTTATGACAAGCTAAACAAAGACCAACAAGAAGCTTGGGCTATTTTTGGTGTATACCCAAATTTTAACTGGATGCCAAACAACCAAGACATTGTGTTTTGGTCTGGTGGAAAAATAAACCGAATAAATATCAATTCCTTGGAAGTTACTAATATTCCTTTTCAGGTTGATGCTACACTAAAAATCGCTAAAGCTGTTGAGTTTGATACTCCTGTGTCTCCTGATACTTTTGAAGCCAAAGTAATACGACATGCCGTAACATCTCCTGATGGAAAGCATTTAGTGTTTAACGCATTAGGTTATTTATGGTCTCAAAAATTACCTAACGGAACTCCAAAACGTTTAACTAAAGGAACTGATTTTGAGTTTGAACCTAGCTTTTCTCCTAACGGAAAAGACATCGTTTATGTAACATGGAATGATGAAAACCTTGGTTCAATATATAAAGTATCCGCTTCTGGAGGAACTCCTACAAAGCTTACAAATGAAAAAGGAATTTATAGAAATCCTTCTTATTCACATAATGGACAAAATATTGTTTACCGAAAAGAAGGTGGAAATAATGAACAAGGAAGAACTTTTGATAAAAATCCTGGTCTTTATATAATGAACTCTAATGGTTCAAATATAAAATTTGTAACAAAAGAAGGCGAGTTTCCTAGTTTTAATGCTAATGATTCACGAATTATTTACCAAAAAGGAGGACAATATTTTGGTGACTTGACCAAAGAACTTAAGAGTGTTAATCTTGCTGGTTTTGACGAGAAAATTCTTGTAAAATCAAAACATGGTAATAGATTAGTACCAAGTCCTGATAGCAAATGGATAGCATTTGTACATCTTCATAAAGTATATGTTGCTCCAATGCCGCAATCTGGTCATACACTTGATATGACTGATAAAACAAAATTTGTTCCTGTAACACAACTTTCAAAAGATGCTGGTATAAACCTTCATTGGTCTTCTGATAGTAAGCAATTGCATTGGACACTTGGTAATATGTATTATTCAACTGGAGTTTCAGAAGATATTCAACTTGTTGAGAACGGAACTAAAATTAATATCGAAGTAAAAACCGATAAACCTAATGGAACTATTGCTTTTAAAGATGCTCGAATAATCACAATGGAAGGTGATGAAGTTATTGAAAACGGTACTATTGTTATTACTGAAAATAAAATAGTAGCTATTGGTAAAAGCGATGCTGTTACCATTCCTTCTAACGCAAAAGTATATGATGTTACAGGAAAAACTATAATGCCAGGAATGGTTGATGCTCATGCGCATATTGGCGGTTTCCGTTACGGACTTACAACTCAAAAACACTGGCAATTTTATGCAAATCTAGCATTTGGAGTTACAACAGCTCATGATCCTTCTGCAAATTCTGAAACAGTTTTTGCCTTATCAGAGTTACAAAAAAACGGAACTTTAGTTGGTCCTCGCCTCTACTCTACAGGTTTTATTCTATATGGAGCTGATGGTGATTTTAAAGCTGTAATTAATAATCTTGAAGATGCACGTTCGTCAGTAAGACGTACTAAAGCTTTTGGTGCTTTATCGGTTAAGAGTTATAATCAACCAAGAAGAGATCAACGTCAACAAGTATTACAAGCAGCTAGAGAAGAAGGTATTTTTGTGGTTCCTGAGGGTGGTTCAAACTTTTATCATAACATGACAATGGTTATGGATGGTCACACAGGTGTTGAACATAATATCCCTGTTGCTCCTGTTTATAAAGACGTTTTAAAACTTTGGGGAAGTAGTAATGTAGGTTACACGCCTACTCTTATTGTTAATTATGGCGGAATGAGTGGTGAATACTTTTGGTACCAAAACACAAATGTTTGGGAAAATGAAAAACTCTTAAAATATACACCTAGAGGTATTATAGATTCTAGATCTAGACATCGTACTATGGTTCCTCATAGCGAATATGAAAACGGTCATATTTTAGTTTCTAAAACTTGCAAAGCGCTAAGTGATGCAGGAGTTAAAGTAAATCTTGGTGCTCATGGTCAGCTACAAGGTCTTGGTGCACATTGGGAATTGTGGATGCTTCAACAAGGTGGTATGACAAATCACGAAGCCTTAAAAGCTGCAACAATTAATGGCGCAAATTATATTGGTGCTGGTAACGATATTGGCTCATTAAAAGTTGGAAAACTTGCTGATTTAATTGTAATGGAAAAAAACCCTTTAGAAGACATTAAAAACTCTGAAAGTATTATATATACTATGGTTAATGGTCGTTTATACGATACTGAAACTATGAATGAAATTGGTAACTCACCAAAAGAAAGAACTCAATTTTACTGGGAAAACAATAAGTATAACCAAGCATTTCCTTGGCATGAAGCTAGCCAAAGTTTTACTAAAGAATCTTGTGGTTGTCATATAGGTTCTTCGCACTAAAACAATTAGTTAACCTTAATTTTAAACAGAGTTTAAAGCCTATTAGTATTTTTGAAAAAAATGCGATATGAATCTATCTCAAGTTAAACTTGTAGTCACTGATATGGATGGTACACTTCTTAATTCTAAAGGAGAAGTTAGTGATAATTTCTACTCTATTTTTAAGGAACTAAAACACCATAACATTCACTTTATAGCTGCTAGCGGAAGACAATACCATAGTATAATTGATAAGCTTCATGACATTAAAGATGAAATTACTGTAATTGCTGAAAATGGTGGTATTGCTAAACAAGGTAAAACTCAGCTTCTATCTAACTACTTTCCTATTGAGGTTATTCATCAACTTATTGTTTTATTAAGAACTATTGATGATGCTCATATTGTACTTTGTGGTGAAAACTATGCGTATGTTGAGTCTAAAGATGATGATTTTATTTTCATGTTTAGCGAATATTATACGCAGTTTAAATTAGTTGAAGACCTTACTGAAGTGCTAGACGACAATTTTTTAAAAATTGCTGTTTACAGTTTTGGCGGATCTGAAGAGTTTGTGTATCCACATGTAAAAAACTATGAAAATGATTTACAGGTAAAAATTTCTGGTAATAACTGGTTAGATTTATCTCACATCAATACAAACAAAGGTTATGCTTTACAGCAAATACAAACCACTTTAGGTATTTCCAAAGCAGAAACTATGGTGTTTGGTGACTACAATAATGATTTGGAAATGCTACAATTAGCAGATTATAGCTTTGCTATGAAAAATGCGCATCCAAACGTAAAAAAAGTAGCTAAGTTTGAAACCAAAAGCAATGATGAAGGTGGTGTTGAATTTATTTTAAAACAGTTGATAAACGACAAAGAATTAATTGCCAAAAGCAGTAAGCACTAAACGTCTTCCGTTAGCAAAATTTCGATGTTCGCATAAGTAAATTCCTTGCCACGTTCCAAGATTTAAACTCCCATTTGTAATAGGAATTTGAACAGAACTTCCCATTAACGAAGCCTTAATATGCGCTGGCATATCATCAGAACCTTCATAATTGTGTTTGTAATAAGGTTGATTTTCTGGAACCATAACATTTATATGACTTTCAAAGTCAGCCCTAACCGTAGCATCAGCATTTTCATTAATGGTTAAACTTGCCGAAGTATGCTTAATAAACACATGTAATAATCCTATATTGATTGTAGCAATTTCAGGGAAATTCTTTATGATTTCAGAAGTAATTAAATGAAAACCTCTCTCTTTTGCAGTGAGTACAATTTCCTTTTGAAACGTTTTCATAACTATTAGGTCTTCTGTTTTTTCTTTTTAGCTGCAGGAAACAATACATTATTAAGTATTAATCTATAACCTGGTGATGTTGGGTGCAAATCTAATTCTGTTTTTGGGTCTCCTACTCTATGCGTATAATCTTCTGGGTCGTGTCCACCATAAAATGTAAAAAAGCCTTTTCCTTTAATACCATGAATATATTTAGCTTCTCCATTGGTTTTGTTTTCACCCATAATAAGCACATTACTTTTTATTTCATCTCTAGTAAATGCAGTAGTCTGTCCCATAAAACCTTTTACCAATGCAGTATGATTTTGACAAAGCATTGTAGGAACAGGATCCCACTTAGCCGAAAATTCCATAAGCGTAAAGTAATCTGTAGTTTTAGGAATACGTCTTTTTTGAGTCATATCTATTGAAGAAAACTCATACACATTAGGATTTCTTTCCAATAAATAATCTTTGAACGCAAACGTTTTACTGTAATCTATTTTATTTTGATAACCAGGATCACTACCATCTCCATCAAACATGGGTTCACAAATATCTACACCTTCTGCGCTTAAAGCAATATCAAAACTATCGGTTGCGCTACACATTGCAAACATAAATCCACCTCCTACTACGTAGTCTTTAATTTTTTTGGCAACTGCTAATTTTTCCTGAGATACTTTAGAGTAACCTAATCTTGCTGCCAATGCTTCTGCTTCTTTCTTTTCTTCAATATACCAAGCTGCCGACTTAAAGCTTCGGTAAAACTTACCATACTGTCCTGTAAAATCTTCATGATGTAAATGCAACCAATCGTATAACAATAAGGCATCATTGAGCACTTCTTCATCATAAATAGTATCGTAAGGAATTTCGGCATAGGTAAGTACCATGGTTACTGCATCATCCCAAGGTTGTAAACCATAAGGTGTATATACTGCTATTTTTGGTGCTTTTTCCAACACTACAGCTTCCATATTTTTTGAAGGACTACTAATAAGTTCCAGTATTTCTTCTGCTTTAGAATTAGAAATCACTTCAAAACTTACACCACGTATTTGACATTCTCGCTGAATTTCTTCAGTATCAGGAACCAAAAACGATCCTCCTCTATAATTCAATAACCATTTTACCTTTAGTTGCTTTTCTAAAGTCCAATAGGTAACTCCATACGCTTTTAGGTGGTTTTTCTGTCCTTCAGCATCCATAGGAATTAAAACATAAGACGCAAAAGCTCCTGTAGTAACACAAAGGAAAAATAATAAGGCAAGTATCTTCTTCATAGACGAAATATACTCAAAAAATATTCCGCTATAAAAGGGTTTAAGGAAATATTAGCTAAAATAACATAAGAACAAGCTCAACTAACTACCAGATAATATGTTTGCTATTTTCTTGGTATTAGGAAATTGTTCCAATATAATTTTTATGAAAACCGTAATTGGAATAGCCATAATAAGACCTGGAATTCCCCAAATATAACCCCAAAGCATAAGCATTACTAAAACAGTAATGATATTTATTGAGAAGGATTTTCCCATAAAAATAGGCTCTAAAATAGCTCCAAAAAGCACTTGAACTCCAGTAATGGATACAATAAAGAAGAATAATGTACTTGTTGGGTCTAACTCTACAAAAGCAAAAATTGATAGTAGTATTACCGAAATAAACGAGCCTACCATTTGTACAAAATTGATTACAAACGCAAATAATCCCCAAAAAATTGGAAAACTCACATCAAAAAACAAACACGCCAATCCTGTACCAATACCTGTGAGTAAGCTTACAAAAAACTTTACCTTTATAAATGTTATAAGGTCTTTTTCAATTTTCATAAACGCTTTTACAGAGGCATGTTTTTGTTTTAAAATAGTATTATTTAAAACATTATGAACGTTTATAGATTCAGCTAACCATAGCACAACAAAAAAGGCTGTCATTAAAATCATGGTTAAAAACTTCCTTAAAAAATCGAAAGTTGTACCAATATTATCCTTTTCAAAAAAACCAGAAATCATGTTTTTATCATTCTGAAAAACAATACCAAAAGTTTCTTCTAAATATAGTTTTGCATCAGCAAGTTTAACTTCTGCTTTATCAAAAAACTCAGTATTAGAAGCCATGATTTGTTTACTTGACAACTTGATGAGTTCTGCACCTACTTTTAAACCTATAAAAATTAAAAGAATAACAACAACTATACTTATCCATTTTGGCACCTTACGTTTACCCAACCAACGCATTAATGGTAAAAATAATAATGCTATAAACATTGAAAAGATTAAGGGAATAAAGATGAATGATAAAATCTTTAAAAGGTAAAATACCAAAGGGATTACTATAATAAGCAATAATAAATTTGTAGTACGTCTTTGATCTAGCATGGAGCGTTTTTCTTTTTCAACCGAACAACAAATTTAGCTTAAAATGTTGTTATAAAGGGTAATAAAATACGTTAGAAAATGTTAAATATTAAAACGGAACATCGTTATCATCGTCTTCTGGAGCACCAAATGCATCAGAAGCTGACGGGAAGTTGTCTGGCTTAAAAGTGTTATCGTTGGCAGCATTCATTTTACTATGGAATTCATTACCAAAAGGCGTGTCAAAATCATCAAGATTATCAAACTTACCAAGATGTCCAATGAACTTCAATCTGATGTTTTCTAAACCACCATTTCTATGCTTTGCAACAATAAACTCACCTTGTCCTTCGGTTGGAGAACGGTCTTCATCGTCCCATTCGTCAATTTTGTAGTATTCAGGACGATAAATAAACGATACAATATCTGCATCCTGCTCAATAGCTCCAGATTCACGTAAGTCAGATAGTAAAGGACGCTTACTACCACCACGAGTTTCAACAGCACGCGATAACTGAGAAAGAGCAATAACCGGAACATTAAGTTCTTTTGCCAATGCTTTTAAGTTTCTAGAAATTGTTGAAATTTCCTGCTCTCTGTTTCCTCCTTTTTGACTTCCTCCTGCTGTCATTAACTGAAGGTAGTCAATCATAATCATTTTGATACCATATTGTGATGCCAAACGACGTGCTTTTGCTCTTAAATCGAATATAGAAAGAGAAGGTGTATCATCAATATACAAAGGTGCTTTTTCTAATGTTTTTACTTTAACATTAAGTTGCTCCCACTCGTGTTTTTCTAGCTTTCCTGTTCTTAACTTTTCTGAAGACAGTCCTGTTTCACTAGAAATCAAACGTGTAATCAACTGTACTGATGACATCTCTAAAGAGAAAAATGCTACAGGTTGGTTAAAATCAACAGCAATGTTTCTAGCCATGGTAAGCGTTAAAGCTGTTTTACCCATACCAGGACGTGCAGCGACAATGATTAAATCACTAGGTTGCCAACCAGACGTTAATTTATCTAGTTTATCAAATCCTGTAGGAATACCACTTAACCCTTTTTTGTTAGAAATCTCTTCAATCTTTTTCTTTGCTTGTATTACTAAGCTTTGAGCTGTTTCGGTAGATTTTTTAACGTTACCTTGAGTAACTTCATAAAGTTTTGATTCGGCATTGTCCAAAAGATCAAAAACGTCTTTGGTTTCATCGTAAGCTTCTTCAATAATTTCACTTGAAATTTTAATTAAACTTCTTTGAATATATTTTTGAAGAATAATACGTGCATGAAACTCAATATGTGCCGAAGATGACACTCTTTGTGTTAATGAAATGAGGTAAAAATCACCTCCAACCAAATCTAGCTTAGCATCCTTTTTAAGTTGACTAGAAACGGTTAATAAGTCAACAGGTTCACTATTTTCAAATAATTTGAAAATAGCTTCAAAGATATATTTATGAGCATCTTTATAAAAGGCTTCAGGACTTAAGATATCAATTACCTCATCAACCCCTTTTTTATCAATCATCATTGCTCCAAGCACAACCTCTTCTAAATCAATAGCTTGAGGAGGTATTTTCCCTTTCTCTAAACTAATGATAGTGCTTTTATCTACTTTATAACCTTTTATTGGGTCTGGTTGTTTCATAAGATGCGAATGTAACTAAAATGTTAAGAAAGAACAGAATTTTAATACTTTCAATCTTAACAGTTCTTCAACAATTTAACTGTTAATAACTTATATATATTGTTAATAGCGACAAAAAAAACCGAAGTTCAGCACTTCAGTTTTTTTGAATACTATATTTTATTAGGATTAGCCTTTGTAAACTCCCATTTGCATATATTTTTCCATGCGTTGGTCTACTAATTCTTTTGGTGATAAGTTTTTTAATTCTTCGTAATTTTTTACGATAGCATCACTAACCGATTTAAAAGTGGTTTCTCTATCAGTATGTGCTCCACCAAGAGGTTCTTTTATGATTTGGTCTACAAGCTTAAGCTTTTTCATATCTGGTGCAGTAAGTTTTAAAGCTTCGGCAGCTTGCTCCTTGTATTCCCAACTACGCCATAAGATAGATGAGCAAGATTCAGGTGAAATTACAGAATACCATGTGTTCTCTAACATCAATACTTTATCTCCAACACCAATTCCTAAAGCACCACCAGATGCTCCTTCTCCTATTATTATGGTAATAATTGGCACTTTAAGACGTGCCATTTCTAAAATGTTTCTTGCAATAGCTTCTCCTTGTCCGCGTTCTTCAGCTTCTAATCCTGGATATGCTCCTGGAGTATCTACTAAGGTTACAACAGGAATACCAAATTTTTCGGCAGACTTCATTAAACGCAATGCTTTTCTGTAGCCTTCTGGATTAGCCATACCAAAGTTTCTGTATTGTCTAGTTTTGGTATTATAACCTTTTTGTTGACCAATAAACATATAGGTTTGGTCTCCAATTTTACCCAATCCACCAATCATAGCTTTGTCGTCTTTTACATTTCTATCACCATGAAGTTCAAGAAATGAATCACCACAAAGTGCTTTAATATGGTCTAGAGTATAAGGTCTGTTTGGATGACGAGATAACTGTACACGTTGCCATGCAGTAAGATTTTTGTATATATCTTTTTTGGTCTCTTTTAGCTTTTTTTCAATTTTCTTACAAGTCTCAGTAACATCTACATCGCTCTCTTCTCCTATTATCTGGCATTTTTGCAACTGATCTTCAAGCTCTTTAATTGGAAGTTCAAATTCTAAATATTCCATTGAAAGTTACGTTTAATTTTAGTTAGCATACAAATATAAAAACTTTAATCGTCTTAGCTTGTTAAGCTGCTTTTCTTTTTAACTATTTTTCTATTTTTAAGTAAAGCATCCCATAAAACAGTAATAAAAATAAGCGCTGCACCATAATAGAATTGTTGGCTCATAATCTCGGTTTCAGGAAACAAAATAATTGCTAGTGTAATACCATAAATTGGTTCTAAATTGTACGAAAGTATTACTGTATAAGGACTTATGTGTTTCATTACTTCTACTGAACCAATAAATGCATAGGCTGTACAAACTGATCCTAAAATTATGAGGTATATCCAATCAGAATTTGATAGTGCGAAAAACTGTGTGTTAAACGCATTGTCAGAACGAATAATAAATAGCGACAGTAAAACAATACCGCTTAAAAATTCATAAAATGAAATTACAGAAGCGTTGTGCTTTTCAATAAACTTGCCATTAATTACCGCAAAGGTTGTGGAAAAAAGCGCTGAAAGTATGCCTAGAATTATTCCGTTAAGGTATTGAATTTCACTCTGGGTTATTAAAAACACACCAACTACAACAACGATTCCGAAGAATATTTCGTAACCAATTATTTTACGCTTATAAATTAAGGGCTCTATAAAAGAAGCAAAAAAAGCACCTGTAGAAAACATAGCGAGTGCTATTGATACATTAGCCTGATTAATGGATTCAAAAAAAGTAATCCAATGTAAAGCGATGATAATACCTGCACCAAAAAAACCGAGTATCGTTTTTGGTGGAAGGTTTAAAGGAATTCTTGCTAGCTTTATGTAAGCATACATTAATACTGCCGCAATAACCATTCTGTACCATACCAACTCAGTTGAGCCAATGGTTATTAACTCTCCTAAAATAGCAGTAAATCCAGCAATGAAAACTAAAAAATGTAAGTGTAAATAATTTTTAAGCTTAACGTTTGGCATTATATAGAAGGTATATAGCTATTATACCAAAGATAACATTTGGAAACCAAACTGCAACCAAGGGAGGAAAATCTGATTGCTCTGCCATTACACCAAACACTTTATCGAAAAACACATAAACCATTGCAATAGTAATACCAAAAGCAAGATTAACTCCCATACCTCCTCTTCGTTTAATTGAAGATACAGCAACAGCAATAATAGTAAGTATATATACCGAAACTGGTAAACTCCATTTTTTATACTTTACTACTTCATATCTCCCAATGTTTGATGAGCCTCTCTTTTTCTCCTTTTCAATGAAACGGTTAAGCTCTCCATATTGAAAAGTTTCTGCAATATACTCAACAGGTGTAAGGTCTTCGAGATCAAATGAAAAGAGCGTATCAAAACGTCTCGTAGTTTCGATAATCTCAGAGTTTTCGTTGAAAATTCGCTTTGTGTAGTTAATTAATCTATAAGTAGAATCTCTTTCTATAAATGTAATATTATCGGCAGAAATTTTGTACTCCAACTTATTACCATCAAAATGCTCTAAAGTAAATTTAAATCCTCTTTTTGCATTAGGGTCAAATCGACTTACGTAAATAAAGTCGTTATCGTTTATCTGCCTATAAATATCTTGAGTTTCAAACGCTTTTCTATTTCCTTTTAAATATTGATACTTAAACTGATTAAAACCTTTACTTGCCATAGGTGCTAAATACAAACCAAGTAATAATGCAAAACCAGCTACTATTGTAGACCCTATCATATAAGGTTTTAAAAACCTTGAAAAAGAAACTCCAGAGCTTAATATTGCAGTAATCTCAGTATTGTTGGCTAATTTTGAGGTAAACCAAATTACTGACAAGAATAAAAACAAAGGAAATAATAAGTTAGCAAAATAAATTGTAAAATCTAGATAGTACTTCGCTACAGCAGGAAAAGGCACTTCCTTTTCAAGAATTTTACCAATTTTTTCAGCAAGATTTACAGTTATCCCAATAGGAATAAACAACAGCAACATCATTAAAAATGTAAACAGGTAACGTTTTAGTATGTACCAATCTAATATCTTTAACATTACAATCGTTTATCCATTTGTTTTACCATTTTATCTTTCCAGCTTCTAAAATCTCCTGCTAATATATGTTTTCTAGCTTCTCTAACCAACCATAAATAAAAACCAAGATTATGTATAGTTGCTATTTGCTTACCAAGTAATTCATTTACAGTAAATAAATGACGCAAATAGGCTTTACTATATTCGGTATCTACAAAGGTTATTCCCATTTCATCAATTGGAGAAAAATCGTCTTCCCACTTTTTATTTTTGATGTTTATTGTGCCATGAGCTGTAAATAACATTCCATTTCTAGCATTTCTTGTTGGCATTACACAGTCGAACATATCTACACCTAACGCTATATTTTCTAAAATATTGATTGGTGTACCAACTCCCATTAAGTAACGAGGTTTGTCTTCAGGCAAAATTCCGCATACAACATCAGTCATAGCATACATTTCTTCGGCAGGTTCTCCTACCGAAAGTCCACCAATAGCGTTTCCTAAAGCTCCAGAGTTAGCAATATATTCAGCAGACTGCATACGTAAATCTTTGTATGTGCTTCCTTGAACAATTGGAAAAAACGTTTGTGAGTACCCATATTTAAATGGTGTTTTTTCTAAATGCGCAATACATCTGTCTAACCAACGATGCGTCATGTGCATAGAGCGTTTTGCGTAATTATAATCGCAAGGATAAGGTGTACACTCATCAAAAGCCATTATAATATCAGCACCAATACTACGCTGAATTTCCATAACATTTTCAGGCGTAAATGTATGGTAGCTACCATCAATATGTGATTTAAACTTAACACCTTCTTCCTTAATTTTTCTATTTGCAGAAAGCGAGTACACTTGGTAACCACCAGAATCGGTTAGTATATTTCTATCCCAATTCATAAACTTATGAAGTCCGCCTGCCTTTTCTAAAATATCAGTTTGAGGTCTTAAATAAAGATGATAGGTGTTACCTAATATAATATCAGGATTTATATCGTTTTTAAGCTCTCGTTGATGCACTCCTTTTACCGAAGCCACAGTACCAACTGGCATAAAAATAGGTGTTTCAATAACACCATGATCTGTAGTAATTTTTCCTGCTCTAGCCTTACTTTGACTATCTTTTCCCTTTAATTCAAATATCATATGCTTTACTCAATGAGTTGGCAAAGATAAATAACTAAATGTGATGTGCTTCTTAATAAATTCAAAATTGTTAGCAAAAGCATCATTTTGGTTAATAAATGCTCATAAAGTCTTTTTATTAATCTGTATAAAACTTTACTTTTGCATCAAGAAAAAACTAAGATTAAAAACATGTCAAACACACAACAACTAGAAGATTTAGTAACACAGGTTCGTAGAGACATTTTACGGATGGTACATAAAGTAAACTCAGGGCATCCAGGTGGTTCTTTGGGCTGTACAGAATTTTTTGTAGCGCTTTATAATGAAATAATGGAAACCAATGACTCCTTTGATATGGATGGTATTGGAGAAGATATTTTCTTCCTATCAAACGGTCATATTTCGCCTGTTTATTACAGCGTATTAGCAAGAGCTGGTTACTTTCCTGTAGACGAGCTAAATACTTTTAGAATAATCAACTCTAGATTACAAGGACACCCAACCACTCACGAAGGTTTACCAGGTGTTCGTATTGCATCAGGCTCTTTAGGACAAGGAATGAGCGTTGCTCTTGGTGCTGCTCAAGCAAAAAAATTAAATAATGACAACCATTTAGTATACAGTTTACATGGTGATGGCGAGTTACAAGAAGGTCAAAACTGGGAAGCTATAATGTATGCATCAGGAAACAAAGTTGACAATATTATTGCTACTATTGACTTAAACGGTCAGCAAATTGACGGTTCTACAGATGACGTTTTACCAATGGGAAATGTCAAAGAAAAATTTGAAGCTTTTGGATGGACTGTTTTAGAAATTGAAGAAGGAAATAATATTGAAGCTATATTAAAAGGTATGGCTGAAGCAAAATCTAAAACTGGTCAAGGAAAACCAGTATGTGTTTTACTAAAAACTGTAATGGGTAATGGTGTTGATTTTATGATGCACACTCATGCGTGGCATGGTAAAGCACCAAACGATGAGCAGTTAGCTATTGGACTAGCACAAAACCCAGAAACTTTAGGAGATTATTAAGCAGCAACAACTAAGACAATGAAAACATATACATACACAGAAAAAAAAGATACTAGAAGTGGTTTTGGAGCAGGACTAGCAGAGTTAGGTAGAACAAATCCAAACGTTGTTGCACTTTGTGCAGATTTAATTGGTTCGTTAAAAATGGATCAATTTATTAAGGAAAACCCTGAGCGTTTTTTCCAAGTAGGAATTGCTGAAGCTAACATGATGGGTATTGCAGCAGGATTAACTATTGGTGGAAAAATTCCATTTACTGGTACTTTTGCTAATTTCTCAACAGGAAGAGTTTACGATCAAATTCGTCAATCTATAGCTTATTCTGGTAAAAATGTAAAAATATGCGCATCGCATGCAGGTTTAACTTTAGGTGAAGATGGAGCAACACATCAAATACTAGAAGACATTGGATTGATGAAAATGCTTCCAGGAATGACAGTTATAAATCCATGTGACTATAACCAAACCAAAGCTGCTACTATAGCAATTGCAGAACATGATGGACCTGTTTACCTTCGTTTTGGTAGACCTTCAGTTCCTGTGTTTATGCCTGAAGACCAAAAATTTGAAATAGGGAAAGCTATTCATCTTACTGAAGGAAGTGATGTAACTATTGTTGCTACAGGACATTTAGTTTGGGAAGCATTAGAAGCTTCAAAAGCGCTTTTTGAAAAAGGTATCAAGGCTGAAGTTATTAATATTCATACTATAAAACCTCTTGACGAAAAAGCAATATTAGATTCAGTTGCAAAAACTAAATGCATTGTAACTGCTGAAGAACACAACTATTTAGGTGGTTTAGGAGAGAGTGTAGCTAGAGTTTTAGCTGAAAACGAACCTACGCCTCAAGAGTTTATTGCTACTCAAGATACTTTTGGTGAATCTGGTACACCAGCACAACTAATGGACAAATATGGACTTAACAGTTCTGCTATTATAAATGCTGTTGAAAAAGTAATGAAAAGAAAATAATATTCGTTTGGCAACGTTTTTGATACTATAATCCAAATCTAAAAAACGAATATTATGAAAAAATTAGTTATTACTACAATTCTGTTATTTGCAATTAATTTATCTTTTGCTCAAGACGGAAACAGCTTTGGTCTTAAAGGTGGACTAAACTATAATGCCAATGGAGATTATTTTGAATCTATTGGTGATAATGCACAACACCCAGACCGAAACATAGGTTATCATATTGGTGTTTTTGGTAAAATTGGAAACAAGTTTTACTTCAGACCTGAGCTGATGTACACTAGTACTAAAAGTGATTACGATAGCGATGATTTCACTATGCAGAAAATTGACGCTCCTCTATTATTTGGTGTTAAAGTTTTAGGACCTGTAAGTGTTTTTGGTGGACCATCATTACAATATATCTTGGATACTGAGTTTGATGGCATAAGCATTAGCGAAGTTGAAGATGACTTTTCAGTTGGATTAAACTTTGGTATTGGACTAAGCTTTCAATCGTTTGGAATTGACCTAAGATACGAAAGAGGTTTTAGTGATAACGAAGCTACATTTATTGGAAACAATTTAGGAGAAGGTGTTGTAAGTAGAATTGATACCAGACCTGATCAACTTATCTTAAGTTTATCACTAATTCTATAAAAAAGAAATAAATAGATTATAAAAAAAGCCGCTTTAAAAGCGGCTTTTTTTGTTAGTCTTCATCTTGATTGGATTCTGTTGAATCCGCATCTAAATAATTTGGAATTCCGTCTCCATCAGTATCATCATTAGTTGGGTCTCCATCATTATCAATATCTTCATATATCGTTAACACACCATCACCATCGTCATCAATATCTAAATAGTTAGGAATATCATCTTCATCAGTATCTTCATCAAAAATATCGTCATCGTTATCTAAATCTTCTAAATAAGTTGGTACTCCATCTTCATCATGGTCATTAATTTCAGTTTGGTATAACGCAAACTTAAATATTAAATTAGAATAAGAATTCACACCAAATGGTGGTGAAGAAAAATAGGCTAATCCTGAAGGTAAAAACATAACTCCCAAACCGTAATCTGAATACGTTACAGTTCCATCTCCATTTATAACAAAAGAACTAGCTGTATTAAATTGTGGCATTACTCTTCTCCATCCAGGAATTAAGTTAACTAAATCTAATTGAGTAGGGTTTACAGTACTATCAAAAACATCTCCATCTTGCATATTACCAGAATAGTTTACCCTTACATCATCACAAAAATTTGGAGCATCTCCTCCTCCTTGGTTTAATCTAAGTATATAATATTCATACTCAACATCAGCAAAAGTTGTTGTGTGTACTTCAATTACTCCAGGGTCACTTAGCATAGTATTGTTTTCTGGATCAGGCATTTCTAAATAATTTCCATTTTCGTCCATAGGTAATTCAGAAATTTCTATATCAGAAATTGAGTAATCTCCAGGAGTCTCAAACATTGAAGAATTATAGTAATGAGTTTCAAAATACCCTAGCAAGGAATCTCTATCGGCAACTTGTTGTTCTGTTCTATCTCGTTCAACAAATGTAGAACCATTATCATCATCTTTTTTACACGATGTAAAACCTAAAACCAGAACTAGAAGTAAAGCACAGTAATTTTTAATTTTCATAAATAGTAAATTTTTCTTTCATCAATTCAAAAACAAGACCTCTTGCCTGAATTTATATTGCTCATTTTTATTAGCGCAAGATACAATATTATAATATTTTTGTACAACAACATTAACGTAGTTTTTATATTTTTAATATGCGGATAGACAAATTCTTGTGGAGTGTTAGATATTACAAAACCCGAAGCATTGCAACACAAGCATGTAAAAAAGGTCATATTAAAGTAAATGATCAAGTCGTAAAACCCAGTAGAGAAGTTTATATAGGTGATAAAATTGAATTGCGAAAAAATCAAATCAACTATCAATTAACAGTTAACGATATACCTCCTAACAGAGTTGGAGCTAAGTTAGTTGATATTTATAGAACTGATACAACTCCCAAAGAAGCCTTTGAAGCTCAAGAACTACTTAAATATTCTAAGGATTATTACCGTAAAAAAGGTACAGGAAGACCTACTAAAAAAGATAGACGCGATATTGATGATTTTTATGACGAAAATGAATAGTATTGAAAATTCTCCTTTATCTTTGAAAAAACACTATTACAAATGACAGCCACTAAAAATACAATACTAACACATCAAGAAATTTTACATAAAATAAGACGTATTGCTTATCAAATTTACGAAAGCAATGTAAATGAATCTGAAATTATTTTGGCTGGTATTGATACTAATGGATATTTATTAGCAAAAAAGCTCAAGACGAATCTTGATAAAATTTCTGATATAAAATCCACTTTATGTAAAGTTGTTGTCGATAAAAAAAATCCGTTATCAGAAATAAAAACATCTCTTTCAGAAGAGGAATACACCAATAAATCTATCATTCTTATTGATGATGTTTTAAACTCTGGAAGCACACTTATTTATGGTGTTAAACATTTTTTAAACGTGCCATTAAAGCAGTTTAAAACGGCAGTTCTTGTTAACCGAAACCATAAGAAGTTTCCTGTAAAAGCTGATTTTAAAGGTATTTCTTTATCTACTTCTCTAAAAGAGCATGTTGAAGTTGTACTTGATGGAAAAAACTTTGAAGCGTATTTAAAATAGCTCTAATATAATTTTTTCAGTTATTTCTTCTATTGATTTATTATCAGTAAGGATTGTAGCGTCAGATTGATTGTAATAATTGGTTCGCTCAAATAAATGCTTACCTATAAACTCTACCATCTCTTCTTTTGAATCAATATGAGCAATTAAAGGTCGTTTTCCCTTTTCATTAAATAATCGCTCAGTTAAAACAGGTATAGACGCCTTTAAATAAATACTCTTCGCGTGTTTAGAAGCTTTTATAAGTTCCATGTTATTTCCATAACACGGAGTTCCTCCTCCTAGAGAAATAATAGTATTAGTTGTGTCTTCTATTAACTCCTTTAAATATATGTTTTCAATTTTTCTAAAATAAATTTCTCCTTTAGATTGAAAAATTTCAGTAATAGTCTTTTTTTCCTTGAATTGAATATAATCATCAAAATCTATAAAATTATAGTCTAAAACTTGTGCAAGTTTGCTTCCAATAGTAGACTTTCCAGAGCCCATATATCCAATTAAAAAAAAATTCATTTTTACGTTATAAATTGATTATTAAATCCATAAGATTATGAAATGCAAAAAAACGAAAATTTATCTAAAAAAGGGTTTGGAAAATAAATTAATCGTTTTATATTTGCACCCTCGTTAAGAGAAACACGGCAGACTTGGTAGCTCAGTTGGTAGAGCATCTCCCTTTTAAGGAGAGGGTCCTGGGTTCGAGCCCCAGCCAAGTCACTAAAAAAAAGTTAAGCGAAATGCTTAACTTTTTTTATTTTTGAACACTTCATTTTTGCGCACGTGGCGGAATTGGTAGACGCGTTAGGTTGAGGGCCTAATGACCGTTTTTGGTCGTGGAAGTTCGAGTCTTCTCGTGCGCACTTTTTAAATTACTTCTTTTTTATTAATTTTGTTTAGTTTTTTTAAGTAAAAGATGAACAACATTAAAAACGAATTCAGTATCAAAGACCTTGAACACCTTTCGGGTATCAAGGCACACACAATACGTATTTGGGAAAAACGCTACAACCTATTAGCTCCCAACCGTACTGAAACTAATATTAGAACTTACAGTATTGAAAGCCTACAAAAGCTTTTAAACATTACTGCTCTTTACAATAATGGTTTAAAGATTTCAAAAATTGCAAAACTAACTCCTGAAGAAATTATTGAAAAAGCAAAGGAACTTGCAATCTCTTCTAATGAAAACCATCTTTTAAATACTTTTAAGATAGCTGCATTGAACTTTGACAAAGCTCTTTTCATTAATACATTTAAGAATTTAGAAGAAGAAAAAACGTTTTCAGAAATTTTCTATGAAGTATTTATTCCTTTATTAGAAGAAATTGGTTTTCTATGGCAAACCAATACAATAACTCCTGCACAAGAACATTTTATTTCTGAACTGATAAAGCAGAAAATATTAGTTAATACTGAGCAATTTCAAACTGCTGAAATAAAAAAACATGACAGAGTTTATGCTTTATTTCTTCCTGAAAATGAAATCCATGAACTTGGTTTACAGTTTGTAAATTTTGAACTTACAAAATTAGGTTATCAAACTATCTATTTAGGTGCAAGCGTACCAAGCAAAAGTCTTGAAGATTTACTGACTCATTATGATCATGTAGACTTTATAAGCTATTTTACAATAAAACCTGATACAGATAATATTGATAATTATCTCAATTCTTTTTACAATACATTATTAAAAAAAGAAAACAAATTACATATCTTAGGGAGATTAGCTTTAGAAATAGACGAATCATCAATTAATAAAAAGATTAAACGCTACACTTCCATTAAAAATTTAGTAGACTCAATATAAATATTTTTATTTTGTTTAATCTTTTTTTATATTTGTTAAACATTTATGAAAAAAGTTGCAATTATAGGTTCTGGGTTTTCGTCTTTGGCTGCGTCATGTTACTTAGCTAAGTATGGTTATGACGTAACCATTTACGAAAAAAATAAGACCATAGGTGGTCGAGCTAGACAATATGTAAAAGATGGTTTTACATTTGATATTGGTCCAACATGGTATTGGATGCCAGATGTGTTTGAACGCTTTTTTAGCGATTTTAATAAGCATCCTAAAGACTATTATCAATTAGAAAAGCTCAATCCTGCATATAGTGTTTATTTTGGGAAAAATGATTTTATCACCATTGAAGATACTTTAGATAAAATCTGTATTGCATTTGAAAAAGAAGAACCAGGAAGCTCTAAAAAACTTAAAAAGTTCATTCAACAAGCCGAAGACAACTACAATATTGCCATCAAGGATTTGGTATATAACCCTGGAGTTTCTCCTCTAGAGCTTGTGAATTTACAAACAGCTAAAAAATTAAATCAGTTTTTTGGTACTATTAAAAAAGATGTTAGAAAAGCATTTAGCAATAAACGCTTAGTACAAATTCTAGAGTTTCCTGTTTTATTTTTAGGCGCTAAACCAAGCGACACACCTTCGTTTTATAATTTTATGAATTATGCCGATTTTGGATTAGGCACCTTTCATCCAAAAGGAGGTATGTACCAAGTAATATTAGCGCTTGAAAAACTAGCAAAAGAACTTGGTGTTACTATTAAAACTGAAAACCCAATTCAAAAGATTTTCGTAGATAATGGTAAAGCCAATACCATTATTACCAACAGCAGCAAAATAATTAATTGTGATATTGTTTTAAGTGGTGCAGATTATCATCATACCGAAACTTTACTTGAAGAATCCTATAGGCAATATAGTGAAGCTTATTGGACCAAAAAGACTTTTGCTCCTTCTTCACTCCTATTTTATGTTGGGTTTAATAAAAAACTAAAAAATGTAAATCATCATACTTTGTTTTTTGATGTGGACTTTGACACACATGCCGAAGCTATTTATGATAACCCTAAATGGCCAGAAAAACCTTTATTCTATGCTAGTTTTCCTTCAATAACTGATAATTCTACTGCTCCTAATGATAAAGAAGCTGGAATTTTTTTAATACCTTTAGCTCCAGGGCTTGAGGATACCGAAGCGTTACGAAGTAGTTATTTTGATAAAATTATCAATCGATTTGAAGCATTAACTTCTCAATCGGTTAAAGAAGATATTCTTTTTAAAGAGTCGTTTTGTGTGAATGATTTTATATCAGAATATAACTCCTATAAAGGAAATGCCTATGGAATGGCCAATACGCTATTACAAACTGCATTTTTACGACCTAAATTAAAAAGTAAAAAGGTTAACAACCTTTATTTTACTGGACAACTTACCGTTCCTGGACCTGGTGTTCCACCATCATTAATATCTGGGAAATTGGCTGCAGAACTAATAAACAAACATCATTCTCTTTAATTATGAAAGCTCTATTTGACACTGTTTCTCATGAGTGCAGTAAAATTACTACTAAAACGTACAGCACTTCTTTTTCGTTAGCAACAAAAATGCTTGCTAAATCCATTCGTCAAGACATTTACAACATTTATGGTTTTGTAAGGTTTGCTGATGAGATTGTAGATTCTTTTCATGACTACAATAAAGAATTTTTGTTTCATTGGTTTGAAAAAGACCTGGAACTAGCCATACACAACAAAATTAGCTTGAATCCTATTTTAAATGCGTTTCAAGAAACGTATCATAAATACAATATTGACAAAGCACTTGTTACTGCTTTTATGAAAAGTATGAAAATGGACTTACATAAAACAGATTATTTAACACAAGACGAGTTTAAAGAATACATCTATGGTTCTGCTGATGTTGTTGGGTTAATGTGCTTAAAGGTATTTGTTAAAGGTGATGAAGAGAAATACCAAAAACTTAAAGATAGTGCTATGAGTTTGGGTTCTGCTTTTCAAAAAGTAAATTTCTTAAGAGACTTAAAGGCCGATTTTGAAGATTTAAACAGAAGTTATTTTCCTAATGCTGATTTATCTAAACTTGACGAGCAATCAAAACAAGATATAATTAATGATATTGAAGAAGATTTTAGCAAAGGTTTGGAAGGTATTAAACAGTTACCAATTGAGGCTAAATTTGGTGTATTCATGGCTTACAGATATTACAGCCAATTATTAAAAAAGCTCAAGAAAACGCCTGCGCTTAAAATAAAGTCTACACGTATTAGGGTTTCAAATTCTAAAAAAATTGAACTCTTAACCAGGAGTTATGTTAAATATCAATTGAATTTATTGTAACTTTAAAACGATGCAAACACTTTACTGGATATTAGTTTTTTTAGGCACATTTTGCTTTATGGAGTTTATGGCGTGGTTTACCCATAAATACATCATGCATGGGTTTTTATGGCATTTACACAAAGACCATCACAGAAAAGATCATGACAGTTGGTTTGAACGTAATGATGCTTTCTTTTTGTTTTATGCAGCTGTAAGCATTGTTTGCTTTTATTTATGGAGCTATGAAAACGTTTGGTTTTGCTTACCTATTGGGTTAGGTATTTTTGCTTATGGAGCTACCTATTTTATTGTTCACGATATTTTTATTCATCAACGATTTAAGCTCTTTAGAAATGCTAACAATTGGTACGCTAGAGGTATTCGTCGTGCACATAAAATGCATCATAAACACTTAGGAAAAAGTGATGGAGAATGCTTTGGAATGCTGTTTGTTCCTTTTAAGTATTTCAAAAAGTAATTTATGAACTACTTATACTTACTTCTTAATATTGGTTCGTTATCTATTCCTTTTTTATTTAGTTTTCACCCTAAATTAAAGTTTTACAAATACTGGAAATCATTAGCTATTTCAATAGCTATAACTATGCTATTTTACATTCCTTGGGATGTATTATTTACACAAAATGGCTTTTGGGGTTTTAACGACACCTATTTTTTAGGACAAAAATTTCTTGGTTTACCTATTGAAGAATGGCTGTTTTTTATTTGTATTCCTTATGCATGTGTGTTTACTCACCATTCACTTTTATATTACTTTCCACACAAAAAACTATCTGAAGGTTTTACTAAAAAACTTAGTTACTGTTTAATTATACTCTTTTTATTTTTGAGCATATTCTTTTACAGCAAATGGTACACTCTTGTTAATTTTAGTTATGCTGTTATACTTCTATTGTTAGTTATCAAGTATAACTTACAATTACTTAGAACTTACTATTTAACCTTTATAGTGATGCTTATTCCTTTTTTTATTGTGAATGGGATTTTAACAGGAAGTTGTATTGAAAACGAAGTGGTTTGGTATAATGATGCTGAAAATTTGGGCATAAGACTTTTTACAATACCTATTGAAGACAGTATTTATGCTTTCACCTTAATTTTAACCAACTTAGTGTTAACTGAGTTTTTCCAGTCAAAATTACTTAATAAGTAATTCGTCTAACTGTTCACGAACCTTATCACTGTTCCAATTAGCAGCTCCATTTTTATCAACCACAAGATATCCTTCTCTATCTATAATAAATGTTCTAGGGATACTTCTTGAACTAAGATCTTCAGGATACTTTGTCAAAGGATTAAAAATTTGAATATTATACCCTTTTTTATCTAAGAATGCGTTAATGACTTCAGGAGATTCATCTGAAACTAATAAAAACAAAACGTTTTCGTTATAATCATTACACAAATCTTGAATAGACTGAAATTCTGCAATACAAGGAGGACACCAAGTTGCCCAAAGATTTATAAACACCACTTTACCTTTAGCGTCCTTAAAATTAAACTTGTTACCATTTAAATCTCTTAAGTTCCAATTAGAATACTCTATTTTTTTTCGGTCTTCTTTATCAATAACCGAAGGACTAAACTTTGAAATCACAGACTGAATTGCTACTTGAATAGGTTGCCTTGTTTGAGGAATAAGCATTAAAACTATTATTACTAAAAAAACAATATTGCTTATTTTAAGTTTTCTAAATGTCATTTGCTATTGTATATTTTTTCCAAAGGTAAAATAGAATATCCAAACACAAGAAAAGCACAGCCTCATAATTGAAACCATGCTTCAAATCTATAAATTAATTAAACTCTAAACTATAAATTATCTTGTAACAGAACCTGATAAACTAGCAACAGGTCCATCTCCTAAATTAATTACTGTATGTGTCATAGCATCATTTGGAACCATGTGAGCTAATGGCTTTAGCGTAAATGGCATTGGGCTATTGTCTGGAAAAGGTTCAACTGAAACAACTACTGTTGTTCCTCTTAAATCTGTTGGAAAAGTTAATCCAGCAGGTGCATTTTGTAAATAATCTTCTCCTGGGTAACTTGGTCCATCTCCCGAATCTCCTTTAAAAGGTGATGTTGTTGCGTTATCATCAAAATCATCAACCGATGTAAAAGTACCTGTACTTACAGGAGTTCCATCTATTACTGCCCAACCTTCATATTTCCAACCATCTTGTAATGTTGGTAAGTTTAAACCTGTCATAGGACTTCCACTTGAATTGTCTAAAAACCACACACCACTAGCTTCATTAGTATCATCCATATCTGTTGGTGTTGCTAAAATATAAGTACCAGAAGCTGCGCTAAAGTCACCAACTATACTATTACTATCCACCATTGCCAAATCTCCAGTAAAAGCACCAGCTAAAATTTTTGTTGCAGCTGGAGCAGGATCAGGATCAACAGCTGGTTCAATAGACAATACAAACATTGTTGCTTCATTTAATTGCATTGTGTTAACTGAAAACGTTTGTGGAAAAGTAACACTAGAAAAAGTTCCTGTTGATACTGGTTGACCATCAACAATAATCCAGCCTTCATAAACATAATCGTCACCTAAAGCTTCCAATCCGTTAAGGTTTAACGTTAAATTCGAATTTGGATTTGTAGTATTATCGTCATCATCACTACACGACACCACTAACACTGAAAGCAGTACTACTGCTAAAAACATTCTTTTAATCATTGCATAAATTTTTAAGGTTATATGCCAAAATTAAAAGAGCTACAAATTATAAAATGTTAGCTAGCTAACATTAGGCAATTTTTTTCAATAATCTTATCTCTTTTCTATTGAAATCAATTAAATGTTCTTCCTTCAATTCGTTTAAAAGCACATTTAGTGTTGGTCTAGAAGTTCCTATAAGTGACGCCATATCTTTTTGGGTGTATGGATGTTTTATCACTCTATTTCCTGTGTCTTTACAGTCATAACCATACTCATCACACAATTCCTCTAAAAACTCCATAAGTCTAGTTTTTGAGTCTTTAAATAATAACAACTGCAAACGTCTTTCTAGTTTCTTAAACCTAAATCCAATAAGTTTATACACTCTAAAACTAAAGGTTTCATTATCGCGCATTAAAGTATGCATCGTATCGACACCTATTGGACAGATAGAAGTTTCATTGTCTATAGACTGAGCAAACTCATCTCGCATTCGTTCTCCCAAAATGGCTTTTTCTCCAAACAACTCTCCTTTAGTTAAAATAGCTTTTACTACTTCGTCTCCTGATTCGCTGTAATAACCAATCTTTACTTTACCTTTTTCTATAAGAAATACCTTGTTAGAATTATCAGCTTCAAAATAGATATAATCTTGCTTTTTATAAGAAGTAAACTCGTGAGATTTTCTATATGCTTTAAACTTATGAGGACACAGTATTTTAAACAAGTTAACATCCTCGAAAAACCAAACTGATTTCATAATATACTTGAATTGTGTTAGTTATCAAATTCAGTCGAAAGCACTTGCTTTATCCTTACATACAAAACAAAAAAAACTCCTGAAGAACCTTCAGGAGTTTTAGTATTCATTTCGTTAATGTTTATGCGTTTTCTGCAGCAATTAGGTTTAATGCAGAACCAGCTTTGTACCATGCAATTTGTGCCTCGTTATAGGTGTGGTTCACTTTTATAGTGTCTTTACTACCATCTGCATGAACAACTTCAATAGTTAATTGCTTGTCAGGAGCAAACTCGTTTAAATCTAAGAAGTTAAACGTATCATCTTCCTGAATTAAATCGTAATCAGCTTCATTCGCAAAAGTTAATCCTAACATACCTTGCTTTTTCAAGTTGGTTTCATGAATACGCGCAAAAGATTTCACAATTACAGCAGCAACACCAAGATGTCTTGGTTCCATTGCAGCATGCTCACGAGAAGAACCTTCTCCATAGTTATGATCTCCAACTACAATCGTTTTAATGCCTTTAGCTTTATATTCACGTTGTGTATCAGGAACACCTGCATAATCTCCAGTAATTTGACTTTTAACCATGTTTGTTTTCATATTGAATGCATTTACAGCACCAATTAAACAGTTGTTAGAGATATTATCTAGGTGTCCACGAAAACGCAACCAAGGTCCAGCCATAGAAATATGATCTGTTGTACATTTTCCATGTGCTTTGATTAATAACTTTGCTCCTTTAATTTCATCTCCAATTGGCTTGAATGGTGTTAAAAGCTCTAAACGTTCAGAAGTTGGAGATACAATTACCTCTACTCCACTTCCGTCTGCTAATGGCTCTACGTATCCATTTTCTTTTACCTCAAAACCTTTAGGTGGTAATTCCCATCCTGTTGGTTCATCTAACATCACTTCTTCTCCATCTTCATTGATTAATTTATCAGTCAATGGATTAAAATCTAAACGTCCTGCAATAGCAATGGCAGCAGTCATTTCAGGCGATGCTACAAAAGCATGTGTATTTGGGTTACCATCAGCACGCTTAGCAAAATTACGGTTAAACGAATGTACAATACTGTTTTTAGGCGCATTCTTAGGGTCTTCATAACGAGCCCACTGACCAATACATGGTCCACATGCGTTAGTAAAAATAGTAGCATCTAGTTTTTCAAAAATCTCTAAGATACCATCGCGTTCAGTTGTATATCGTACTTGCTCAGAACCTGGATTAATTCCAAATTCAGCTTTTGTTTTTAATTTTTTATCTAAAGCTTGTTGCGCAATAGAGGATGCTCTTGATAAATCTTCATAAGACGAGTTAGTACAAGAACCAATTAATCCCCATTCTACCTTCATAGGCCAATCGTTTGCTTTAGCTTTTTCAGTCATTGTTCCTACTTCTGTAGCTAAATCTGGAGTAAAAGGGCCATTTAAGTGTGGTAACAACTCTGACAAATTAATTTCAATAACTTGATCGAAATATTGCTCAGGGTTAGCATACACTTCAGGATCTGCTGTTAAATGTGCTTTTACTTTATTAGCTTCGTCAGCTACATCTTCTCTATCAGTAGCACGCAAGTAACGCTCCATAGACTCATCATAACCAAACGTAGAGGTTGTTGCACCTATTTCAGCTCCCATATTACAGATAGTTCCTTTTCCTGTACAAGACATAGAAGTCGCACCAGGACCAAAATATTCTACAATAGCGCCAGTACCACCTTTTACAGTAAGTATTTCAGCTACTTTTAAAATCACATCTTTTGGTGCTGTCCATCCAGATAATTTACCTGTTAATTTAACACCAATCAACTTTGGAAATTTCAATTCCCAAGCCATACCTGCCATTACATCTACAGCATCAGCACCTCCAACTCCAATAGCAACCATACCTAATCCTCCTGCATTAACAGTATGCGAATCAGTACCAATCATCATTCCTCCAGGAAACGCATAATTTTCTAAAACTACTTGATGGATAATTCCAGCTCCAGGTTTCCAAAAGCCAATTCCATACTTATTTGATACAGAGGCTAAAAAGTCAAATACTTCACTACTCGTTTCATTTGCTCGTTTTAAATCGGCAGCTGCTCCTTGCTTTGCTTGAATTAAGTGATCGCAATGTACAGTTGTAGGTACAGCAACTTTGTCTTTACCAGCTTGCATAAACTGTAATAAAGCCATTTGCGCTGTTGCATCTTGACAAGCAATACGGTCTGGAGCAAAATCTACATAATCTTTACCTCTTACAAAGGCTTTTTCTGGACTACCATCCCAAAGGTGAGAATATAAAATCTTTTCAGATAGTGTTAATGGTTTACCCACAACTTCACGTGCTTTATCTACACGTTCAGCCATATTAGTATAAACCTTTTTAATCATGTCAATATCAAATGCCATATAAATCTTCTTTTATAGTGTTTACGTATTAAAATTATTAAAAAAAAGTGACACGCCTTTTTATTTAAGTAAGATATCACTTTAATTTAGATTAGTTATAAGTTACATTGCCTTTAAAGCATAATACAGCAACCATAACGAAGTAGCGATAATTTAATAAAATTCAACTCAAACTATCATAAAAAAAGGTTAATAAAAAAAGCCCGATTTAAAAATTCGAGCTTTTGAATATAAGTTGTTATGACTATTACGCCATTACTAATTGTTTTTGAGATGGTTTGAATTTAGTTAATACGATACCATCTACTGCAGCTTCGTATTCTTCCATAGTTGGTGTACGACCTAGAATAGTTGATAATACTACAACTGGTGTTGATGATAATAATGATTCACCTTTTTTACCATCAGCATCCTTTACAACACGACCTTGGAATAAACGTGTTGATGTTGCCATTACTGTATCTCCAGGCTCAGCTTTTTCTTGATTACCCATGCAAAGGTTACAACCAGGACGCTCTAAATACAACATGTTTTCATATTTAGTACGTGCAGCTGCTTTTGGTGCGTCGTCGTTAAACTCGAATCCTGAGTACTTTTGTAATACTTCCCAATCTCCTTCAGCTTTTAATTCATCAACAATATTGTATGTTGGTGGCGCTACAACTAATGGCGCTTTAAATTCTACCTTACCGTGTTGAGCTTCGATATTTTTTAGCATTTGCGCTAAAATTTTCATATCACCTTTATGTACCATACAAGATCCAACGAAACCTAAATCTACTTTTTTAGTTCCGCCATAGTAAGATAATGGACGAATAGTATCGTGTGTATAACGTCTTGAAGGATCTTCGTTGTTTACATCTGGATCTGCAATCATTGGTTCTGCGATTTCATCTAAATCGATAACCACTTCTGCATAATATTTAGCATCTGCATCTGGCTTTAATGCTGGTTTAGAACCAGATTTAAGCTCTTCTATTCTGCTGTTTGCTTTATCTACTAAACCTTGTAACATTTGCTTTTCGTTATCCATACCTTTCTTAATCATGATTTGGATACGATCTCTAGCAATTTCTAAAGATTCTATTAATGTTTCTTCTTCAGAAATACAGATAGACGCTTTTGCTTTCATCTCTGCAGTCCAATCTGTAAATGTAAAGGCTTGATCTGATGTTAATGTACCAATGTGTACTTCGATAACACGACCTTGGAATACGTTTTCGCCATCAAATTGCTTTAACATTTGTTGTTGGGTTGCATGTACCACATCACGGAAATCCATGAAGCTTCTCATGTTACCTTTAAACGTAACTTTTACAGACTCAGGAATTGGCATTGTTGCTTCACCAGTTGCTAAAGCTAATGCAACAGTACCAGAATCGGCACCAAAAGCAACACCTTTAGACATACGTGTGTGCGAATCTCCACCAATAATAATATCCCAATCGTCTACCGTAATATCATTTAATACTTTATGAATTACATCTGTCATTGCGTGATAATGACCTTTAGGATCACGACCAGTAATTAAACCGAAATCGTTCATAAACTTCATTAAACGCGGAATGTTAGCTTTTGATTTATCATCCCAAACTGAAGCTGTATGACAACCAGATTGGTAACCAGCATCTACAATTGGTGAAATTACCGTTGCTGCCATCATTTCTAATTCTTGAGACGTCATTAAACCTGTAGTATCTTGAGAACCTACAATGTTTACTTCTACACGAACGTTAGATCCAGCGTGTAATGTTTTTCCTGGTGTCGTACCAACTGCGTTTTTATTAAAGATTTTCTCAACAGCTGTTAACCCTTGGTTTTCTACAGTAATTTCTTTAGAAGCTGCGTACACTTGAGGAATTTCAATACCTAAAGCTTTACAAGCAAAAGTTTGTAATTTTTTACCAAAAACCACAGCGTAAGATCCACCAGCTTTGATAAACTCCATTTTTTGTGGTGTTAATGCTGTAGAAATATCTTTAAGCTCTTGGTCTCCGTTATATAATTTTTTCTCTTTTGTATTGATCGTTAAAACAGTACCAGTTTTTACAGAATATACCTCTTTTAAAATTGGCTCGCCATCTGCATCTACAACTGTATTACCGTTTTCGTCTTTTTGTTTTACCCAGTTTTTAAGGTCAATTCCGATTCCTCCTGTTACACCAACTGTAGTTAAGAAGATTGGTGCAATACCATTAGTACCTGCAATTACAGGTGCAATATTAATAAATGGTACATAAGGTGATGATGGTATACCTGTCCATAATGCCACGTTATTTACACCAGACATACGAGATGATCCTACACCCATTGTTCCTTTTTCTGCAATAAGCATAATACGCTTATCTGGATGTTGCTCTTTTAAAGCTAACACTTCTTGTTGCATATCTTTGTTATGCTCGAAAATAGATTGACCATGTAACTCACGATCTGATCTTGAGTGCGCATCTGCACCTGGTGATAATAAATCGGTAGAAATATCACCAACACCAGCAACATAAGTTACTACTTGAATTTCTTCTTGAACTTCTGGAAGTTTTGTAAAAAATTCTGCTTGTGCATAGCTCTCGATTATCTCTTTTGCTATCGCGCTACCAGATTTCATTGCTTGTTCTAAACGCTCAGTATCTGCTTCGTATAAAAATACTTGTGTTTTTAATACTTTAGCTGCAGCTTCAGCAATTGCTTTATCTTCACCTAAAGCTAAATCCAAAAGTACTTCTACAGATGGTCCTCCTTTCATGTGAGATAATTGCTCGAAAGCAAATTCTGAAGTAATTTCTTCTACTTTAGTTTCACCTAAAATAATTTCTTTTAAAAAGTCTGCTTTTACACGTGCAGCACTTGTAGTACCTGGTAAAACGTTATATATAAAAAAGTTTAAAGAATCTTTTCTATGCTCGTTATTTTCATCTTTTATTTGCGCTATAATTTCGCTTAATAATTCTGCGCCATCAATAGGCTTTGGATGTAATCCTTGAAGTTTACGAGCTTCAATTTCTTTAAGGTAGTCGTTGTATGTTTGCATATATGTTTATATATATTTTATTATTGTAAAAAAACGTAGTGCCCATAAGCATTACTTTATTTAAAACAGACAGCAAAATTACGAATTTTAATATGCATTTTAAAATATGCAACGAAATTGCATTTTCTTTGAAAATAAACCACGAAACAATAACAAAACAACGTTTAAGGTAAAAAATTAGCTTTTAAATTATTAGTTGAATAAAAATTTAACAATTCACCTTATTTAGAATGAGTCTTTATTGTAGTTTTTTCTGTCGAACAACCTAATTACCTACATGTTTATCTCTATAAAATAATATTGGTCGTTCAAAAAACGCATAGATTATTTGCGACATACTTAAAGTTAATACCAAGAACAAAAGCAACAGTAAACTTTTTTCGAAAAAAGCCAATTGCTCTATTTTAAAATTCCTTTGAATACTTAGCAGAATCAAAGAGTAATTCACCAAATAAATAGCATACGATCGTGTACTTAAAAAGTAAAAGACCTTGCCAAAAACCTTATGTTGTTTTAATTGAATACAATACGGAAACAGCAAAGCACAACTCAGCAGTACTAAAGGCAAATAAAAAAACACATAAAAACCTAAATGCGTTTGGGGCAGCAAACTATAATGGTAAATCAAGAGATGAGTTCCTCCAAAAACAGCACATGCGATACCTATACAGATTTTTCGGTTTTGTTTAAAAAACGTAGTATACGTTTTCATTATATAGACTAATAAAAACCCAAAATAGATAGCATCCATTCGATATAACACTACTTTTCTAAACCCTGAGCTCCAATCTTTATAACTAGTAACATGAGTATTGAAATAGTAACTTATTTTGAAAGCAAAAAGTGCAACTATCATAATGAGCGTCACCTTTAAAAACAACTTTTTATGCTGCTTTTTAAACATAAAAAAAGACAGATACAGCAAAAAAGGAAGTAGTAAATAAGCATACTCTTCAATGGATAAACTCCAAGCTTCTGTAAAAAAATTAGGATGTGGATTTATAAAGTTTTGTAAAAACGGAATGTAAAGCCATAAGCTTTTGGGTAGTGCATCATCAAGTATTAGTAGTAAAACGACATTAAGCACTAATACCAAAAAGTAATTAGGCAATGTCCTAAGCCAGCGTCTTTTCCAGAAGGTTACTAAATCAGAAAATGAAGTCTTACCAACCTCAATATTTTTTAGCAGCAGTCCTCCAATTAAATAACCACTGAGCACAAAGAATAAATCTACTCCTACAGCTCCTAAAGTTCTTGTAAAAAGTATAATTGGGTTATTGGTTTCTGTATAAAATAAAAATGTACAATGCGATATTACTACCAAACTGATAGCAATAGACCTAATTACATCTAAACCATAAATTCTTTTGGAACGCATTAAAGCCGCTTATTCTTTTTAAAAATAAGCAATTTACTGGATAATTGAAGTGAATTAAATTAGAACAAGCTTTTTATAATTTGCTCATCGGTAACACCTTCTGCTTCGGCTTTGTAGTTTTTAATAATTCTATGTCTAAGAATACCTGTAGCAACAGCTTGAACATTTTCAATATCTGGAGAGAATTTTCCGTGTATTGCAGAATGTGTTTTTGCAGCAAGAATTAAGTTTTGAGACGCTCTTGGTCCTGCTCCCCAATCTACAAACTCCTTAACCAAATCAGAAGCTGTAGGTGCATTTGGTCTCGTTTTTCCAACCATACCAACCGCATATTCTATCACGTTATCAGCAACAGGAATACGACGTATTAAATTTTGAAAATCTATAATTTCTTGAGCAGTAAATAAAGCGTTTACTGTTTTAGCAACATCAGTTGTAGTGGCTTTTACCACTTCGACTTCTTCAGCAAAAGATGGATATTCTAGATTAATTGCAAACATAAAACGGTCTAACTGCGCTTCTGGTAAAGGATAAGTTCCTTCTTGTTCAATTGGGTTTTGTGTTGCTAATACAAAGTATGGTAAATTTAGTTTGTAATGATGACCTGCAACCGTTACTGCACGCTCTTGCATTGCTTCTAATAAAGCAGCTTGCGTTTTCGGAGGTGTACGGTTAATCTCATCAGCAAGAATAATGTTAGCGAAAATAGGTCCTTTTATGAATTTAAACTGACGGTTTTCATCAAGAATTTCACTTCCAAGAATATCACTTGGCATTAAATCTGGTGTGAACTGTATACGTTTGAAATCTAATCCTAAAGCTTGAGCAATGGTATTTACCATTAAGGTTTTAGCTAAACCAGGAACTCCTATCAATAAAGAGTGTCCTCCTGAAAATATTGAAATCAAGATTTGGTTTACTACTTCATCTTGACCAATAATTACTTTGGCTATTTCACTTTTTAGGGCTTGATATTTTTTTACAAACTGTTCTACAGCTGCTACGTCAGACATATTATTCTTCTTTTTTTAACCAATTGCTGCTAAATTCACAATCTCTATATTCACCATTAACTTTTATGTAAGTATCCAATATTTTTTCATCTAGCCACTTGTCAATTGCTTTGTATTGCTTGTCTTGTTCAGCTAAACTTTTAATTTTTAAATAGTCTTTAGCAAAATCGGCTTTGTGCTCATCAATTCTATCAGTAACCGTCAATATTTTAAACTTGATACGGTTTACTCTATCTTCATCTTGATACACTAAACTTATTTCGTTGTCTTTTAGGTTTTGAATTTGAGTATATAATTCAGGATCCATTTTAGTTAACTCAAAATTGAAATCTTGAGTTTTTGGATTAATTAACTGTCCTCCATCTTGTCTGGTTTCTTTTTCATCACTCATTTCTCTTGCTGCATCAGCAAAAGTGATTTCGCCATCAACTATACGTTGTCTAATTAATTCTATTTTATCTTTAGCTTCTTGAATTGCTTCTTGTGTAATTTCAGGACGTAAAAGAATGTGTCTTACATCGTAAATTTGACCTCTAATTTTTTCAAGGTAAATGATATGGTATCCAAAATCGGTTTCAAAAGGCTCAGAAATTTCACCTTCCTGTAAAGAGAAAGCAACATCTCTAAACTCTTTCACCATTTGAGGTCTTTTCTTATTTAAAGAGTATTTTCCACCATCTTTACGAGAGGCAACATCATCAGAATAAAATACAGCTTTTGTTGTGAAACTCGCTCCATTTTCGATAACATCAGCTTTAAATTCTCTTAATCTGTCAATTACCTTTTGTTTTTCTTCTTCAGATACTTTAGGGATTACTACTATTTGAGCCACTTTTAATTCTGTACCAAAAATTGGTCGTTCCTCTTCAGGGATTTCGTTGAAATACTCACGTACTTCTTCTGGAGTTACTTCAATATCTTCAACAATTTTACGCTGCATTTCCATTGCAAGCTTTCCGTTTTTGTTGATTTCAAAAATTTCTTCTCTTAGACTTTCTTCAGAGTCTTTATTATAGAATTTTAAAATCTCTTCCATTGAACCAATTTGCTCCATTAAATAGCTCATTTGCTGGTCGATGTTAGAACGGATTTCTAACTCATTTACCACAATACTATCTTGAATAGCATGATGTGCATACAGTTTATCCTCTAACAGCTTACCAAACAACTGACAGCGTGAAGGCATTTCGCTAGCTGAAACTCCTCTTTGTTGTAACTGAATGATTTCTTTGTCTAAATCGGAGTCTAATACCACATAATCTCCAACTACTGCTGCTACACCATCTATTTTTTTACGTTGGTTAGCAGTATTAACAGTATCTACAGACTTTACCTCTTCTTTTTCTTCGATAATTTCTTGAGCATTGGCAAATGTAAATCCAAGCAGTGTTGTTACTGTAAACAGAAACTTTGTATTAGTTAAAAATTTCAAATTGATTGTTTTTAATTGCATCTTTGGTAATATCTTTTTCAAGTTGCTTTATAAGCTCTAACTTCCTTTTATTTATTATTATTTGATTAATGGTAGGTTTTACATACTCTAATGGAGCATAATCATTTTGCAGTAATACATCATTAATTTGCATCAAATATAGGTGTAATGAATCTTTGAGTTGTAAAAAATTAGATTTTTTTAACAGTTCTTTTTTATTCTCTGCATTTAAAACTGGTACCTTCTCAATAACTTGCGAGGTTTTTACCCAAACAGAGTCATTTAACGAGTAGGATTTAAACTGAACCGAAATAGAATCTAAATATCTTTTATCATTAGCATCAAAACGTTTAAAACGTTTTTCTATATCGTCAAGATTAATTGCATTTTGAGGAATATTGATATATCTAAACTTTACAAGTTCTTCGTTAAGCTTAAATGTTTCTTTGTTTTTTGAATACACTGTATCAGCTTCAGATTGACTTACCGTTGTATCAATATTTTTCTTTACTAAAGCATCTAAATAGGCTTTCGTAAACAAGTCCTTTTTATATTGACTTACTAATTTATTGAAATTATTTTGTGTGTTTTCAGGCAAGTTACGTTCAGCACCTTCAACCAATAATAATTGGGTTGCCCAACGTGTAATGTAGTTGTTAACCAATAGCGTGCTATCTTCTACCGAAGTTCCTTCAGCCACTAAATCTTTTATATCTTCCTCATAAAGATAGGTTTCGTTAACACGAGCTATAGGAGTTCTATCTTCTGTCTTTTTAAAAAAATCACAGGACAAAACACACACAAAAGTTATTATAATAACGCTAAAACGTTTAATCAAAACTAGTTTAAAATTTGAGATTTTACCTTTTCTAAAACAGCATTATCAACTTCTACTTTATAAGTTTTATTTAGGTTTTGTAACCAGTTTTGTTCAATGTAGTTTTGATAATCGCTTATAACCATACCTTTTGCCTCTTCAAAAGTTTTTGTACTCTTAGGAAGCACTTTATCTACTTTTATAACATGGTAAGCTCCATTGTAATTGTAAATTTTTGAAAGTCCTTCTTTGTATTCAAAATCTTTTGGTAAAGATTGGTGTTGTGTGTCCATAATACCTCTTGTAAAAATCACTTTTTGTTCTTTATCAGTATTAAGTTGAGTATTTATCTCATCCACAGTTTTACCAGCTTTAAAAAGGTCTATCACTTTAGAAACATCTTTCTTTTTTGCAGCAGTTGCAACTACTCCATCAATTCTATTTTCCCAAACGTAGTTTGAAGAATTTTTATTGTAGTACGCCTCAAGCCCAACAGTATCTTTTACTGCTGCATTCCACACTTGCTTTTCCATAAGGTCAAACAATAACAATCCATCTCTGTATTCGTTTAAAATAAATGCAAAATTTTCATCTTCAAACTCAAGATTATCTTCTCTGTATTTAATAAGGTTAGCATCTAAAAAAGCGTTGTATTCTTTAGAAATAACATCTTTTGGCGAAACGTTTTTACCTAAATACCCTCTTTGTACACTTTTAAGATGGTTAGCAAAATCACCATAGCTAAATTCAGTATTTCCTATAACTAGAAAGTTTTTCTTAGCATCAAAACCTGAGGGAACATTCCAAGCGCCTTTGAAAAAATCATCAACAATTAAGGTTTCAAAATAAGTTAAGGCTTTTTCGTTTTCAGTAATCTTGTAGCTCGATTTCAATTTTTCGGTTAATGCTGTATTTATTAATGCTGAACGAGAATCGCGCTTAACCCTTTGTTCTAATTCAGGCTTCATCACCTCAAAAGCATCTAAAGGTTTTTTATCCACTAGCTTAACTATGTGCCAACCGTATTCTGATTGAAAAGGCTCAGAAATATCACCAGAATTTTTAAGAGCAAATGCACCATCTTCAAAAGCTGTTGAGCTTAATTGACCGCCTTTAAATGGCGACAATAATCCTCCTTTTCCTGATGAACTTTTATCGTCCGAAAATTGCTTAGCCAACATTTCAAAACTCTCTCCTTGTTCAATCTTTTTATATAGTTCGTTGATACGCACTTCTGGTTTTAAAGTAGAATCCATTTGCTTGTTTGACACCATTATATGCTTAACTGTAACCTCTCCTCTTGATGGTCTCTTGTCTTCTACCTTTAAAATATGATATCCAAAACTACTTCTAAATGGCATCGATACTTCTCCAACATTTGTATTGTAAGCTACATTTTCAAAATCGTAAACCATTTTAAATGCCGAAAAATAGCCTAAATGCTCAGCGTAAGTTTCGTAACCCTTATAATTTAACGCTCGTGAGTTTTGCTGCTTGTAGTTTGCAATTAAATCGTTAAAAACCGTTTCAAAACCTTCTTTTTGTGCACGTTTTCTAAGCTCTAACAAGTCATTGTAAACAGCAGTAGTATCAGTATTTGAAGCATCAAATCTGAATAAAATATGAGATACTTTTACATCGTAAGCCAAACGATCATAAGCCTCTTTAACTAAAGCATCAGTTACTTTATTATCGGTTAAATAGTTTTTGGTAAGCTGTTTTTTATAGTTTAAAAACTCTCTTTTATAATTAGCATTCTCATCTAATCCTAATCGTTTTGCTTCTTTTATCTTAAGTTTATAATTGATAAACAATTTTAAATACTCATCTACATCTTTTTGAGATTCGTCTTTTACCAATTCAAGATTTTTATTGTAAACTCTAATAAACTCTGATGCTTTTACAGGATCTCCATCAACTGTAAACAATACATCTTGCTTATTTGTTTGGGCAACACTAAATGCTGTGAAACAAAAAAAAGTAGAAAGTACAAATAACTTTAAATTCATAAATTTAGTAGTCTATTATGTGATTTGAGCAAAAATAAAACAATTAGAATATTAAACAACATGCTTTTACATCACTTTTACATTTTACTTAAAAAAACTAACTATATTTAGTCCGTTTAAATTATACTATCATGAAGTATACTACCGAAATCATTATTGAAAGTCCTATTGATACGGTTATCAGAAAACTAGACAATCCTGAAAACCTTAAACATTGGCAACGTGGTTTGGTATCTGCCGAACATATTTCGGGTACTCCTGGAGAATTTGGTGCAAAAATGAAGCTGAAATACAAAATGGGTAAACGAGATATGGAGCTTATTGAAACCATTACTTATAGAAACCTACCTCATGAATTTCATGCAACTTATGCTACCAATAGCATGAATAACATCCAGGAAAATTACTTTAAAGAAAATAGCGAAGGCCATACTATTTGGACATCTAAAAGTGAGTTTATCCCATTAAACTTCTTTATGAAAATTATGACTAAGCTTATGCCTAAAGCTTTTAAAAAACAATCGTTACTCTACATGCAAGATTTTAAAAATTTTGTTGAAAACGGAACATCTGTTGCCAATGCGTAAACTAAAACTCATTTGGGATTTTAGAGGTCCAGCTGCACTGCAAACTGCTAAGCACCATGAAATTCACTTAAAAGAATATATTAACATTCAAAAACTTAACGTTACAATAACAGGTTTTGAAGCCATTAACGATATGCATGCAATTGCATTTTTAGTTATAGACGAAAACAACATGAAACCTGTAAGAGATGCACTAAAACCTCACAGAGGTCAAGTGTACAATAATTAATATTTACCCATGAAAAAAACCTTTTTACTATTATCTACAGTACTTGCTTTGTTTACAAATTGCAAAAATGAAAAAGTGCCAGAACAAGCACAAGAACCTACTAAAACTTACGTTGAAGAACCACACTCTTTTGCTCAACCTAACAAAGCAGTAATAACACATTTAAATTTAGACATTGAAGTAGACTTTAATACTGAAAGAGTTTCAGGAACCGCTACTTATGATATAAAAAACAATAACTCTAATACCATTGTATTAGACACTAAATACCTAGAAATACAATCGGTTTTAGCAGATGGACAACCAACCGAGTTTTCATTAGGTGAATTTAATGAGCAACTTGGTAAACCTCTTACTATCACAATCAAAGAAGACACTAAAACCATTAGTGTTAATTACAATACTACCAACAAAACAGAAGCGTTACAATGGCTTAGTCCTCAACAGACAGCTGACAAAAATCATCCGTTTTTATTCACTCAAGGTCAAGCCATATTAACACGTACTTGGATACCAATTCAAGACAGTCCTCAAGTTAGAATTACTTATGATGCTACAGTAAAAGTGCCTGTTGAGTTAATGGCAGTAATGAGTGCCGAAAACCCAAAAGAAAAGACCAAAGATGGCGTTTATCATTTTAAAATGAAACAAGCCATATCTCCTTACCTTATTGCTTTAGCTGTAGGTGATATTGAATACAAACCGGTTAGCGACAGAACAGGAGTTTATGCAGAAAAATCTATGATTGAAGCTGCTCATTATGAGTTTTCTGATATGGAAAACATGGTTGCAGCTGCTGAAAATTTATATGGAACATATGATTGGGATCAGTTTGATGTAATTGTCCTACCTCCTAGTTTTCCATTTGGTGGTATGGAAAACCCAAGACTTACTTTTGCTACACCTACAGTAATTGCAGGAGATAAAAGTTTAACCTCTTTAATCGCTCATGAATTAGCACACTCTTGGTCTGGTAATTTAGTAACCAATGCTACATGGAATGACTTTTGGCTAAACGAAGGTTTTACTGTTTATTTTGAAATAAGAATCATGGAAGCACTTTATGGAAAAGACAGAGCAAATATGATTGCACTGATAGGAAGACAAGATCTTACCGAAGAAATTGAAGCTTTAAAAGACACTCCTGAAGCCACAAAACTAAAACTTGATTTAAAAGGACAAAATCCTGATGATGGCATGAACAGTATCGCTTACGATAAAGGTTATTTGTTTTTAAGAACACTAGAAGAAACCGTAGGAAGAGCAAAATTTGATGCTTTCATTAAAGACTATTTTAATACACATGCTTTTTCTACACTTACAACCGAAGATTTTGTAGAGTATCTTAATACTAACTTGTTACAAAAAAACAATATCACTTTTAATGTTGAAGAATGGATTTATCAACCAGGTGTTCCAGATAATCAATCTAAAATTGTATCAGATAAGTTTAAAAAAGTTGAAGAAGCTATTGATCAGTTTATTTTAAGAACTGCTGTTTACAAACCTTTAACCGAAAATTGGACTACACAAGAATGGGTTCACTTTGTGAGAAATTTACCTGAAGACATTACCACAGACCAATTAGCAATGCTTGATAATGCTTTTGATTTTTCAAACGCAAGCAATTCGCACATAGCTATGGTATGGTTTGAGCAAGCCATAAAACATAATTACCACAACAATAATGTAGACAAAAACATTGACAACTTTTTAACTCGTGTAGGAAGACGTTGGTATGTTGAAACACTATTTAGAGCATTTAAGAATGCCAACAGAGTTGATGAAGCTCTTGTTATTTACAAAAAAGCAAGACCTAATTACCACTCGGTTACTGCTGGTACAATTGACAAGCTACTAGGTTACAATTTGGAATAAACTTCAAATACAATATATTGCACAAAAAAATCTCAACAACAAATCCCTTTAATAATGACTAAAAAACTATTCTTTTTACTAGCTATCACAAGCATTTGTTCAACAAGTTTTGGACAACGTATTTTATCTGAGCAAATCAATTATTATGCTGTAAGAGCACCTAATAACCCTTTTGATGAATCAGTAAAAACATATAATGTAGTTGTCGAAACTCCTTACACTTTAACTGTTGAAGAATTAAACGCAAAATCATTAGCTGAATTTGAAGCAGAAAAAGCCAACTATGAAAACCTTGTAAAGGAAAGCGAAGTGGAGTTTCAAGAGCGTTTAGCTAATCATGATGACGAAGTAAAAAGTGCTGAAGCACGTTATGATAAAGAGATGAAAGATTTTAAAGAACTTACTTTATTAGAACGTCTTGCTTTAACCGAACAGGGTAAAAAACCTCAACTTAAAGTACCTGCTAAACCTGTTTATGTTAAACCAAGAGAGCCTCAATATGTGCAACCAAACCTAAACGACCATTTAATATTTGATAATCAAGTTTTGGCTGATGGAGTTGAACTATTAGGTTTTGAAAAAGGTAACGATGTACTTTTTGTAATACATATTTCAAAAATGGTATTTCAAGATAATGGTGGTCAAACGTTTTATAGTCAACCAACAAACCTAAAAGTTATGAAAGGTACTGAAGTTATTGATGACAAGAACTTTGATGACGAATTTCAGTTTTTAACCTCTTCTTCAAGTAATACTATCAACTTAGAGCGTTATGAAAAAAATAATGTAAATAAAATCATGAAAGCTATTGGTCAATATATCAATGAAGAGTTTGGTTACATACCAGTGTCTTCATCTATAAAAATTGAATTCCCAAAAAATAAAAACAGAGAGTATGACGCGTTAGAGAACGCAAAAATTAAAGCTATTTCAGCATACCGAAAGTTAAAAAAGGATGCTACTTCAGACACTAGAGCTAGAGCAAATCAAGAACTTGAAGCGGTTAGAGAAGTTTGGATAAGTGAGTTAGCAAAAGTAGATTATAATGACAAAAAGGCTACAATGAATAAAGACATTGGAAAAATGATTTTCTTTAATTTAATGCGCGTAGATATTAGCCTTAAAGACAAAGTTCAAGCTGAAGAAACCTTAAGTCAAATGCAAGAAAGACGTATTGATCTTGATTTAAACTATGACGAAAAAGCTACATTTACTAGGCTTGAAGAACAAGTTTATAAGCTATAACTTATTTTTATAAGTGCCCAAAATATAGTTTTTGGGCATTTTAATTTTAAAAAACCCATTTTACAAATGAAAAAAATACTATTCGCTATTATTACTTGTTCTCTAGTAAGTCTTGGTTATGCTCAGGAATTTAAAACTGAAATTAGCTCTTATTTTAACAAAGAAAGTGAAAAAGACGTTTATAAAATTGTATTTCCTTCTGCCTATGGTTTTATGACCTTGCATCATTTAGATAATGTTATGATGGATAATACTAAAACTATGGTATTAACCAAATACGACCAATCAATGCAAGCCGTAGAGACTAATTCTTTTAATTTACCTAAGCTTGGACTACGAGCTTCAGACTTACAAAACGTTATTGAACTTGAAGACCAACTCATTTTCCTATCCACAGTAATGGATAAAAAGTCTGGTAAACACGATGTAAATGCTCAAGTATTTTCTGAAAAAGACAATTCGGTAAGCGATAATAAGATAATAGCTTCTTTTGCTATTGATGGGTATTCAAAATCTGGTTTTTATCAAATTGCTATTTCTCCTGACCAAACTAAAATTGCTATAGTAGCCAATTTACCTTTTGAGAAAAAAGCACAGGAAAAAGTAAAAGTTTGGGTGTATGACAACCAATTAAATTTACTTTGGGAACAAAGCGAAACATTAAGTTATGAAAGTGAAAGAGCCTATCAAGAAGAAATTTTTGTTCAAAACTCTGGTGTTGTTGTAATGAACAAAGTAAGTGATGCGTTTAAAAAAAGTCGTAAGTCTGAACTTTTAGCTTTTAACGGAAATTCTGTTGAAACACAAGCATTTTCATCTGCTGGATTTTTTCCTATGGAAATGAAACTTATTAATGTGCATGGTAAATCAATGCTTACTGGCTTTTTCTGGAATGGAAAAAGCAGTGTTATAAGAATCAACTCTAAGGAAGGTAATGATAATGATGGTGCTTTTCTATATGATTTAGTTGAACATAGTTTAATTGGTATCCATGAATGGAGTAACACAATCGATGCAAAAGACCTTAAAAGCCTTCATGTGGTTGATGCTAAAGTAATTGATGATGATATTATCATTATTGGTGAAAAACAACTACAAGACAGCGAGTTTAAAAAAAGTGGTAATAGCATGACTACTGAGTTAGATTACATTTATACTTATGGGTCAAGTATAATTGTCAATTTTGATACTAAAGGAACCCTAAAAGGTTTTACCCCTTTATTTAACTCTCAACAGTATAAAAATCATAATAAAGAAAAAGGATCATTATCTGCTGTTCACCTAGAAAATGGATTACGTATATTCTCCAATAATTATTCGCACATGACTTTTAGTAGCTTTTTTACTAGTAATGAAGCTAGTTTTAATTTCCCTAGAATAATTCCTTTTGAGCATGGTACAAGTACCATCCCTTTTATATTACCCCAAACTGTTAAGGCTGTAAAAAACTATGGAATAGTATATTATATCACTAATTATAGAGACCGCTATTGGCTCAATAAAATGACTTGGTAACATCATAATTTAAAAAAATGAAAAAAATTGTTTTACTCATTTTAGTTTGCTTTGCCACAATTGCTTGCTCTTCATCCAAAAGTGCAATAAAGGAAACTTCTAAAAATCAAGCTCAAATTTTAGTTAATGAATATATGTTTTTGGTGACTGAAATTTCAACTGATGACAGTTATGGATATTCTCCTAAAAATGCTGTTGAAGTTGGAGGAGTGAGTGAAAATGAAGGTCCGATGAACGAACGCAGATACCTTAATGCCTTAACAGGACCAAATGGTGAAACCGTTTCTTATTACAGAGCAGGAAGCTGCTGTCCTGTAAAAAGTGAAAATGGAATAATGGGTCATGCTATGTTAGACAATTACAGAGTGACTTGGGAAGGTTCAAAGGATACTGTTTCAATATATATAAACATGTATGATTCCTCAAAACTAAAAGCACCTAAAGGTTTTGGGTTAAGAAAATAGTTTAGCTGTTAGTCTTCTGCTAACAACTCATTTACAAAACTGCCAAACTCGGTTTTAAACTCAATATATTTTTCACCTGTAGCAGGACCATTAAATCCTGTATGAATTTTTCTTACTGCTCCTTTTTTATCTATAAAAATGGATGTTGGATAAGACAATACATGGTTTAACATTGGTAGTTTTTCTTGCGCTTTGGTTTTATTGGACGTTCCGTATTGTGCCAATAGTATAGGATACTCAATCCCAACATCGTTTTGTAATCGTTTTATACTATTAAAGGCTTTTTCTTCGGTTTTAGAATACTCAAAAGCAAGTGCAACAAAAGCAATATCTTTATCTTGATTGTTCTTATAATATTCAGAATAAAATTTACTTTCATCCAAACAGTTAGGACACCAGCTCCCCATAATTTGCACCACAACCACTTTATCTTTAAACTGCTCATCAGCTAAAGACACCATTGCACCTGATGCATCAGGAAAAGAAAACTCCAACGCATCATAACCTTCTTTTAAATAGGTTAAATTATTAGCGTCAGGTAATTCAAAAGTGTCATTTCGTTTTGCTATAAAAGGCTCTTTCCAATGTGATCCAGAGTAAAACATACCTTCCATTGTACTATCAGTTACTGTAGCAGTAAATAAAAACGCGTGTGCTCCATCAAAGGTTGACAAGCTTAATTTATTAGCATTGATAACACCTTCAAGATATCTGTAATCGCCAGTTGTTGTTCTAAAAGTTCCTGTTACTTTATTTCCATCTTGCTTAAAAATACCTTTAGCTATATATTTATCTTCTTCAGAGTTTGGGCTAAAAAGCGTTTCCCAACTCCCTTCAACTGTATATTTAGAGACTCTTTCGTTTGTAGCAAATCGCTCAGAGTTGCCAAACTCCGCTTCAAAATCAACCACACGATTCAAGTCCTCTTTTACGTAAAATCCTTTAAGCATATCGCCTTCTATCTTTGCTTTTAAATAAGCATCAAAAACTGGTATTTGGATAATTACCGAGTCGTTAGCATAAGTAATCTCATTTACTAAAATAACTTCTTCAGCATTAAATATTTTAATGGACTTAGGTGCAGTTACTTCAAAGTTAAACGGTAAGTTTAAAGTGTCATTGACTTTAAGCGTTGCTCTATAGTTTCCTGTTTTTAGCTTTTCAGGATTGTCTTTACACGACACTATAAGCAATATAAGTAGCAAAGTGAGGTATTTTTGCATAAATAAAATGGATTAATTATATACTCTCCAAAGAAAAACAAGGTGCAACACAAAAACAAACATCGAGCATTAAAAAATTCAATAGCAGACTAAAATCTTTTATATAGGAGCAATTATTATCCAAAAAGTAAGTGACTAACTACAAATTTCTTATTCACAATAATAAAAACAGAAATTAGTTAGCAATATTTGAATCATTGCAGCAATGTTTTATCTTTGTCGATTCTATTTAAAACATCACATGAAGATTTCATATAATTGGTTAAAGCAGTTTATAAAAACAGATTGGAGTCCTGAAAAAACTGGAGAACTCCTAACTGATTTAGGCTTGGAAGTTGAAGGTATTGAGTCGTTTCAATCTATTAAAGGCGGACTTGAAGGTATAGTTGTTGGAGAGGTTCTTACCTGTGTACAACACCCAAATGCTGACAGACTAAAAGTTACTACTGTAAATATTGGTGAAGAAACACCTTTACAAATTGTTTGTGGAGCACCTAATGTTGCTGCTGGTCAAAAAGTACCTGTTGCTACTATAGGAACTACACTTTACACAAGCGAAGGTGAAGCTTGGAAAATCAAAAAAGGAAAAATTAGAGGTGAAGAAAGCCACGGAATGATTTGCGCTGAGGATGAACTTGGTCTAGGATCGTCTCATGAAGGTATTTTAGTTCTAGATGAGAAAATAAAGGTAGGCGCATTAGCTTCTGAAATTTTCAAAGTAGAAAACGACCATGTTTTTGAAATTGGGTTAACTCCCAACAGAGCTGATGCAATGAGTCATTTTGGTACTGCAAGAGACCTTAAAGCTGGCTTACTGCAAAAGGATATTAATCTTGAGTTGATAACGCCTTCAGTAAGTGCGTTTCATGTAGATAGCAGAACTTTAAAAATTGATGTAGAAGTTAATGATAAAGAACTAGCTCCTCGTTATTGCGGAGTTACAATTTCTGGGATAAAAGTTGAAGCATCTCCTGCTTGGTTACAAAACCGATTAAAAGCTATTGGTTTAGCGCCAAAAAACAATGTTGTAGACATCACCAACTATGTACTTCATGAACTTGGTCAACCCTTACATGCTTTTGATGCTAATAAGATTACAGGAAATAAAGTTATTGTAAAAACACTACCTAAAGGTACTAAGTTTACAACTTTAGATGAAGTAGAACGCGAGTTACATGAAGAAGATTTAATGATTTGTGATGCTGAAAAACCTATGTGTATTGCTGGTGTTTTTGGTGGTATAGAGTCTGGAGTAACCGAAAGCACAACTAGTATCTTTTTAGAAAGTGCTTATTTCAATCCTGTAAGTGTGCGAAAAACTGCTAAAAGACACGGTTTAAATACTGATGCTTCTTTTAGGTTTGAACGTGGTATTGACCCTAATATTACTGAATATGCACTAAAACGTGCTGCTCTATTAATTCAAGATATTGCTGGTGGTGAAATAACGAGTGACGTTATTGACATGTATCCAAATAAAATTGAAGATTTTCAGGTACGTTTAAGTTTTGAAAACGCTAAAAAACTTATTGGAGAGGAAATTCCTAAAGAAGTCATCAAAAGAATACTTACGTCCTTAGACATTAAAGTAAATAACGTTACTGAAGCTGGCTTAGGACTAACAGTTCCTGCCTATAGAAATGACGTACAACGTGAAGCCGATGTTATTGAAGAAATCTTGAGAGTTTATGGTTACAACAACATTAAAACTACCGAAAAATTAAATGCTTCGATTTCGAACTCATCGCGTTTTGAAGATTATAAATTGCAAAATATTGTAGGTAATCAATTGTCTGCTCAAGGTTTTTATGAGATTATGGCAAATTCACTTACAAATCCTAAATACATTGCTTTAACGCAAAACTTAAACGACGAGCATAATGTAGAAATGCTTAATCCGTTGAGTAACGATTTAAGCGTTATGCGTCAAAGCTTACTGTTTTCTGGTTTAGAAGCTGTAAGCCATAACATCAACAGAAAAAGAGACAACCTTAAATTATATGAGTTTGGTAAAACTTATCACAACTACAATGGTAATCGTGAAGAACACAAACACTTATCTCTTTTTGTTAGCGGAAACAGAAATACTGAACGTTGGAACGCTCCAACACAACAAAGTGATTTCTTTTACCTTAAAGGAACTATTACTGCTGTTTTAGAACGTCTTGGTATAACTTCGTTAAAAGTTTCTCCTATTAAAAATGATGTTTTTAGTGAAGGTATTTCTTTATCTAAAGGAAAAGTCAAATTAGTAGAATTTGGATTAATCGGTAAAAAAGTATTGAAACATTTTGGAATAGCCCAAAGCGTACTTTTTGCTGACTTTAATTGGGATAATATTATAGAAACTGTTAAACAGAATAACATTACTTTTAAAGACATTCCTAAATACCCTGAAGTAAGACGAGATTTTGCGTTGTTACTTGATGATAATGTTACTTTTGAGCAAATAGATACTATTGCTATGCAAACTGAAAAACAGCTTCTTAAAGATGTTGATTTGTTTGATGTATATCAAGGTAAAAACCTTCCTAAAGGTAAAAAGAGTTATGCTGTGAGTTTTACATTACAAGACGAGCACAAAACACTTACAGATAAGCAAATAGACAAAATCATGAACAAGTTGCAATCTAATTTTGAAAAGCAACTTGGAGCTGAATTAAGATAAACCAATACCAACACGCTTAATTGTAATAAAGAGAGTGCTTCTTAGATTTAAAGTATTAACAGTTCTAGCTATAATGCTGTTTACCTACAACAACTCTGTAGCGCAACAGCTTGTTATTGATGTACAAGAGCAAGACTCTACTTCAATATGGCAATTAGTAAAACATGATTTTAAATACACTTTAAAAGGTGTAGGACATTCTTTTACTAGACCGTTACATTGGAAGTCTAAAGATTTTCAAAAGCTTGGTTTATTTGTTGCAGGTACTGCAGCACTTAGTTTAGCGGATGAGCCTATTCGCGACTTTGCTTTAAACAATAAAGAAGACTTCCCTACACCATTAAGAGATTTTGGTTGGTATTTTGGTAGTCCACAAAACTACTTTATGGCAAATGCAGGTTTATATGCGTTTGGGATATTTACTAAAAATGAAAAAGTCCGTAAAACTAGTGTTTTAATCATATCTTCATCTATAACTACAGGTTTAATACAAACTGTTAGTAAAGCTGCAATTGGTAGAGCTCGTCCTGGTTCTGGTTATGACAACTACACTTTTAAACCTTTTTCAGGCGAAGCGGCTTTTAGATCCTTTCCTTCGGGACATACTATTCTTTCTGTAACTATGGCACATTCAATTGCCAAACAATTTAAAAACCCATGGGTTAAAGCAGGTATTTATACCGTTGGAGCAATTCCTCCAATATCAAGAATTATTGATGATGCGCATTGGGTTACTGACATTGCTTTTAGTGCAATTGTTAGTATAGTTGTTGTAGATAGTATTGATAAGTTTTTAAACGATGAAAATGCTTACAACACTCCTAAAAGAGAAAAACAAATCAGCTGGAATATTAAATTCAGCACTAACCAAATAGGTTTAGTAGGTACGTTTTAATTTAATCTTCAATTTTAAAAATATTATATTTTTTTTAATGATTAAGCCTCAAATAATCATTAATTTTAGCATAAATAAAAAATCACAATATTATGGCAACCGTAACTTTAAAAGGAAATACAATACATACTTCAGGGACTTTACCATCTGTTGGTTCTAAAGCTCCAGATTTCACTCTTACCACAAACGATTTAGGCAGTAAATCGTTAAATGATTTTAAAGGCAGCAATGTAATTTTAAACATCTTCCCAAGTGTTGATACTGGTACTTGTGCTCAATCTGTAAGAACTTTTAACAAAGAAGCAAGTAGCTTAAACAACACTAAAGTATTGTGCATCTCTAAAGATTTACCTTTTGCACAATCACGTTTTTGTGGTGCTGAAGGACTAGATAATGTGATTAGTTTATCTGATTACAAAGATGGCAGTTTTGGGAAAGCTTATGGCTTAGATTTTACTGATGGTCCACTAGAAGCTTTACACTCTAGATGTATTGTAGTAATCAATGCGGATGGTGTTGTTACACATACAGAGCAAGTTGCTGAAATTGTAGACGAACCTAACTACAAAGCTGCATTAGACGCTTTATCTTAATTTACAAATGTCCAAAAAGGAGTCTTTTTTACAAAACAGATTAAAAAGCGTAGGTTTTGCCTATAAAGGTGCTGCTTACTTAATCAAAACCGAAGCAAGTATAAAAATTCAGATAGTAGTAGCTATTCTAGTTACTGCTGCTGGATTTTATTTTAATATTTCTACTACAGAATGGCTATTTCAAATAGCATTTATTGGTTTAGTAATAAGTATTGAAGGTGTTAATACTGCTGTTGAATATATTGCAGATTTTATTCATCCTGAACATCACAAGTCAATTGGCAGAATAAAAGACATAGCTGCTGGTGCAGTTTTTATCGCATCGGTTACAGCTATTATAGGCGCTTTGGTGATTTATATCCCAAAGTTGTTTTAATACTAATTCCGTTAGGATAAACGTTAGTAATTTGTATTTTTGTTTTAATCTAACAATGCGTTGATGGCGAAGAAGAAAACCAAAACTAAAAGCAGTAAAACTTCTAAATTTAAAAAGCCGAATTTAACATTAACAAGCCAACAAAAATTAATTTTTGGTAGTTTGTTGATGATATTTGGTATCATACTCTTTATAGCTTTCTTGTCGTTTTTATTTAGTGGAAAAGCAGATCAAAGCATCGTTAGTCAATTTCCTTCTCGCGAGCAAGAAGCCGAAAACTGGATGAATGTTATTGGTGCTTGGTTAAGCGAATTGTTTATCACTAAAGGATTTGGTATTGCATCGTTTATCTTTTCAGGTTTACTATTCCTTTCAGGTGTTTACGTTACACTAGATATTAATAAAACTAAGCTAAGAAAACACTGGATATGGGGAACACTAATTGTTATTTGGTTATCCATATTTTTTGGTTTTTTTACGCACAAATACAACATACTTGGAGGAACCATAGGTTTTGAAATGAACTCTTATTTCCAAGATTACATTGGTAAAATTGGTACAGCACTACTCCTACTTTTTGGATTGATTTCCTATTTAGCTATCCGATTTAAATTTACAGGTCAAACCTTTGTAAATCTTTTTAAACGTGCCAAAAAAGACCTTAAAAATGAGTTCAACACTACCACTGATAATGATACTTCAATTACTGTAGATAATGACCTAACTGCCGAAGCTGAAGATATCAAATCTGCTTTTGAGCTTAATGTTGAAGATACTGTAGAGCCTACTATTGAAAACTATTCAAAACCAGAACCTAAAAAAGAGCCTATAAAAGTTGAAGTTACTGAAGAGGTTAAAGAAGACGTAGAAATAGAGATTGAACAATTTGAAGAAGAAATTTCTGAAGCTGATAACTTGTCAAATAAACTTGTTGAAGATTTCGGACAGTTTGACCCAACACTAGAACTCAGTAAGTTTGAATTTCCGCCTTTAGATTTATTAAAAAAATACGATTCTGAAGGTATCACCATAAACCAAGAAGAGTTAGAAGAAAACAAAAACCGAATTGTAGAAACCCTGAATAACTACAAAATTGGAATTTCTAACATTAAAGCTACTATTGGACCAACAGTAACACTTTATGAAATTGTCCCTGAAGCTGGAGTAAGAATTTCAAGAATCAAAAACCTTGAAGACGATATTGCATTATCGCTTTCAGCATTAGGAATTCGTATTATTGCTCCTATTCCAGGAAAAGGAACCATAGGTATTGAGGTGCCAAACAAAAACTCAACTATTGTTTCTATGCGTTCGGTAATTGCTTCGCAAAAATTTCAAAAATCTGACATGCAATTACCTATTGCTTTTGGTAAAACCATTAGCAATGAAACCATGGTTGTAGACTTAGCAAAAATGCCTCATTTACTTATGGCAGGTGCTACAGGACAAGGAAAATCGGTAGGTTTAAATGCAGTTTTAACTTCGCTATTGTATAAAAAACATCCTGCAGAAGTTAAGTTTGTGTTGGTTGACCCTAAAAAAGTAGAACTTACTTTATTCAATAAAATTGAGCGTCATTATTTGGCAAAACTACCTGATAGTGAGGAAGCCATAATTACCGATAACACTAAAGTGATTAACACGTTAAACTCTTTGTGTATTGAAATGGATAATCGTTACGAAATGCTTAAAAACGCAATGTGTCGTAACATTAAAGAATACAACGAAAAGTTTAAAGCTAGAAAATTAAATCCTAACGATGGCCATCAATACTTACCATATATTGTCTTGGTTGTTGATGAGTTTGCCGATTTAATTATGACAGCAGGAAAAGAAGTTGAAACTCCAATTGCGCGTTTAGCACAATTAGCTCGTGCCATTGGTATTCACCTAATTATTGCTACACAACGTCCATCGGTTAACGTTATTACTGGTATTATTAAAGCAAACTTCCCTGCTCGTATCGCTTTTAGAGTAACTTCAAAAATAGACTCACGTACTATTTTAGATGGAGCTGGAGCAGACCAACTTATTGGTCGTGGAGATATGCTTTACACTCAAGGAAACGACATTATAAGAATACAATGTGCTTTTGTCGACACACCAGAAGTAGAAAAAATCACTGAATTTATTGGTGCACAAAAAGCATATCCAGATGCTTACCTTTTACCAGAGTATGTTGGTGAAGAAAGTGGCACAAGTATTGATATAGATATAGAAGACAGAGATAAGCTGTTTAGAGAAGCTGCCGAAATAATTGTAACTGCACAACAAGGTTCAGCATCATTGTTGCAACGTAAATTAAAATTAGGTTACAACAGAGCTGGAAGGTTAATAGACCAACTTGAAGCTGCTGGTATTGTTGGTGGTTTTGAAGGCAGTAAAGCACGTCAGGTTTTAGTACCAGATTTAGCAGCATTAGACCAACTATTAGAAAACGAAAGCCTTTAGGCACAAAAAACATAATGATGAAAAAAATTGTAATAGCATTAGTCCTTTTAATCAGTTTTAGCACAGTAGCACAAAATTCAGCTAAAAACTTACTTAATGAAGTTAGCGCAAAGATTAAAAGCTATGAAAACATTAGTATTGACTTTAAATATGCATTAAAAAACACAAGTGAAAACATTGACCAAGAAACTCGTGGTGATGTTGTGATGCAAGGTGAAAAATACAGACTTAACATTTTAGGAGCTACCAGAATTTTTGATGGCAAAACCCTTTACACTATAAGTCCTGATGATGAAGAAGTAACTATTTCTTCAGATAATTCTGAAGATGAAAGCACAATTACACCTAGTAAAATGTTATCTTTTTACGAAGATGGTTACACTTACACAATGGATATTGTTCAAAATGTAAATGGTAGAAAAATTCAATATGTAAAACTAAGTCCAATTGATACTAATTCTGAAATTAAGCAAGTTTTATTAGGTATTGATGCACAAACCAAGCATATTTACAACCTTATTGAAGTTGGTAAAAATGGAACAAAAACAACTTTAACTGTTAATTCTTTTAAAACTAATGAGCCGATTTCAAAATCCTTATTTACTTTTGATGAGAATAAGTATAAAGATTACTACATCAATAAATTGGATTAGGCTTTAATTAATGAAAATACTTGATAGGTACATACTTAAAACGTACTTAAAAACATTTATGAGCGTGTTTGTGATACTCATGCTCATTTTTGTTTTACAATCTATTTGGTTGTATATAAGTGAACTTGCAGGAAAAGATTTAGCGGTTTCTGTAATACTTAAGTTTCTTGTATATGTAACTCCTACCCTTATTCCTCTAATTTTACCGCTTACTATTCTTTTAGCCTCAATAATGGTGTTTGGTAGCTTTGCCGAAAACTATGAATTTGCTGCAATGAAATCTACAGGTATTTCATTGCAAAGAGCAATGAGAGGCTTAAGTGTTTTTATACTCATACTTGCTGTAGTTACATTTTTCTTTGCTAACAACGTTATCCCTTGGGCTAACTATAACTTTTATAACTTAAGAAAAAACATTGCCAAAACACTACCTGCTATGGCAATTGCCGAAGGGCAGTTTAACGAAGTTGGTAACTACAATATTAAAGTAGAAGAAAAAAGTGGTGAAAAAGGCCAGTATTTAAAAAATGTTTACATACATAAAAAAAACACGAAAAGAGTTGGTAACTATACTGTAATTTCTTCTGAAACTGGAGAACTGATAAGTAGTGAAAACTCTAATATTTTACAATTAGTACTTTACAATGGTAATTACTATGACGAAGTTATTAGTAACGACCCAAAACAAAATGTAAAAAAACCACATGTAAAAAGTTACTTTGAAAAGTACGTTATAAATGTTGATTTAGAAGGACTAAACGATGTTGACTACGAGGAAAAGAGTTACGAAAGCAGGTTTAACATGCTTGATGTAAGCGACCTAAACTACACTATAGATAGTCTTTACAATGAAAAATCAAATGACTTTAAAGATTTTTCTAAAACGCTTTATGAAAGAACATCTATTGCCAATTTAAAAGACGACATTGAAACCAAAAAAGATTCTAATTACACAGGTGAAGTCCTAGAGTTATTTGATACAAAAACCAAAGTTCAACTTCTTAATTTGGCGACAAATACAGTTAATAGTACTAATCAAATTATAGAATCTAAATCATTTGCAGCTACCAGTAAAACCAAATGGTTAAACAAGCACATCATTTCATTACACGAAAAATACGCACTAGGATTTGCTTGTATAATTCTATTCTTTGTTGGCGCTCCTCTTGGTGCACTAATAAGAAAAGGAGGTATTGGTTTACCTTTGGTTATTGCAATATTATTGTTTTTGACTTACCATTTTATAGGAATTTTTTCTAAAAACAGTTCTCAGGATGGGTCTTTCAATCCTGTTTTTGCGACATGGCTTTCAACATTAATCATGTTACCTTTAAGTATTTATTTAACACGTCGTGCCACAAAAGATAGAGGCTTATTTGAATTTGATTCCATATTAGATCCGCTTAAAAAACTATTCAGAATAAAACCCAAAAATGAAAATGATCCACTTCTACTAAGCTACAAGAAACTTGAAACTTATAATGAAGATAAGCTAGTAGATGTTATTAAAAACTTTGAATCGTACGATTACGACGAAACCGTAAAACCTAGAGCCTATGCGCAACTTAAAAAACTAGGTTTAAACACAAGCGAAATAGTTGAAAAAGGCATTAACATTGATACGAATTTTATAGCCTCTGAAAAAGTTGCAAAAGACTTTAACGACTACTCGTTAACCACATTTGTGTCTTATGCTATTGCTGCTGTTTTTATAGTACTTCATTTTGTATTTAAAAACAATAAGCTTCCTGAATTAGCAGTTACTATACTTAACTTAGGTTTAATTGCACTATTATTCTTTGCGATTTACTTTGTAGTATCTTCAATCAAGATTTCTAAGTTTTTCAGCACACTCAAAGAGAGTGATAAAAAAATCAATTACTTTTTACTGCTTATTGGTCTGCCTTTTTATGCTTTAACCTATTTCTTGTTAAAAAACAGAGTAAAAGAAGAGTTATCAAAAAGTAGCATAAAAAATATAAAATAAGCCATATCTTTGCAGCATAAATATATGCTCGTTATGCTTAAAACCGCAAAACAATCCGTGAAAATTGAATTGAATACTATAGAAGAAGCCATTAATGATATTCGTGATGGTAAAGTAGTAATTGTTGTTGATGATGAAAACAGAGAAAACGAAGGCGACTTTATAGCTGCTGCTGAAACGGTTACTCCAGAGATGATTAACTTTATGGCAACTAATGGTAGAGGCTTAATTTGTGCGCCTTTAACTGAAGATAGGTGTCAAGATTTAGACCTTAACATGATGGTACAAAACAACACTGTTTTGCACCACACTCAATTTACGGTTTCTGTGGATTTAATTGGTCATGGATGTACCACTGGAATTTCGGTGCATGACAGAGCAAAAACCATTAAAGCATTAGTGGATGATGACACTAAACCTCATGACCTTGGAAGACCTGGTCATATTTTTCCTTTAAGAGCAAAAAATGGAGGTGTACTTCGTAGAACAGGTCATACTGAAGCTGCTGTAGATTTAGCACGTTTAGCAGGATTTAAACCAGCAGGAATTCTTGTTGAAATCTTAAATGAAGATGGTACAATGGCACGCTTGCCTCAACTGGTTAAAGTGGCTGAAAAGTTTGACTTAAAAGTAATTTCTATTGAAGATTTAGTGGCTTACAGAATGGAGCACGATTCTTTAATTGATAAAAAAGAAGACTTTAATATTGAAACTCGTTTTGGAAGTTTCCGATTAAGAGCTTACCAACAAACAACCAATAATCAAATCCATATTGCACTTACCAAAGGGACTTGGACTAACGATGAAAGCATATTAACACGTGTTAATGCTACTTTAGTAAACAATGACATTTTAGGAACTTTAACCAACAATGCCGATGAGAAGTTGGATGATATGTTTAAAGTTATAAACGAAGAAGGTAAAGGTGCTATTATCTTTATCAACCAGCAATCACAATCTATGAACCTTTTAAAACGTCTTAGCGCTTTAAGAGATAGTCAGGTTAAAGGTGAAGTTGTAAAAGCTCCAAGAATTGAAATGGACAGTAAAGACTTTGGTATTGGTGCTCAAATACTTCATGACTTAAACATTCATAAACTACGTTTAATCTCTAATAGCCAACAAACCAAACGTGTTGGCATGATTGGTTATGGTTTAGAAATTGTTGAGTACGTTAAGTATTAATCTAACACTTCAAATTCTTTAAATAATCCTTTTGCTTTTGCATTTGGTACTTCAGCGATGAAAGCGTATTTACCTGGTTTTAAATTGGCGTAAAAATAGCCTGTGCTGCCTTGTACTGCATCATTAAAACCACCTAAAAACTCAATACCATTAGGAACAGGTGTAATAAACCCTTTTGGGTCATACCATACCATCCAAGACTCTAAAGTGCCTCTATTTGCATGAGGTTCTAGTTTTACAAGATGCACATCAGTAGAGGCAAAGTTTTCATGTAGTTTTTGACTAAGAACATTCACCTGAAAAATATGTTTTCCTTTTGGAATATGTCTATTAAAATGAAACCCATCTTCTTTTATATCAATTGTGTCTGTTGCTTTAGGAGCTACATTTCCACTATCTGTTTCGCTTACGTATACTTGCTTTACCATTCCCATTGTTGAGTGAAATTTGCCATTAGGCATCTTTACATAACATTCCATACTATAAAGACCAGGTTCCAAGTAAAGAGCAGTATAGGTTTTACTTTTTGGTGCAATCAATCCTGAACCACCTGTAGAAATACATTTGCTAAACCACTCTGGTAATTTGCTAAATGCAGCAAAGCCTTCTTCGGTTTTACCCTCGTTTATTAAATCCATACCTTCTTCAAAAACTGGATCGGATTCAGTTTTAAAATTTTCAGAAGTTATGCCTTCTGGCATTTTAACGAATCTAAAAAAGTGTGTTTCATTTGCTCTATTGTCATACTTAAAAGTATTCCAACCAGAAGTAATAGTATCTGCCATAACAAACTCCATACTTCTTGTTAAAATATCTATTGTATTGGTTGGTAGTTTTACAGTCTCTTCATGTTCTGCTACTTCAATAACAGATTCTGTTTTTTTGTCATTCTTACAATTAAAGACTGTAAAAACTAAAACAAATAAGATTAGCTGGTTTAATTTTCTCATAACTTAAATTATTAAATTATTGATATAAAGTTAGTTAATTATTATTTTTTTAGAGTTTGAACCTTTATCAGTTTCTACTTTTAATATGTAAATACCGCTTTTTAATGGTTCTACATTAACTGTATTTCCAGTCATCTCTAAATAAACTTCTTTACCTAAAGCATCAAATAAAGATACTTTGGTAATATGTGCATCTGTCGTTATATGTATTTCTTGTTGAGCTGGGTTTGGGTAAACAATTATCTTATTTTCATCTACAATATTTGTAGCAAGTGTATTTCGGTCTAAAACCACTAATGTAGTAGTAACAGGTAATCTTCCGTTCTGGGAATCAAAGTCAAACGTTTTTGTAAATGATAAGGTTTGAGGGTTAAATTCAAATACAGTACCATAATCGTGTGTTCCTCCTTCTGAGGTAACTCCATAAAGTTTGTTATTTAATTTTGTTAGGCTACCAAGCGGTATAGCTCCTGTTAACACATCATTAAAATCAAAAACCTTGGAAAAGGTATTGGTTTGTATATCATATTTAAAGATTGTTCCGTCTCCATTTACACCTCCTTCTGAAGTCAATCCATAAAGTGTATTAGCATCAAATTGAAGTAAATTTCCATAAGGATAATAACCATTTAAGTCTTCAAAATCGAAATCATATAGTTTGTTGAAGCCTGTAACAAAATCCCATTCAAAAATAACTCCAACACCCTTTAATCCTCCTTGAGTAGCCATTCCATAAAGTTTTCCATTTGTTGCCTCAATTAAACCACCATTTGGTAATGCTCCATTTTCTACATTAAAATCGTGAATTTTAGTATAACTTTCTGTATTAATATCATATTCAAAAATAGTTCCAACAGAAACTTCATTTCCCATGTAATTACCTTGTCCTCCTACTGATGCCATTCCATAAATTTTATTGTTAGAAGCCTGAACCAAATCACCTAATGGTGTTCCTCCTAGCAACTGACCAAAATCATGTTTCTTAGCAAAAGTGTTTGTTGATAAATCAAACTCAAACAACATACCTAGTTCGTTACTTCCTCCTCTAAATGCTGTTCCATACAACTTGTCATTGGACGCTTCTAGTAAACTTGCTCTTGGAAAAATTCCCATTTCAAAGCTACTATCTGGCTCATCAAAACTATGTAGTCTTGTATAAATATTACTTATTGGGTTATATTCGAAAATTGCGCCTGAGTCATTTATTCCTCCTCTTAATGTTAAACCATAGAATTTTTGTCTGTTTTCAGAATATATTAAACTTCCATCAGGTCCTGCGCCATCAGTTGAGCTATTAAATTTAAAAATTGGGCTATAACTATTTGTAGATAAATCAAAACTATAAAACATACTATTGAAAGAGTCTACTAATCCATAACGCGTCTTGTTAGCTATACTATATAATTTACCGTCTGAAGCTTCAAAAAGACCTGCATATGGATAATACCCAGAATTTATATTAAAACCATATAGCAAACTAGATAGACCTGTAGAAGGGTTATACTCAAATAAGGATCCAATTCCACTAGCTCCACCATACTCTGTAACTCCATATAGCTTGTCATTAGATGCTAGTGTAAGCTTAGGTCCTGGTGAATAACCTAAATTGTTTGAAGATGCAAAACTCAATAATGTGGTATAGGTATCTGTTGATATATTGTATTTGAAAAGAATACCATAATCTTCAGTACCTCCTTCTGAAGTTGTACCAAATAGTTCTAAAGAATTATTTGGACCTTCCACCAATGTTCCTAGCGGATAAGCTCCAGAAGTTCCAGCTAATCCAAAATTAAATAAGTGAGTCAATGTATTGGTAAGAAAATCATATTCAAATAATACACCAGAATCATTTGTACCACCTTCACTGGTTAAGCCATACAGTTTTCCATTACTAGCTTCGAACAATGAACCATAAGGTCTTCTTCCTGGGTTTAGTGCATTATCATCAAAATCGATCTTTTTTGTGTAAGTATTCGTGTTGAGATCAAATTCGAAAATAACGCCATCATCATAATCACCTCCAACAGAAGTCATTCCATATAGTTTTCCATTAGAAGCATATGTAAGTTCTCCTTCTGGTGCTCTACCATTTAAATCATTAAAATCATGAAGTTTTGTAAAGGTATCTTGTAAGTAATCATATTCAAAAATGACTCCATCACCATGGTCTCCTCCTTCTCTAGTCATTCCATAAAGTTTATTATTAACTTCAATAAGTGCTCCTTCAGGACGCTTTCCGTTTGTTGAATTGATCACCTCAAACTCATCAACACCAAACCTAAACTTAGTTTCAAACACTCCAGTTACAGGATCATATTCATACAAAACTCCACCAATATTATCGCTATCATAGTAAACACCATATAAATAAAGTCCCGAATAAGGTGACAGTCCATAAAATTTTCCGTTAGAGGCTTCTATCACTCCACTATCTATATCATAGCCATCAGTTTTAAAAAAGTTGTATTGAACTTCTAAGTTTTCAGCATTTTCATCAGTTTTGAAGATGGTTCCCATATCAGATTTTCCTCCTCGAAAAGTCATTCCCCATAATTCGTAATCTTCTTGAGAAAAAATTAAACTTGGTAGCAGCATTATAATTGCTATCAATGTTTTTATATGTGTTTTTGCTTTCATGATTTTATATTGTATTAAATATTTAGCATTTAAAGAATGAGAAATCTTCTCCGTCAATACCTCCCATAGCTCCAATTAGGTTTTCTATGGTGCTGGCAGCTGTACCTACTCCATAAAAAGAATCATATAGTATTTCCTTATATAAATCGCAGGCTAAAGCTTGGAGTGCAATAGTTAAATCTTCATCCATTCCTGTTGTGTTCATCAATATTAAAGCTTGAGATGCTAGCGCATATAATTTCACTAGAGTTAAGCTATAAGCTGCTACAAGACCTAATGGTAAACTTCCAAGCCCAGTAACTGTAAGACCAAAATTCATGGCAGATAAGACTTCTTTATAACCTTCTATAACCTTATCTAGCTCCATCAATTGTTTATAAGTGGTTCTTGAGCCTCCACCTGTTTGGTTTGGTAAAATGCCATAGAGTTCACCTTTAATTGGATCTATTTTCCAAAATGATTTTACTTGTAAGGATGTATCAAAAAGTTTTAAAATACCTCCTCCAAATATTTGTTTTCCATAATAATGATAATCGCTTCCAAGAGTTTGCGAACTGAAACGTTCATCTCGTCCCATTGCTTTATTTAGTAGTAATGGTTTTTCTTTGAGTTGAGAATAGGCACTATCTTCAAACACGTAACCTTCTAAAATTGCTAATTGAGCTGTTTTCTTTAGGGTTTCCTCAAAATTTCCAGTTCCGCTTCTACTTACAGTTTGATATTCTGAAGTTGGTAAAAAATCGAAAGAAGTCTTAGTTTCGTTATTATAAAATCCTGGAGAAAATTTAACAATACAAGATCTAAATCCGTTTGGATAGGTTATGGCTTGCTCTGTTACATTATTTTGAATAGGCTGCAACATACTTAATAATAGAGAAGGATAACTAAATCCACCTTTAGCTATTTCTTCAACCGCTGTTTTAATATTGCCTTGTTGATAGGCTTCAAACCAGTTTTGATTACTCATTAATGCTTGCAAATACTCCGTTAGCTGAATAGAAAGTGTTGGTGCTTCTCGTTCAAAAGCCATAACTGCACCTCCAAGAAGCATTTCGTGCACTTCATCTATCATTTTTCGGGTGAGTTGGGTTGGATTAGCATAAAAATCGTTATGAGGCTCATAACCTGCTAACACACGTTTAATAGGATTTTTTCCTAATCGTTTTATGGTGAGATAAAGTCCAACCATACGATTACCCAAAAGATGGTCACTAGGTTCTGGAAACTTATAGTTTAAATTGACTTTATGTGTTGTATCTTTTAGCTTAACTTCTACATTATGTGCATCTTTTTCAGCAAAAGCAGAATATGTTACTACATAAGTAGGAAATTTTAAACCATCAATAATTTTAGTAATCTCAGTAATGGTAAGCTCTTGATCATCTGCAGCAATCTCAACAAAGTCCATATTTTCTCTCAAATGTTTATATACAGTACCTTGAGGTTTTACATTAAGAAAAATAGCAGGTGGACCAGCCTCATAAATTGGTGTATATGACGCATCAAATGCATCATTATTATCTCCATCAGTTGCATAAAGAATTACATCTACATCCAACTGTTTTGATTTGAGTAATGCTGTATAAATGTTTGAACCCGTTTGCTGAAGTATTACTCTAGCTTTCGGATAGTTTTTTTTGATTGCTGCTTCGGTATTCTGTAAAAACAGTTTTATATTATCACCTGCATATTCACCAGGCATACTTGCAGACGTATCATATAACAATAAAATTTTGGGTGAAAGCACATTTTGATTCATCCAACCTGAAACAGTTTGTCCATTATCAGTAATTTCAAAATTTCTTATTGATATACCTTCAATAATATTTCCTTGAGCATCTTTAGGGCTTAGCTCCAATCGTACTTTTGGAAATGCCTGTGGAAAAACTGTTCCTTCAAAAGAGTGTACTTTTTTTATAGCTGCTGGCTCTTCATTATTAGGCAAACTATCAGGATTATAATTTTCAAATATTTTTACAGCTTCTAAGGTTATTGGTTCACCTAAAACTGTACGCTCCTCTAGATAAGTAGCATCCTTATTAATGTCTTGAAGCGCTAAACAAGGAGTGAAAGAAGTAATTTCAGAAATAGATTTTACTGACTGTTCTTCAAAACTCATATTATTGAGAAACTGAACCTGCAACTGATTCCCTAATAATTCAGAAAGCTTCCAAGTTCCTGTCAACAATTCTGTTTCACTCCAGTGGTCTAAGGCATTTCTACAAGACAATGTAATAGTAACATCTTCATCTTTTGGGTCTTTATATTCGCCTGCTTTATTAAAGGTCTTTTTTTTGTTAGTTGGATGCAAGTTCCCAAAAGACACTTTTGGGTCAAACACATGCGCATACTTTTCAGTTCCTTCTTCATAAAACACAACCGAAGGCACATAGGCTTTATGAAACCTGAAATTAACCGTTCTATCTCTAATATATTTTTTATCAATATTGTTTAAAAGGTTATTGGCTAGTCTTTCGGAGCTTTCTACAATATCTGGTATTTGTTTGTAAGTTTCCTCTTTATTGATTACTCCCATCATTTTTTGCCACTTGTGCATTTTTTTATTGGTAATTGGTGGCGCAAATTCTGGAGTTAATTTTTGATAAACTATTGACTTTGCTTCATCTAAGGTTATTTCGGTTTCTTCCAAAACTACTTTAGCCTCATAACCAGCATCTACTAGCATGTCTTTTAAAATTTCAGCTTTTTCGCGAGGTGTTGCAAGTCCGCAGCGTAAAGCCATCTCTTTCCCATAAATAGTACCATTAGCAGAATGGTGAAGAAAATCGCTTTGCCAAGGAATAATTTGAAAACTATCTCTAACAAAGTTGGTCATTGCTTCTGGGTTTTTAGAAGCAACTAAAGCGTTTCGTCTACCAATAAAATGATCTGGACTTTGCTCTAAAATTTTAATCATGTCTTTCCACACGCCAAAAGGAGGTTTACCTAAATCATCTTTACTACAACTTTGCAAGAGCATTGGTGAAAGATAAAATCCCATACTACCAAGTACCAATTGTTTAAAAAACGTTCGCCTTGACGAATCGTCAATTTGAGTTTGGTTACTATAAAATTGTTTTGATATTTGGTCCTTTTCCATGATTAGTCTAACTGATCAAAATTGAGTGTTTTTAAAATGCTCAAAAAACATCTTTATACTAAAATCTCCTATTACCTTAAAACTGACTGTAAAACGATTATTTAAAAAAACTGTAAACAGTATTTATTTTGCTCTATAACTAAATGTTACTTTACATCTGTCTTATTTTCTTGTTTAATGTCTTGTCCATATATTATAGAAACCGCACATGTATTAACAACAAATAAAGTTTTGATAGTTAAGACTATGCATTTCATAATGATATAGAAGATTAACCTTGAAGTATTTAAAAATAAAAGGGAAACAACAGTGTTGTATATTGTCATCTCCCTTCTCCTTCAATTAATAGCATTGTAAAACTATAATCAAAGCAAAAAAGGGAGTATCACTATTGTAACAAAGTATACAATAAATGTAACATTGAAGAAATTGCCTATCAAAACAGGGATTTAAAGAATTGACTGAATGGCTTTTACCATTTTAGAAGCACGCTCTTTAACCTCTTGTTCTGTCCAAGATAATTTTATTAAGCAAGAAATATTTCTACCGATAAAGTGATTAGATTTAGAAAAATCTTTAGTTTGAAGATACTTTAACCCATCCTTTACTTCTTTAGAAAGCGGATAAAGTGTTTTTAAATCTTTTAAATGCTCCCACTTTCTTATAAAATGCCAATTATTATCATAGTAATGAAAGCAGCCATCAATTCCTGTGTCTTTTAGAGCTTTTACTGCTTTTCTTGAGGTTTCTAAATCAGGTAAGAAAAAACTAAGAAACGAATAACTTTCTTCTCCTCCTTCTGGCACTGTTCTAAATGTAAGTTCAGGAATTACAGAAAATGCTTCTCTAATAATACTATAATTTTTCTTTTGGATAGCTACAAATTCATCTAACCTACGCAGTTGTGCTAAACCAACAGCTGCATTGAGTTCAGATATTCTAAAATTATAGCCTAAAAACGGATGAGTTTCTGCTCCTCTATCATTTCCTTTATGGTCATGACCATGGTCTGAAAAGTGATCAGAATTTGTATAATACTTTTCGTTGTTGGTTAATACAGCACCTCCTTCACCACAAGTAATAATTTTTACATAATCTAAAGATAAGCAACCTAAATCACCAATACTTCCCAGAGGTTTTCCTTTATAAGTGGCACCAGTAGCTTGCGAAGAATCTTCAATTAATATTAGATTATGTGTTTTACAAATGGATTGCAGCTCATCTAAATTTGCCATACTACCACACATATGCACAGGCATTATGGCTTTAGTTTTTGGAGTAATTGCTGCTTTCACAGCTTCAGGATCTAAAGTTAGAGTATCATCAATATCTACTAGAATTGGAATTGCTCCCAACATCATAATAGCCTCAAAACTAGCTACAAAAGTAAATGCTGGCATAATAACTTCATCTCCCGAACCTATTCCTGCTGATGCCAATGCTATAGATACAGCAGCTGTTCCGCTAGACACTAATTGTGCGTGTTTAACTTGTAATGTGTTTTGAAGTTCTTGTTCTAACGCTTTAGCTTTCCAATGGCCATTACGCATAGCATCAAAGCCATAGCGCATTAAAACGCCACTTTCTAAAACGTCATTTACTTCTTTTCGTTCTGCATCTCCGAAAAGCTCAAATCCTGGCATGTAGTAATTTTAAAGCGAGTTTAAAAACGAAATATAACTGTTTAATGATTCTGTGCTGAAATCAGTAGTTGGAGTACCAATTGCTTTACCTGTAGAATCTAAAGTTACAAATGATGAAAATTGATTGATCTTATTATAATGAATAATTAATCGCTTAGGTATATTGTTTTCAGAAGAGTTATCAGCAATTAAAAGTATTGCTTTATCAGCGATAGCTTTAAACTCCTGAGATTTGAATAATTCAATATTCATTTTCTGACTTTCAGTTGAATTAGTATCAGTAAAAAATAACAAAATTGGTTTGTTTTGGTCTTTTGAAGCTTTAACAGCTGTGTTTAAATCTGTTAACCAATTAAACTGACTTTCTTGTGCATAAAAGTTTAAACTAATTAGGCAAACGAATAATACGATAAGCTTTTTCATAAGTGAAGTATTAATTAATAAGATTAACAAATATAAATTATTCAGCGATTAAGGCAAAGCCTTTTTTAACGAATATTATTAATATTCAATAACAGCATTATTAACATTCTTTCTAACTTTCTTAAACGAAGCAAACATATCGTCTTCTGCTCTATAACCAACAGGTAGTAACAATACAGATTTTAAATTTTTATCTTTTAAGTTTAAAATTTCATCATAGCTATCAGCTTTAAAACCTTCCATAGGGCAAGAATCTATCTTTTCAATAGCACAAACAGTCATTAAATTACCTAAAGCAATATAAGCTTGTTTAATTGACCATTGTTGTCTTTCATGTTCAGTCATTCGCTGCATCATGGTTTTTAAATTTGCTCTAAATGGTGCTAAAATGTGCTCTGGTGTGTTTCTTATATTACTAACATTATCAAAATGTTTATCAACATCTTCATCAGTAATATTATCTTGTATGCATATAACCAACAAATGTGAAGCTTCTTTTACTTGTAATTGATTGTATGAATGTTCTACTAAAGAATTTCTAACTTCTTTATCAGAAACAATAACCATACTTATAGTTTGTAAACCAAAAGATGTTGCTGTCAAATTAAATGCTTCTTTAATTATATTTAGCTTTTCGTTAGAAATAATTTTAGTTGCATCAAATTTTTTTGTTGCATATCGCCATTTAAGACTATTTATTATATCCATTATTTATTTTTAAATTTTTGTGCAAAGTTAACACTTGCATAGGTTTAGAGGATATACATTCCATAAATTAATTCTATAGTATTATATTTAGTATAAAAAATTGTTGTTTTTATTTGAAAGAAATAAAAAAGGGTTCTATATTTGCATCCGCAATCGGAGAAATGGCAGAGTGGTCGAATGCGGCAGTCTTGAAAACTGTTGAGGGTCACACCTCCGGGGGTTCGAATCCCTCTTTCTCCGCTTAAAACGCTTCATAATTTTATGGAGCGTTTTTTTTATTGTTATAAATTAAAAATACATTTGGCACAATAAATGTTATTATCTTCGTTATAGAAATCAAACTAAAACCTATGCAAAGAATTATTTTAGTACTCGCTATTTTAATCTCATCACTCACCTATTCTCAAAACAATGCTGTTGGCGCTGGAGAAAAATTAACATTTACTGCTTCTTATAATATGTCAGGTTTAATGACTGACTTAGCCCAAGTAACTATGGAAACTAGTGAGGTAAAAACCTCTAAAGCTACATTACTAAGGCTAAAATGTACTGCTGCCACATATAGCAAATGGGATAATTTTTTTAAAATTAGAGACTTATACGAAAGCTACGTAAGCCCTAAAACGCTTACGCCTTATCTTTACAAAAGAGATATAAACGAAGGTGGTTATTACAAGTTTATGCAGTACAAATACAGTCATAAAACTGGTACTGTTAAAAGTTTAAAAAGAAAAAAGAGAAAAGATGGAACTTTTTGGGATGAAAACAAAAATGTATCCATAGGAAGTGCCACTCGCGATTTAGTATCTACTCTATACAAATTGAGAACTTTAGATTTTTCTAGCTACTCAACAGGAACCTCTAAATCATTTACTGTTTTGTTTGACAATAAAGAAAACGTTGTTAATTTTAAATATTTAGGAACTGAAACTATTTCAACCAACATTGGTAAAAAAACATGCTATAAACTAGCTATTTCTATAAATAACAGTAATGTACTTAAAGGTTCTAATGACAACTTATTATGGTTAACTGCCGATGAAAATAAAATTCCTGTTTATGCTAAATTTAAAATTGCAGTAGGAAGTGGTGAGTTAAAAATAAAATCGGCTTCTGGCTTAAAAAATTAAACATCAATGAGAAAATTTTTAGTAATACTAGGATTTATTGCAGCTGTTCTTGCTGTAGTTTTAGCTGTAACTCCATTATCAAACATTGCATTAATCCCTGCTATTGTAGCATTTATTTTAGGGCTTGCAATTTTTTACCTATCAAAAAAACAAAACCAATCTAAAAAAGTTGTTCAGTATATTTTTATACTTACAATTGTATCTATTGGAATTACCACTTACAAATCGGTATTTAACGAAGTTGAAGTTGGTGATACCGAAGAACTCCAAGAACGTGCAGATGAATCTGTTGAAGATTCTAAAGAAATCCTTGAAGATCTTGACATTGAAGAGATTGATGATATTGATATGGAAGAACTCGATGGTCTTGAAATAGATTAAAAATCCATCGCTTAAAAATCATTGGGAATACTTCGGTATTCCCTTTTTTTTTAGTTTATTTGACTGAAAATAAGAGGTTAATAGATGAAGGTATTTATTTTTGCTTCAGCACTATCTTTAGTAGGTTCTTGTGCAACAAAAAGATATAGCGAAAAAATTCAAGATATTAAAGACAATATTGTTTTTGAGAACTCACAACAAATCAAAGAAATTTCTAAAACCATTGACTCTAGCGAGTTAAAAAAATTGGTTTACGATTTGTCTTCTAGTGAATTTCAAGGAAGAAAAACAGGAGAGTTAGGTTACCATAAAGCTTCAAACTACATTAAAGATTATTATATCAATGAAGCTATAAGTTCCCCTTTAGGAGAAAACAACTATTACCAACAAATTCCAGAATCATTCTTTTCTGATGACATAAAAAGTTCTCAAAATGTAATTTCTTATATAAAAGGTACAGAATACCCTGACGAAGTTATCATTATCTCTGCGCATCTAGATCATGAAGGTGTAAAAGAAGATCAAGTTTATTATGGTGCTGACGATAACGCTTCTGGTACAGCAGCATTAATGGAAATTGCCCAAGCTTTTAAAATAGCACAAAAAAAAGGATTTGGTCCAAAACGAAGTATTGCATTTTTACACCTTACTGGTGAGGAAATTGGGTTAAAAGGCTCAACTTATTATACTGATCATCCTGTTTTTTCATTAAAAAATACAGTTGCTAATCTTAATATGGATATGATTGGTCGAGTAGATGAAAAACATATTGAAAACCCTGAGTATATATATGTAATTGGCGATGATAGATTAAGTACTGAGCTACATTACATCTCTGAAATTGCAAATGATACTTTCACAAATCTTGAACTCGATTATGAGTTAAACAAAGAAAGCGATATCAACCGTTATTACTATAGGTCTGACCACTATAACTTTGCTTTAAAAGGTATTCCTGTAATTTTTTATTTCAATGGAGAGCATGAAGATTATCATAAACCAACTGACACTCCAGACAAAATTAACTATCCGTTACTTCAAAAACGCACACAACTTATTTTTACTACAGCTTGGTATTTAGCCAATTCTAAAAACCGTATAGTTGCCGATAAAAAATAATGTTAAAAATTGTTGTTAAAATCTGTTAAAGATTTAAGCTTTAATCAAGGTTACAAATAACTTTTTGTATTATCGCTAAATTTTTAATTACATACATTCTCTCCAAACTAATTAATAGCTAATGAAAAAATTAATTTTAGGAGTTACTCTAAGCGCTTTAGCATTTAGTTGTAACTCAACAAAAAACTCAGTTGATTCCAAACCTAAAGCTCCAGCTGACCCAACCAAGTATGGTAACACGATTACCTCTGCAGAACTTAAAGAAATGCTCTACATTTATGCTTCTGATGAATTTGAAGGTAGAAATACTGGAGAACCAGGACAGAAAAAAGCAGTAGAATACTTAAAACAACAATACAAAAACTTAGAAATACCATCTCCTTTAAGTGATGATGATTACTTTCAAGAAGTGGCTCTTGAAGCCAGAAAAACTCCTGAAGTAAATATTCAACTTAACAATAAAAACTTACTTAATCTTGAAGACTTTATTTCTATAGGGAGTCCAACAACGCAATCATTTTCGGTAAATGACATTGTTTATGCAGGCTATGGTATTGAAGCCGAAAATTATTCAGACTATAAAAATATTGATGTTAAAAATAAGGTAGTATTAATTAAAGCTGGTGAACCTAAAAACGAAGATGGAACTTATGTTACCACAGGTAAAACTGAAAACACTACTTGGTCTGAAGGTCGAAGAGCTAGAAGTGCAAAAAAGAATGTTGCATCAGAAAAAGGTGCGAAAGCTATTATTATTTTAGACGATGTTACTTTTCCTAGATATGCAGCTTATTACAAACGAGTTTCTAATTCGCAAAGTAAAGGTAGAATTTCATTAATAAACAATGATTCTGATTTACCACAATTTATGGTTAACAGCACAACAGCTAAAGCCATTTATGAAAATATCCTTGAAGACGACCAAGCTAAGACTATTAATACTAGTTTGTCTATTGATATTAAAAGTGAAGTAACTCCAGTACATTCAGAAAACGTGGTTGCCTTTATTAAAGGAACTGAAAAACCTGATGAAATTGTTGTTATATCTGCTCACTTAGACCACGAGGGTATAAAGGATGGAAAAGTATACAATGGTGCTGACGATGATGGCTCTGGCACAGTTGCTATTTTAGAAATTGCTGAAGCATTTAAAACCGCTGTAAATGATGGCTATGGACCAAAACGTTCTATATTGTTTTTACACGTTACAGGTGAAGAAAAGGGACTTTTAGGTTCAAAATATTATACTGACAGTGATCCTATTTTTCCTTTAAAAAATACGGTTGCCAACTTAAATATTGACATGATTGGTCGTGTTGATGAAGCTCATAAGGACGACAGAAATTATGTTTATGTAATTGGGTCTGATATGTTAAGCTCTGAGCTAGATAGTGCTTTACAAAAGGCGAATAATAATTACACAAAGATAAATTTAGATTACAAATACAATAATGAAACTGACCCAAACCGTTTTTACTACAGGTCTGACCATTATAACTTTGCTAAAAACAATATTCCTGTTATTTTTTATTATAATGGAACTCATGAAGATTATCACAGACCAACAGACACACCAGATAAAATTGAATACGATTTATTAGAAAACAGAACTCGCCTAGTGTTTTATACTGCTTGGGAAGTTGCTAATAGAGAGCAAAGACTTATTGTTGATAAAGCCAAAAAAGATTAAAGCCTAAATGCATTATACAAAAGAAGCCTTTCAGAATACTGAAAGGCTTTTATTTTTGGGTGGAAGATCGGTCTCGAACCGACGACCTCCTGAACCACAATCAGGCGCTCTAACCAACTGAGCTACAACCACCATTTTAAATTGGATTGCAAATGTAATTCATTTACTATTTTCTACAAAGTGTTTTTTTAAATTATTTTAAATCAAATATGCTATTTACTGCTACATAGCGTTCTACAGTAAAGCCTTCAGCAAACTCTACTCCTATTAACCGTCCTAAATCCCTAGCTCTATATTTAACACTATCAGTAAAGTTTTTACTTGAAATTGGTGTGTTTGGTGCTGTATTACTAGGGTCATAAAACTGTGTTTTATAAGCTAATACAGATTTCATTTTAATATCAATTACATCAGAAACATCAACCACAAAATCAGGCTCTATTGTTTTCCATTGTATGTAATGGTATACATGTTTAGGTCTCCATTGCTCCTGTGGTTTCCCTTCTATTTCAGTTTCAATTTTTGTAAGTCCGCTTAAAAAACAGGCATCACTAACTAGTTTACTACCTTTACCATGGTCTATATGTCTATCATCAATAGCATTACACAATACGACTTCTGGTTGATATTTACGAATCATTTTTATGACTTCCAATTGATGCTTTTTATCATTTATAAAAAACCCATCTGCAAATCCTAAGTTTTCTCTTACCGAAACTCCTAATATTTTAGCTGAGTTTTCAGCCTCTTCTTTTCGAGTCTCAACAGTACCTCGTGTTCCTAATTCACCTCTAGTTAAATCAATAATTCCTACTGTTTTACCATTGGCAATTTCTTTGGCTATTGTTGCGCCACAACCCAACTCTACATCATCAGGATGCGCTCCTATAGCAAGTATATCTAATTTCATTTCTTTTTTAACTTATTAGTTGGCTCTTCTTCACTGAATGAATAGCCTGTTCAATATCATTCATTAAATCTTTTCGAGATTCAATTCCTACAGAAAAACGTATCAAATTATCACTTATCCCTAAGCTATCTCGTTGTTCTTGTGTTAATAATGCATGTGAGGTTTTATGTGGCGACAGCATTGTGCTTTCTACACCTGCTAAACTCATTGAAGGTTTAATCAATTTTAATGCGTTTTGAAATTGGCTAGCGTCTAATCCGTCAGCTAATTCAAAAGACAACATACCTCCAAAACCTTTCATTTGCGATTTAGCTAGATCATATTGCGGATGGCTTTTTAAACCAGGGTAATACACTTTTTTAATGTCAATATGCGCATCTAAAAACTTAGCCATTTTTTTAGCATTTCGGTTTTGGGCTTTTACTCTAAGACCAAGCGTTTTTATACTACGTTCTAGCATCCAAACCGTAAAATCGCTTAAACTTCCTCCTAGATTTTTACCAACATTCCAAATGGTATCAATGTGCTCATTAGAACTTGCAATAGCTCCAGCTAAAATATCACTATGACCTCCTAAATATTTAGTAGCTGAATGCATTACAATATCAATTCCTAAATCAATAGGATTTTGATTTACAGGACTCGCAAAAGTATTGTCAATACAGGTTACAATACCTTTTGATTTTGCTAAATCTGCAACAGCTTTTATATCAGTAATTGTTAATAGAGGGTTTGAAGGGGTTTCTATAAGAATAAGTTTTGTGTTTGGTTTTATCGCATTTTCAAAGTCAGACACATTAAATCCATTTGTAAATGTGTACTCTATATTATGCTTTGGAAACTCCTCCCTAATAAAATTTGTTGTACCTCCATACAATGTGTTTTGAACTACCAAATGGTCTCCAGCTTTTAGAAAAGCAAAAAGTGTAGTACTGATAGCTGCCATACCAGAACCAAAAATCATAGCTGCTTCAGCATGTTCTAAAGCTGCTATTTTTTTGGATAAAAATTCTTGATTAGGCGTATTAAAATAACGAGGATAACGTTTTACATCCACATCTTCAAACTGATAAGATGTTGACATATAGATTGGAGATACAGCTCCTTTAAACTGTTCGTCTTTAATTTCACCTACATGTGTACAAATGGTATTTAATCCTAGCTTTTCTTCAGACATAATATAGCATTTAACAATGCTTAAAATTACAAAAAAAAGCTATCAATTTACTTTATACAAGATAATTCAAATCATAGAAAATGATCAGTTGTTTTTCACAATTGCTTTTACACTATTTGTTGTTTTATCTGAACTAACTTTTATAATATAACTTCCATCTGGAATGTTTGTCACAGGAATTCTTACTGCTCCATTTAACTCAAACGCTTGTATATTATCCCAATTCTGAATTTCTTGACCTATCATATTTATTAACTGGACATTTTTAATAGCAGACACATTAGGTGTTTTAATGTAAATTTCTTGAGTATTGTTTAAGTAATTAATGATTGTTTTAGCAAAAACTTCATCATCAATTGATAGGCTACTTTCTGTTGTAAATGTGATATAAAAACGACCTAAGTAATCATTTGGATCTAGTAATATTTGGAAAGCTTCATCATTTATCTCAAAATAAGTACCCATTAAGGCATCATACACATATACGTCAATATCTGTTTCAAAGTTTTCCAAAGCCTTTAACGATATTTCATAAGTCCCAAAGGTATTTATAAACATTGCCAAAGGATATTGACTATTAACATCAAAATCTCCTACTCCTTGTGTTGTAAAATTCCTGTCTTCTATTCTCCAAAACAGGTCGTTTGAAAACTCCGCATCAGCATTTTCAGCATCATAAGCAACATCAATACCATCTGTAGCCATATTATTTGGCACAAACCCTAACAATAAAGGGCGAATATTACCATCAGTAGTTTTAAATTCAATTCTAACACGTTTAATGTCTTGATTTGGATCACTATCAACCTGATATGATGTACCAGCATTTGAATTGCTAGATCTTATAAACTGAGAGTTTGCAGAAGTTTCTCTAACAAATACACGCTGGCTATTTTTAAATTGAATAGTTCCTCCTAAATGACTTGCTGTAACAAAAAACCCTTGAGAAACAGGAATATATCGTCCAGGTATCTTGGTTGGTGTTCCGCTACCACTCACTAAAGGAGGTGATACTGCAGGATTTCCTCCTGTAAGGTTATACGTTGCATAACCGCCTTCATAATCTTCTAAAATATGAGTGAAATTAGAAACATAATGTTCCCAGAAATACAATGTTCCATCTATACTTTGAGATGTTCCTGGATTTCCACCTGGAATATTATCAAAAATAAAGGCATTAGCATCAATTGCTGAAGGGTATGGATTTCCTATTAAGGCTTGGTTACCTATAGTAACTGGAGTAGTGATAGTACCATTATTAGGTTTTCCAACAAAAACATAATTTTGAACATCATTTACTGGGTCTCCTGCTCCACTTCCTTTCATTGTAAATGCTAAACCTGTTGCTAGGGCATCATTTTCAGACAAGTCTCTCCAAGCAGCATAAGTATCTTCAGGGTAATTTTCATAAGCATACAACCATCTACTACTTAAGGTAATAGGAGTTGTGCTTCCTATTGCGTCATTAGCTGTAGTCCATAACAAACTTAATGGTGTATTTGAATTAGTTCCATCTCTTAAAACACTATTAATTGCAAACGGATTATTATTAGATGTTGTACTTAATTCACTAACAGGAGAAGTCCAGTAGTTGTAATTATACAAATTAGTTGTTCCTTGTTGGTCACGTTCTAACTGACCAGAACTTGTAACATCCAATATACTACCTTCATCTTGAAGCAACTGAGACTCACCAAATAAATCTATATTTCCATCCAATTTAAGGTAGTGAGTTACTCTTAAAAACTGACCATCATTGTATTCATCTTGAGAGGTTCCTGGGTCAGTAATATTTAATGTTTTATTAGGTACTATAGACAATAAACCTAACACTGTTATATCCTTGTTACCTGAATCAATATTATGAGAAGTTTCAACTATATTCCAATCGATTGGAGTAACTCCGTCAACACCAATGCTATTAGGCGCATCCCAAACATCAAATTCTGTCCATGTATTATCAGTAGACCATAATTGACCATCAACTCTAGATGTATAAGGTAAAGGAGCTGTGTTAGGCTGAGCTGTATCCATATTGATAAGTTGGCCTCTAATACCTTTATAAGGAATTAAGAACCCACAATTAGAATCCATACGATAATACCCATCTAAATCAGTCCAATTTAAACCAGGAACATCTAGTGGTACTACAGCTCCAATAACAGCTGTATTATCTTCAATTTCCTGATTCATCATTTGACGAATTTGGTCAACGGTTAATGCAGAATTCCATATCCTTAACTCATCTATCCATCCATTAAAATAATTCACAGGTCTATTAGGAGCATTATTTGCTTGATCCATTGCTCCTACTAAACTTTTCATTGAATTACTTGAAGGAGAAGCACCAGAAACTCCTGTACTAACCTCAATTCCATCTATATACATTCTATATGTACCATTGTTGTTAGTTACTGCAATATGATACCACCTATCTGTTGATATTGGGTATGACGATTGAATAGTTCCTGAGGCGTTCCAGTTAAATTGAACAATAGAATTGTTAAGTCTTAAATCATAACCTGTAGATAAATCATTTGCATCACGCTTAGAAAAAATGGCTTGAGTACCCACTACAGATTCTGGCTTAACCCAAACCTCAAGACTAAATTGATTTGATAAATTATAATTATTGCTAAATGTTACATGGTCGTCAATTCCATCAAAATCCACAGTAGGACAACTTTCAATAGTGACTAACATAACATCCGAACACCCAACAGAAGGTATTGTCCAAGTCAATTCATAAGTTCCAGGTTCAGCGAAAAATTTTGACCTTGGACTAGAAATATCTGAAAAAGAATAACTACTACCACACCCAGAAATAGAAACTGCAGACCAAACACCAGCAACACCAGTTCCTGGATACGTACCTGAAGTAAATATTGCAGGATTATTAACTCCATTAACAATATTATCAGCAGCAGTTATAGTATTATCATAAGCGTTTAAACTCACTTCCTCTCCACATTCGGCAACAATTTGCGTTATATCTTCGCCTGCATAAGCTAAACTTGCGTTAACAGAAATAAACTCAGTTCCCTCGTCTCCATCAGAACGACAACCATTAATCAAAGAGGTAACACCATAGGTTTGTACTCCTGGAGTAACAGGAGTAATTGTTGTTGTTGATCCTGTGGTAACAACAACTCCGCTTTCATCTGTCCATTCTATAACTTCATCAATAGGAGCTTGTGGAATAGTAATATTTTCTAATGCCCAAGCACTATTAGCTGTCCCATGATAGGTAAATTTAATTCGTAAACCAACAAGACCAATATAATCCTGAAGATCAATAGAAACATGATTATCGACATAAGTCTGAGGTCTTCCATTGCATCCATTAGGTCCACCTCCACCAAATCCAACATTTCCAAAAGTAATACTGCTAGGACCAGTATAATTATAAGAAGGTCCTGGATCTAAAGTAATTGGATAAGTTGCACCATCGTTTAATGAAAGTTCTATTTTCACCCATGCTCCAGCCTCTAAAAAATACGCTTGATCAAACTCTAAAGTAGCAGTTGTTAATCCTAATGTATTAAATATTGGTGTTTCAAGAGTTGTTAATGGTGTTATTGTATGATTTGGACTATCATATGGAGGAATACCACTAGCTATTCCAAATTTATTTCCTTCTGGCGAATCATAACATTTATTGTTAAAATTTTTCGGACCATTAGTTCCTTTCCAATACGTATCATTTCCTGTATTCCCACTCGCATCCCAAGTAGCCATACCATCAACTAACCACCCTAAATTATTAAGGTTAGATGTATTGAATAATCCTCCTTCAGTTAAATCAGGATTAATTCCAAACTCACTTTGAGCCACAACAGTTATATCACTTCCTAAACAAATTGTTAAATCACTATGGCTTACGATAGTTGGAGGAATATCTGGCGGAATGACTGCTAAGTAAACAATATTTGATCTCGCCTCACAACTACCAAAAGCAATTACAGCTCTCACTAAAGTAGTCTCGGTTATTGCTAGTGAAGTATATGTTGCATTAGTACTATCGTTTGAAGGAGAACTCCAGCTAAGTCCACCATCTGTTGAAACTTCATAACCAGAAATAGTCCCAGTGTAACCACTTAAATTCAACAAAGCATATTGAGGTTCATCAGGGCATGCCGTTACTTCTATGATATTAGAATCTGGATTCGTATTAATTGGATCACCACTACCATCAACCAAATGACCTATCAAAGTTCCACCTGTAATAGTTGGACTCGTAACTGTTACTGAAGCTGAACAAGTAGAACTGTTTCCATTACCATCGTCTACTGTTAATACTATTATGTTTGTTCCAATATCGGTACAATCAAAAGTACTTTGCGATAAAGATAAATTAACTACTCCGCAATTATCATTAGATCCATTATCAATTTGAGTACTAGTAATTGTAGCTAAACCTGTTGTATCATCTAATTGAACAGTAATATCTTGGCAGATAGCTGTTGGGTCTGTAACATCATCAACCACTACATTTTGTACAACATTAATAGAATTTCCATTTCCATCATCAAAATTCCATGTTATTGCAAATGATCCTTGAGTTGTATAGGTTAAAGGGTCAGATGTAGTTCCAGTAATTGTTCCCAAACAATTATCTGATACTGTAGGAACAGGGACTGTCACACTACACTCTGCAGAAATTACAGGTAGATTAGGAACTGTTGGTGCTGTGTTATCCTGAACAGTTACTGTTGCACTACAAGTCGATACGTTTCCGTTATTGTCTGTTACTGTTAACGTTACTGTGTTGGCTCCTATATTGGAACAATCAAAACTCGTTTGGTCTAATGACATACTTGCTATTCCGCAGGCATCGTTTGATCCATTGTCTATATCTGAAGTCGTGATGCTTCCGTTTCCTGAGGCATCTAATACAACTGTTGCATTCTGACAAACTACTGTTGGTGCTGTGTTGTCCTGAACGGTTACTGTTGCACTACAGGTTGATACGTTTCCGTTATTATCTGTTACTGTTAACGTTACCGTGTTGGCTCCTACATTGGAACAATCAAAACTCGTTTGGTCTAATGACATACTTGCTATTCCGCAGGCATCGTTTGATCCATTGTC
>NZ_QKWS01000006.1:0-230604 GCF_004328055.1 Meridianimaribacter sp. CL38 | reverse complement strand
TGTGAACTTTTTGCCTCAACGTTCCCGTTTTTAGCGGCTGCAAATATACAACCTATTTTTTCTTTATCGCAAACTTTTTTTTACTTTTTTTTAATGTTTTTCTCGAAAAATTTCGCCCACTCTATAAACCAATACTTTACATGTAATATTCTTATCATTTATACTTCCTGGAAAACTACATTAAACTAAAATACACACTTTAAACACATATATACATAAACTTAAAACACACAAAATAACTCTACACTATTAATCTCTATTATCTTTATGTATAGTATAGGTGTAATAAAAGTTTATAGAAAGAAGTTCCATACAATACCAAATCTTACTGTGAAGTCTCGGTATGGATAGTTGGGAGCCGAGTAATAATTATAACCTGTCCAAGCTGAGTTAAAATGTTCTGCTTTTAAATAGATTCTTGTTTGACGAACTTTTGCATTGATAAAAAAGTCTAGCCTTGGAAAGTTTCCTATTTTAGTATTGTTTTGAACGTAAAATTCAGCAAGTATTGGATCGTAAGCATTCATATTATATTCGGAGAAATAATTAAATATGACTCCTGTTTGTAAATAGAGTGCTTTTTTAAAGAAGTGATTAGAATAGTATAATGTATTCCTAGTTATTATTTTTGGTACATTTAATATGTTTTCTCCATTTAGTACTTCTTGATACATGATGGTGTTGTCTAATGCAAATTTCCCATACTTAATTTCTTTATTAAGTTTTAATCTAAAATAATTAATTGAGGAATTAGCTTGATATGGTTTTACAAACGTAGTGTCAGTTTCTTTTTGAAAATAGGTGTAATTATCAATTATAGTATAATCAAAAGAAAGGTTTGCAATTTTTTTAGACTGTAATTGAAAAGCTATTTGTTGTGTATTAATATTTTTAAATAAGCTAGTGTTATCCCAATTATAGTTTAAATAGTCGCTTTGGTATAATTGAAAGTTATAATTTGGTGCTCTAGAACTTGAATTGAATGTTGCTAAAGCTTTAGTATTGTCATTAATTTTATAGGAGGCTTTAGCTTTAAAAAAGTTTCCCTCAAAATCTCCAGAAACGTTAACCCCTAGTTCTCCTTCTATACTAAACTTGTTGAAAGATTTATTATATGCTCCTCCTACAGATAAAACATCTCCTTTTATTCTATTAGTGATACTATTGTCATCTAAAAACACAACTGTATCATATCCATAGTTAAAATTATTGTAATCGAGATTTAATCTTAAATGACCAATATCTTTATTATGATAACTTGCATAAAACCTATTGTAGAAATCTTCTAAAGTTACTTTGTCATTAATACTACTGCTTAAAAAAGCGTCACCAAAATAATCGTTTTGTGTAGTTTGCGTAAATTGATAGTATTTATCTTCAAAAGAAATATTGTTACCGATTATTAGGGTATTATTTGCTATTGAGTCTTGAGCTTTGGTGATTTGGTATTGGTGCTCTAGATGAAACCTCTTACCTTCTAGTATGCTTTCAGCATTTTCAAAATTTGGGTCAAATACAGAACGGTCTAAAAACTCTTCATCTCCAGTTTCAAAATTTACTAAGTCTTCATCTTGCAAACCTCCATTTTCTTGGTTCATTAAATCTTGCATGACAATGTGAGCTCTAACCTTGTATCTTCTATTTTTTGTAGTGTAATTGGTAGTAAACCTAAAATTACCAGTACTTGTTAATATGTGCTGGTATTTTCCTAACGAACGAAGTCCTTTGTATGCAATAGAAAAATTTAGTTGTTCAGAAGTATTAACAGTAAAGAAGGCGTCTAATAGTTGACCTTGTTCAAAAGCAGATTTATAAAGAAGTTCTGTAAAGGGGGTTGGAACGTGATAATAATTAATATCTTCAATTTCCATATAATTAAAATGTCTTGCTCTTGCTCCAAAAAGAGGCATTGTTCTCTCGGAGTAAAAATTAGAACTTAATGTATTATATGTCTGTCCAAGATTAGAAAAGTTTAGTAGTTCAAAATTATCCTTTCTTAAATAGTTAAACTTATACTCCTTTTTTATTGTTAAAGTAGTATCAACAATAGTGGTATCGTTTTCAAAAGATATTATTTTATATAAGTCAATTGTAGCATCTTGGTTCTTTATATTTTTATTTGAAGTACTCTTATTTGAACTTCGCATTGTATCATTGACAACTTGATTTCTCTTTAATGCAGCTTTATCAACAGAAATTTCTTGAGCTAATCCTTTTAAACTAAAAAAAAATAATACAATACAAAGAAGGTTTTTCATATGCTTTTGATATACTTGATGCAAAAGTAAATATTTAAAACGAGAATTATAGGTGAATATTATGTATAAAAAAACCCACTTTAAAAGTGGGTTTTTTTAAAATATGATTTGTATTTACTGCTTAATAAGCTTGATTACAGCTTCATAATTAGTAGCACAACCAGAATCTGGTTCAAAATCTAAAATATTTACAGTTACTTCAGAATCGTCTTCAGAATCATATGTTCCTGGTGTAGAACCTGTAGATTGACCAATACTACCATTACCACAACCTAATGTACCATTACCTGGTTGAATAGTTCCAGAAACAAATACATTACCACATATTAAGTCTAATGTCATGAAATAAGGAGAATCGAAAGATCCTGGAGCGTATACATAATTAAATGTACGCGTGTTAGCATCTGCAGTTATGTCAACAATTTGATTACCTCCAAAAGCAGAACCGATACCAAAAGGAGCCGTTCCTGATATTTGTTGCATCATGTAAGAACCAGTTAAGAAATCAGAATCTACTGGACATGATCTAAAAATTGACAAATTGAATTGACTTCTAGCTAAAACACTAGTTTCCTCAACACTGTCTAAATTAAGCTTTAATGAGCTACCTGCTAAAGTAGTTCCTGCATAAATACCTGTTACAGTAAAAGTTCCTACTACAGAACCTGCTGGAATTACTAGGTTACTAAGATTAATGCTATAGTCTACACCACTTTGAGCTGTTGATGAAGGATCTACAGAAACTACATATGATCTATCTGTTGCTTGAGCTTCAGATATACCTACTGTAACTGTGTATACTGCAGGTGCCTCTTCTTCAACTAAAAGTGTTCCACTATTTCCTGGCACAAAATATGCTACAGGAGTTCTATTATCTAAATAGCTTGTATCATCATCTGTACTATCACAAGATACAAACCCAATAAATGTTAATAGAACTAAACTTATTTTTAATATTTTCTTCATAATAATAGTGTTAAATTAAATGTTATTGAGGAGTATAAACTGAAACTCCATTTTCTCCATAACCTGTACAATACCAAGATAATGTAATCACACCTGTTCCTGAATCAACAGAATTAGTTCCACCATCTAATGGAATAATATCACCCCATGGATCTGTTTGACCTTCCCAACTTATATTTCCACAGAAATCTGTAAAAACTAATGTGTTATCTGCCGCATCTGTTCCATATGCACCAGCATAAGGACCTTCGCTATACAATCCACCAGAGAAATCAGATACAGAATAAACACCAGCATCAACTTCAGTAATATCAGCATCTATTGTACTTGGATTATAATCTGGTAAAAAGTCATGATAACCGTAAGTAGTAGTTACAGAATAAGAACCTGATAAATCAGACTCACATTGCTTAAAGATATCTAAGCTATAAGAATTACTAAAACCTGCTACTTCAGCATTTTCAGAATCTAAGTTTAATATTAAACGTGTTCCGTCAGGATCTGCACCATCGTAAAGACCTTCTATAACTAATGAACCAGAGTACTCACCAGCAGCAATAGTAATTGAGTTAGTCATTAAATTAAAATCAACACCTTCTTGTGCAGTTGATTCTGCATCAACAGACACAGAGAAAGATCGTGCAGCATCACTCAAATTAGTTGCAACTAATACAACTTCTTTAGTCGCTCCAGCAGTTGGAACTAATAATGAAGAAGTAGTTGCTCCATCAAAATATACAACACTGTTACCAGTATATTGGTGTACGTTATCATCTTCATCACATGATACTAATACCATTGACAAAAGAATGACTGATAAATAAAATATTTTTTTCATTGCTTTGATTTTTATAATTAGTATCCTGGGTTTTGCTCCATGTTAGGATTTACATCAATTTCACTTTTTGGAATAGGTAATTGAAATCTGTGATCAGAAGCAGTAAGTGTTAAGAATAATGGAGGTGTTCCTGTTCCATCAAAAAACTCACCAGCATTAGTTCTGTTGATAGGTAAACCTTGTCTCTTAACGTCAAAGAAACGGTGACCTTCAAAAGCTAACTCAAGTCTTCTTTCTAACTGAATAGCATCTTTAAGTGCTTGTCCAGTTTCTCCACCACTAACAAAACCAGCATATCTGTTAGATCTTACTAAATCTAATGCAGCCAAAGCAGCACCATCTTGTCCTGTCATTGACGCTAAAGCTTCTGCTTTGTTTAATTGAACTTCAGCAGCTCTAATTACCTTAGAGTCTACTACACCTGAACCAGTGTTAACAGAGCTAGATAAATACTTTGCTACGTGGTTGTAAATTCCAGTAGAACCAAATGGACTAGTATCAATATAAGCAAATCTACGGATGTCAGATGGCTGATATAAGTTGTTTAATCCAAATTCAACAACGTACTCAGAATAAATTCCGTCAGTTAATGTTTGACTGTATGGTACTCCTGTTGATACATTAGTATCAGCATCGAAGTTTTTTAATTCAAAAAGCACACCGTCATCACTTGAATCATCCCAAATACTTGGAAAGTTTGCAGTTGTACTAACACTTGCAGTAACTTGATTAGCTGCAGTTACAACATCTGGCATATTTCCTGCATATAAATGAACTCTAGATAATAATCCATATACAGCATTTCTGTTAAATCTTTCAATACCATTTTCAGAGCTAATTTGACTAGCTGCTGTTTGTAAATCAGTTATGATATTATCATAAACTTCGCTAACTGTATTTCTAGCCGGTGTTTGACGAATATCAGAACTAGTTAAGTAAGGCATACCTAAAGCACTCCCTGCATCAGCAGATTGTGTTGGTATTTTACCAAACAAATTACATAAGTTAAAATGAGATAATGCTCTACCAGCTAAAGCCTGTGCTCTAATATTATCTTTTTGACTTCCTTCTTCAAGTCTGTCAATATTTTCTAAAATAAAGTTAGCTTGTTGAATCACTCTGTATGCTTGAGCCATAAAAGCTCCTTGTGTAGCATTTGCATTATATCTCCACTCGTATGTTACTCTTTGAGTTTGTCTCCCATCTGGGTTATAAATCAAATTGTCTGTTAATACGTCTGGAAAAGACATAAAGTTAGCTCCATAATAGTTTGCTGACTCCATTTGAGTATACATACCATTAATGGCGTTCTCAAAATCAGCTGGTGTTACAAGAGCAACCTCTGCACCTGTAGAACCATAAGGATTCAAATCTAATCTTTCATCGCAAGAGAAAAAGATTAAACTTAATGTTAACAAATAAATATATTTTTTCATATCAAATATTTTTTAAAATTTTAAATCGATTCCTAAAGATAGGTTTCTTGTTGTAGGGTAACTGTAAAGTGAGAACTCCCCAGGAATTACATTAGTTCCTTGTGTTTCACCTGAACCAATACCAACTTCTGGATCACCTTTATAGTGAGGTGCATATGTCCATAAGTTAGTTCCAGAAACATAAATTCTTAAAGCATCGATTGACATTTTTTCTGTGAACTTACTAGGAAGATTATATCCTAACTGTAAACTTCTTAATCTAATGTAATCACCTTTTTGTAAAAATCTATCAGATGTTTGATTAGTGTCATTATTTGGTCTAGGAAGTACGTTAGTGTCACCAGGAGTTGTCCAATAGTTAAATGCATCTACTCTTTGGTTTGAATTAGCATTATCACCATCACTTAACATGTTCATTTCCATCAAGTTATAAATATAGTTACCTTGCTTGAAATAAAAGTTAGCTGATAAATCCCATCCTTTATAATCTAATGTTGTGCTAATGCTTCCGTCTAATTCTGCAAATGGAGACTTACCAGACAATGCTACTTCATTACCTGCAGCTTCATTAGTAATATTACCATCAGTATCATAATATAAAGCATCACCATTTGCTGGATTCACTCCTGCATATCTAGGAATGTAGAATGTGTTAACTTCTTCTCCAACTCTAAGAATTGTGTAATAGTTAGAAGTAGTAAATAAATCCTCACCTGTGTTAGTTAACTTAGTAACTTCATTATCATAAAGGTTTAAGTTACCAGATACTGTCCATCTAAAGTCTTGGTTACGGATAATATCAGCTGATAATTCAAATTCCCAACCTTTATTAACCATTTCACCAAGGTTACCTGTAACTGCATATCCACCAGTTGTAAACGGTAATTGCTCGTTAAGTAATAATTCAGAAGTCGTTCTGTTATAATAATCGATTAAACCTCTTACTCTGTTTTTAAATAAACCAAACTCAACACCTACACCGTAGTTAAAGTTCTCCTCCCAACTTAAGTTAGGATCACCAATGTTAAAAGGAACGATACCATTAAGTCCATTGTTATAAGCTACAGGACCATAAGTGGTAATTGAAGCATAACGTCCAATTTGGTCGTTACCAGAAGTACCAGCTGATGCTCTTAACTTTAAGTTGCTTATTATATCGTTATTTGCTAAAAACTCTTCGTTTGAGATATTCCAAGCAACACTACCACTGAAGAATGTACCGTATTTTGTATTCTTACCAAATCGAGATGAACCATCTCGTCTAATAGTACCTGTAACGATATATCTATCATCGTAGTTATAATCAACGTTTCCTGCAACAGAGAATATTGAGTACTCTGAACGTGCTCCAGCTACTGCAAAAGGAGTTGCTGCTGCATCTAAAACAGATGGTCCTCCTACAGTGAACCCTTGTCCATTAGCAGAATAAGATCTGAAGTTATTAGCAATATATTCAGTTAATGCAGTAACTTCTAAATTGTGTACTTCATTAAATGTATTGTTATACGTTAACTTGTTTAACCAAGTATATGTGAAGTCAAAGCTTCCATTATCAGTTTTACTACCTGTAGGAACTCCTCCGTTAACAATTAAATCTAAAACAGATCCTGGTTGTAAGTAGTTTTCTCTTCTATATTGTTCGTAAACACCTGAACCTTGAGTTCTAAATGTTAAGTTATCATGTAATCTTAAATCTAAGAATAAGTTACCAATCACACGATTGTAGAATCTTGAAGATATATTTTGAGTAAGCTCAGCAAGAACAGGATAACCTGCAGAAGTTGCGTTAAACTGTGGCTGACCGTTAGCATCTAAAATTAAATTACCTGCATCATCCTGTACATATACAGTTTCATAAGGATTGTAATCATAAATAGCTCTAAATGGGTTTTGAACGTTATTTCTATCTCTTGGATCTGTAGTCTCAATAGATGAGAAAGATAAACTTGTTCCAATTGTTGCCCACTCTTTAGCATCATAGTCAACGTTTAAACGACCAGAAAGTCTGTTGTAAGCGTCTAAAGTTTCAATAATACCAGTATCTTCATCATATCCTAATGAGAAGAAATATCTAGTTTTATCTTCTCCACCTTGTGCAGAAAAACTAATAGATTGTACAACACCATCTTGTAATAAATCATCTTCCCAGTTGTGCCCTAAAGCAACTAAACGATTATACTCTGCATCAGAACTAATAGAAGAACCTTCACCTACGTTTAAACCGTAAGCTCCTAATTCTCTTTCATACTGAAGTTTTTGAGCTGCATTCATCATTTCAAAATTGTCTTTAAGTCTTCTGTTAAATCCAATTCTTGAGTTAATTCTAAAAACAGCATCTTTGTCTTTACCACCTCTTTTAGTTGTGATAAGTACAACACCATTACCACCACGAGCACCATAAATAGATGTAGAAGCAGCATCTTTAAGAACACTGATACTTTCAATCTCGTTAGGGTTAATAGCATTTACATCTTCTTCGTTAATCTGAGCACCATCCACAATATATAATGGTTGGTTACCAGCGTTAATTGATCCAATACCACGAACACGTATAAATGCCGTTTGACCAGGCTTACCGTTCTGAGCTGTTACTTGAACACCAGATGCCTGACCCTGAAGCATATTATCAATACTTACAGAAGGTGCAATTCTTTCAAGGTCTTCAGAAGTTACGTTTGATACTGCTGAAGTTAATTGATCTCTAGATTTCGTATTGAAACCTACAACAACAACTTCTTGTAATACCGCAACATCTTCTTCCATTGATAAATTAATAGTATTACTTGCTCCTACTTTTAATTCGGTAGTTTTCATACTTACAAAAGAAAAGACTAAAGTTTCTCCAACATTAGCTTGAATAGAATAATTTCCATCAAAATCTGTTTGAACTCCTCTAGTAGTTCCTTTTACAATTACATTTACACCAGGCAATGGTAAACCATCTGCTGCTGATGTAACTGTTCCAGTGATAGTCTTCTCTTGTGCAAAAGAAAACTGCATCACAAACGCCATAAATAGCGTCATTAACCATGTTAACTTTAATTTCATAAAACAATTATTTGAGTTAGTCTAGCGCAAACATCTTAATAATATATTAAATATCCAAGTGTTTCTCATAAAAAAATGTTAACAAAACCACCATGAAACTTAATGTTTTAGCAATTTTAACATTTACATTAAGTTTTTAGCATTTTTAATTTTTATTTGATTTCTTTCTAATGTTTTATTTTTAACAAAAATTTACTTTTGAGTCTTATACACACCTTTTCAAAACATACTCTTGAATGTGGAACTGACGAAGCAGGCAGAGGCTGTCTAGCTGGCCCTGTTACAGCTGCTGCTGTCATACTTCCTAAATCATTTAAAAACTCATTACTTAACGATTCTAAACAGCTATCTCACAAAAATCGTTTTAAACTTAAGTCTATTATAGAACAAGAAGCTCTTGCTTTATGCTATACTCATGTTTGGCAAGATGAGATTGATAAAATCAATATATTAAATGCGTCTATTTTAGCAATGCACAAATCTATTGAAGGCCTAAGCATTGAACCAGAATTTATAATTGTTGATGGTAACAAGTTTAAACCTTATAATAGTATTCCGCACGAAACAATTATAAAAGGAGATAGTAAATACCTTAGCATTGCTGCTGCATCCATAATCGCTAAAACCGAACGGGACTTGTACATGGAGCAAATACATGAAGATTTCCCTGAATACAATTGGGCTCAAAACAAGGGCTATCCTACGAAAGAACACAGAAAAGCCATTGAAAATTATGGTATAACAAAACATCATAGAACTTCGTTTAGATTATTACCCGAACAATTAAAATTAGACTTATAACTTTTTATATTTGCAAAAACCCTCTTAATGAAACACCTATTTGCATTTTTTATGTTTGCTGTATTATTTTCAAGTTGTGACAACAACAGTAATAAAGCAAAGAAACTTGTTGATCTTATTCCAAGCAATGCTACTCTTGTTATAAAATCAAAAAACATTGAAGGTTTAAAAAGCGGACTAAAAAGCAATACGTTAATTGATAAGCTCTCAAGTTATTCTGAATTCAAAAATTTAGAGCAAAACTTCAAACCGCTGGATTATTTCAATCCAAACAGCGATGTTTTAATTTGCCTTAATAAAGATGCTAACGATAGTTTAGAATTTTCTGTTATTAGCAGATTTCATAAAGATATTTTTAAAACCGACTCTATTCCGAATATAATTTCAGAAACGGTTTCTTCAAAAACTAAATCTATAACTAAGTCTACTATTAACAATAAGATTATTTACAGCGCAATTGTTGATAGTATTTTTATTGCATCCAACAGGCTTAAGATTTTAGAGTCCTCTATTGAGAACAACAATACTGTTGATGACGAGTTTAGAAAAATTTACTCAACAACCGACAACTCTAAAACCTTTTCAATAATTTCAAAATCTAAAGGTCAAAACTACTTCCCAAAAGCTTTTGTTTCTGATTCTTTAAACAATTTACAGTTTAGCAATTATTTAATGCTGGATGTTGATGTGTTGCAAGACGATATTTTTAGCAACGGAATTACAAAAGCAACCGACTCATCACAAAGCTTAATAAACAGTTTTAAAGGTACATTTCCGCAAGAAAATTTGATTAGTAAAATTAGTCCAAAAGATACTGATGCATTTGTAAGTTACACGTTTAATGACATTAAAATTTTTAAAGAAAATTTAGATAAGTTCTACCCTAAAGATTCTACTGAAATTGAAACCGAAATTTTTGACAATATTATAGAGGTTGGCACACTATATTCTAACAATAAAACAGCAGTGTTTTTCAACTCATTAGACCCAACAACAACTGCTTCTAATTTAGACACATCCAACCCTATTGAAACCTATAGAGACATTGATGTTTACGAGTTTAAATCACCTGAATTAATCAGCAATTATTTCTCGCCTTTAATCACCAATTCTTCGGCTTCAAATTTTGTGAAAATTGAGGACTTTTTTGTATTTTCAAATGACATTGATTTTTTAAAAGAAATCATTTCAAATTATCAAAATAACACTACGCTTTTTGAACAAGATCATTACAGTCGTATTATGCAAAATTTAAGTGACGAAGCTTCTATTTTAATTTACGGAAATGCTTCAAGACTTAACACTGTTTTAAACACCAATTTTTCAGAAGAAAAAACCCTTGACTTATCAGGTTATCAATCGTCTGCAATTCAATATATTTATGACACCGATTTTGCGCATGTAAACGCTATTATTAAAAAGCACAAAGCAAAGCGTATTTCCAATAGTATTTCTGAAGAAACCACGATTACTTTAGAAGATGATTTACTTACCAATCCGCAACTAGTTACCAACCATACCAACAATCAAAAAGACATTGTTGTACAAGATGTAAAAAACAATCTTTACCTCATTTCTAACGATGGTAAAATTTATTGGAAAAAGCAGCTTGAAGGAAAAATACTTGGTACTATTGAGCAAATTGATAGCTATAAAAACGGTAGACTTCAACTGGTATTTGCTACTTCAAACAGAGTTTATGTTTTAGATAGAAATGGTAAAGACGTTTCTGGTTTTCCGTTGAAGTTTAATGACCAAATAACGCAACCGCTTTCAGTATTTGACTATGATAAAAAGAAAAACTACCGTTTGCTGGTTACACAAGGCAAATCGCTTTTAATGTATGATAAAGACGGAAAAATAGTTAAAGGCTTTACGTATAAAAAAGCACCAAGCACTATCAATACACAACCGCAACATTTTAGAATTGGAAACAAAGATTATATTGTGTTTTCACAAGGTAAAAAACTCGAAATCCTAGACAGAACAGGAAAAACAAGAGTTAAAGCAAGTACTGATATCGATTTTTCAAACAACAATATTTACCTATACAACAACAAGTTTACCACTACAACAAACAATGGTGTTTTAATACAAATTGACCAAAACGGTAAATTTAGTAGTGCTAATCTTAACTTAAAGGAAAACCATAAGCTTACCACAACCAGTAAGACCTTAGTTACTTTGTCTGAAAATAAACTAGACATAAAATCTAAAACGGTTGAGCTAGATTATGGCGAATACACTGAACCACAAATTTTCTACATTTACGATAAGATTTATGTCACCACTACCGATCTTCAATCCAAGAAAATTTACTTGTTTGACAGTCAAGCAAAGTCCATAGCCAATTTCCCTATTTATGGTAATTCAGCTATTGTATTGGATAATATTGATAAAGACCGAAATCTTGAAGTGGTAACCAAAGGCGACACCAACAGCATTATTTTGTATCAAATCAATTAATTAGCGTCATTTTCTTTGTATATAAAAATCAATTTTGTACTTTTAAAAACGCTATTAATCAATCAATTACAATACAATTTTTTCAAACACCTTTTATTAACTATACAGCGGACAATCCTCATGTAGGTGATGGTTTGTTATGAGATTATAGCAACCAAATCTCAAGTCCCTGAGTCTTCATTGCGCCAAAGGAAACTTTGGCGCTTTTTGTTTAAAATAACTCTAATTTTAGTACTATTGTATCCTTAAAAAAATACTATGATAAAGCGCAACAAAGCATCTATTTCAAAATGCATCTTACATAAAGTCGGTAATAAGTTCAACAGCACAAAAAACGCGTTTTCTGAGCAACTTATAGATTTTGACGAAGTTAGCTACGACCTTATTGTACCTTATCTTTTAAGACCTTTTACTAGCATAGCCGAAACCTACAGGTTCAATCATCATTCTAATATTGAGCTTAACGAAATCAACACCTACTCGTCTCAATTACTTAACGATGATAGCAACTTTATTGAAGTGTCAAAACACATTGTTACACATTTGTTTGAGCAAAGTAATTCTGCGCAAATAAAAACAGGAGATGTTATTGTGTGCATGCTTCATGATATACAGTATGAAGACTATGTGTGTGACGCTGTTGGTATTTTTAAAATTGAAAACAAAGCGCATTTTTTTCAAACCTATTTAGAAAACAATAGCTACGATATTATTGTACAAAAAGGCATTGCCACCAAAAAAGTTGATAAAGGCTGCATAATACTTAATACCGCTGATACCGAAGGTAAAATTGTGCTAAGTGTGGACAACAACAACTACGACACACAATACTGGATTAAAAGCTTTTTAAACGTTAAATATCCTGACGACTCTAACCAGCACACTAAAAACTATATCGAAATGTGCCGAGAGTTCTCTAAAGATGTAATGCAACCACAGTTCGGAGGTCAAGAGCAAAGTAACTTTTTAGCTAAAACGGTTGATTTTTTTAAGGAAAACGAAATTATAAACGTTGAAACCTTTAAAGAAGACGTCTTTGATGACGAAGATAGAATACAGCTTTTTGAAGACTACAAGAAAACCTATGAAAGCGACCATAACCTATTGCTGAGAAACCAGTTTGATGTCTCTGAGGTCGTACTTAAAAAGCAAAAACAAAAAATAAAAACCGAAATAAAGCTAGACACCAACATACAAATAAAACTAGATGTTGATGCTCCTGATGCTTCTGCCGAATATTTAGAAAGAGGCTATGATGAAGCTAAAAAAATGCACTATTACAAAGTGTTTTTTAACGAAGAAGGCTAAGCTTGACTTTATAAAAATTTTCAATTAACTTCGTCTAACAGTCGATGTAGTTTATTAAAACAATCCATATCTTTATGAAGTTGTAAGTAATATGAGAAACGCATTGTACTTGATAATTTCACTTCTATTCCTCGCTTCTTGCAGAGGAACAAAATACAATTGTGCGGAATTAAAATCAATAGAAAAAATACCAACCGAAACTCTTATTAAAACTGCTGACTCAATTTCTGAATTACGGAATCTTGTGTGGAAAGAAAAAGAGGAAATGGAAAAGAAAGGAATTATGATAGATTTTAGTTTTGAAAATCCAGTGTTTTTTGAACAAAACTGTAACTCGAAATCTGAATTAAAAGAAACTTATCATATTATAGGTTCAATGATAAAACACGAAAAAATAAAAGTCCGAATAATTGGAAATTCAGATTCTGTTGAGATTGAAAACAAGCCGAATTTATCACTCGAACGTGCTGAATTTATAAAAGCTATATTTATAAAAAATGGAATTGAAAAAAATCGGATAGAAATACTCGATGCAAAGTACGACAGACCTTTTGGGCCAAAAATGGAAAGTGGAAATAAAGAAAATAGACGAGTAGATTTTGAAATTATTGCTCAATAAAATACTGCTCACAACAACGTGTATAATTCATTGCTTCTACTCGCCTACACTTCTAAAAACACCTTTTTATTGTCTTCTTCATTAAAAATAAACAAGTACCCTTTTTAACTTCTATTTCAACCCTAAAAACCACTATTTCCCTGAAAATATTAGTGTTATATTAACAAAAAACAATAGCGTTTTTTAGTATATTCGTATTTCAATTTGCATATTTTAAGAAATCAATAAATAACACTAATTCAATACTTTACATTATGAAATCAATTCTTATTTTAGTTTTAGCACTTTTTTCGTTTAGTATTCAAGCTCAAGACACTGTTAAAGAAGGAGACGTTTTACGTATTGGTAAGGCTAGTGGCGAAAACTACTTACATGTAGATTTTCCACGTTTAAACACTTTAGTAAAAAGAGGTAGTGTAGCGTCTTACAAAAATGTAGTTGGTGAATTGGCAGTAGTGGAATCTGTAACTAAAAACAAAGACAACACTGTAAAAATCACTTTGAAATTAAAAAGCGGAAAGAAGTTTTTTAACTACTTAAACTCAGTTTCTGCCGATTATGATAAAGCTATAGCTTCAGGCGAGCTTAAGCAAGCCGCATATTAAACTGTAACCGTATTTAGTTCTGCCTCAAATAGAGTTGAAAAATGTTTTAATAATTTTTCCTTTACTTGAGGCATACTTATACGCTCTACGCCCAACTCTACATTAAGCGACGTTACAGCCTTTCCTCTTATACCACATGGTATAATGTTATCAAAATAGCCTAAATCGGCATTGACGTTAAGTGCAAAACCATGCATAGTTACCCAACGACTCGCTCTTACTCCCATTGCGCAAATTTTTCTTGCAAATGGCGTACCTACACCCAACCAAACACCTGTTTCACCAGGACTACGCTCTGCTTTTAAACCGTATTCGGCAAGCGTAAGAATAATCATTTCTTCTAGTAACCTCAGGTATTTATGAATATCGGTAAAAAAGTTATCTAAATCCAAAATAGGATAGCCAACAATTTGACCTGGTCCATGATAGGTAATATCTCCTCCTCTGTTTATTTTATAAAACGTAGCTCCTTTGTCTTTTAGCTGCTCCTCGTTTAAAAGAAGGTTAGACATATCACCACTTTTCCCTAAGGTGTACACATGAGGATGCTCTACAAACAAAAAATAATTGCTTGTAGGCTCGTTAGTAGCTTCTCTTCTATTGCGAATCTTTAGGTCTAAAATGCTTTTAAAAAGCTCTTCTTGGTAATCCCAAGTGTCTTTGTAGTCTTTTAAACCTAAGTCTTGTATGTCTATTGTTTTGTTCAAAAAATTAGTCTTCTAAAATTACTTCAACATCTAAAAGTGCAGGGTTTTTTAACGACTCCATAAAGTTAACTTCTAGAGTAAAACTTTTACGGTCTTCACTAAACAAGGCTGCTTCGTTTGATACTGATTTTATAGGTTTAGGGAAATGATAATTCAATGTATAGTTTGAAGTTGCAAACATCATTTCCATTGAGCTTAAACTATCCATAGCTTGTTGGTGTAGTTCTGTATCAATAATTTTAGCAGAACGCTTAAAAACACCTTTATTGAAAGTATATTTAATATCTGTAGCACTATTGCTTCCTAAGCTAGAAAACGGATTTGAAGCATCGGCAGGTTTCATTCCACCTTCACCTTGCATATTGCCAACACTGTTCATAGCTTGAAACATATCTTGCAGCTCACCAGCATCTTTAAAATCGGTTAGTAAATCAAACTTCATAACGCTAGTTTCAGTATCCATAAGCATGTGCATTTTAAAGTTCTCTAGAGCCTTAAGCTTATCTTGGTCTTCTTGCGGAAGCTTAGAAATACTATCTCTTTTTTCGTCTAAAAAGTCTTTAAACACAATGGTAGAATCCATTCGTTCAGTACCATCTTCTTTCATTTTTTCACCAGCCATTTGCATTAACTCTGAAGCATCCATGGAAAACTCCATTTTACCGCTTCCGTCTTCATTAATGTAAATGTTTTCAGAAAATTGACAACTTGTAAGGCAAACCATTGCCAGAGATACCACTAGTAGGAAAATTCTATTCATTGTATTGAATTTAGATTATGATTAGTGGTACAAAGATACGGTTTATTCTGCTTTAGAAAAAAGGCTTATCGATCAGGATTATTTAAGATAACTAAAGCTGCTATAACTCCAGGAACCCAACCACAAAGCCATAATAAAAACACGATAATTATTGAGCCACAACCTTTGTCTAAAACTGCCAAAGGTGGACAGATTATGGATAAAATTACTCTCCAAATACTCATTGATGATTAGTTTTAATGATTGATGTACTTATTTGACGTGCTATTTCAGCATTTGTTACAAATCAGTTATCCTTCATTCTTAATTTTAATAAAATATAAAGAAGTGTCAGTTCGAGTAATTTTTAGTTTATAAAAATTGTATCGAGAACTATTTATTAGTACAAATTCTAATTCTCGATACAAATTTTACAATTTATTATTGCAAAATTCACTCGAATTGACAAATTTGCCCTTAAGCGCAATAAGGTTTAATTTTTTTATAGTAGATTCGTGACATGAGGTTTAAAGCACTTTTTGTAGCCTTCGTTTTGATGTCGTTTTATGGTAAAGCGCAGCATTTATTTTCTGGTCAAATTGATAAAGCTCATTGGCACGAAAATGTGTACTTATCTGTTATTGAAGACTACAGAAAAATTTCAGGTGTATATCCTGAACAAATTATAGCTAAGGTTACAGCAGATTCTTTAGGTTATTTTCAGTTTACAGGAAATCAGCTAGAAAACGAACATCGCATTTACAGAATTCATGTTGACAATTGCATTGAAAACGAGCAAGACGCCAACCATTTTAGCGGACATTGCGATGATAGCAAAGAAATTGTATTTATCGCTAAACACAACGACACCATTAATTTTCCGTTTTCTTTTAATAAACAAATGTTTTGCGATGTAAAATCTGACAACGAACAAGCTAATGCGTTTATAAAAATTGACTCGCTTAAAGAAGACATGCGTTTTGCTTTTGGTGAATTTAGAAGTGAAGCCAACCGTAAACTGAACAACAAAAAGTGGTTTAAAACACTACAGGATTATGGCAAACAACTTAACGAGCCAATTGCTGAGCTTTACATTTATGCATTCCTCTCAGAAAGAAGTAATAGTGTACATAGTTACTATCTTGAAGATTTAAAAAACAACAACTACTACGACGATTTATTGACTCGTTTAGAAGCGCGTTATCCAAACTCGCCTTATACCAAACAATATAGGAGCGAGTTAACTTCAGATGAATACATACTATCCAACACCAGCGAAAATTCTAACTTTAATTGGACCTATTTGCTCTATCTTTTATTAGCGATTTCTATCCTTGGGAACTTATGGTTTTGGTTAAAACTGAAAGCCAGTAAAAGTCAATTCAATAAAACAACTAAAGAACAACTTACCAATCAAGAGCAAAAAATATTAGACTTATTGCTTAACGATAACACTAATAAAGAGATTGCTGAAAGCCTTTTTGTGAGTTTAAGTACAGTAAAAACACATATAAACAACATTTACCGAAAGCTAAACGTACAATCTAGAGACGAAGCTAAATCGCTATTTAACAAATAGTTAATGAAATTCAAACCAGGTACTAGTACTCATTTCAAACCCTAAAAATGTTCTTTTTTTAATTGTAATGTTGATGTTTGCGAAAGTATTAATCAAAAACAAACATTATGAATTATTCAACATTACAAAACAAGAACAACAGTTTAATTTTAAAATTATCATTAGTTGTTTGCTTACTTATCTCAGGATTCGGTTTTGCACAAGAGACAGCAAAAGCTGGTCAACTTACTTTTGAAACAGAAGAAATCGACTACGGAACAATTGCACAACATGCTGATGGAGAACGCACGTTTAAGTTTACCAATACAGGTGAAGCTCCAATAGTAATTTCAAATGTAAAAACCTCTTGTGGTTGCACAGTTCCTGAGTATTCAAGAACTCCTATTTTACCTGGTGAAACAAGTGAAATTACGGTAAAATACGCTACTAACAGACTAGGAGTATTCAAAAAAACAATTACAGTAATGTCTAACGCAAATCAACCTACTAAAGTCCTTAAAATTAAAGGTGAAGTTCTAAAGAGTGATACTGAAGGATAATTATTAAAAACCGTTTGACACTTTTTAGAGTCAAAATGTTAAATCAACCTAAAAAGTTGCGTGCTAGTTGTGTTAAAAAATGTAATTTTGCATTTCAAAATCAAATAGCATGCAGCTTTCAGAACAAGAATTAGTAAGAAGAGAGAAACTCAACAAACTTCGCGATTTGGAAATCAACCCATATCCAGCAGATTTATATCCAGTAAACCATACCTCAAAACAAATAAAATCTGATTTTGAAGAAGGTAAAAAAGTAATTATTGCTGGTCGCTTAATGTCTCGTCGTATACAAGGAAGTGCTAGTTTTGCTGAATTACAAGATAGCGAAGGTCGCATCCAAGTTTATTTTAACAGAGATGAAATTTGCTCTGGTGACGACAAATCAAAATATAACGACGTTTACAAAAAGCTTCTAGATATAGGAGACTTTATTGGTGTTGAAGGCACACTTTTTAAAACCAAAGTAGGCGAAAAAACTGTAATGGTAAACGACTTTACCTTACTTAGTAAAGCGCTTAAACCATTACCACAACCACGTGTAGATGCTGACGGTAAAGTTCATGACGCATTTACCGATCCTGAACAACGTTACAGACAACGTTATGCTGATTTAGTGGTAAATCCTCATGTAAAAGAAGTATTCGTTAAGCGTACAAAATTGTTTAACGCTATGCGTCAGTTTTTTAATAACGCTGGTTATTTTGAGGTTGAAACTCCTATTTTACAACCTATTCCTGGTGGTGCAGCTGCAAGACCTTTTGTAACACATCATAATAGTTTAGACATTCCGCTATACATGCGTATTGCTAACGAGTTATACTTAAAGCGTTTAATTGTTGGTGGTTTTGAAGGTGTATATGAGTTTTCTAAAAACTTCCGTAACGAAGGTATGGATCGTACTCATAATCCTGAGTTTACAGCTATGGAGATTTATGTGTCTTACAAAGACTACAACTGGATGATGGATTTCTGTGAGCAATTACTAGAGCATTGTGCTGTTGCAGTAAACGGAACTCCTGAAGCTACCTTTGGAGAGCATAACATAAGCTTTAAAGCACCTTACAAGCGTATTACAATGCGCGATTCTATCTTAGAATTTACAGGTTTTGATATTTATAATAAGACTGAAGACGAGATTCGAACTGCTGCAAAAGACATGGGAATTGAAGTTGATGACACCATGGGTAAAGGTAAGTTGATTGATGAAATTTTTGGTGAAAAGTGTGAAGGCAACTACATACAACCAACCTTCATTACAGACTATCCAAAAGAGATGAGCCCATTATGTAAAGAACATAGAGAAAACCCTGAGTTAACTGAGCGTTTTGAACTTATGGTTTGCGGTAAAGAAATTGCAAATGCTTACTCTGAGTTAAACGACCCAATTGACCAAAAAGAACGTTTTGAGCATCAATTAAAGCTAGCTCAAAAAGGAGATGACGAAGCTACTGAGTTTATAGATTACGACTTTTTACGTGCGTTAGAATATGGTATGCCACCAACTTCAGGAATGGGAATTGGTATGGATCGTTTAATCATGTTTTTAACCAACAATCAAAGTATTCAAGAAGTATTATTCTTCCCTCAAATGAAACCTGAAAAAAAACAGGTAGAAATGACTGAGGAAGAAAAACTAGTATTCAATATTCTAAAGTCTAACTCTCCAATTGACCTTAATGAGTTAAAAACTCAGTCTGCACTTAGCAACAAAAAATGGGACAAAACCATTAAAGGATTAACTGGCAAAAAGTTAGCTAAAGTTAATAAAACTGATGACAGCCTATTGGTTGAATTAGCTTAAAAAACTAACACTATAATTTATTAAAAAGAACCGTTTATTAGCGGTTCTTTTTTTATATATAAACTAAAAGAAAACATTTTAACAGCTCTTTTTGAGGAAAAAAACTAGCACAACACCGATTTAAACCACTCATTAACAACTTTTTTTATTACATTCGTTCAGCTATTAATCAATTTTTAACCCAAACAATGAAAAAACTTAGTCTAGCTTTAATGCTTATGTCATTATTTTTTTCGTGTAATAATGACGATGACCAAATTACAGTTCCTGAGTGTATAACTCCCTACAACTTAACCGAAACCAATATTACATATCAATCAGCTATAGCGCATTGGGAAGACGACAATGTAGATGCTGTTTATAAAATTGAATTTGGTGTTAGTGGATTTCAATTAGGCACAGGACAATCATTTACAATTTATGATAACTCCTACTTATTTACAGGCTTATCAGCTAATACAACTTATGATTACTACGTAAAAACCATTTGCGACATCAGTAACGAGAGTATTTTATCTAGTGTAAAAAGCTTTACTACGCTACCTAATCCTGTGATTCCTGAGCTTAAACCTACACTTTCTGAATTAAATCTTTTTAGTGGAAATTTATCCAATTTACAACCTAGCACTTATACTTTTGAGTACGAATTACATTCAGCACTTTACACTGATTACGCTCATAAACAAAGGCTAATAGCTTTACCGCTTGGTGAAGAAATGATATACAATGGAGATGGCTTACCGCTTTTCCCTGACAATACTGTTATTGCAAAAACCTTTTATTACAATGTTGACGACAGAGACGAGTCGCTAGGAAGAAACATTATTGAAACTAGAATTCTTATAAAGTTAAATGGCGAATGGGAAGCTGGTAATTATGTTTGGAATGAAGCACAAACAGAAGCTTATCTAGATAACGATGGTTTAGAACTTCCTGTAAGTTGGATTGACAATAACGGAGACACTAAAAATGTTAATTATAAAGTACCATCTTATGATGATTGCTTTACTTGTCACCAAACTTATGGAGCAATGACTCCAATAGGACCAAAATTAAGAACACTTAATTTTAGCGTTGATGATGTTAACCAACTTCAAGCATTAAAAGACAGAATGTTTCTTGCAGGTCTTTCTGACCCTAGTACAGTAAGCACATTACCTAATTGGGAAGACACTTCTTTATCAACTCAAAAGCGTGTTAGAGCTTACTTTGATGTAAACTGCGCGCATTGTCATTCAGCTGGTGGTTTCCATAACGAAAGTTATTATGAAGCATTAAACTTAGACTACGAATCAGATTTTGAAGATACTTTTATTTACGAAAGACGTTATAGCATAATGGCAAGAATTCAAACTTCAATTGAAGGTTACAGCATGCCTTTTATAGGTGTCACAACACCTCATCAAGAAGCGTTAGATTTAATTATACCATACCTAGAAACCCTAGAATAAGAATAAACTTCACAAATAAAAAAGCAGCTATAAATCAATAGCTGCTTTTTTTATATAACACTAATTTAACGTTAAAAAAATACTAAAAAACTCTAAAAGACCTCTAAAAATTTTCAAGTATTCCGTATTTTCACGCATCTTAATTTAAAACCAACATATTTTGAAACGATTTTCTATTAAATTGCTTTTTGTTGCAACAGCGTTCCTAGCGTTCTCTTGTTCAACAACAAAAAAAGCAAGCAAATCAAAAACCTCAGCAAGTGCTTCAGCCAAAGCACCTTCTAAAAAACCAGGAAAAAACGACCCACAACCTTACAGTAAAGTAATCACAAAAGATGCTAAAAGTGATGCTGGTCTATTTACAGTTCATCAAGTTGATGAAAGTTTCTTTTATGAAATCCCAGATTCTCTGTTTGAGCGTGAAATGTTAATGGTAACAAGAATAGCTAAAACTGCTAGTGGACTAGGTTTTGGTGGTGGAAAACAAAACGAACAAGTATTACGTTGGCAAAAGAAAGGTAACAAAGTAATTTTAAGAGTAGTATCTTACAATGTTGTTGCTGCTGACTCACTTCCAGTGCATGAAGCTGTAGTAAACTCAAACTTTGAGCCTATATTATTTACGTTTCCTGTAAAAGCTATTGGAAAAGACTCTACAAGTACAGTAATTGACGCGTCTCCTTTATTTGAAAAAGATGTAAAAGCTCTAGGACTACCACAGTTTAGAAGAAGCGGTTATAAAGTTTCTAGAATGGAAAGCGACAAATCTTTTATTGAATCTATTAAAAGTTACCCTCACAACATTGAAGCTAGACACGTAAAAACGTATGCAGCTGGAAATCCGCCTTCAAACTCTAGCACAGGAACTATTTCATTAGAAATCAACAACTCAATGATTTTGTTACCAGACAACCCAATGAAGCGTCGTTATTTTGACGAGCGTGTTGGATGGTTTACAAGCACTCAAACAGATTACGGACTTGGTGACCAAAGAAGTAAAACTCTTGAATACTTAGACCGTTGGAGACTAGAAGTAAAAGACGAAGACATTGAAAAGTTTAAAAGAGGAGAATTAGTTGTTCCTAAAAAACAAATTGTATACTACATCGATAGAGCAACTCCTGTAAAGTGGAGAAAATATATTAAACAAGGAATCGAAGATTGGCAAGTAGCTTTTGAAGCAGCCGGTTTTAAAGAAGCTATTATAGCAAAAGATCCTCCATCTGTTGAGGAAGACCCAGAATGGAGTCCTGAAGACGTTAGATATTCTGTAGTACGTTATTTAGCATCTCCAATCCCAAATGCGAATGGACCTCACGTAAGTGACCCAAGAACAGGAGAAATTTTAGAAAGTGATATTAACTGGTACCACAACGTTATGTCTTTATTACGTGGTTGGTTCTTTGTACAAACTGCAGCTATCAACCCAGACGCTCAAAGCCCAGAGTTTAGAGATGAAGTTATGGGACGTTTAATTCGTTTCGTATCTGCTCATGAGGTTGGTCATACATTAGGATTACCACACAACATGGGAAGTAGTGTTGCTTACCCAGTTGAAAAATTAAGAGACGCTGAATTTACTCAAAAGTATGGTACAGCTCCTTCTATTATGGATTATGCTCGTTTTAACTACGTTGCGCAACCAGGAGATGAAGGTGTTGCATTAATGCCAAACATTGGTGTTTATGATAAATATGCTATTGAATGGGGTTACAGACCTATTTTAGATAAAACTGCTGAAGAAGAAAAACCAATCTTAAACAGTTGGATTACAAAGCATGCTGGTGACCCAATGTACAGATTTGGACACCAACAAGTAGGTGATATTCACGACCCAAGCTCTCAAACAGAAGATTTAGGTGACGACGCTATGTTAGCAAGTGAATATGGTATTAAAAACTTAAAGCGTATTGTACCAAACTTAATCACATGGACAACTGAAGCTGGTGAAGGTTATGATGACTTACAAGAAATGTACGGTCATGTAGTGTCTCAGTTTAACCGCTACATGGGACACGTATCTAACAATATTGGTGGTGTATATGAGCATTACAAAACTGCTGAACAAGATGGTGTTGTTTACACTGCAGTACCTAAAGACCACCAAAAACGTGCAATGAAGTTTATACAAGAACAATTATTTGACACTCCAGACTGGTTAATTGACAAAAACATTTTTGATCGTATTGAGTATTCAGGTTCTGTTGATCGTGTTAGAGGAATACAGGTAAGAACATTAAACAACATTATGAGCTTAGGTAAAATGCAACGTTTAACCGAAGCTGAAACATACAATGGTAACAATGCATATTCGTTAACAGACATGATGAAAGATATGCGTTCAGGTATTTGGAGTGAATTACGTACAGGTAGAAAAATAGATACTTACAGACGTAATTTACAACGTGCTCATATTGATAGACTAGGCTATTTAATGACTGCTGATAGTCAAAGAAAAGCTCCTGATTTTGGAGGGTACCAAAAGTCTACTGCTGTTAACACAAGTCAATCAGATATTAGAGCAGTTGTAAGAGCTGAGTTAAAATCACTTCGTAGCCAATTACGTTCGGCTCGTGGTGCTGATGAAATGAGTAGAATTCATATTGCTGATGCCTTAGAGCGTATTGATGCAATTTTAAATCCGAATGGATAATTTACATTAGTAATTAATAACTGAAAAAGCTCCAGAATTATCTGGAGCTTTTTTTATACAATAATAGCATAAATCAACAGTTAAATAGTAATGATGAAGCTTATCAAAAAGTATCGTAACTTCCTTATAATAGTCTTTGTTATACTGCTTTTAATTCATTTTGTTTTAAAAGACAATTTCCCTTTAATCAGCACTGTATTTTACAGCACACCTCTTATAACCATTATCTTTTCAGGGATTATTTTATGCTTTATTTTTTATAGAAAAAGAAAACTAGCTCTGCTTCTTTCAGCTTTATTAACTCTATTAACTTTCTATTTTTTCAACAACTACTACTTCAACAATAAAGCAAGCGTTAAAAACACAACATCCTTAGTATTTTGGAATGTAGCTAAAAAAGAACATTTTCCTATTGAAATAATTTCTAATATCATCCACAAACATAACCCAAATATTCTATCATTTGTTGAAGCTGTAGATGTTTCAAACGAGGACTTAAACACTCTTAACAAATTACATTCTGAGTTTGAATTTAAAGTTTTGGAAGGAAACATGCTCATAGGAATTAAAGGTTCAATCATTGAAACCAATTACCTTTCTAAAAGTGATAACTACAGATTCAACTTTATTAAAGCTTTAGTTAAAAACAAAGAACTTTCTATTTTAATGACTGATCTTTATGCAAGTCCGTTAAAAGACAAAACAGAAGCGTTTGAACAAATAGCACTTTACAACGAAACACACTCATTTGATTTTATTCTAGGTGATTTCAATACGCCTTATGAAAGCATTCATTTTGAACAGCTTAAAAACAACTTTACTAGTTTCCACTCAAAAAGCAACGGTTTTACAGCTACATGGCCTTTTGGTATTCCTTTATTGGAGTTAGATCAAATTTGGATTTCAAAAAAATTCAACCCTATAAAGCTAAACAAACACTACTTTCAAAATTCATCTGACCACGCTTTATTAGTTGCATCATACCAATAAATAAAACTTAAGTATTGAAACAAAAAAAGCTCTAGGTTTCCCTAAAGCTTTCTTTTATGTTAATGAGTTTAAATTACAACCCTAATACATCTGTTCCTTGTTCGTAAATAACATCTACAGGAATATTAGCAGAACTTAAACGATCTAAATCTGATTGTAATTCCTCTGAGATTTTACCTTTTTCAGCAACAAGTTTTGCTACACCATCATAGTCGCCATTTCCTTGAAGTGTTAAAATAAGACTAGATAAATCTTTCATTGCAACAATCATATTTGCATAGTCAATTTTATAAGTTCCGTCAGCATTTCTCGTAAACGCACCTTTGTCTTTAAAGAAATTAAAACGAATCATGTTTGCTTTTCCATGTGCAGATGATGCTCCAAAACGAACAGAACGGAAAATACTAGCCATAAACGTAGTCATGTAGTCTTTCATATCGCCATCAATTTCACCTTTTTCATGTAACTGTTGTACCATATAAAGTCCTAACACGTCTGCTTTTCCTTCTTCTAAAGCACTTGCAAGCTCTTTTAACGACGTTCTAACTGTTCCTTTACCGTTTATAGTATTTTTTATACCAAGACCATGTGCCACCTCATGAAACATTGTATTAGCAAAAAAGGCATCAAAAGTGATGTGTTGTCTTTGACTTTCATCTATTAACACATCTGAAATTGGCACTAAAATTTTATCAAACTTAGCACGCATAGCATTTTTAAGCTGAAGACGTCTAGTTCCTTTTTGCAACTGTACTTCCTCATCGTTAGGTAAGTTAATAGCAATTGTTTTACTACCAGAGTTACAATCTCCAGCATAATACACTACATCGTAAGCATTCAAATCACTATCTGTTCCTGGAGTTTCTTGTTTGTAGGCATCAGCTACAGGAATTCCTTTTTGAAGTTCTGGTAAAAAGCTAGCAAAACGCGCTAATTTAGCACTCCACTCTTGGTCTTTAATTAACACATAACCTTCGTGTGCTGCTTTATTACCAAACATTTGGTCTTCATAAGTTTCAATTGGACCAATAACAATATCAAGCGTATTGGTTTTCATATCCATCCAAGCTAAATCACTTGGTTGATAGTTATCATCTAATAACGCTTGTGCTCTTAGCTCTAAGTATGTTTTTAAACCTTCATCTTCTGCTAGTTTAGCTGCTTCTTTTAATAACTCAGAAACCTCCTTAACTTCATTTTCAAATTGCTTGTGATAAGGAATTGAATATAGTTTTCCATTTTCGTCTCTACGCACAAAATTGTAGATACTTGATTTATCTTCAATATCAGCAGCTTCAAATTCTTTTTTGGTCATATCCTTTGGATAGAAATTTGCACCTAAAGGCTTCTCTCCTACACCTTCAACAAATGGTTTATTACCATCTAATCTATCCCAAGGACCATAATTGATTTTCACAAAGGTTTTAGTGTCTTCGTCTTCAATTGAATTCAACAACTCTGTTTTGTCTCCATAGGCTTCATACCAAAATAAGTCGTTCATTTTTTCAGCAGCTTTAATAAGCAAAGGCAACATTTGTTGTTCTTTTTCGGAAAGCTTATTTACATCTGAAGTTAGTTTAACGCTTACGTATTTACCTAAGTTTTTTTGCATTTCGGTTTGCGTTGGTTCTTCACTTACTACTTCTTTTTTGTCTTCTTTACAAGACGATACAATCACCATAAGTGAAAGCATTGCGAGTATATTCTTCATAAAATTTAATGAGTTAATTTTGATTGTTTCAAAGTTAGTCATTTCAAATATACTATTCAACATAATCAGCAATAGGAATCTCATCAATAAACACATTATCCAACACTGTTTCGCCTTCTTTTACAAACACTAAAGCGTAAGTGTTATTGGGTATTGAATCATTTTGTGCATTGGCATGAGCAATTTCAGCGTCATAGGCTTTGTTTTCGTTCATATAAAACTCGTTAAACGGATAGTCTAAACGAAGTGTTTTATCATAACTGCTATAATAACTCACTTTTGCGCTTATAAAGTTCCCCTTACTAGGTTTAGTTCTAGTTACTTTATCAACCATAGCAAACCCTAAACTATCCTCAACAATAGCTACGAAAACCGGCTCATGCCTTAACCAAGTAGAATCAGTAGTTTTTATAGTATTAGCTTCAAAATTAAGGTAAATATACTTACCTTTAAATGGGTTTGAAGGATCTACAGGTTGGGTTTTAAATTTAAAAGCTGTTCCTGTTTTTAAAATATCTTCTTGGTTAAAAATCATTTGAGCTGGCAGTATCAATTGCGCAGCAGCAACCAAAATAAATACGATGAATATATGTATTGTTTTCATGATTTAATGTTTAGAATTAAGTTTAGACTTTTGCTTTTTGAGCATCACATAATTGGTTATAAAAAATCCAGCACCAACACTCACAAAAAGCAAACCTCTTATAACATAGCTCATATCTGTGTCAAAAAAGCGACAGACAACCAAGGCTGTTATAATGAGCAAGCCGTAGTTTAAAATTCCGAAGTGAAATTTATCTGTTCCTATTTTTACGGTTATTAATCCTAAAGCAAAAATGATACAGTTAATGGCAATTGTTGGTATAATACTGTTGCTTGTTCCTATAAAAAACAAAACTGTGAAGACAACAAACACGACGTGAAACAAATTGAAACCTTTAATCCATTTTTTTGAATACGAATACCCTAAAACTATTGCTGTCACTACAAACAAAAACAAAGCAATAAAAAACTCTTGAGAGGCAAACGTTGAATTGTTTTCGTTGAATTCCCAAATCCAGTTAAAGCTTGTCCATAACAATAAAATTACTGTTCCTACAGAACCAAAAATCAAGTATCCATTACGTCTTAATTTTTGATGATCAAAAAACGGAATCTTACCAATGTTATAAAACAAACCAAACAAGATAACATACATTAAATACCCATAATCGCCTTGATTGTTTACAAAAGCACCTAAAGTGATAATGCAGCTTAAGGGTAATATCCAGTTAAATATTGAAGTAACGTTGGCTTTTGGGTGGTTTTTTAATAGTTGCCAGTAATGTGGCAACACCAAAACCATTAACCCTAAATACAACCAAGGTGTTTGTTGCATTGTAAAATAACCGTAACCATAGTTGCATGCATAATATGTTGCAAATACTATGTGAAGCATTGCCAACGCATTGGATTTGAGCAAATAAATTAGTGGTAAGCATAGCACAATCCAAGTGAGTAAAAAAGAACTTAAATCACCTGGTATATTATAAATTTGACTTACCAAAGCTATGCTAGAACCTACTGCAAAAAACAAAAATGTTCCTGAGGCTTCTTTCCAAGTGGCACTCTTATTTTTTAAAATGGAATAGCCTACAAACAACTGACCTATTACCAAAGGTAAAAATGCAAAAATGGTTTTTGTGGCTCTAGTAAAATTGTCCCAGTTATGTGCTAAAATGAGAATAATACCTAAGCCAACCAAAATGGATCCCAACACACCAAATACTGTAAATAGTTTATTTGGTTTATCGTCTTGTTTCGATTGGTAATAGACCTCAATATTACGAGCCACGTCTTCTGAAATGACTTGATCTTTCACCAATTGTGGTAATTCTTTTATGAGTTTTGAATTCATCTTATTATAGTTATAAATACTAAGTTAATTTTTATTGAAAAGGAAAAAGCAAAAGAGTCAGGAAAATCATAAAAACCATCAATAATATAAAAACATGATTTCTATTTGATTTATTTTTCTTTATATAAATAAAGTAATAGACTATACTTAAAATTATTCCTAAAGCTATTAAAAACGGAATTGTCAATACTATAATTAATGAACCTCCACCATCTGCCATTGGAATGATAGGAATCAAAATAAAAGTAATGAAACCGCTTAAAATAAGTAAAATGACTTTTGAGAAATCTTTCATTATTGAACTTTTTTAAAACCTCGCAACCGAAAATTTAGCTACGAGGTTTGAGGTTAACTAACCAATCATCAAAACAAAAAAATCATATATACAATGATACCTTCGGCAATTCCTGTTACGATGCTCATTCCTAAAATGTCCTTAATCTTGGTTTTTAAAAAGAATACTGTACTTAGTATCGCTATAATAGCTGCCAATAAAATTTCTAAAGCACCTATTTTAGACAGTAAAAATGTAATACCAGTAAAAGCCGCAGTAATTGCTACTGTAATGATGCAAAACTTTATTATTTCCTGTTTGCTATAATTACCTTCAATAAATCCTTTGCGTAAATCTCTTAATATTGAGAGTATAAAAAGCAATGGCACTACTGATAAAAATGGTGCAAAAACAACTTTGATGCCTTTTACTATAGACAAATCGTTGTAAAAGAAAAACGCAATTGCGGTAAACGCTAAGAGACCTGTAACAATTATAGATTGAAATGTGAATAGTAGTTCTCTTTTTCCTGAGTTACTTGTTGGTTTTGGAGTATTCATAATTGGATTCATAATATTAAATTTTGATGATTAAACTTTGTTTTGATTTAAGCTGATAAAAAGAATATGTGTATCGCTAATGATAACAACACACCACTTAAAATACCGTTAGCTCTTAAGTTGTTATACAGAATGTAATTAAGCACATAGCTACTAATGGTTGTAGAGTTTATTAAGTGCGCAAAAATTAAATTATCTTCAAGTTTTTGACTTGATATTAATTCTACAAACTGCATAAACAGTACACCTATAATAATTGTAGCAATAAGCAACACTGTTGCTGGTTTTTGGTTTTTTGCTTTGTATTCGTCTGTGTTTTGTGGTAAAAAATGTTCTATTAAAATAAAACGCACAAAAAACAACATTGGAATTGGAAATAGTATTGATGCTATAATTTTAATAACATCTTTTAAGGTTTTTATTTCGTCGTATCCTAAAAACACCAAATAAATAAACACCACTACCGAAATTCCTGTAGTAACAATAAAAGCTGTATTTAAATTTTTGAGTTTCATTACAGCCATTATTGGTTAATACTCGCAACAGTATTATTTGCCATAAAGGTGACACAGTTATTGTATTGGGTTACAACTTCTTTTGAAATAGATTTTGAAAAGATTGTAATTGTACCGAATACGATTACAAATACGCTTACTTTTAAGAATGATTTCATAATATTTTGTTTTGTTGATTACACAGCAAATCTGCGACACATCACAAAATATCAAAACACGTTTTTAAAATATTACTGACGATATATTTTATAATTTACAGTTAAAAATTACTATATTTAGTATTATAAATAATTATTTACTGACGATTAAATGACTGACTTAAAATCTATTATTTCTACATTTTCAAGCGAAGACCAACAACGTTTTGTATTGTATTTAGAAAAAAAGAACAAACGCAACGACACTAAAAACATTCAGTTATTTAAGCTATTAACTAAAGACGATTTAACATCTAAAGACATCTGCACAAAACTTTATAAGAGCAACAAAGCAGATGCCTATCATGCGTTGCGCAAGCGTTTGTTTCAATCTTTAATCGATTTTATTGCAAATGCAAATCTAGAAGAAGAAAACTCTGTAGATATGCAAATTATAAAATACATTTTAGCTTCTAGAACATTCCTACTACACAACAACCCTAAAGTTGCTTACAAACTATTAGACAAAGCCGAACTATTAGCGCAAGAGCATTATCTATTCCCTATTCTTAATGAAATTTACCATACCAAAATACAGTATGCTTACACCAACCCTACGGTAGATATCAATACACTCATAACCAAGTTTAAAATCAACCAGAAAAATCACTTTTTAGAAGAAGAACTCAATATTGTGTATGCAAAAATTAGACAAACACTACACAACATGACCTACAAAGGTGAGATTGTCGATTTTCAAACCTTATTAAATTCAACGCTAAACGAACACAACATAAGCGTTTCAGAATCTATGTCGTTTAAATCGTTATATCAGCTCATGACCATTGTAAGTATTTCAGCTTTTGTCACTAACGACTATCTAAAAATTGAACCGTTTATCATCAATACTTACCAAAGCATTAAATCGCACAAAACCAAAAACAAACAACCGTTTTATCATATTGAAGTACTTTATTTAATAGCCAACACACTGTTCAGAAACAAAAAATTTAATAGCTCATTAGAGTATTTAAACCTGATGCATGAACAAATGTTACAGCATAAAAAGAAACACTACAATAATTTTAAACTGAAATACAATTTGCTTACTGCTTTAAACTATAATTACACCAACCAACAAGACAAAGCCATAGCATTACTAGAAGGTTTTAGAGTACCAAAACATCCTGATATAGAATCTTTATTAGACATCTATTTAAGTTTAGTGATGTTTTACATTCAAAAAAATGAGTTAAAAAACGCTTTAAATATCTTTTCAAAATTCTACCATACTGACAATTGGTATATGCAAAAAGCAGGAAAGGAATGGGTTATTAAAAAGAATTTAATTGAAATTATTTTACATATTGAACTCAAAAATATCGACCTAGTAGAATCGCGTTTATTAAGTTTTAAAAGAACGTATCGTAATTACCTAAAAAACATCAACCAAGAACGTGTAATCACATACTTAAATCTTGTGGAGTATTACTATAAAAACCCAGAGCAAGTCACCACAACAACGTTTAAAAACAAAGTAGAAAACTCATTTGTTTGGCTAGATGCAAAGCAGGAAGACATCTTTGTTATGAGCTTCTATTCTTGGTTAAAAAGCAAGATGGAAAACCAGCCACTATACACCACAACACTTAACTTAATCGCTAAGGCTCAAACTGTTAATTAGTAGTTAAATTTCATCTCAATATTAAACCTTTTAAAACAACAGAAGTCAAAAGAACAAATAACTTTAAAAATAGACACGATGAAAAAAGCAATAATCATTGCGTTGGCACTAGTAGCTTTTCAAGCCAATGCACAGGAAAGAAAAAAAGATTTTAAAAAAGGAGAAAGAAAAGAACGAATGGAAATGATGAAGGATTTGACTCCTGAAGAATTTGCAACATTACAAACTAAACGCATGACACTTGAGTTGGATTTAACCGAAAAACAGCAAGAGCAAATGCAAGCTATTCATCTAGAAGAAGCACAACTTAGAAAAGCACAAATGGAAGAACGTCAAAAACTAAAAGATAGTGATGATGCCGAAAAGCCTTCTAAAGATGAAATGGTAAAACGAATGAACGACAGATTAGATCATCAAATAGAAGTAAAACAAAAAGTAAAAAACATTTTAAACGCTGAACAGTTTGAGAAATGGGAGGAGTCAAAAGCTAAGCATAAAGACAAAAGAGGAAAGCGTAAAATGATGAAAAAAGAACACAATAGAGATTAACATTTTTGATTGGTTGAGTATAGTTTTTTTGTTAATTGAAGCATCGAGATAAAACTCGGTGCTTTTTGTTTGTGATTATATCACAAAAATCATTAATTTAGTCAATCTATTTTTTTAAATACTTTAATCTTATCTATAATGAAAAAAATAATTACGCTTTGCTTATTTGCTTTTGCAATGTTACTTGGAGCACCTCAACTAAGTGCACAAAACAAACTTCAAATAAATCAAGCAGCTTCTGAAAAAGCAAAGGAACTGAAAAAAACCCTCAAATTTGATAACATTCAACAAGAAGAAGTGTATCAAGCATTTCAAGAGTACGAAAAAGTATATCAAAGAATAAGCTCTGACATGGAAAACAATAAAGAGCTTAAGCAAAAGATTGACTTAGTATTGGCTCAAAAAATGAAAAAAATACTAAACGAAGAACAATACACGAGATACAAAGAACTCTACAACGTAGAAGACGAAGAATAAAAAAAAGCGGTTTTTAAACCGCTTTTTTTATTTTATAATGTTTTAGCTACTCTACTAACAGCCTGAATAGTTTTATCTAAATCTTCATACGATAAAGCATCGCATAAAAACCAAGTTTCAAAAGCACTTGGGGCAATATAAACACCTTCGTTTAACATACCATGAAAAAAGGCTTTAAAACTAGCGTTATTTCCTTTAGCCGAAGTTTCAAAATCATAAACCTCATCTTCACAAAAATGAACCGAAATCATTGAACCCACTCTATTGATTACATGATCTATGTTATGCTCTTGGAGTATTTTTGTCATACCTTTATGAAGGTATTCTGTTTTTTCAGCTAAACGTGTAAACAGCTCATCATCTAAATTAATTTCGGTTAACATTGCTAAACCAGCAGCCATAGCTAGTGGATTTCCACTCAATGTTCCTGCTTGATAAACAGCTCCTAAAGGTGCAAGGTGATTCATAATCTCATTACGCGCAGCAAAAGCGCCCACTGGTAATCCGCCTCCAATAACTTTTCCAAAGCAAACAATATCTGCATCCACATTAAACAACTCTTGAGCACCACCTTTAGCAAGTCTAAAACCTGTCATAACTTCATCAAAAATCAATAGAATATTATGAGCATCACATAATGTTCTTAGTTTCTGTAAGAAGTTATCTTTTGGTGGAATACAACCCATATTCCCTGCAACAGGCTCTAATATAATACACGCTATTTCATCTGCATTTGCTTTTATAAGCGCTTCAACATTATCAATATCATTATACCTAGCCAACAAGGTATCTTTTGCTGTGCCTTCAGTTACTCCAGGACTATTAGGACTACCAAAAGTTACTGCTCCACTTCCTGCCTGTATTAAAAACGCATCGCTATGTCCATGATAGCATCCTGCAAACTTTATTATTTTTTCTTTTCCTGTAAACCCTCTTGCAAGTCTTACCGCACTCATACAAGCTTCGGTACCTGAGTTTACAAATCTAATTTTATCAATATTTGGGACCATACTAATTGCCAATTCAGCAATTTTAGTTTCAATCTCAGTAGGCATACCAAACGACGTTCCTAGTTTCGCTTTTTCAACCACAGCATCTACAACTGGTTTATGTGCATGACCTAAAATCATCGGTCCCCAAGAATTAATGTAATCTATATATTGATTGTCATCTTCATCAAAAACATAAGCGCCTTTTGCTGATTTTGCAAAAATTGGAGTTCCTCCAACAGCTTTAAATGCTCTAACAGGTGAGTTTACTCCTCCAGGAATTACGTCTTGAGCTTCTTTAAATAAAGCACTACTTCTTTTATATAACATAAATTATTCAGATTTTATAATAAGCACCTGACCTATCGCAAGGTCATTATTACTCATATTATTCAACCGCTTAAGAGTTTCAACAGTTGTATTGTATTTTCTAGAAAGCGAATAAAGCGTATCTCCTTTTACAACTTGATGTGTAAGATGTCCTTCTTCAACAACATCATCATATTTATTTGAAGGCCTACCAAGCACTTCTTCGTCATAACGATAAAGCTGATAGCGCTCAATTAAACTTATCAGTTTTTCAGGGTATTTTCTATCGGTTGCATATCCAGCAGCTCTTAACCCTTTAGCCCAACCTTTGTAATCATCAATCTTTAACTGAAATAATTTTGAATAACGACTTCTAGAAGTTAAAAATGTAGAATGATCTTCAAACGAAGAATTTGCATGATTGTATTTTCTAAAACATTCCTGGGAAGCATCGTCATCATGGTAAATTTTAGCACCTGTCCATCCGTGACATTTAATACCAAAATGATTATTTGCTTCAACTGCCAAACGTCCTTTTCCTGATGCTGACTCCAGTATTCCCTGAGCTAAAGTAATACTTGCTGGTATTTTATATTTTCGCATCTCCTCCATTGCTATTCCACTATAAGTTGCAATATATGCATCAGTAGGACTAGCATAAGTTTTTGGAGAAATGTCTTCATTTTCAGACGGATTAACTACAGCAGGCTCTTTTTCCGTTGGTCTTGAAACTTGTTCTGTTCTTGTAGTATTTCGCTTCTTTTTTGTAACAATTTTCTTTTTTGAACCACAGCTTAAAGCAATGGAACATAATAATAGTACAGCAAGTAGTTTTCTCATAAATTCTTAAACGATTAAAGGCCTATTTTGTTGCTTTAACTTTTGGTTCATTCCTTCAATTCCTTGTAAACCTCCAGTATGAATTGCTAATATTTTGGAACCTTTAGGAAAATAGCCTTTTTCAATTAAATCGTAAATACCAAACACCATTTTACCTGTATAAATAGGATCTAAAGGTACATTATGTTTACTCTTAAAGTTATTGATGAATTTTATTAAATCATCATTAGTCTTTGCGTAACCTCCAAAATGGTAATCGGTTATTAACTCCCAATTATTTTGTGTTGCAAATTTAGCAATTTCTTCTTGTAAAAAATCACCTTTTAACGCAGGAAATCCTAGAATCTTTTGATGTGAATTGCTAGAATTAATAACCCCAGAAATAGTACCTCCTGTTCCAACAGGACAACAGACATAGTCAAAAACGCTGTCTGCTTCAGTCAAAATTTCTTCACAACCTTTTACAGCAAGTTCATTAGTACCTCCTTCAGGAAGAAGATAAAACTCCCCAAACTCTTCTTTTAAGTTTTTTATGAAATCCTCATTGGTCTTCTCTCTATACTGCTGTCTTGTAACAAACTTAAACTGCATGCCACAAGCGTAAGCAAAAGACAAAGTAGGGTTAGCCTTAAAATTAGTTTTAAGCTCCTCTCCTCTTATAATCCCTATAGTTTTAAACCCAAATTCTTTACCTGCTGCTGCAGTTGCTGAAATATGATTTGAAAAAGCACCACCAAAAGTCAGTAGTGTATCAATATTTTGGTGTTTTGCAAACTCTAGATTGTATTTTAGCTTTCTTAGTTTATTTCCAGATACAAATTTATGATTGAGATACTCAGCTCTCACAAACAAACGATTATCAATATTTAAAGTATTTTTAATAGGTTTTTTTTGCATTTAAACAGTTTTTCAGTAAAATTTCAAAAACAAACGTTAAAACTATAATTATTTTTCATAAATTTAACATTATAACTCACTCCAAATCTATCATTTAAATAGCTAATCTAACATTTACAACAAGTAATGTTATGGCTAATTTAATGTTTAGGTTTATGATAAGAAAATTACCCCTCTCATCTCTGTTAATATTTTCTTTTTGCATATATAGTTTTAGTCAAACTAATAATTGCAATAATTTAGCTTCAGGAGAAATTACTGTAAGCACAAGTTGCAACCCAGTATCATTCAATAGCAACAACAATACTAATTATTGGGATGGCGCAACAGGCTGTAATGCAGGTGACTTTGATGATGCATGGGGCTGGTTTGTTGCCACCAGCAACTCAACAACAATAATATATAACACTAGCGACAATAACCGAGACCCTATTTTAACTCTTTTTACAGGTGGATGCAATACAAATATGACAAGTATAGCATGTGCGGATGATGGATTAGATGGCGATTCTGAAACTATTAATTACGCAACAACACCAGGAGTAACATACAGAGTAAGAATTCAAGACTGGAATAGTAATTCTAATATGAATGGCACCATTTGCGTATATTCTTCAACCCCTCCATCAAACGACAATTGTGGAGGTATCAATCTCACATCAAATTTACTCACCTGCAACAACACAAGCGGCACCACAGTAGATGCAACTCCATCTGGTTTAACATCATGTTATTTTAGCAATGCAAATGATGATGTATGGTATAATTTTACTGCTTTGACTGACACTCATACCATCACTGTAACCGAAGGAACTCTAGACGATGCTGTTTTTGAAATATTTTCCGGCACTTGCGGCTCTTTGACTAGTGAACTCTGTGTAGATGATTATTACACTAATGAATCAGCAGAAATAACTGGCTTCACACCAGGAAACACTTACTATATAAGAGTACATAGTTATGGTAACAACCCTGGAACTTTTGATATATGCATTACACACCCTTGCCTTCCTGGTAATGGCACAGGCACCACAGCTTTAGCTTGCCCAAGTGTTGATGTTATGGATAGTGGAGGAAATGACACTGTAACTATTAATTGTACTTCACCTTCCTCCGTAGACTTAGAAGCTAACTATCTAGAACTAGGAGAAACCACAAGCTATAACGTTGAAAGCATAGCTTACAACCCACCTTATCAATTTGATTGTTTAGCAAACCCTGTAAGTGTAAATACTGACGACGTATGGTCTCCTACAGTTAATCTTCCTTTTGATTTCTGCTTCTACGGACAAACATATAATTCGTGTGTAATTGGTTCAAATGGAGTGATCTCTTTCGACAGTTCACTTGCTGGAGGCCCTACTGGATGGAGAATCGACAACAACTTACCAAACAATGTAGCTAATGCCTCAAATGGCACTACCGATTACTTTTACGGCCCATCAATTTTCGGAGTACATCACGATATTGACCCTAGCGCTGGCGGAGAAATAGCTTGGGAACTTATAACTCTTAACACTGGCTGCAGAGCTCTTGTTGCAGCTTGGAGTGATGTACCAATGTATGATAGCGCCAATTGGGGAGATGGTAGTGTGCTTTACTCAGGAATGATTGTTTTTTACGAAAACACTAATGTCATTGAAATTTATATTGAAGAAAAACAATTAGACGATAGCCCTTTTGTTCCTCCTATTTGGAATAATGGTCGCGCTCAAGTAGGTCTCCAAAACAATACAGGTACTTTAGCCTCAGCTGCTCCTGGAAGAAATGACATCAATACTAACTGGACTGCAACTAACGAGGCATGGCGTTTTGTTCCATCTGGAAGCTCTATCACTGATTTAAAATGGTATGCTAATTCAATTTCACCTGCTAATGAAATTATTGACCCAGATGATGATGGTATCATTACCGTTTCACCTACATCTACAACAACTTACATAGCCGAAGTAACCTATAATCTTTGCAACAGCTCTACAATTGTTGAAACAGATAATTTCATCGTTACTGTTAATGGTGTAAAAATATGGGATGGCTCTGAAGCTACTAACGATTGGATGGAACCTCTCAATTGGTCTGATGACACTATTCCTACTTCAGCAGACTGTGTAGTAATTCCTATCACAGGAAATGACCCAGTACTTTACACCAATGACGATGGAGATGGATTAAATCTTACAGTACACGATGGAGCAACTTTAACAGTACAATCTGACGCCTCTGTCACAATTGTTGACTTTGTAGACATACAAGGTGTAGGAACAATTCAAATCAATAGTAGTGGTAGTTTAATTCAAGTTAATGATGCTCCAACTATTCCAAATACAGGCAACATCACAATGAACAGGGATGCTAATATAAGAGGTACTGATTACGTATATTGGTCATCTCCAGTCAATAATTTTAATGTAAATAATGTTTCCCCAGGCACCTCAACAAATTATATTTACGAATGGATTACAACTATACCTAATGGTTTTACACCTCCTCCTGTTATTCCTATTTGTTTTGGAAACTGGTCAAACTCAGCAGGATCCTTAATGCAAAATGGGAAAGGATATATTGTAAGAGGTCCAGATGCTTTTACCAACACTCCTACAACTTTTACTGCAACATTCAATGGTGTAGCTAATAATGGCATCATTACCAAAACCATTAATAGCGGAACCAACACAAACACAAATAGTAATTTCACATACAATCCGTATGGCAATGATTTATTAACCGTAACTCCATTTGATGACAATTGGAATTTACTAGGAAACCCTTACCCTTCAGCCCTTGATGCTCAAGCATTTTTAACCCATCCTAATAATACCATTATTGAAGGAGCAGTTCATATATGGACTCATGGCAGCATTCTAGGAACTTATACCGATTCATTTTATGAAGACTATGTATTAAACTATAATATCTCAGATTATGTAACATACAATTTCTCTGGAACCAACCCCTATCAAGACGAATCATTTAGTGGACAAATAGCCTCTGGTCAAGGATTTTTTGTTTTAGCACTTAATGATAGTGAAACTGGTAGCGTTACATTCAACAATAGCATGAGGCAACTGTCAGCAAGCTATGACAACAGTCAGTTTTATCGAACACCATCAAGTGATAATGTAAACCACAACTCACAATCTAGCCTAGAAAAGCATCGTATTTGGTTAAACTTAGTATCTCCAAGTCAATTATCCTCTAGCATATTAGTAGGTTACATTGAAGGAGCTACAAATCAAAAAGACCGCCTTTATGACGCATACAATAAAGAGTCCAATGCATTAAACTTGTATTCTAAAATTGATGACAAAGGAATGATCATACAAGGAAGAGCTTTACCTTTCGACCAAAATGACCAAGTACATCTAGGTACAGTTTTAACTGAACCAGGGATTCACACTATAGCTATTAGCAATGTAGATGGCCTATTCACTAATGAAGACCAAAACATATATCTAGAAGACACTTACACCAATACAATACATGATTTAAAAATTTCGCCTTATATCTTTAGCGTTAGTCAACCAACAACATTTGACGACCGTTTTATCTTAAGATACACCAATGAAACACTTGACATCGACAAAGATGACGTTAGAGGTCAATTAAGTATCTCTGCTCCTAACGGTGATTATATTAAAGTAAAATCCGAAACAAACACTATAGATTCTGTAATTATCTACGACCTATTAGGCAGAAAATTATTTGAGCAAAAGAATATTAACCAATTAGAATTTATCATACAAGACAGTAATCTTTCGGATGCCACATATATTGTAAAAGCTACTCTTACTCAATCTAAAAAACAAAAAATCCAAAGAATCATTTTAAAACAGTAAAAAATTAATATATAGCACTTCACTACAAAAAGGCCTATCCAATTACGTTAGGTCTTTTTTTGTATCTAACTTGAATAAAACTATAAATACTTTAAAAAACTATACAACCTACGATACTTTAAATAATCAAGCTGAGCTTCCTGAAAGTAAGCCTCACGCTCAAAAGAGATATTTTTATACGCAGCATACATATTCTTATATTGAACTAATCTTATAAAAAACTCAATTAGATACAATAAATAAAACGGAATAATCAACAGCTCCAACTGCTGCTTTAAATGAATTTTTTCATGATTTAAAAGCACAACATCTTCTTTCAAAGCTTTATACTTTAAGAATACAAAAGGGAAAATTGTAACCCCAACATAACCTTTAGGCACTATATATTTCGAAACCAATATCATAGTCTTGAAACTTCAAAAATCAATCCAAATTACATTATCTTTGTTAGATTATGAAAAAAATCATTCCTATTGAAGAAGGAGATTATTACTTAACTCCTGAAGGCTATCGCTGTTTCACAGAGCAATACCACCTAAAACGCGGCTATTGCTGCGAAAGCGGATGCAGACACTGCCCATACGGATTCAATAAAAAGCAATTAAAAAGAAACTAATGTCAACAACAACTAACATATCTTTTAAAGAACAAATACTACAAGGAATACCAAACACATTACCTAATCCTAAACCTTATGAAGCTTCTATTAATCATGCACCTAAACGTAAGGAGATTCTTTCTGATGAAGAAAAAAAATTAGCGCTTCAAAATGCGTTGCGCTACTTTGATCCGCAACACCACGCAACACTTCTTCCTGAATTCAAAGAAGAATTAGAGACTTATGGACGCATTTACATGTATCGTTTTAGACCTGATTATAAAATGTATGCACGTCCAATTGATGAATATCCTGCCAAATCAAAGCAAGCTGCAGCTATCATGTTAATGATTCAAAACAATTTGGATTATGCTGTTGCACAACATCCACATGAATTAATTACGTATGGCGGCAATGGCGCTGTGTTTTCTAACTGGGCGCAGTATTTATTAACCATGCAATATTTAGCAACCATGACAGATGAGCAAACGCTTGTTATGTATTCTGGTCATCCTATGGGTTTATTTCCATCACATAAAAACGCGCCTCGTGTAGTTGTTACAAACGGCATGATGATTCCTAATTACTCCAAACCAGATGATTGGGAAAAATTCAACGCTCTTGGCGTTACACAATACGGACAAATGACAGCCGGAAGCTATATGTATATTGGACCTCAAGGTATTGTACATGGCACAACAATTACCGTTTTAAACGGATTTAGAAAAATAAACAAATCACCTAAAGGACATATTTTTGTCACCTCTGGTTTAGGCGGAATGTCTGGTGCGCAACCAAAAGCAGGTAACATTGCAGGCTGTATTACGATTTGTGCAGAAGTGAATCCTAAAATCACCCAAATTCGATTAGATCAAGGTTGGATTGATGAAAAAATTTCAGATTTAGATGAATTAGTAGCACGAGTACAAAAAGCACAGACTAATAAAGAAACAATATCAATTGCATACCTAGGAAATGTTGTTGAAGTATGGGAAAAATTTGATGAATCTAATATTCATATCGATTTAGGAAGTGACCAAACCTCATTGCATAACCCTTGGGCTGGTGGTTATTACCCTGTTGGAATATCTTTTGAAGATGCTAACAATATGATGGCAAATAATCCAGACCTTTTCAAGACTAAAGTTCAGGAAAGTTTACGTCGTCATGCAACTGCTATTAACAAACACACAAAGAAAGGTACTTATTTCTTTGATTACGGAAATGCCTTCTTGCTCGAAGCTTCTCGTGCTGGTGCGGATGTTATGTCTGAAAATCCAACTATAGGTCGCGAATTTAAGTATCCAAGCTACGTGCAAGATATTATGGGACCAATGTGTTTTGATTACGGATTTGGGCCATTCCGTTGGGTATGTACCTCTGGAAAACCTGAAGACCTTGCAAAAACAGACGCTATTGCTTGTGAAGTTTTAGAAGAAATCATGAAAAACTCACCTGAAGAAATCCAACAGCAAATGGCTGATAATATTCAGTGGATTAAAGGTGCTCAAGAAAACAAATTAGTTGTAGGCTCACAAGCCAGAATTCTTTATGCAGATGCCGAAGGTCGAATGAAAATCGCTAAAGCATTCAACGATGCCATTGCTAAAGACGAAATAGGCTACGTTGTTCTAGGTCGTGATCACCATGATGTATCAGGTACAGATTCACCTTATCGTGAAACCAGCAATATTTACGATGGTTCTCGTTTCACTTCAGATATGGCTATACACAATGTTATAGGTGATAGTTTTAGAGGCGCGACTTGGGTAAGTATCCACAATGGTGGTGGCGTTGGCTGGGGAGAAGTTATTAATGGTGGATTTGGTATGGTTCTTGATGGTACTAATGAAGCCGAAACACGCTTAAAATCAATGCTTTTCTGGGATGTAAACAATGGTATCTCCAGAAGAAGTTGGGCAAGAAACGAAGGTGCTGTTTTTGCTATAAAACGCGCTATGGAACAAGAACCTAATTTAAAAGTTACGGTTCCTAATATAGTTGACGACAAACTAATGGACTCGTTATAAACTCAAATAAAGAAGAATATGAAAAACACATTAAAACTATTAAGCTTTGTAGTTATTACTACAATCTTCACATCATGTAGCTCAGTGAGAGTTGCATCCGACTATGATAAAAGAGCAAGTTTTGACAACTATAAAACGTTTGCCTTTTTTAAAACAGGTATTGATAAAGCAGAGATTAATGACATTGACAAAAAACGTATTCTACGAGCTATTGAAAGTGAACTTTTGGCCAAAGGATACACAAAATCTGAAAACCCTGATATCCTAGTAAGTATCTTTACCAAATCAAGAGAAAAAGTAAATGTTTACAACAATGGTTGGGGACCATACGGATATGGTTGGGGTTGGAACCCATGGTATTGGGGACCTTACAACAACACTTCTGTTTCAACTTCAACAGAAGGAACACTATACATCGATTTAATTGATGCCAACAAAAAAGAATTAGTTTGGCAAGGTATGGGAACTGGATATTTGACTAAAAATATTGATAAAAAAGAAGAACGAATCAATGAGTTTGTTGCTAAAATCATGGAAAAATATCCTCCTGAGCTAAATCAGTAAAATCTTTTTATATAATTTTATAAAGCATCAAACTAACGTTTGATGCTTTTTTATTAATTCTTCAATAATACCCATTTTAGGCTTAACCTATAAAAACTTATATTTGCGGCTTCAAAAAGTAAATTATGATTTTAGGTCAAACTACAAGAAAGAATTTTACCCAAAACCCTAAAGACGATATTTTATCAGGCCTTACAGTTGCATTAGCATTAGTGCCTGAAGCTGTTGCTTTTGCCTTTGTTGCTGGCGTAGATCCTTTAGTTGGATTATATGGTGCTTTTATGATGGGAATCGTTACCGCTTTGTTTGGTGGTCGACCAGGAATGATTTCTGGTGCTACTGGTGCAATGGCTGTGGTTATGGTACACCTTATTCAAAAAGGAAATGAAGTTGGTATTAATTTAGATACACCTATTGAAAACCTTGGGCTTCAATGGCTTTTTATTACCTTACTATTTGTTGGTGGCATTCAAATTTTGGCAGGTGTTTTTAAACTCGGAAAGTTCGTTAGACTTATTCCACATCCAGTAATGATGGGATTTGTAAACGGTTTGGCCATCGTCATTTTCTTATCACAATTAAAATTATTTCCTAATGCTGTGCCGCAGGATATTTCATTTTTTGATAACACTTCTAAATGGTTTTCGGCTCTATTTTCTAATGCTGCCTTCTGGAAAATGATGGGCTTTATCGGATTGACTATGGGAATTATGTTTGGACTTCCTAAACTTACCAAGAAAATTCCAGCGGCTTTAGTGGCTATTATTGTTGTAGCTTGTATCACTATTTTTGGAGGTATTGAAATGAGTACTGTTGGTTCCTTTATTGCTGAAGGTGGCGGAAAAGGTTTAGAAGGTGGATTACCAACATTTCAAGATCAAATTTTTGGATTATTCGGAACACTTGCAGGACATTGGGATATCATTATTTCAACTGCATTTATTTTAGCCGCTGTTGGACTGATTGAATCTTTAATGACCTTAAACCTTGTTGATGAAATCACAGAAACTAGAGGTAACGGAAATCGCGAATGTATTGCTCAAGGAAGTGCTAATATGCTAAATGGTCTTTTCGGTGGAATGGGTGGTTGCGCTATGATTGGTCAATCCATCATAAACGTAGACTCTGGTGGTCGTGGTCGTTTATCTGGAGCTTTTGCTGCATTAGCCTTGTTAGGATTTATTCTTTTTGCTGCACCATTAATTGAGCAAATTCCTATCGCTGCATTGGTAGGTGTTATGTTTATGGTGGTTATCGGAACTTTTGCCTGGTCTAGTTTTAGAATCATTCGTAAAATACCTATTGCTGATGCTGTTGTGCTTATTGCTGTTTCAGCAATTACAGTTTGGAAAGATTTAGCAGTAGCTGTTATCGCTGGTGTAATAATTTCTGCATTAGTATTTGCTTGGAAAAACGCAACAATGATTAGAGCACGTAAACGTATACAACCAAATGGCACTAAAACTTATGAAATTTGGGGACCTTTATTCTTCGGATCTATTCAGAGTTTTAACTCTAAGTTTGATGTAAAAAATGACCCTGAAAACGTTGAAATAGATTTTGTTGAATCTCGCGTCAGTGACCATTCTGCTATGGAAGCGATATTCAATTTAATTAAAAAGTACGAGACAGCAGGTAAAAGTTTAAAATTGAAACACCTTAGTGAAGATTGTAAATCTTTAATGTATAAAGCAAGTCCTAAATTTAAAGAGGTTATTGTCGAAGACATTAATGATCCTCGTTATTATTTGGCTGCTAATCCTGAAGAATTTACAAAACCACTTTCGGAATACGATTTATAAAAGAAAAGCGACTCTATTGAGTCGCTTTTTTATTTTAATAATTCAGTAAAACCTCAATCTTAGCTTTCACCTTTTCAGTTGAAGGAATCATTGTTTGCTCTAATGTTGAATTCAGTGGAATTGCAGGCATATTTTCACTACCAATAGTCATTACTGGTGCATCTAAATATTTGAAGCATTCTTCTTGAATTTTCCCAGATAATGCTCTTGCAAAACTGTTATTACTTGGCTCTTCAGTCACCACTAAACACTTACCTGTTTTCTTAACCGATTTCATTATCGTTTCTTCATCTAGAGGATATAATGTTCTTAAATCGATAACTTCTACTTGGTCTTTTAAACCCAATTCTTCTGAAGCATTCATTGCCCAATGCACACCCATTCCGTAGGTTACAATCGTGCAGGTTTCTACATCGTCTTGCTTCCAAATTTCTTGTAACACCCAAGCTTTTCCAAAAGGTAACACATAGTCTTCAGCAGGTTCTACAGAGGTTGCACCTTGTGTTCCTGGCACTTTAGACCAGTACAAACCTTTATGCTCAAAAATAACCACAGGATTTGGATCGTGATATGCGGCTTTCATTAAACCTTTTAAATCAGCACCATTACTTGGGTATGCAATTTTTACACCTCTAATGTTTGTGACCACACTTTCCACAGAAGATGAATGGTAAGGTCCACCACTACCATAAGCACCTATTGGCACACGCAAAATCATACTCACAGGCCATTTACCGTTACTTAAATAACAGCTACGACTCACTTCGGTAAATAATTGATTGAGTCCTGGCCAAATATAATCAGCAAACTGAACCTCAACAATGGGCCTTAAACCAACCGCACTCATACCAACCGTAGAACCCACGATAAAAGCTTCTTGAATTGGTGTATTAAAAACACGGTCGTCACCAAATTTCTGTGCTAATGTAGCCGCTTCTCTAAATACACCACCAAGTCGTCCACCAACATCTTGTCCATAAAGCAGGCATTCAGGATGCTTTCGCATCAATTCTTCTACAGCGAATAAGGCACAATCTACCATCACTACTTTTTCTGCACCTTCTGGCGAACGCTCGCCTTTTTCCTCGGTAATTGGTGTTGGCGCAAAATCGTGCGTAAATAAATCTTCTGGTGTTGGATCTTCTGCTTTTAAGGCGTTTTGAAAATCATTTTCAACCAACGTTTTTATTTCCGCTTCAATGGTATCAATATCCTTTTGGTTGAAACCATTATCTAACATTTGCTGTTTTAAAACAGGATATGGATCACGAGATTTTGCTTCCTCCAAGTCATCACGATACCATTCCATACGAACACCAGACGTATGATGATTTAATAACGGTACTTTAGCGTGCACCAAAAATGGTCGACGCTCTTCTCGTATGGTTTTTATAACTTTTTCCAATGCTTCGTAGCTTTCAATAAAGTTAGCACCATCTATAGAAATAGCCTCTAATCCGTGGAAACCTTTTGCATATTCTGCAGCATTTTGCGCTCTGGTTTCGGCTTCATTGGCTGAAATATCCCAACCATTGTCTTGCACCAAATATAGAATTGGCATTTGCTTTAAAGCAGCCATTTGAAAGGCTTCTGCAATTTCACCTTCGGTTACTGATGCGTCGCCTAAACTACAAACCGTAATTGGATTTAATTGCGATTCTTTGCTATCATTCTGAACAACATTTGAATTTTGAAGTCCTTGCTTTTCCAAATATTGCATTCCCATTGCAACACCAGTTGCAGGAATCGCTTGCATACCTGTTGCTGATGATTGATGTGGAATTTTAGGCTTATCAGCATCTTTTAAACTTGGATGCGAATAATAGGTTCTTCCACCAGAAAATGGATCATCTTTTTTAGCTAATACCTGAAGCATTAAATCGTAAGGTGTCATACCAAAAGCTAACAACATTGCATCGTCTCTGTAATACGGAAATGCATAATCTTGAGGTAACAATTGCATTCCTAAAGCCGTCTGAATGGCTTCGTGACCACGTGATGTGGCGTGCACGTATTTTGAAACTACTTTGAAGTTGGCTTCATACAATTCTGCCATTGTTTTGGCGGTTACTAAATTGGTAAACCCTTTTTTTAATATGTCTTTATTCATCATTATATCTATTCGTCAGTTCGAGTGGAATTGCCTTAAGCAATTTTGTATCGAGAACTTTATACTTACTTCTCGATACAATTTGCTCGTTCCTCACAAATCACTCGAAGTAACGTAATCTTTACACTAATTCCTTTTCAACCTTTATCATCCAGTTGAATTTATCTTCAATTTTTCCTGTTTTTATGGCATTTAGCATGTCGTTAACCTCTAATCCTACCGGACTTTCGTCAGAGACGTGAATGTCGCCATTTTCTGTGCCAATACTCTGAATGTAAGCAATACCAACGGCTGTTCCTGTTCCGAAAGCTTCCTCTAAAAGGCCTTTTTCTGATGCTTCTCGGATTTCGGTAAGCGTGATTGGACGCTCAATAACTTCAAAACCTTTATCTTTTAGAATATCGATAACGCTCATTCTGGTAATGCCATCGAGAATGGCGCCATCGCGACGTGGTGTGATGAATTTTCCATCGATTTTAAAGAAAATATTCATTGTTCCCACCTCTTGAATGTACTCGTGCTCAACAGCATCTAACCACAATACTTGGTCGTAGCCTTTTGCTTTTGCCAATTCCGTTGGACGAATTGCTGCTGCATAATTTCCAGCTGCTTTTGCTTCGCCTGTACCACCATCTACGGCACGAACGAATTTCTTTTCGGCCCACAATTTTATACGCTTGCTGAAAAATGGTCCTGCTGGCGATGCCATAATGATAAACTTGTAACTTGTGGCTGCACGCATACCGATAAAGGCTTCATCGGCATACATAAATGGACGTAAGTACAATGCACTACCATCTTGTGGTGGAATCCACGCTTTGTCCATAGCCACGAGCTGTTTTAAACCTTCTACGAATAATTCTTCTGGAACATTTGGCATTCCCATTCGGTCAGCACTAAAGTTTAAACGCGCTGCATTTTTATCGGCACGGAATAGCATTGGTGTTCCGTCTTCATCTACATTAGCTTTCATGCCTTCAAAAATGGCTTGTCCGTAATGCAACGCCATTGCTGCTGGATGCGTTGGAATTAAAGCTAAAGGTTCAATTCTTGGGTTTTGCCATTCGCCATCTTTATAATCGCAGATAAACATATGATCTGTGAAAGAGGTTCCTAATGGTATGTTGTTGAAGTCGATAGTATCGACTTTTGATTTTTCTATTTTTTTGATTGAAATATTCATATTTATGTTTTTTCGTCAGTTCGAGTGAAATTGACTTTAGCAATTTTGTATCGATAATGATTTAACTGCTTCTCGATACAATTTGCTCGTTCCTCACAAATCACTCGAAGTGACGTCTTTTTTAAATTGTTCTATTCGTGTCAAATTGCTCTAAATAATCAGCAACTCTTCGCACAAAGCTTCCACCCAGGAAACCATCCACAACACGATGGTCGAAAGACAGCGATAAGTACATCATACTTCTGATAGCGATTTCATCGCCTTTTTCAGTTTCGATGACTTCGGCGCGCTTTTTAATAATTCCTAATGCTAAAATGGCAACTTCTGGTTGATTGATTATTGGTGTTCCCATAACGCTTCCAAACGTCCCAACGTTAGAAATAGTGAACGTACTACCTTTAATATCGTCGCCACTCAACTTGTTTTCTCTTGCTTTTCCAGCGAGCTCGTTTACGTTTTCGGCTAACGTTTTTAAGTCTTTGATATCGGCATTTCTAACTACTGGCACAATTAAGTTTCCACTTGGTAATGCTGTTGCCATACCAATATTAATATCTTCTTTTACGATGATATTACTGCCATCAACAGACGCATTGATATTTGGAAAATCCTTGACCGCTTTAGCTACTGCTTCTACAAACAATGGTGTAAAGGTTAGTTTTTCGCCATATTTTTCCTGAAAAGCAACTTTATTTTCATTTCGCCAATTTACCATATTGGTTAAGTCGGCTTCAACATAAGCTGTTACGTGCGGTGACGTGTGTTTGGAATACACCATATGATCGGCAATCATTTGACGCATACGATCCATTTCTACAATCTTTCCTTTGCCTTTATCAAACGTTAATTGAGGAATGCGATAAGCTGTTGGATCTTGAACCACTGATTGTGCAAACTTATAAGGTCTGCCATCTTCGATATAATTGAATACATCGCTTTTTCTTAATCGTCCTTCGTTTCCGGTTGCTGGGATTCTTGCTAATTCTTCAAAACTAATGTGATGCTCTTTGGCTATGGAAATAATTAGTGGTGAGAAGAATGTATTTGTATTATTTACTGAAAATGAATTTGAAGTGGATACCTCAACTGTGCTCGATGTGATAGAACGCTTCTTTTTTTGTTGCTTTTTATCTTTTTTAGATGCTTCGCTATCGTTCTGAATGACATCATTTTTCTTTGTTGATTTTACTTCTTCAGAAACTTCTAAAATAGCGATAACCTCACCAACTTTTACCACATCTTTTGCTTGGTATTTGGTTTCTAGCAACGTTCCTGCTGCTGGTGCAGGCACTTCGTTATCCACCTTATCTGTGGCTACTTCTAATATGATATCGCCTTCATCAAAAGAATCGCCTTCATTGATTAACCAATTAATTATGGTTCCTTCTGTGATGCTCTCGCCCATTTTGGGCATTTTTAGTTCAAATTTAGACATAGTCTTTATCTTCAATTTAGATTCCACATCAAGTGCGGAATGACTAAACGCATTAACTAGCGTTTGTTAGTTTTTATTTCTTACGCGTTAGCGATTGAAACGGCATCCTTTTTTGCTATTAAAAGCAAAAAAGATATAGTGTAAAGCGCGACCCTTGTGGTAACGCCCAAATTATTTTACTTTTTCATAAAATCCCTCAAAGTGTCATAAGCACCTTCTTGGATTTTCATATTTTCGGGAACTTCACGTAATGGCTCAACGGCTTCTAGACTGTTGTGACAATCTTGCGGCAACTGCTGATATAACTGCGTTCCTTTAGTTTTCCAAGCAATCATCTCGTCGCTTACCTGCTTGATGACTTTTGCTGGATTACCAACCACCAAACTACGTGGTGGAATTTTAGTTTCGGCCTTAACAAATGTCATTGCGCCAACGATACTTTCATCTCCAATTTCGGCATCATCCATAATTACGGTATTCATACCAATGAGACAGTTACGACCTAAATTGGCTCCGTGAATGATGGCTCCGTGACCAACGTGCGCACTTTCTTTTAGGGTAATAGATTTACCCGGAAACATATGCACTGTACAGTTTTCTTGCACGTTAACGCCATCCTCTAAAATGATTTGTCCCCAATCTCCTCGAATGGCTGCACCTGGACCGATGTAACAGTTTTTGCCAATGATGACATTACCTGTGACTGCTGCCAACGGATGCACGAAACTACTTTCGTGTACGACTGGTGTGTATCCTTGGAATGCGTAAATCACTATTTAAATCGTTTTAATGTTTCTTTTGTAAAATCACTTAATACCAAGCGACCACTAATAGCTGCTCTTTCGGCTAGAAGCGTGTCCCAATCTTCGGTACCTTGCCAAAAGATTTTCTTCATTTCTTTCATTGCTTCTGGATTGTAATTGCAAAGATTTTCGGCAAAAGTTTTAACGGCTTCGTCTAATGCTTCTGTAGTATCAAACACTTGTGTAAATAAGCCTTTTTGTTTTGCCCATTCTGCTGGATAAAATGTATTGGCATCAATGGCGATTTGTGACATTCCGCTTAATCCTAACTTACGTTCTACAGCAGGACCAACCACAAACGGACCGATACCAACGTTTAGCTCGCTTAACTTTATGGCTGCAAATTTTGTTGCCATACAATAATCGGTTGCCGATGCCACTCCTACTCCACCACCAACGGTTTTTCCTTGCACGCGACCAATGATAAATTTTGGACATTTACGCATTGCATTAATCACGTTGGCAAATCCTGAAAAGAAGACTTTTCCTGTGGCTTCATCATTGATATTGATTAGTTCGTTAAAACTTGCGCCAGCACAAAACGTTCTATCTCCTCCACTTTTAAGAACGATGACTTTAATGTCGTCATTATTGCCAGCATCAGTAATGGTTTGTGCTAATTCTGCTAGAATATTTCCTGGTAATGAATTATGCGCAGGATGAAAAAATTCAATATATCCTACTTGGTTTTCTATGGTTTGTTTTACGTATGGTTGTTGTTCTGACATAATTATATTAATCCAAATTGTTCAAAATGATGGTTTAAATGTTTTCTTTCGAGTAAGTATGACTCATAACGATTCAACTCGCCAAACACTAAATTCTTCAATCTAGCATCTGGATTTTCCTTGAAAAACTCGATGTATTTTTTACGTTGTTCTTTAAACTTCTCAATCGCTGTTTCTAAATCTTGATGTTTTAAATCGTCTAGCGTATCTTTTTCTAACTGTGGAAATTGAGAGTTTTGTGGAAACTTTCTATAGTTATACAAACTTGCGTGCACCTTGTCTAAAATCTTTTCTGGTGTAGCTATTTCAAAATTTTGAATTTCGCCTGATGCAATTTTATAAGTGTATTCTAAATGCTCTATCATATGTTGAGGCGTCATAATTCCCCATTTTGGTTTAGCGTTTGCTTTTAATTTTGATAAGCACTCGTTGATTTTCCCTTCGGTCATTTCAACAAATGTTTCTTGTTTTTTCTGAACCATTGTTAAGATGGTAGCCACGGCAACCAACGGACTATCTTTGTCTGTTTTTTGACTTTCTGGTCGGTTTTCAAAATTAGCATCAAAAACCTCAACGTGCCATTTTACAATACCACTTGGATGCTCGGTTGATGAGACATCTCTATCCACTTTTTCCTTACAGGTTAAACGCACATAAATGGTATCATTGTGGTATAATGGTCTTAAAAATCGGATAGAATCCAAACCGTAATTTGCAGCTACAGGACCTTTATTAGGATACACAAACAATCCAGCCGCAGCCGAAATTATAAAATAACCGTGAGCTGTTCGTTTTTCAAAAATACTTCCATCTAAAGAGGTAATATCTGTGTGTGCGTAAAAATGGTCCCAAGTTAAATTGGCAAAATTCTGAATATCAGTATCCGTAAGTGTACGCTTGTGTGTTTTTAAAGACATTCCTGGTTGAATATCTTCCCAATGGTACTTAAACGGATGATCTTCGGCTTCCTTGTATTTTGCATTTTGCTGATATATGCCAGTGATTTCGGTAATTGTTGATGGTGTTCCTTGAATGGCTGTTCGTTGCAAATAGTGTTTAATACCACGCATTCCACCCATTTCTTCTCCACCACCAGCACGTCCTGGACCTCCGTGAACCAAGTACGGTAACGGCGAACCGTGACCTGTACTTTGTTTTGCCATTTCGCGATTAATCACTAAAATTCTTCCGTGATGACTTGCTGCATTTACAACATAATCAGTCGCGATGGTATCATCGTAAGTTGCAATAGAAGACACTAACGATCCTTTACCCATTTGCGCTAATTGCACAGCTTCGTCCATTGACTTGTATGGCATAATGGTACTTACTGGTCCAAATGCTTCGCGCTCGTGAACAACATTATTCTGGAAAGGATTATCTGTTCTAAATACCACTGGACTTATGAACGCACCTTTATTAGCATTCGCACCAATGGTTTCGATATTATCGAGATTGCCATAAACCATTTCAGCTTCTTTGCTGATATCTGCAATAGAACTTTTTACGGCTTCAACTTGTTGTTTACTCACCAATGAGCCCATTCTCACTTCCTTAAGTCTTGGGTCTCCAATGGTAACTTTATCGAGTTCTTTTGCTAATGCAATTTGAACATCTTCAACTAAATTTTCTGGTACAATAATGCGTCGGATGGCTGTACATTTTTGTCCGGCTTTTACGGTCATTTCCTTTCGAACTTCCTTAACAAATAAGTTGAACTCTGGTGTTCCCGGAACTGCATCTTCGCCCAAAATAGATGCGTTAAGTGAATCGGCTTCCATAGTAAAAGGCACAGATTCTTCAATTAATCTCGGGTGTGCTTTTAACAAACGACCTGTTGCTGCCGAACCTGTAAAGGTTACGACATCTTGAGATTCAACGGTATCTAAAACAGTTTTTACGGTTCCGTTTATGATTTGAAGTGCGCCTTCTGGTAAAATACCCGAATTGATAATTTCTCTCGCTACAGCTTCTGCCAAATAAGCCGATGATGGTGCTGGTAAAACCACTGCTGGCACACCAGCCATCCAGTTGACAGCACACTTTTCTAACATTCCCCAAACTGGGAAGTTAAATGCGTTGATATGTACTGCAACACCTTTTTTTGGTACCATTATATGATGCGCCATAAAACGCCCACCACGAGACAAATCGATTGGATCGCCTTCTACGTGAAACGGTTTATTTGGAAACAATTTTCGTAATGATGCATTGGCAAACAGATTACCAAAACCACCTTCTATATCTATCCAACTATCTACACGAGTTGCGCCTGTTCTATAACTTAAATCGTAAAATTGTTCTTTGCGTTTTGTAAGGTAAAGTGCCAACTTTTTAAGCATATTACCTCGTTCTTGAAAGGTCATTTTACGAAGTACTTCGCCTCCTTTTGTGCGTCCGTAGTTAAGAACTTCAGGAATATCTAATCCTTCAACAGCCCAATTTATGAAGTGTTCGCCTGTTATGGCATCGTAAATTGGTGCTCCTTCTTCTTTTCCAGTGGTCCATTGTCCTTGGACGTAGTGTTGAATTTTGTTCATCTTAATGCCCACGAAAGTGGGTATCTATTTAAATTAAACTTCTTTTCGTGTTGGCGCTACCTAAAGGTCGGGCTTTCCGTTATATCTTTTTTACTTGTTCTCGATACATCCCGATCTTTATTGTCGGGACACTCGACCTGAGGTAAAAAAGGATGTCACTTCAATCCCTAACGCACTTACTTGCTATGTTTTTTCTTAACCAAAGTTTGTTTTCTTTTTGCTAAGAGATTCCTGCCTACGCAGGAATTCGTTCAATCACAGCGGCATAGCCTTGACCCACGCCAATACACATCGTTACCAATGCGTAACGTTTGTTTTGCTCTTTGAGCTCTAAAGCCGCTGAATAGGCGATTCTGGTGCCTGTAACACCAAGCGGATGGCCTATTGCGATAGAGCCTCCATTTGGGTTGATTCTTGGGTCATTGTCTTCCAATCCCCAAGCTCTGGTACACGCCAATGCTTGTGCAGCAAAGGCTTCGTTGAGCTCTATGATGTCGATATCGTCCATTGTCAATCCGGCTTTTGCCAAAGCTTTGTTGGACGCCTCGACTGGACCAATGCCCATAATTCGCGGTTCTACACCTACGACAGCGGAACTCACGATGCGCGCTAAAGGTTTTAGATTGTATTTTTTTACTGCCTCTTCACTAGCGATAATAGTTGCAGCAGCTCCGTCGTTTAAACCTGATGCGTTTCCTGCGGTTACGCTTCCGCCTTCTTTTTTAAAGGCTGGTCGTAATTTGGCTAAAATCTCTTTTGACGTTGTTGGTTTTACAAACTCATCTTTTGCAAAAACGATTGGATCTTTTTTGCGTTGTGGAATTTCAACAGGTAGAATTTCTTTTTCTAATCGTCCGTTTTCTTGTGCTTGTGATGCTTTCATCTGACTCCAGTATGCGAATGTATCTTGGTCTTCTCGAGAGATATTATATTTCTCTACTAGATTTTCGGCTGTAATTCCCATTCCGTCTGTGCCATACATTTCGTGCATTTTTGGGTTTACAAACCGCCATCCAAATGTAGAATCGTACAGTTTTGAATCGCCTCCAAAAGCGCTTGATGGTTTTGCCATAACGTATGGTCCGCGTGTCATATTCTCAACACCACCGGAAATGAATACATCGCCATCTCCTGCTTTTATCGCTCTGTTTGCGTGAATAATTGCTGACAAACCTGAACTACATAGTCTATTCACGGTTTCTCCTGGAACTGTAAATGGCAATCCTGCTAAAAGTGACGCCATTCTAGCGACATTACGATTGTCTTCTCCAGCTTGATTAGCACAACCCAGAATAACATCGTCGTATGCTTCTTTTGGAATGCTTGGGTTTCGTTTTACGATTTCTTTAATTACTAAAGCTGCTAAATCGTCTGTACGTACAGCCGATAATGTGCCTTTGTAATTTCCTATTGGTGTTCTTATGCCGTCTATTATGTATGCTTCCATAAGCCTTTCCCTAGCCCTTTCCAAAGGAAAGGGAACTTGTTTTAGTTATTAATTTTAATATTTTGAGCTATTCATCGCTCAATAAATTGAATTATCTTTTTTAAATATTTTTTGTTGTGAGATTACTGCCTTCGCAGGAATTTTACTCCCAATCTTTTTGAGTGCGATAAACAACACCTTTAAAGAGTGCTACCAGTTCATCTCCTCGTTTTACTTCTACGATATTAAACCCGAGTCTGTTTTTTACGTTTTCTATCACAGATTCAGCGACTAAATAATCTCCTTCATTTAATGCTTCAATATGATTGATACTAGTTTCTATGGACACAGCAAATTTTCCGTGTGTATTTGCCGCAAAACCAAAAGCTGTATCTGCTAATGCATAACTGATTCCTCCATGTGCTTTTCCCATACTATTAAGCATTTCCTTGCGAACCGTCATTGCCACGCGACAACGACCGATTTCGCATTCTAAAATTTCGATGCCTAGCCAACTGCTAAATGCATCTTGACTTAACATTTTATGTGGAATTTGTTCTCCTTGCATTAAAAGAATGTTTTATTTTCTTTATTCATTTTACGCAACAACGGACTGCAACGGTAACGGTCTTCGTGGTACTCGTTGTATAATTCATCTAGTTTGGTTACACACCAATCAATGCCTTTTTCATCTGCCCAAGCTAATAATCCTTTTGGGTAATTAACCCCTTTGGTCATAGCGTTGTCTATATCTTCTGCTGATGCGATGTTTAAAAACAAGGCGTCTGCTGCTTCGTTGATTAACATTACTAAAACACGGTCGAAAATGGTTTGTGATAATTCGCTATCTTGTTTTGGCTCTTGCTTTACAGCTCCTTCAGAATAATCATAATATCCTTTTCCAGATTTTCTTCCAAAATAACCTGCTTCACTTAAACGTTTTTGTGTGAAACTTGGCTTGTATCTTGGATCGAAATAAAAGGCTGTAAATACGGTTTCTGTGACTGTGTAATTAACGTCGTTACCAATGAAATCCATTAATTCGAATGGTCCCATTCTGAAACCACCCAATGTTTTCAAGCTATGGTCAATGGTTTCAAAATCAGCAATACCTTCTTCGTAAATTCTTAAGGCTTCTCCGTAAAATGGTCGCGCTACACGGTTTACGATAAAACCAGGTGTATCCTTGGCAACAGCTACTGTTTTTTTCCAACTTTTTATAGTTTCAACAGATTTGTCTAAAACCGCTTTTGAGGTTTGCACTGCTGGAATGACCTCAACCAATTTCATTAATGGTGCTGGGTTGAAAAAGTGAATTCCGATGCAGCGTTCTGGTTTTTGCAATGATGATGCTATGGATGCTATGGATAAACTCGACGTGTTTGAAGCGATAATACAATCTTCCGCCACATAGCTTTCCAATTCTGAAAAGACTTTCTTCTTGATATCGATATTTTCTACGATAGCTTCAATCGTAAGATTTGAATCTGCTAATGCTTTTAGACTATCGACATACCTGATATTTGACTGAATTCTGTTTTTTTCTTCAGCATCTATTCGACCTTTTTCAATGAGTCTATTTAATATTTTTTCAAGGCTTGCTTTAGCTTTGTCTAAAGCCGCTTGATTTGTATCGTATAATTTCACAGAACAACCAGCAGTTGCCGCTACTTGAGCGATACCGCTTCCCATTGTTCCTGAACCTATTATTCCTACGTTCATTATTTTCCTTTAAAAATTGGTTTACGTTTTTCTACAAAAGCTGAAACGCCTTCTTCGTAATCTTTAGTTTGAGCTGCTTCGATTTGTAATTTTGATTCTAATGCTAATTGCTCCTCTAAATTATTGGTTAAAGATTGATTAAACGCTTCCTTGATTTTCCCTAAAGCTAATGTTGGCATATTAGCGAGTTTCAATGCTAATTTATTCACTTCTTCTTCAAAACTTTCTAATGGCAACACTTTGTAAATCATTCCCATTGTTTCGGCTTCATCGGCAGACACTTTATCACCTAACATCGCTAATGCTGATGCTTTTTGAAAACCTATTAAGCGTGGCAAAAAGAACGTTCCTGCGCTATCAGGAATTAACCCTATTAAACTAAATGCTTGAATAAAACTTACTTTTTCGTGAGCCACAACGATATCACAAGCCAATGCAATGTTAGCTCCTGCACCAGCCGCCACACCATTTATCGCACCAATGATTGGTTTTTTAATATTTCTAATTCTGGTGATAATTGGGTTATAATGCTCTTCTAGAATTTTCTTGAATCCTGGATTTAGTTCCGGACTTGTTACTTCTTTTAAATCTTGACCTGCGCAAAATGCTTTTCCGTTTCCGGTTAGCACGATTGCTCTTACTTCAGAATTACTTTCGCAATCGTCAAAAACTTGCTGTAGGTTTAATGCCATTTCACGGTTGAAGCTGTTAAAAACTTCTGGTCGGTTTAGTGTGATGTAGGCTATGTTGTTTTCTATTTTTAGTTCTATTGAACTCATATTTTTTATAATTATTAATCTTAATGAGATCCTGAAACGAGTTCAGGATGACAACAAGTTGTCACTTCAAACATTTAAAATAATCAAATGGTTCTTGGCAGTCGTTGCACTGAAATTGTGCTTTACAAGCTGTTGAACCAAATTGACTTATCATTTTTGTATTTGTGCTTCCGCATTGCGGACATTTTACTAATTGTTTTCCTTCCAGCAACACGGACTTGTCGGCTTCTTCATCTAATGGTGCTGCGATACCGTAATCTTCGAGTGCTTTTCGACCTCTTGGTGTAATCCAATCGGTTGTCCAAGCTGGATGTAAAATCAAATCTACTTCAGCTTTATAACCTGCTTTTTGCATTGCGCGCTTGATATCATCACTAATAACATCCATTGCAGGACAGCCACTGTAAGTTGGTGTGATTTCGATTTTTACAACGTCATTTTCGATAATAGCAGAACGTACCACTCCCATATCCATTATGGATAATACTGGGATTTCTGGGTCTGAAATAGACTCTAGAATCTTTACCAGTTTTTGGTCTATATTTTGATATTCTGTTACCATATTGAGACCTCTCGACTGCGCTCGAGGTGACATCTAGTGTTAATTTAAGAGATTCCTGCTTTCGCAGGAATTGGTTACCATTCCATATTTGGATAGGTACGTTGCATATATTGTAAATCGGCTAGCAAGTAACCCATATGTTCGGTATGAATGCCTTGCTTTCCTCCTTTTTGAAAATATTTGCTTTCTGGAACGCTTAACGTTGCTTCTTCTAAAACTGCATTTACTTCTTCGTAATAAGCATCTTTTAATTTAGTGACATCTACTCCAACGCCTTCAGCAACCATAGCTTTATCAGCTTCGGTTTGATGGAATAATTCATCGGTATACGTCCATAAATCATTTATTGCGGTTTGAATACGACTATGACTTTCTTCCGTTCCGTCTCCTAATCGCTTAATCCAATCGGATGAGAAACGCTTATGGTAACTCACTTCTTTGATGGATTTTTTTGCAATAGCTGATAAGTTTAAATCAGTACTTTTTTCTAATTCGGTTAGCATTAAAAAATGATATACATCGAATAAGAATTGTCTTGCCATTGTGTACCCAAAATCGGTATTTGGCTGCTCTACCAATAAAACATTGAAGTATTCGCGTTCTTTACGAAGCATCGCGATATCATCTTCAGTTCTGCCGTCTCCAGCAATTTTTGCTGCATATTGATAATAACTACGCACTTGTCCTAATAAATCCAGTGACATATTAGTGCACGCGATATCGGTTTCTAAACTTGGTCCGTGACCGCAAAGCTCTCCTAATCTCTGACCGAGAATGAGGCTGTTGTCTGCGATTCCTAGGATGTAGTTGTATAGGTTTTTATTTTTCATTTTTAATCAAATTGAGACCTTTCGACTGCGCTCAAGGTGACATTTAACATAAATAAAGAGATCCTGAAACGAGTTCAGGATGACAAAGCCTTGCTTTGTTACATATGTTTTACGTCGTCTGGTAAATCATAAAATGTTGGATGACGATACACCTTGTCTTGTGCTGGTTCAAATAATTCGCCATTATGCTCTGGATTTGATGCTGTAATATGCTTACTTTCTACAACCCAAATGCTTACGCCTTCGTTACGTCTTGTGTAAACGTCTCTTGCATTTTCTAAAGCCATTTCTGCGTCTGCTGCGTGAAGACTTCCGAAATGACGATGTTCTAATCCATTTTTACTTCTTACGAAAACCTCCCAAAGTGGCCAGTTTTTTTTGTTTGACATAATTTGTATGCCTGCGAAAGCAGGTATCTTATTATTTATACTTCTATTTTATTTCTTCTTACGTTCATTTTGTCTTGAAACAAAACGAACCAAAAATTCAAGTTAAAATGAGGAATTTTTCAATCTTGCTCTACAGATTGAAAACCTTAAAATGAAATCTAAATTTCTTCCAAGGCTTCAGAAATTTTTAACGATTTCATTTTCTTATTCTGCATTTCAACGTGCTGACATTTTGCCAACGTATTCTAAAAACCAATAAACACGTACATTTTTATTGATTAAGAGACCTCTTTTTTCAAAGAGGTTGCTTTCTTTTCTGCGTGAGCCATTGCTGCGTCTCTAACCCATTCACCACGTTCCCATGCGCCAACTCTTGCTTTCATTCTTGCTTTGTTCATTGGTCCGTGACCTTTTACGACTTGCCAGAATTCATCCCAATCAATTTCTCCGAAATCATAACTCTGACGCTCTTCGTTCCATTTTAAATCTGGGTCTGGAATTGTTAATCCTAAAATATCAGCTTGTGGCACGGTTTGATCAATAAACTGCTGACGCAACTCGTCATTGGTTTTTCGCTTCAGTTTCCATTTCATTGATTGTTCGGTATGAACAGACATATCATCAGTTGGACCTAACATCATTAAACTTGGCCACCACCAACGGTTAAGTGCATCTTGTGCCATTTCTTTTTGTTCTGGTGTTCCATTACAAAGCTTTAGCATAATTTCGTAACCTTGACGCTGGTGAAAACTTTCTTCCTTACACACGCGCACCATTGCTCTTGCATAAGGTCCAAAAGACGTGCTGCAAAGTGGCACTTGATTGATAATGGCTGCACCATCTACCAACCAACCGATAGCTCCCATATCTGCCCAAGTTACTGTTGGGTAATTAAAAATGGAAGAATATTTTGCTTTACCAGAATGCAATTGTTCATATAGTTCGTCTCGCGAGATGCCTAATGTTTCGCAAGCACTGTATAGGTATAATCCGTGACCAGCTTCGTCTTGTACTTTTGCCAATAAGGCTACTTTACGACGTAAGGATGGTGCACGAGTAATCCAGTTACCTTCTGGTAACATTCCTACAATTTCGGAATGTGCGTGCTGACTAATTTGCCTAATATGCGTTTGACGATATTTTTCTGGCATCCAGTCTTTAGGTTCAATTTTTTCGTCGCGTGCGATACGCGCTTCAAATTGCTCTTCCAGGTTTTTTATTTGTTCTTCACTCATAATTTAGTATTTAGTGAATAGTTTTTAATGTTTAGTGGATTCCGCATCAAGTGCGGAATGACAAATTCTATTTACACGTCGAAATCGACCACCACTTTTTTAGTAGTTGGAACGGCTTGACAACTTAACACATAGTTTTGTGCGACTTCATCTTCTTCTAGTGCGTAGTTGATTTTCATTTCAACTTCGCCTTCCATTACTTGACACTTACAGGTACTGCAAACGCCTCCTTTGCATGCAAAAGGCAAATCTGCTCCGGCAGTTAGTGCGCCATCTAAAATATTATCATCGTCTTGCTGCATTGTAAAACGGAATTCTTTTCCGCCATCGATAATAACAACTTCGACACCATCAATTTTTTGTTCTGATAAACGCTCAACACGTTTTTTATCTTCTTCGGTTAGGCCTTTTATAAATAATTCGAAATGAATTAAATCTTTTGGCAAACCGGCTTCAGCCAGATAATTACTCACGTAATTGACCATATCTTCTGGTCCACATAAAAACACTTCGCTTGTATCTGGAATATCAATGAATGTTTTGGTGAGAACTTTCATTTTTTCATCATCAAAACGACCATTGAACAACTCAATATCTCGCTTTTCTTTGGTTAGGAAATAATAGATTTCCAAACGACCGAAATAAGCATTTCTTAATTGCTCTAAGGCTTCCTTAAAGATAATAGATTTTGCTGTTCTATTGACATAAAACAACTTACACGTTGCGTTTGGTTCTGCTGCCAAATGCGCTTTAATCATCGAAAGAATTGGTGTGATACCACTTCCTGCTGCAAAAAACAGATAGTTTTTAGCATTGTCTGCATTACAATCTACTCCGAATGTTCCACTAGGAGCCATAACATCTAGCTCGTCTCCTGCTTTTAAAGTGCTATTGACAAAGGTTGAGAATTTTCCTCCTGGAATTTCTTTGACTGCCACTTTCCATTCGTTATCAAATGGACTAGAACATAGCGAATATGAACGACGTACATCTTCACCATTAATTAATGCTTTAAGCGTTAAATGTTGCCCTTGCGAGAATTTAAATTCGTCTTGCAACGCTTCAGGAATATCAAAAGTTACAACTGATGTATCTTTTGTTTCCTTGTAAATATCTTTTATTCTTAATTTATGAAAATCTGCCATAAGCCCCTTCTGTCCTTCGGACATCTTCCCCAAAAGGGAAGAATTTATTTTATCTAATTAAGGAATGTTTTACACAATTACCCGAAAACGATTTCGAGTCCTGATTTCAAAACTAACACTTGTTAGTTTACTTGACAAATTTACAAAAAATTAATCTATTTTTTTGTTAATACCGTTAATTAACACTTCGCTTAATTGTTGCGAGAGCTCTTCTGGGTTTAAGTCTTCTTTTTTAGGAATCCAGAGATATAAAGAGCGTAAGGTTGATAAAATTGAAAAGAGCATGACTTCGATATTTTCATTAATTATCTCTTCCTTTTTGATGCCTTGTTGGATAATATTTCTGAATTCATCTTCATAATTAGAACGCAATTGCAAGTAATACTCTAACTTTTCTTCAAGATGCATCCAATCGTTATTAAGAGAAGCCATTCCGTAGGTATTATGGGACGTAATATTCACATGCAGTTTAACAATATCTCTAAGCTTTTCGATATTTGACTTATTAGATTTTTGGATTTCCTTCAATCCTGTAGTAAATTCTTCTGCCAAGGAAATTATTATCTCTTTTAAAATTTGTTGCTTAGAATTTATATGATTGTAAAGACTTGCAGCTTTCATTCCCATTTCAGTTGCTAAATCGCGCATAGTGACAGCACTATATCCTTTTTCTTTAAATAGTTTAGCTGCAGTTTTTATGATTTCGTCTTTACGAGTTTCGTTTTTCAATTTCAAAAGTTAATATTTAACCGTAAATTTATACAAAAAGAAAAACTATGGGATTTTTGGATTTTATTTTTGGCGCAAAAAAAAGACAAGTTGACTTTTACATGAAGAATGGTGCCGAAATACTAGACGTGAGAACGCAACGTGAATGGGACAATGGTCATATTGAAGGCTCCAGACACATACCCTTAGACGACTTAAAAAATCATGTTGACGAATTAAAAGCATTAAACAAACCTCTTGTTGTTTGTTGCGAAAGTGGAGTTCGTTCTGCTAAGGCAGCCAAATTTTTAAACCTCAATAACATTGACGCTACAAATGGAGGTGGTTGGGTTTCTTTGAAAAGCAAGCTATAATTTAAGATTATTGAAGACTTCTAAACTTTCAATTGGTGTTTGATTGTACTCTAAAGTCCAACCTAAAGAGTTAGTTAGAATGTAAAATTTTGAGAGTTCGCTTAGCAATCTGTTTTGTGCATTAGATTTTAAATCGGAAGCTTCAATTTTCTTCATTAATTGCTGCTTAACCGTTTTTTTAATTTCGTTATAGTCTTTTGCTTCAAATGGATTAAGGTAATCAGCTTGTATATCGTAGTATTCGAAATCTGGGTTGATTTTTATTTCTTCTTTTGGGATAGTTAATATTTGAACTGTTTTTGTGGCTTCGTCAATATTATATTCAATTTTTGACAAATCATAAGCTATAGTTACATCAGCATTTACAACTACCAAAGCTTTTTTTTCAACCTCAATTAAATCTCCAAACATACGCTTGGAATTTTCATATGAGAAGACTTCGCTAAAATGACCTTCGGTCACCACCAGTTTACTGACGTTTTTTAACTGCTCTTGTATTAAAGCTGAATTTTCCTTTAGGATTATTTGCTCTTCTTTTTTATCACCACAATACTTAAAGGTAAAAAGAACAATAAGCGTGATTATGACTCCAAATAAAATTTTTCTCATACCTCTAAAATACAAAAAAGCACTGGTTGCTTCGACATTGAAGCCTAACCAATGCTTTAAATACCTTAATAGATTAATAGCATTACAAACATAACTATTAACTTATTTTCTTAAGTTATAAAAAGATTAAAGTAGTATTAAATTTACTTTTTAAGTTCTAATTTTTCAGCAAAATAATCACAAAAATCTTTCATTGTTGCTGTCATTTTTTCATCTTGAGTTGCTCTGTTAAAAGTATCACTCATAGCAACTAAGGTTTGATGAAAAAAGACTTTCATCTCATCAACAGGCATGTCTTTTGTCCACAAATCAATTCTTAGTGTTTCTTGAGCTTTACTATCCCAAACCGATAGCAACATTGCTTTTGCCTCTTCGTTTTCAACACCTCCATCCTTAGCAGTCCATCGTAGCGTTTCAGGAATGTGATTTTCGTCTAATTCAACATTTAACTCTATAGTTGATTTTTTATTTTCACTCATTATCTGTTCGGTTTATATTTTGCATTATTAAAAATTTCAACTGCATCTTTTTGCAGCATATCCATGAAGTCATCTTCATTATTCTCCATATATGATTTTACAATTTGCCAACCTATAAATTGCCCTAATTTACCAGGAGACTCAGTATCTAGTTCTAGATAAAACTTAGTAAAAGGCGCTGGCGCAGTAAATCTTGCAGGCAAGCTAGAATCGGTATTATACAATAATTCCTTAGAAATAAAATACCTCCAAATTTGGTCTTCATTAGAAATTGCCCACTCCAGTTGCTCTTGGGTGTAACCAATTTTTTCAGCATCAGTTTTAAACGGAATTATCTTATCCATAAAATACAATGCCTTACCAAAATAAATCATTTCGTCTAACAGAGTTTTTCGTTGTGATTGATAAATATACCTGTCAGCATAAGCAGCAGCCAAATCTGGTGTGATTTGAGAAGGCTTCATGTTTTCTGAAATGTATTTTGGAATTCCACCATAAAATTCGTGGTCAGCTCCCAAATAAGTATCAAGAGCCACCAGAGCGATTGTATCAGTTACATACACTTTGTCTCTATACCTTACATAATCAGAAAAAGTTACCACTCTTGGCGCTGAAAATGTTTTGTCGTAATACTTTAAATGCTGAAATAGCTTTTTGATTTCGTGTTCCTGAGGCGCAAAATTATTGAACACTTTATCAATCTCAACAAACAATTGCTGTTGTAAAGTATCAGACATTCTTTGTGTTAAGACTGAATCGTTTTCGGTTTTTGAAAACATAAACGGGAAAGCCGCTTTTAACTTAGGTAAGTCTTCGGGTTTTGAACTAGCAAACGCTTTATCAAATCGCTCCACAACAACATCAATATCTATAGCAGCAATTTCTTTTTCAACTTTGCTTTCATCTGCACATGAAAACACAAAAGCAAAACCCACAAAAAGTAAAATCAATTTCTTCATAAAAACTTAAACCTTGTTTATTTTTATTACTAATGCGATTAGTTTATTTTTGTTTGCAAAGGTACTATTCTTAGAATTAAATCGTATACAAAATGCAAACAGAAAAAGTTGTTACTCACATTGTAAATTGGTTAAAGGATTATGCAACAAACGCAAAAGTAAATGGATTTGTTGTAGGTGTTTCTGGCGGAATTGATTCTGCTGTAACTTCTACGCTATGCGCAAAAACAGGATTAGATGTTTTGTGTATAGAAATGCCTATTCACCAAGCGCAAAGCCATGTAACTCGTGCACAAGAACATATTGCACAACTAAAACAACGTTTTTCTAATATAAAAGACACCAGAGTAGACCTTACTCCTGTATTTGAAGAGTTTAAGACCGAAGTTTCTCTTGAAGGCAAACAAGCTACAGTTGACATGGCATTAGCAAACACCAGAGCTCGTTTAAGAATGACTACTTTATATTACCATGCTGGACTTTTAGGACTTTTGGTTGCAGGAACTGGAAATAAAGTTGAAGATTTTGGTGTTGGCTTTTACACTAAGTATGGTGATGGAGGTGTTGATTTAAGCCCAATTGCTGATTTAATGAAATCGGAAGTTTATAAACTAGGTGAATTATTACAAGTACCTGAATCTATAATGAATGCAGCTCCTAGCGACGGACTTTTTGGTGATGCTAGAAGTGATGAAGATCAAATAGGAGCTTCTTATCCAGAACTAGAGTGGGCAATGCAAATGAAAGACGAAGGAAAAACAATTGCTGATTTTGAAGGTCGTGAGCAAAAAGTATTTGAAATATTTATGAGATTTAACTCTTCGAATATGCATAAAATGACACCGATTCCTGTTTGCGAAATTCCTAAAAATTTAAAATAATTTTTAATGATTTAACTTTTAAAATGTTAAAGTTGTTAATTTTTTCCTTATTTTTATATCATAAATCTCCCCTTATAGAGCTTAACCATCTTAAGTTCTAACACGAATTTATAATTCAACTCATTATGATAAAGGTATTAGTTGTAGACAATCATCCTATTATTAGAACTGGCTTAAAATTACTTTTTGAGCACAGTCATGAGATTGATGTTATTGGTGGTGTTGGAAGTGGAATCGAGATTTTTGAATTTGTAAGACGCTATCCTGTTGACGTTATTATCTCAGAAATTGACCTTCCTGAGCTTAATGGTATAACTGCGTTACGCGCCATAAAAAAAGAGCATCAAAACCTTAAGGTAATAATGTACAGTCATCATCCTGAAGAAATTTATGCTATAAGCGTACTTAAAGCAGGCGCATCGGCTTATGTATCTAAAACAGTAGATACTGACACTCTTAAAGAAGCTATTCTTAAAGTGCATCAAGGTGATATTTACTTAAGCAACAATATGGCTAAACATCTTACATTTGATGAAGCTAAAAAAACCACAAGCAGACTCTACAAGCGTTTATCTACAAGAGAAGTTGAAGTTTTAAAGTTATTATCTTCAGGTAAAAAGAATAAGGAAATTGCAATGGAATTGGACATTAATGAAAAAACGGTTAGCACCTATAAAGCACGTCTTTTTAAAAAATTGAAAGTTACCAACCTTGTAGATTTAATTCATCAAGCGAAACATTTGGAGCTTACTTAAATTTTACCTCCTACTACTTTCCCAAGTTTTCTAGACAATAACATTTTAAGCCCTAAATAATCCCTAACATCTTCTAGCACACCTTTTACATTGACATCTTCTCGCAGTGTATCGTTTTTATATTCAGCTACTTTTTTATCAATTAAATAACAACGTAAACTCAAAATGGTTTGACTGACCAATTGCGCAATAGTTTCATTTTTGTCTTTAGGTACAATATGGTTTCTTTCCCAATCATGAAGATTGTAACGCTCGTCGTTCATTAAAATAGTTGTGACTTCACTAGCCATATCCTGACTAAGTTTACTCACAAAATCGCGTGTTGAAAAGTCTTGGTTTTGATGTAAATTATCAATTAAAGTATAGTACAGACTTTTAAAGTTTGGGTTAGTAAACTGCATTTCGTCTTCCTGCAAATCGAGGTAAATTTTCTCAAATACTTTACTAGTATTAATTACAGGTTCTAGCTTTAACTCATTGGTATTTTCATCTTCCTTTAATACCAAATCTTCAAAATCTTCGGTTTCATTACCATACAAAAGTAGAATTTCAATAATCTTACGTTCTAGCTCATATTGGATATCTATTTTTTGTTTGGGTTGTTCTTGTCTTACAACTTCAAAAGCTTTTTGCTCCTTTTTAAAATCTTTATTGGCTTGCTGGTGTTCTTTTTTACTTATTTGCGCCAAAGTACTAAACAGTACATTTTCGCTAATATCCATAATTCTAGAACACTCCTGAACATAAACTTCTCGCTTAATACTATCAGGAATTTTAGAAATACTATTTACAATATCTCTAATGGTTTCAGCTTTTTTTATTGGATCATTTTTAGCTTCTTCAACTAAAATTGAGGCTTTAAACTGAATGAAGTCTTTAGCGTTTTCATTTAAAAACGTGTTGAGCTCTTCATAAGTATTTTGCTTTGCAAAACTATCAGGATCTTCACCATTAGGAAATGTGCAAACCCTTACATTCATTCCTTGTTCAAGGATTAAATCGATACCACGAAGCGATGCTCTTATACCTGCTGCATCACCATCAAAAAGCACAGTTATGTTTTTGGTTAATCGGTTTATAAGCCTTATTTGCTCTGGTGTTAACGCAGTACCAGAAGAAGCCACTACATTTTTTATTCCTGTTTGGTGAAATTGAATAACATCAGTGTAACCTTCAACCAAAAAGCAATTATCTTCTTTAGCAATACTTTGTTTTGCATGATACAAACCATACAACACTTTACTCTTATGATATATGGTACTCTCTGGCGAGTTTAGGTATTTTGCAGCTTTTTTATCGTTAGTGAGTATTCTACCTCCAAACCCTAAAACACGACCACTCATACTATGTATAGGAAACATCACACGACCTTTAAAACGGTCAAAAGTTTTATTGTCCTTTACAATGGTAAGTCCTGTTTTTTCTAGGAATTCCATTTGATAACCTTTTTTTACAGCTTCATCAGTAAAGGCTTGCCACTCATCTGGTGAGTATCCTAATTGAAACTTTTTAATGGTTTCGTTGGTAAATCCACGTTCTTTAAAATAGCTTAATCCAATGGCTTGACCTTGGTCTGTTTTAAACATGACTTTTTGAAAATAGTCATTTGCAAACTCGCTAACCAAATACATGCTTTCGCGCTCGTTAGCTTCTTCTTTTTGCTCATTGGTTTGTTCAGTTTCTTCAACGTCAATATTATACTTTTTTGCTAAGTATTTTATAGCCTCAGGATAAGTGAAATGCTCGTGCTCCATCAAGAACGTTACCACATTACCTCCTTTACCACTACTAAAATCTTTCCAGATTTGTTTTACAGGAGACACCATAAAGCTAGGTGTACGCTCGTCACTAAAAGGACTCAACCCTTTAAAGTTAGTGCCTGATTTTTTTAAGGTAACAAAATCACCAATAACCTCCTCTACACGAGCGGTTTCAAAGACATGTTCTATGGTAGATTTTGATATCAACGTTGAAAAAAATTTGCAGACTGTAAATGTACTATAAAACTCCTTGTCTAAAAAATTTAAGCTGAGAGTAAAAACTTGACTTTATAAAATAAAAAAACGAACTTCGTTTAACAGTCGATATAAATTATTAAAACAATTCATATCTTTATTTTGTACGCAATGATGAAAAACCTACTTATCATATTCATTCTAACCTTTACAATTATAGCTTGTAAACAAAATTCGACTGAATCAAAGCGGAACGAAACAATTGATTATTATCCGAATAATCCAAAAGTGATTTTCAAAAAAACAGTTCATTTAGCGGACTTTGATAGTGTTTACTATTTCTACGATAATGGAATTATATTTAAAAAAGGAAAACAATACAAGGAAAACCAAAAATTCGGAAATTGGAAATTGTATGACCGAGATTCTGACTTACGAGAAATCCGAGAGTGGTTTACAATAAACGGAAAGTCAAGAGCTAATCGAGCTTGGAATCTCAATAAAGAAGGAGACACAATAGCTTGGAGACATCAAGATTCTATTTACAAACAAGCTGAATTTATAAATGATACAATTCCTTTTAGAAATACCATTTATGATATAATTTTCTTCAACAGAGATACAGTAAAATTAAACGAACCAATTAAAGGTTTCGTAGAAATACGTTCATCAGTAATTAGAGACCAACCATCAAACATAAGAGCGTTTATTGCAAAAGACAGCGCAAATTATAATTATGATTTCTCAAATGAGAAAGAGGTCAAACTTGCTAAATTTAATGACTTAACTATTGATAGTATAAATCAAAAATGGGCTGGAGAAGGAACTGACTTTTCTAAACTTATTTTCATTGGTTTATATTTTGACTCTGTAGGAGAAAAAAACTTAAGAGGTTATTACCAACAGTATTCTTTCGGACCATTTGAAAAAGACGAAAATGGACATAAAATTGACAGTATAATTGGTCATAAAATATACTTTGAAAGGAAAATAATAGTAATAGATAGTATTGAAAAAAATCACAGCGTACAACACCGGCTATAGTTCATTGCTTCTGACTTTCCTCTCGGAAAGTCCTCGCAAATTTGCTATCTTCGGTTTACGGCGGAAAATCCTCGCGGATTTCCCGCAACGAAACCATAGCCCAACCGTTAAACGAAACCAAATCTTCAGCATTATCATATATTAAAAAAGCCTCCAGTTAAGGAGGCTTTTTACTAACTTAAATAATTGTTTTAATCTAAATCAAAGCGTAAACCCATTGATAAATTGTGTTGGTCAAACGCTTGGTCTTTAAATAAAGGGTTTAAATCGTATTTCATATATAATCCCATACTGCCATAACCAACATAAGCGCCAAGACCATATACAAAATCGGAAGTATTGTAGTTACGCTTTATTTTTTCTTTTACTCTATCTCCATCTTGCTTGTATCTTAGTTTTTGCTGCGTACCAATGTTAAATCCTGCATAAGCTCCAACACCAATTTTAAATTTGTTGTGTGTTGAATAACGGAAATAATCGTCTTTTTCGATTTTTTTAGATGGACCAAACTCAAAATACACTGGCACTACCAAATTGGTTACTCTAAATTCAGACTCTTTTAACTCATACGGAAATTCCTCTAATGTAGTTACGTTACCATCTTGCACAAAGTACCTATCATCTTTAGGCGATAGTTTGTTCCACTGAAAAGAGAATCCGTACTTTAAACGTAAGGCATTTGAGTTTTTAAATACTCTGGTTTTCCAAGCCCAACCTAACTCTACAAATCCTGAGTTCATAAAACCGTATTCATCACCTATTTTTTGTCCGTCACCAATAGCGTTGTTAAAACCTGCTGCAAACACAAGGTCACTAGTTGTGCGTTTGTCGTATTTTCGGAACTTTTTTCTGTTCTTTATTCTAAAACCTGCAAAACTTTCGCCATCGCCTCCAAAACTGAATCCGAAATAATCTCCTTTATCATCGTCCAAATTATCATAACCTATTTCGTTACGCTTTAGCAACTCTATTTTGTTATCTATAATTGCAATACGATTTTCAATATTAAGCGCACGCTTTTTGGCTACTTCTTTTTTAAGCGCATCGGCTTTTTCTTGAGTGATTTCGCCATTTTCCAATCGAAGATTTATAGCCTCAACTTCTTTTTTAAGATACTCGCGTTCTTCTTCTTCAATTTTTTTCTTTAACTCATCAAGGCTCTCAATTTTAAACTGATTTTTAGACTTTTGAATTGTGTCTTGTGCGTTCATTTTACCTACAACTAGGCATAAGATTACTAGCACTACGCATTTTGTAATAGTGTTCATAACTGTTCGTTTTGTGATTAATGTTTCTTTTTAAGTGTTAATGATTTCGTTCAGCAACTGCAGTTTTTACTGTGTCGAAACTATTTTTAAGAGCATCAAATACTTTTGCTCTAAACGATTGCTCTAGCTCATCTTCAACGTCTTGAAGCAAAGCATCAGCACTTACCGTTCTTGTGGTTTCGTTGTATAATCTGTTTTTAAGTATTTCTCGTTCTGCTTGTTTTAAAAGCGAATCAATTTCGGCATTACTAACTGTAACATCTTCGAGGTTAAGCTTTTTTATTTCATCAACTACATCATTTATTTTAGCCTTTTCAAACTCTAATGAGTTTAAAGGAGTCTCTAAGTGCTTAACTTTTTCTTGCTCTTTAGTAGTGGTTGCAGCCACAGCTTCTTTAATTGTAACCGTTGTATTAGGACTTACAATTCTTGTTGACTTTTGCACTACTGCTCCACTTTTTGGGGTAGAAATTGTTTTTTCAGTTGAAGTTTTTATGTCTTCAACTTGTTCTACAGCAACAGTATTTTCTTCTTTTTGGTTTTCAACAGGATTTAAAACTTCTTCTTTTAATTGTTCTTCTTTAGTTTCAGTATCTACAATTGCTGGTGTGCTGTTTTCAAATTCTGAATTATTAAAAAACAATGTCGTTACTAAAGCAACACCTACAATGCTTGCTGCAATACCAACCCAAAAATATACCGTTTTGGGTTTTCTTTTATCTTGATTATCTAAACGTTTTGCCAAAACATCCCAACTTGCCTCAGATGGCTGTATGGTACGCTCCTCAATCTTCTCCTTAAGATTTTCCTCAAACTTAATTGGTGCCATAACTAGATGTGTTTAATTTTTTAATGTTTTCTTGAAGCATTTGTCTTGCTTTGAAGAGTTGCGATTTTGATGTTCCTTCTGATATATTTAATAGTTCTGCAATTTCGTGGTGCTTATAACCTTCTATAGCATACATTACAAAAACCATTTTATAACCTTCTGGCAATTCATCAATCAACTTTTGTAGTTCAGCCATTTCAATTTCGGTATTGATATTATTTGCATAATCGTGAGGCATTGTTACCTCTTCTACCGAAAACTCAATTTGCTTTTGCTGTCTTAAAAATGATATTGCTTCTCGTACCATTATTTTTCTCAGCCAACCTTCAAAACTTCCCAGATTTTTAAAGCTCTTTAAATTTGTAAATGCTTTAAAAAACCCATTTAGCATTACCTCTTCCGCTTTTTGAACATCTTTTATATAATACCTACAAACACTCAACATTTTAGGCGCATGTATTTCGTACAACACATGTTGCGCTTCGCGATTGTTTTTCGCAGCTTTACTGATAAGCTCAGTGTTATTATTATGCAATTGAATAACTTTCAAAATAGCTTTCATAAGGTCTTCTATTTATAAAGACGAAAGTTTTTTTAAAATGGTTGCCTGAAGTATGAAAAAAAATTATTTTTTTCTGTCAATCACGTAATTCACCATAAGTTCTAGTGAATCTTTAAATTCAGATTTTGGATATGTATCAAGAATTTGAAGTGCTTCTGTTTGAAACTGTTTCATTTTATCAATTGCATACTCCAATCCTCCATTAGCTTTAACAAAAGCTATAACCTCTTTAACACGCTTTGTGTTTTTATTATGATTTTTGATGGAGTTTATTAACCATTTTCTTTCCTTATCTGAACTGTTGTTGAGCACATAAATGAGTGGCAAAGTCATTTTTTGCTCTTTAATATCGATTCCTGTTGGCTTACCGATAGCTTCATCTCCATAATCGAACAAGTCATCTTTAATTTGAAATGCCATCCCAATAAGCTCACCAAATTTTCGCATGGTTTCTACTTCGGGTGAATTTGGTTTTACCGAAGCTGCACCTAAACTGCAACAAGCCGCAATAAGTGTTGCTGTTTTTTGACGGATAATCTCGTAATAGACGTCTTCAGTAATATCAAGTTGTCTCGCTTTTTCAATTTGAAGCAACTCACCTTCGCTCATTTCTCGAACAGCTACTGAAATAATTTTAAGTAAATCAAAATCATTATTATCAATTGATAGCAACAATCCTTTAGACAATAAAAAATCACCTATAAGTACTGCAATTTTATTTTTCCAAAGTGCATTTATAGAAAAGAATCCTCTACGTCTATTACTATCATCAACAACATCGTCATGCACTAAAGTAGCAGTATGAATCAATTCAATTACCGAAGCACCTCTGTAAGTTCGCTCACTAACTTCGCCATTTTTAATCATTTTAGCTACCAGAAACACAAACATAGGTCGCATTTGCTTCCCTTTTCTATTAACAATGTAGTGTGTAATTCTGTTGAGTAATGCAACCTTAGAAGACATTGACAAACGGAACTTTTCTTCGAAAAGATCCATTTCATAAGCGATAGGTTGTTTTATTTGTTCTGTAATTTTCAATTAAAAAGCTACTAAAATTGAGAACAACAAACGTACTAAAAAAGCTTGTGATATGCTATTTTAGGTGTTTTTTAGTTTTTCTTAACATAAAAGAGTAGGATAACTATTCATTATTTGGTAGCTTTAAAAATTCTATTAATCATATAAATACTAGCTTATGAAAAAAATTACTTTATTACTTACTTTATTTTTCACTTCCTCTATAATTTTTGGACAGGTATTAATATCTGAAGATTTTGAGGGCGGACTTACAGTACCTACTGGTTGGGTTAATAATGATATAAACGGAGGAGGAAACGTATGGACCTTTGAAAACACAGGTCAAACTCCTGCTGGTTTTACAACTCCAAACAGCTACCTCTATGATCCTGCTGGCTTTTCTGGCTCTTATGCCATTTTTAATAGCGATGCTTATGGTGGTGGCCCAGAAGAAGCAGCATTAGAAAGCCCTACATTTGACTGTTCGACATTAACAACTATCAAATTAAGCTACAATCACTTTTACCTATCTGGATATAGTGGTTATGGTTATGTTGAAGTTTACAATGGATCTAGCTGGATAACAGTTGCAACATATGATGATGCTGCCGCCGCAACAGATGGATACCTTTATGGAAGTGAAATTATTGATGTTAGTACAGAATTAGCTGGCGTATCTAATGCCCAAGTAAGGTTTAGATGGGTAGGAGACTACTCTTGGTGGTGGGGTTTTGATAATGTTGTTGTACAACAACCAACTGTTTCAGCTCCTGATGCTGTTATCGAACCAAGTCCTGCAGATGAAGCAACTGATGTTCCTCTTGTACAAGATGACATTGATTATCCCAACAAAATATATTTCTCTTGGACAGAGCCTACTACTGGAGATCCAGCAACTAGCTACAGACTAGTTCTTGGTACAGAAAACCCTCCTGTACAAGAATTTAACAATTTCCCTAATGGAGATTTCATATACAATATTTCTTTCGACACAACTTATTACTGGCAAATTATTGCTGTAAATATTGGTGGCGAAACCGCTTCTGAAATTTGGAGTTTCACAACCGAAACTGACCCTACCGCTTCTATTGATGAAGTTACAAACGATACTTTCTCACATTTCTACAACAAAGACACAGACGTTTTAACTTTAGAATCTTCTAGCACTCCACTAGAACATGTTGAAATTTTTAATATTCTTGGTCAACAGGTAATTAACAATAACTTAAGTTTAAATAGAGAAACAATTAATATGTCTGATTTAAAAGACGGAATTTATTTAACTAAAGTTACTATAAACGGAAACACCAAAACTATTAAAATCTTAAAGCAGTAATGTTTTAAAACCTTATGAAAAATCAAAAGAGCGACTATTAAGTCGCTCTTTTTTTTATGTTTTATTTGCTAATTGCCCACATGCTGCATCAATATCCTTACCTCTAGATCTCCTTACTGTAACAGTAATATTATTGGCTTCGAGCATATCAATATACATTTGCAATGCTTTATTATCTGCTTGCTGAAACTCACCATCGTCAATTGGGTTGTATTCAATTAAATTGACTTTACTTGGCGCAAATTTGCAAAACTCAATAAGTGCATCTACATCTTTTTTAGTGTCATTAATACCATTCCAAACCACATACTCATAAGTGATTCTGTTTTTGGTTTTAGCATACCAATACTCTAATGCTTCACGTAAATCTTTTAATGGAAATGTTGCATTAAACGGCATAATAGAAGTACGAACCTCATCAATTGCTGAATGAAGTGAAACGGCTAGCTTAAACTTCACCTCTTCATCTGCCATTTTTTTAATCATCTTAGGAACTCCTGAAGTAGAAACTGTAATTCGCTTTGGAGACATCCCTAAACCTTCTGGAGAGGTAATTTTATCAATTGCTTTTAGTACGTTATTATAATTCATGAGAGGTTCTCCCATTCCCATAAATACAATATTACTCAAAGGTCTATCAAAATACAATCTGCTTTCATTATCAATAGCAACGACCTGATCAAAAATCTCATCAGGATTTAAGTTTCGCATACGCTTTAATCTAGCCGTAGCACAAAATCTACAGTCTAAACTACAACCTACTTGCGAAGACACACATGCAGTAGTTCTTGTTTTAGTAGGAATAAGAACCGACTCCACAACCAAACCGTCGTGTAAACGCACAGCATTTTTAACTGTACCATCACTACTACGTTGCATTTGATCCACCTGAATATGATTGATAACAAAGTTATCCTCCAACATATTTCTAGTGTCTTTGGAAATATTGGTCATATCTTCAAATGTATGAGCTCCTTTGTTCCAAAGCCACTCATACACCTGGTTTCCTCGAAATGCTTTATCGCCTTCTTTTACAAAAAAGTCTCTAAGCTGTTCTTTGGTAAGCGCACGTATATCTTTCTTTTTAATCTCCATAGATACTGCAAAAGTAATAAAAGCTACATATAAAAAAGCCTTACATTTAGTAAGGCTTTAATTATTATCGATTTATATAATATATTAAAGAATTAACATGGCGTCTCCATAAGTGTAGAAACGGTATTTTTCTTTAACAGCTTCTTCGTAAGCTTTTTTCATGAAATCATGACCTGCAAAAGCAGAAACCATCATTAATAATGTTGATTTTGGTGTATGAAAATTAGTAATCATACAGTTAGCAATACTAAAATCGTAAGGAGGGAAAATAAATTTGTTTGTCCATCCTGAAAACTCATTAAGCGTACCACTAGACGATACTGAACTTTCAATAGCTCGCATAGATGTTGTACCTACAGCACATACACGTTTTTTGGTTGAAATCCCTTTGTTGATAGTCTCCACAGCATCAGGACCTATAAAAATTTCCTCGCTATCCATTTTATGTTTAGAAAGGTCTTCTACCTCAACAGGGTTGAATGTTCCTAAACCAACATGAAGTGTAATTTCTGGTAACTCAACACCTTTAATTTCTAAACGCTTAAGTAAGTGTTTTGAAAAGTGAAGACCAGCAGTTGGAGCTGCTACAGCACCTTCGTTTTTAGCGAAAATAGTTTGGTAACGCTCTTCGTCTTCTGGCTCTACATCTCTTTTAATGTATTTTGGTAATGGAGTTTCACCAAGCTCAGTTAATTTATTTCTGAATTCTTTGTAAGAACCGTCGTAAAGAAAACGTAATGTTCTACCTCTAGATGTTGTATTATCAATAACTTCAGCTACTAGAGTGTCGTCATCACCAAAGTATAATTTGTTTCCAATTCTTATTTTACGAGCAGGATCAACAAGAACATCCCAAAGGCGTTGTTCTTCGTTTAGCTCTCTTAACAAAAACACTTCAATTCTTGCTCCTGTTTTTTCTTTATTACCATACAAACGTGCTGGAAACACTTTTGTATTGTTTAAGATCATCACATCTCCTTCATCAAAATAATCGATAACGTCCTTAAATAGTTTGTGTTCAATTGTTTGTTCTTTTCTATTAAGTACCATTAATCTTGCCTCATCTCTAATGTCAGATGGTCTGTCGGCTAGTAATTCTTCAGGGAGTTTAAAGTTAAAGTGCGATAATTTCATTTCAATATTTTATTTTTTGCAAGTGGCAAATATACAATCTCAACATAGGGTTTGTCAAGTAATTCAAAGATTATTATTGGTTTATTTGAAAACCTATAGATTTTAAATCGTCCCAAAATGTTGGATAGGACTTTGAAACTACCATAGCATCTTCAATTTTTAGCTCAGTTCTTAACGCTAATGGAGCAAATGCCATTGCCATTCTGTGGTCGTTATATGTTTGTATAGTTGCTAGTTTAAAATTGCCATCAAACGGTTTTAGGTGAAGCGTTTCGTTGGTTACTTCTATATCTCCTCCTAGTTTTTCTATTTCATTTTTAAGCGCAACTAATCTATCTGTTTCCTTTATTTTTAAGGTATGTAATCCTTCTAAATCGCATTTTACACCTAAACCTAATGCTGTTACAGCAATGGTTTGTGCAATATCAGGTGATTTCACAAGATCAAAAGCAATTTCAGGCTGATGCTGAGATGTTTTCTCTAAAACTATTGAAAGCTCTTTAAAAACGGTTTTAACACCAAATGCTTGGTATAATTCAGCTAAAACTGAATCGCCTTGTAAAGAATCTTGTTTATATGAAGATAATTCAACTTGAGTTCCAACAGGACTTAACGCAACAATACTATAAAAATACGATGCCGAAGACCAATCGGACTCCACAACTATTGTTCTATCCCCTGAAACCGAGTCTAACGGATTTACTGTAATGACATTATTTTTGAAAGATGTTTCAACTCCAATTTGATTTAACAAATTCAAGGTCATGTTTATATAAGGAATTGAAGTGATTTCGCCATTTAAAGTCAACTCTAAGCCTTGCTCAAGCTTAGGTGCAATTAACAATAGTGCAGAAATATATTGACTACTTACATTGGCTTTTAAGCTAATTTTATTTTGAGTAAGCGCTTTACCTTTTATAAGTAGTGGAGGACAACCAGAATTCTCCAAATAAGAAACATCAGCTCCTAACTGATTCAACGCTTCTACAAGAATTTGTATTGGTCGTTCTTTCATGCGTTGTGACCCTGTCAAAGTCACTTCTTTACCTTCTTGAGTGGCAAAAAAAGCTGTAAGAAAACGCATTGCTGTACCAGCATGATGTATATCTACTACTGTATTCGAATTTGAACTCAGCGCTTTAGACATTACTACACTATCATCTGAATTGGATAGGTTTTCAATTTTTATTTCAGGATATAACGCTTGTAATAGCAACAATCTATTAGATTCACTCTTAGAACCTGTTATTGTGATACTAGAAACGGTTTTTATTTGTGATTTGAGTAATTTGATGTTCATTTTGAACTGATAAAACACATCGAGTTTTCTCGATGTGTCAATTATAAATTTTTATTTTAACTTTTGATTATTGTGATGTCTGTCGTGGTCTCGCTTGGTTTTTTTATCCATTTTTTTATCAAAAGCTGCCTGCAAATCTATTCCTGTTTGATTTGCTAAACATAATACAACAAAAACCACATCAGCCAATTCTTCACCTAAATCTTTATCCTTATCGCTTTCTTTTTCGCTTTGTTCTCCGTAACGACGTGCAATAATACGAGCTACTTCACCTACTTCCTCAGTAAGTTGTGCCATATTAGTAAGTTCGTTAAAGTAACGCACTCCATGTTCTTTTATCCAATCGTCAACTATTTTTTGAGCGTTTTCAATATTCATTGTTATATTTTTTTAAGCACTATTTGTTCATTTTGCTTTTCAATCATTAATTGATAAAACTCTTTAAACTGCTTATATTCGGTTGGCAAAATTAAGGTTTTATTAAGTTCAAACGTTATAACAAACTGAATATAACTTCCATTTTTATTAGCCATGTAAGTAAATACTCCGTCTAAACCATTAAACTGATACTTAACACTTTCTGGCAATACATCTAATTCATAACCTTCAGGAATCATCATATTCACCATATATTTATCTGAAATTGGATACACAAAATCTATAGGATATATTCTTGTGTCTTGCTTAAATGGGTTTTCTTTAGAAGCTAAGAATAGCATTGGCTTTAAATACAAATCTCCTCCAACATCCTCTATAGCTTCATCAATATTAAAGTCATATGATAATAAAACTGGCTTATCTACTTCGTTTATTTGGCTAAGATTTAAATCTGAAATTTCAATAAGCCCTTTATCTTTCTCTAATGTTTCTATAACTTTCTCATCACCATATCCATCATATTTATTTCTTAACCTGTTGGCTTGATAGTTCGTATATTGATGTCTTATTTTTCCATTTATTGAAAGGTCTGTTTCTAATTTGGCGTTTAAAGAAACCATTTCGCTTGAGCTTACTTCTGGTATTAGGTTAATCCAATCAGAACTCCCATCCTCTTTTATTAATCTACCTAACCAGTTAAGAGTATTTGTAGGTAAAATATCAATGGTACCATGTTTTCTTGTAGCGTCTATTAAAATTATTTTGCCATCAACATTAACAGCAGATATAACATAATTAAATCCTGATCTTGTTGGGACTAATGGAATTCCATTATTTTTTGTACTTACTAAAACCGGATTAGCATCCATACCTGCATATCTTAGCATTGAGGTTAGCATTAAATTTATGTCAGCACTATTACCAACTCCATCTTTATAGGCTTTTGATACACCTTGCTCAGCAGTATAACCATAATATTCATTCCATTTTACTTTTGACTTAACAAAATCTAAAATCATGGATACCTTTTCTATTTTATCATCCGTAGGCTTACTAGACATTAATGTCTCTAAATCTTTTTTAAAGTAATTATTTTTACTTAATTGATCTCCAAAGTCTGAATCGTCATAGATTGTATTTGTTACCTTTTCCCATGTTGTAGAAAGGTATTCTATAGGCTGATTTGGAAGCTCTATACGCTCTAACTCAACCAATAATCTTGATTGGTAATTTGCCAAATTGTCCACATAATTCTCATCTTTTAATGGAGGAATATTAGAAAGATTTGCTTCAACCACATTATCGTTAAAATCAATTTTTGAAGAACTATAGTTAGCTAATCCACCACCTCTTGATTGAGATCTTTCTCTACTTGTTATAGTAACACTTCTACGCTTTTTTGTTTCAGTTAATTGCGGAATATAAGTTGCTCTTGGGTTTAAAAATGTCTTATAAATTAAATACTCAGGTGTGTTTAGTGACAGTTCAAAATTTTTGGTTGGTATCATTTGTTGAAATGCAATATCATCTATAGAAAACAATTGTGATTCTATAGTGTATTCTAACTCTATAACACAGCCTTCTTTAAGGTTTGGCATTGTAAACTTGGTTGTTTTACGATACTTATTGGTGTCTTCATCAAAAACATCACTATTCTTTAGTTTATCTTTTATGATTTTACCTCCTTCAATATTGTATGTGTAAGCTTTTAGTCCTATTAACTTTTCAGAGGAAGCACTACTTGCTCCATCATAAAGACTTATCATTTTTGTAGCATAATCAAAACCTTCTTTATTATAAATCTTTATTCGCTCTTGTATTTCTGTGCTTTGAATAAATCCCTTACCTTGTATGTAGTCAAACATTATCTTTTGTTTCTTATAGAGAATAGCTGCAGTTGCTTCAGGATATTCTGGGTGTTGAGTTTCTAAAAGTTCTTCTTCACTAACTTTCCCAAACTTATAGTTTTGACAATACGTTAATTGTCCTATAAACAACAAGAAAATAATAACTGTTTTTTTCATTTTTTATAAATTAGGTTTTAATACTATTTTTGCTTTATCATTTTTAGTTACTTCTATCCAAAAATCTCTATAATCATTATACTCACTTTGTGAATAAATCCCTTTATTTAGCTTAAGTTCTCTTTTGTAGAACAGCTCACTATCTGAATGTTTTGAAATTGACATTCTATAACTTCCAAATTTAGTTTCAATAGATACCGAATCAATTAATGCATCAGCCATAAAACCATTTGGGATAGTAATTATGTATGAGTCCCTGTTAATGTAGCCTCTTTCGATTTCAAAAGGAAGCTTTCTTTTAGAATAACGCTTTGGAATTGATTGTTCTCTATTAAAAAAATTTGGTTGCAATAAGAGCCTATTCCCTACCTTAGTAGCATAACGCTCAGCTTTCATTTGAATAGTTTCAGTAAAAACAATGCTATCTCTGTCATCATTATAGCTCATTGAGTCTATGGTCAAATCGCCTAAATATCCCCATTTTTCTTTATAAAAAAGCTTTTGATCTTTTTCTAAAAGTCCACGAGTATGAGCCAGATAATCGTATCTAGCACCAAATGCTTTAGAAGTAATTTTGGCATCAATAGATCCATTAGGGCTTAAATTGATGGTAGAGTTTGTTTCTAAAAGATTTTTTTCTGCATCATAAACCTGAGTATGAACTATTTTTCCTCCCTCTGGTGTAATGACAAATACATCTCTATCATCAGTAAAATTTGCATTATAACCAAATGGAGAGGTTTGACTTGTACATTCTAACCAAATGTCTCCATTTGGTGTTGGAAGATTTAATATTACATGATTTGTTTGACCCAAAAAAGTCACAAACTCCTTATCAATATCAACAGTACTTCTAGAAGCATATACTCTTGAATAATTTGTTTTTACACCCACTACATCCATAAGAGCTTTGGTGTAATTGGTTAGCCCTTTACAGTCACCATACTTAACCTCATCTACTTTTGAGGCTTCAATGGGCTGTATGCCTCCAATACCTTCTTGCACGCTTATATATCTTGTTCTTTGCTGAACATAGTTGTATACTACTTTGGCTTTTTCAATAGGGTCATCTATTCCCATAACCAATGCTTTTATTTCAGATTTTGTTGTTTCAGGAAGTTCAGTTCTACCTACTAACAATTCATCATACATCCATTTCCCTAAGCTTGTCCAATCATTAGACTCTCCATAAAAACCTTCATAGTGAAACTTATTTAAAGCAACCCCTAAATGAGGACTAATGTTTTTAAAATCAGGACTATAAATCTCTGATTTAATCGCTTTTATGTTATCTACTTCGTAAAGTAAATTATTGTCTTGGCTATTGTTTATTATTTCATAACCCTTAAAATTATACTCTTTTTGTTTAATATCAATCCCTGTTTCATAAGCAATTTCGTATACACTTTTTTGCGTACTTACATAATACCCTTCTAATGGATACCAACTAGGTATAAATGCAGTATTATTTGTGTTAGTCTCATAATAAAACTCTATGGTATATGGATATTCAGTTGGTGTGTAGTTTAAATATTTAACTCTACTATCTTCATAAAGTGAAAAATCGTTTGCGGCAGAAACATCTTCAAAATCAGATTTTTTAAACTTTTTTATTTGATTTCCAAATTGGTCATAAACTTTAGCTTCAATTTTTTTAATATCTATTCCTTTATCATAACTCACATAAGCTTCAACATTACGGTTACCAGCTTTATTTAAAATTGTAACTATTCTTTTATGAGCTACACTTAAACTTTTCAAAGAAGAAATCTCAATCTTTTTATGATTATATCTAACAACCGCATTTGCTTCAGTTGTAAGTTCAGATGGAATAGTTGCTACAACCAATAAGCTTTCGTCCTGCGCATTTGAAAAAAATGAAATAGAGAAGAAGGCAATGGCAAGAAGAATTTTTGTAGGCATAATAAATTGTTAAAAACCAAAAATATAAATATTTACTAAAGCGCAAAAGATTAATCTTCTTTTAATAACCTATTTATTAATAATTTAAAAATCAGTATTAAAGCACATGGTAAAAACACATATTTGAGTTCGCTAAAAATGACTAGTAATCCCCATTCTGAAAAAAATCTTTCCACTCCTATTGGAGATACTTTTATCACTTGATACGGAAAAAAATAACGCTCATTATCAAACGGAATAAAAAAACCAACACCTTTTCCACCTGTTGTTAATGCATCTAAAATCCCATGAGACAATGTACTGAAGAGTATCACTAAGAAATACAGCATTTTCCTTTGCTTACCAAACAACACGCAAATGCATAAAGCCCAAATAATTGCAAATAAAATGGAATGAGTAAAACCTCTATGTCCAAAAGGCGATTCGTATGGAACTCCGAAATTAAAAGCCAACACATCTATATCTGGAAGAATTGAAGACAATATTGCTAAAACCACCAAGCCAATTGAAGCTTTATTGGAAGCTACTTTTGCAATTGTAAATGCTGCAATACCATGTCCAAATATTGAAGCCATTACTCTTTATTCTTAGTATCTATAATAATTGTAACAGGACCATCATTGAGCAGTTCTACTTTCATGTCTGCACCAAATTCACCTGTTTGAACTGTTGTTCCTAAATCAGTTTCCATTTGTTTTACAAACTCCTCATACAAAGGAACAGCTACATCAGGTTTTGCTGCTTTTATATAGCTTGGTCTATTTCCTTTTTTTGTACTTGCATGCAAGGTAAACTGGCTCACAACAATTACATTACCTTTAACATCCATGACAGACTTATTCATAACGTCATTCTCATCTGCAAAAATGCGAAGGTTAGCAATTTTTTTAGATAACCAATCAATATCTTCTTTGGTATCCTCATCAACAATTCCTAACAGAATTAAAAGCCCTTGATTTATATTGGCAACTTTATCTCCTTTAATCGTTACACTTGCTTTAGATACTCTTTGTATTACTGCTTTCATAAACTATTCGTTATCCCAGTTATCAGTTCGGTAATGTTCGTCTTCACCTTCTAAAATCTGCAAATAACTTCTGTATCTTGAGTAGGCAATCTCATCATTTTCGAGTGCGTCTTTTACAGCACATTTAGGTTCTTCGAGATGTAAACAATTATTAAACTTACAGTCTTGTTTCAACTCAAAAAACTCAGGAAAATAATCGCCAACTTCTTCCCTATCCATATCCACAACTCCAAACCCTTTAATACCTGGAGTATCGATAATTTTAGCTCCAAAACTTAAATCGAACATTTCAGCAAAAGTTGTAGTATGTTGCCCTTGCATGTGTTGTGTTGAAATTTCTTTGGTTTTTAAATCCAAATCAGGTTCAATAGCATTAACTAATGTAGATTTACCAACACCTGAATGACCAGCAAACATGCTTGTTTTATCTTTCATCAAAGACTTAACCTTATCAATATTTTTTCCTGTAGTTGCCGAAATACCGATACATTCATAACCTATTTTTCGGTACACATGCGCTAAGTATTTTACTTCGTCTAGAGTGTCGTCGCTATAAGAATCAATTTTATTGAAGAGTAAAATAGTTTTTACTGAATAAGCTTCGGCTGTTACCAAAAACCGATCTATAAAACTTGTAAATGTTGGTGGATTATCAATAGTTACTAATAAAAACACTTGGTCAACATTTGACGCTATAACATGTGTTTGTTTAGACAGGTTAACCGATTTACGGACAATATAATTTTGCCTATCGTGAATGTTATTGATAATACCTGTAGTTTCGTCGTTATTGGTTTCCAGTTCAAAATCTACAACATCGCCAACAGCTATTGGGTTAGTACTTTTTATCCCTTTTATACGAAATTTGCCCTTTATACGACATTGATAAGCTTCGCCTAAATTGTTTTTTACGGTATACCAACTACCTGTAGATTTGTAAACTGTTCCTGTCATTAATACAAAGATAATCTATTCGTGTATCATTTTAATAAAGAAAGACTGCCAAATGACAGTCTTTATTAAGTAATGTGATTTTAATCAACTATCATTCTTCCTAACTTGTCTTTAGATTTTCTTGAAGAGTAAATGATATATTCTTTATTGTTTTTTAAATAAAAAACTCCAGGTCTTAAAATTAACTGGTCCTTTTGTAATTCTTCAGGATCAACTCTATTGATGTCTCCATTATCTTTATCAAAGACAAAGGCTGTTGGTATTGCTTTATTATAGTTTCCTAAGGCTCTTATTTTTTCAATATCGGTAATTCCCATATTTTTTTTATTATCATTAAAAACAACTATAAGCTCTCCATTAGTATAAATAGGAATTGCTCCTAAATATTCAGGACCTTTACCTAATACAGCTACTGGTATCATAACACCAACACCAACAGTAAAATTAGAATTTCCTGAAAAGCCATACACACCAACTGACATAGTCGTAAAACTTGCTTTTTGATCTTTTGCAATAACATTAGCCCACTCTACTGAACCATCAGCATTTAAAGATGTTACAATAATTTCATTTGTTATAAATGTAATAGGCGTAAAATTAACACCTAAACCTCCTATACCAATCCCTGAAGAACTTCCTATAATAGATTGCCTGTACTCAGCTAGAAAAATTAAGCCTCCATCTTCCTTTTCAATTAAACTGTGCGTAACATAAAATGGCGGAATGTCTTTATCCTTTTTAGCTCTTCGCTCACCTATAAGTTTTACTTTAGTATCAAAATCGAAAACATTAAACTTTAAATTAGTTACTGTATTTGAAGACATATCAATTGTACCAGAATAAACACCTTTTAATTTCCAATTTGCTCTTCCTCTTTTATTAACACTAGAATAAAACCCTACAAGATTTAAAGTGTTATTTGCAGTCATTAACATTTCACAATTAATAACTTCTTTGCCTTCAAAGTCTACATTAATTACTTCTTTAGTATAAGCATTTTTCTTTTTGTATGCGTGAACTTCAAATTTTTCAATATTCTTTTTTGCCTTTTTATCTCTATAACTTTCGTTAATTACTAGAAATATATCTTCATCAAACGTCACATCAAAATCTGAAATTGTAAACTCTAAATCTCTTCTATCGGTAAACTCTACTTGTTCCAAATGAGACGTCACAACATGCATGTTTTGGTCAATTAGCTTAATTTCATATTGCATAATTTCTTCTTTATCGAACAATGATGCATGCATGATTAATAATTTATCTCCTAAAGGTGCATGTTTAAAATAAAACGCTCCTTTTTCTCTATTTTTAGTAACTTGAGTTGAAAATAATTTTTTCTTGTTTTTTGTCAACTTACCATCTTCAGAGATTTCAACTGATAATAAATTATATACTTTACTTTTTTTATCGTAAACACTTCCAATGATATATACTTTATTATTTAAAACCGCAATCTCTTCAAAAACAGGCTCCTTATTAATAAAATCATCCATTTCAATTTCATTTACAGAAATTAAAGCCATATCAGCTGAGTCAAATACTTTTATATAGAAGTTTTTCCCTTTTGTAGCTAAAGTGTAAATTTTACCATTTGTTTCACCAGCGATCCTAACTATTTTTTCTTTATCAGCTTCAATTTCTTTTCCATGAGTAATAGTAATAGGCCCTAATTTGCCTTGTGCATTTACTGAAAAACTAATGATAGCTAACAGCAAAAAAAGCATGCTTTTTTTAATCATAATGTGTAAGTCTAGTTGTTGAGTAGAAAGATTTTTCTTTCAGAGTTTCAAAAATAGTTTTTTTATTGAACTTAACAAGTTGAACAAAAAATAGTGCTTTGCTACATATTTCAATTAGCTGAAACGCAATTTTTAAGGTCTTTTTTATCCTTTAATTATCCTTTTGGTTTCTAGCCATGTTCCATCGGCTTTTATGTTTACCAAGTAAATTCCTGATTGATATCCTGACAAGTCGATTTCCCCTTTGTTGTTAAAGCTACTCCATTGCAATTTTTGTATTTGCCTTCCAGAAAAATCATGAATTAAAATCTCAACGGTTTGATGGTCATTTTGAGATACAAAATTAAAAACACCAGTACTTGAAGGGTTTGGATAAATTTTTGGTTCATTACCCTTAGCTTCTTCACAAATGTGTTCATAGCTGATATAATATCCACAGCACGTAAGGATTGTTTTACAACTTGAATCAAATGCAGTTACTACAACCTCATCAAGAGATTCATAACTATCTAAAATTACTTTAATATCTTTAGTGTTTTGCAAATACACATCTTTAGGTGTATAGCCTAAAAAGGAAAACTGTAATGTATCAGTTGGCTTAGCTTCAATTGCAAATTTACCGTTCTCATCAGCAATAACACCTTTGGAGGTGTGCTTTACTATAACATTGGCAAAAGGCAACACTCCTTCTGTATCATAAACGGTTCCGCTAATACTGTTTTGACCAAAAAAAGAGAAAGAAAGACTGAAAAATAAAAAGAATACTGTTGGTTTCATAATAGTGATAGTTTGATTAATGATTCAAACCTAATTGATATTACAACTATCTAAAACCCATAATGAGTAAACACTACTTTTGAATGAGAAAACGCATAAAAAAAGCCTCTTGATGAGGCTTTTTATTAATTATCCGTTAATGATTTTTTCCTGATGGTTAATCGATTCTTGGTGAATGGCTTTAAATACTCTTAAGATAAATTCTTCACTAAGATTTTTTTCTTCGCCTTGTAAAATCATTTTTCCTAGTATTTCGTTCCATCGTTTAGACTGAAGTACTGCCACGTTTTTAGATTTTTTAAGCGCTCCAATTTCATCAGCAACCTTCATACGTTTACCTAACATTTCAATAAGTTGATGATCTACCACATCTATTTGCGTACGCAAGGTATTAAGCTTATTATTAAACTCCGCAGCATCTTCAGATTCCTTTCTTATTTTAAGATCTTTTGTATACTGAACAAGCGTCTCAGGTGTAATCTGTTGTGCAGCATCACTCCAAGCGTTATCTGGGTCGTGATGTGTTTCAACCATAATTCCGTCGTAATTAAGATCTAATGCTGTTTGGCATAAATCGAAAATAATATCTCTTCTTCCAGCAATATGCGAAGGATCTAAAATTAATGGCAAATCAGGGAAGCGATTTTGTAAATCTACAGCCAATTGCCACTCTGGATTGTTTCTGTATCTTGTTTTTTCATAAGTTGAAAATCCTCTGTGAATTACACCCAAGTTTTTAACATCTGCAGTGTAAAAACGTTCAACAGCTCCCAACCATAAAGCCAAATCTGGATTTACAGGGTTTTTTATCAATACGGTTTTGTCTGTTCCTTTTAAAGCATCAGCAATATCCTGAACAATAAAAGGACTAACAGTTGTTCTTGCACCAATCCATAAAATATCAACATCGTGCTTTAATGCTAAATCAACATGGTGTGCGTTTGCAACCTCAGTTGTGGTTAACATTCCTGTTTCTTCTTTAGCTTTCTGTAACCATTTAAGACCCAAAGCTCCAACACCTTCAAAGTTTCCTGGTCGCGTTCTTGGTTTCCAAATTCCTGCTCTAAGCACTGTTGCATCACTATCTTTAAGTTGGTGTGCAATTTTTAGTACTTGCTCTTCAGTTTCTGCGCTACATGGTCCTGCAATTACTAACGGATGGTCTAATCCGAAATTATCTAACCACGATCTTAATTCTTTCTTGTTTTCCATAACATTTCCTTTTTTATATAATTCCGTTTAAAATATCTTTTATATGATTTGTATTTTTCATTTCACTGTGAATAGCTTCAAAATCGTCAGCCTCCATAAACTGTTTGAATTTTGACAGGTTGTTGATATACTCTTCTAGAGTTTCAACTACGTTAGCTTTATTCTGCTTAAAAATGGGTGTCCACATATCTGGTGAACTTTTTGCTAAACGCACAGTACTTTCAAAACCACTTCCTGCCATATCAAAAATATCGCGTTCATTTTTTTCTTTTTCAATGACTGTTTTTCCAAGCATAAACGAGCTAATATGCGATAAATGCGACACATAAGCTATGTGTTTGTCATGCGCTTTTGGATTCATGTAACGAATACGCATACCAACATTAGAAAACAATTGCAATGCTTTCTCCTGTAGCTTAAATGCTGTTTTTTCTACTTCGCAAATAATCATAGTTTTACCATTGAATAAATGCTGTTTTGCAGCCTTAGGTCCTGAAAACTCAGTACCAGCAATTGGATGTGCAGCCAAAAAATTTCTACGATTTTTATGTGTATCTATAACTTCACAAATGGCTTCTTTAGTAGAACCTACATCAATAACCAATGTGGTATCTGACACTAAATCCAGCACCTTTGAAATATGCTTTACTGTAGCATCAACAGGAATTGAAACGATAACCAAATCGGCATTTGAGATTTCATTTAATTCTGCTTTTTTATCAATTACTTGAAGTTCTAATGCTTCGTCTAGATGCGTATCACTTTCATCAACACCATAAATAACAGCATCTTTGTAAACACGCTTTATATCTAGCGCGAAACTACCTCCTATTAATCCTACTCCTATTACAACTATTTTTTTCATTTTACTCTTGCAATTGCTTCTTCAATTTCTTCGGTTTCTGCACATAAAGAAAACCTTATGTATCCTTCTCCATTACTTCCAAAAATGGTTCCTGGTGCAATAAAAATGGAATCGTTTTTTAAAACTGTGTCTATAAATTCTTCTGACTTTACAAACTCTGGTAATTTTGCCCAAACAAACATTCCTGTTGCGTTTTTATCATACGTACAGTTCAATGCTTCGGCTAGTTCCCAAACTAGTGTTCTTCTTTTTTCATACACACTATTTAGGCTTAAGTACCACATATCAGAACAGTTTAACGCTTCAATAGCGCCTTTTTGGATACCATAAAACATACCAGAATCCATGTTGCTTTTCACCTTTATGATACTGTCTAAATACTCTGATTTTCCCATAACCATTCCTACTCGCCATCCAGCCATATTAAACGTTTTACTCAACGAGTTAAGCTCCAAACAATGGTCTTTGGCATTTTTATATTTAAGAATGCTTCTTGGAAATTGGTTTAAAATAAAGCTGTACGGATTATCATTAACCACAAGAATATTATGACGTTTTGCAAACTCAATAACATCTTCATAAAACTTATTAGGCGCAACAGTTCCTGTTGGCATGTGTGGGTAATTAATCCACATGATTTTCACTTTACTTAAATCGTGCGTTTTTTCAAGTGCAACAAAATCTGGCAACCAATTATTCTTTTCTTTTAAATCATAAAACAAAGGTGTAGCTCCTACAAGTTTAGTTACCGAAGTATATGTAGGATATCCAGGATTTGGTATTAACACGCCATCGCCTTCATTTAAAAATGCCATTGAAATGTGCATAATCCCTTCCTTACTTCCCATTAATGGTAAAATTTCGGTTTTAGGGCTTAACGACACACTAAAGTGTTTTTTATAAAAATCTGCCATCGTTTGCCTTAACTCTGGCAAACCTTGATAGCTTTGATATTTATGCGCTGTAGCATCTTGCATACTATCAACAATAGCTGATACCACTCTAGATGGTGGTTGCAAATCTGGACTACCAATTCCTAAATTAATGATAGGCTTACCATGCTCTTTCAAAAGGTTAACTTCCTTAAGCTTTCTAGAGAAATAGTACTCTTCAACGGTATGCAATCTGTCAGCTACTGAAATCATAACTTTGCATTTTTATATTCTCCTAATATTTTTAAATCCTGTGCCATAATCTGTAAAATAGATTTTGCTTTTTTAAAATCTTCGTATGCATCAAAAGTTACATCCACAAAAAAGGCGTATTTCCAAGGTGAATTTATTTTAGGCAACGACTGTATTTTGGTTAAATTCAATTTACAATCGCTCATTACATTAAGCACAGTTGCCAAACTACCTCGTTTATGGTCCAATTCAAATTTGATAGACGCCTTATTGATATCACTTTCAGAAATCTCAGAGTTTTGCATCTTTACAATCACAAAACGTGTTTCGTTATGTTTTATGGTTTGTATACTTTCTGCTAAAATTTCCAATTCAAACAATTCAGCAGCCAACCCACTAGCAATAGCTGCAACGCCTTTTAAATTTTGCTCTTTTATGCGTTGCGCAACCTCAGCTGTATCTTTATCTTCAATAAGCTTTATATGAGGATATGCTTTAAAAAACTCTTTACACTGCAACAACGCCATAGGATGCGAATACACTTCTTTAATAGCACTTAACGATTGGTTTGGTAATGCCATAAGGTTGTGTTGCACATCAAGATAATGCTCACCAATAATGTGTAAATTATGAGTATCAATTAATGCATAATTGGGTATAATTGAGCCAGCTATAGAGTTTTCAATAGCCATAATAACCGTATCGCTTTTTCCTGAAAGCAAGCTATTTACTGCTATATCAAACGACAAGCACTCATCGATAGCCACAGTATCATCAAAAAATTGTTTAGATACAATATGATGAAATGACCCTTTAATACCTTGTATTGCTACTGACTTTATCATAAAAAAAAATCCCGATTTTCATCGAGACTCATATTAAATTTAGTTACCTTAAATTATACATACAACGTCTCGATCTTTTCGCTAAAAAAGAAATAAAACCAGTTGTAATATGTATAATTGTTTGTTTTCATTGTGTTTATGAAGTTGCTAATGTAATTAATATTTTCACAAATCAAAATACTTAAAAAACTTTTTTGCAGTTATTATTTAACTTTTTAAAGATTATACAGTAATGTATTACATAAATTATATAATTGCTATTTTTGAATAAACATTTCTTTTATGTCTATAGAGGTTGAACACATTTCAAAAACTTACGGAAACCAAAAAGCGCTTAACGCAGTGTCTTTTAAAGTCAATAAAGGTGAAATTGTTGGTTTTTTAGGTCCTAATGGAGCGGGAAAATCGACGATGATGAAAATCCTTACGACGTATATTGAAGCTTCTGATGGTGTTGCAAAAGTGAGTGATTTTGATGTAAACACAGCTTCTAAAGAAGTTCAAAAGCGCGTTGGATACTTGCCTGAGCACAACCCTTTGTATTTAGACATGTATGTAAAAGAGTATTTAAGTTTTAATGCTGGTGTTTATAAAGTTGAAAAATCTAGAATTGACGAAGTTATAGCGCTTACAGGTCTTACTCCCGAAGCGCATAAAACAATAGGTCAACTTTCTAAAGGTTACAGGCAACGTGTGGGTTTAGCCAATGCATTGTTGCATAATCCTGAGGTTTTAATTTTAGATGAACCTACTACAGGATTGGACCCAAACCAATTAATTGACATACGTCACCTTATCACGTCTTTAGGTAAAGAAAAAACAGTTTTTCTATCTACTCACATTATGCAAGAAGTTGAAGCAATGTGCGATAGAGTTATTATTATCAATAAAGGTGAAATTGTAGCCGACAAAACACTTAAAGACCTAAGAGACGAAAAAGTTCAAACGGTTATTGTTGAATTTGATTACAGAGTTGAAGAAGCGTTTTTGTTGAAGCTCCCAAAGGTTACCAAAGTAGAAAACACTTTTGATTTTATTTACGAAATTACGTTTTCAACTACTGAAGATATGCGCTCTCATGTGTTTGACTTTGCACATGATAATCAGCTGAAAATCCTTCAACTTAACCAAAAAAACGCGAGTTTGGAAAGTTTGTTTAGGGAGTTGACGAGTTAAAAAAGCCCTTCCTAACCTTCCCAAAGGGAAGGAATTTAATACTACTCAAAAAATAAGCACTCCTGTATACAACGTTTCCACCTCAACAATTGGTGGTTGATTTACTGAAATCAAATTTCCTGTACCAAGAAGTTTACCTGTTAACTCTACTTGTGGATTTACAATCATATCATTACTTCCACGATGATACACATCAACATTTTGAGCTATAAGTTGTTCGCCTTCAAAACGACCTGCTCCAGAATAAAAACCTACAAATAAATTGTTAGTTACTCCTGAAAGGTAAAAAGACGCGATATTGTTAGATGTAACCCTAACTTGGTTGCTATTAAGTTCCATTCTAAAATCGCCAACTGTAAACGTTCCTGGTGCGTTAAAATCTTCTGACAACAGCGATAAATTATTATAGTTCAAAACACCATCAGACTGTATTTCAAACTGAGTTGAACTTCTTATTTCAGTAATATTTGGTGCTGTAACATACACTTTTGTTGCAGCGTAGTCTCTTACAAAATTACAGGTGTTATTATCAGAAAGTATAAGTTGTGCGTTTTCAACTTTTACTTCAACATCAGACAGTAAGTTTTCACCAGTTTCAATAATAATAGTGGTTTCAGCATCTTGTTTTAAAATCAACTGCACATTTCTATTCACCAAAATTTTATCAAAAGTTGTAACTTCTACAACTTCTTGCACAATGGATCCTGTGGTTTGAAAACAGTCGCTCGCATCTTCGCTATCACAAGCAAAAAGCATTATAAAACTTACTATGTAAACTATTTTTTTCATCTTACAATCGTATTCCTACACCTAACTCAACAGCTTCAGCTTTTGCACCATGAGATTTTAAAGTTAGTGCTCCAAATATTTTATCTCCAAAATAACGCTTCATTCCCACTCTAAAATAGGTTCTACCTTCAAAATCGTATGGATAATAAACATAATACCCTAACTGTGTTACAACAGACAGTTTATTAATAAACAACTCATGACCAGCAAAAACACCAACACGTTTCCAGTCTTCATCTCCACTAACGTTATCTTCAGGAAAAGCAACAGATTTATAGTAAATCAATTCTTCCAAGAATTGCGAGAAAAACACATCTGCTCCCAACTGCACTGCACTTTTATGGCTTAAACGTTTATCAGCATAAGCAGAAACAACTAAAAAAGGATATTGACCACTACCAACTACATCACTTTCGTTTATTCCACTTCTTAAAGCAAAATTAAACTTTATGGGTTCTGTGAATTTTTCTTCTGAAAGGTTATAGATATACTCAGGAGTTTCTTCTTCTAAATTATACGTCAATCCAACATTAAAGGTTATGGAATTAACACTAGTATTTGGTGCTTTTACATTAGCGTTTGAATAATGAATAAGACTTAACCCTGTTTGAAACCCAAACCTATCAAACAAGCGTTCTTTTTTATAGTTGAGCATTAAATAAGTACTACTCAACAAACGAGAACCAAACGCTATATTTTTATGATTATCAACCTTATCATAAGGGTTGGTTGTATAGGCTAACCCTTGACCAATTCGCAACATTAAATTCCTTTTAAAAAAGTAAAAGTTATAATGCGCGTACAATGAATAATTATTTCCTAAGACCTCATTTTTTAAATTTTGATAAGCAAATGACACACCATAATCAGGATAGTTGTAACGTTGCTCCCAAGCTTGATGACCAAAGGTTTTTTTATTCCAACTTAAAATAAAACCTTCGGGATGCCCATTGATTAAATGAAGAATATCATCATTATGAAGCGCAATATTACCTTTAAAATAATTGACATCAAAAGTAGATGTTGTTTGCTTTTCCTGTGCAAAAATAAAAGCACAACAAAACAAAAAAGTATAGGTAACAAGCTGCTTCATAGTTTAATTTAGTGAAGCAAAAATAACAGAATATTTAGAACAACCGCTCCGCAATGGCTTTTATGTTATCACTTTTACCCATTGAGTAATAATGTAATACTGGTACACCTGCATTTTGTAATTCTTTAGATTGTTTAATTGCCCATTCTACACCTACTTGTCGCACAGCTTTATTGTCTTTACAATCCTCAACAGCATCAATTAAGTCTTCTGGTAAATCTATTTTAAATACTTGCGGTAATAATTGCAAGTGCTTTTTAGTCGCAATTGGCTTTATCCCTGGAATTATTGGCACAGTAATTCCTGCTTGTTTCGCAGCTTCAACAAATTCAAAATATTTTTTATTATCAAAAAACATTTGTGTCACGACGTAATCTGCTCCACAATCTACTTTGTGTTTTAAGCGTTTTAAATCGCTTTGTAACGAAGGTGCTTCAATGTGTTTTTCAGGATAACCAGCAACACCTATGCAAAAGTCAGCTTTATCGCTAGCTTCAATAACATCATGCAAGTATTTTCCTTTATTCAAATTTTGAATTTGCTCAACCAATTCACTAGCATATTGGTGACCTCCTTTTGAAGGTTCAAAATACTTTTGATGACTCATAGCATCACCTCGTAATGCCATAACATTATCAATCCCTAAATAGTGGCAATCTACAAGTAAATATTCGGTTTCTTCTCTACTAAAACCGCCACATAACACATGCGGAACTGTATCAACGTTGTATTTGTATTTTAAAGACGCACAAATACCAACGGTTCCTGGTCGCATACGTGTGATTTTTCGATCTAACAAACCGTCTTTTTCTATATAAACATGTTGCTCCCTAGACGTTGTTACATCAATAAATGGTGGTTTGAACTCCATTAAAGGGTCAATATTGTTGTATAACTCTTTAATGTTACTTCCTTTTTGTGGAGGAATGATCTCAAAAGAAAACAAGGTTTTTCCTTTAGCTTGCTTTATATGTTCGGTTACCTTCATAGTCTATGTTTGGCACCAATCTTATCGTATTTTAAGCCGATAAATATGCAACCAACAAAGACAATCCAGTGATTAAAATCAACTGAAAAGCAAATCGTATTTCTACTTTAAATTTTGTCATTTTTATAGCAAATTTGTTGCTGCAAGATTAGTGATTTATTTAATATCGAATATTAATTTATTTGTAATTATTAGTTAATTTTCTGACAAGTTTGGATTCAGCCACTTTTGAGCTTCTTCGGTTGAAATACCACGTCTCTTAGCGTAATCTTCTAATTGATCTTCGGTAATTTTTCCTAACCCAAAATATTTAGCTTCTGGATTTGCAAAGTAATAACCGCTTACACTTGCTGCTGGCCACATCGCAAGACTTTCGGTTAATTTTACACCAATAGTTTCTTCGACGTTTAAAATGTCCCAAATGGTCTTTTTCTCTAAATGATCCGGACAAGCTGGATAACCTGGTGCAGGACGAATACCTTTATAACTTTCGGCAATTAAATCTTCGTTGGTTAAATGGTCTTCAGAAGCGTAGTTCCAATGTTTTGTTCGTACTTCTTTGTGTAAATATTCTGCGAAAGCTTCAGCTAATCTATCGGCTAATGCTTTAATCATTATGGAATTATAATCGTCGTGATTCGCTTCAAATTCTTTTGCTAATTGTTCGGTTCCAAAACCTGTAGTCACGCAAAAACAACCTATGTAATCTTGAATTCCTGTGTCTTTAGGCGCGATAAAATCGGCTAATGCAAAGTTTGGTACGCCTTCTCGTTTTTTAAGTTGCTGACGCAGTGTTAGAAATTGGTGTTTGGTGTTTGGTGTTTGGTTTTCAACCGTAACCTCAATATCATCATCATTTACAGTATTTGCAGGAAACAATCCAAAAACCGCTTTTGCTTTCAATAGCTTTTCATCAAAGACTTTCTTGAGTAAGACTTTAGCGTCTTTAAACAATTCGGTTGCTTGTTTACCAACAATATTGTCGGTTAAAATATCTGGATATTTTCCGTGTAAATCCCAACTTCTAAAAAATGGTGACCAATCGATATAATTTTCTAAAATCGTAATATCAAAATCTTGAATATCTTGTATTCCTAATTGTTTTGGTTTTACAATGTCAGTTGTGTTCCAATCGATTTTAAACTTTCGTTCACGTGCTTTTTCAATAGAGACATATTCTTTTTGTTTACCACGTTTTAAAAATTGCTCACGGAATTTTTCGTATTCCTCACGAATCTGTTCTTTGTAAACATTATTGTCTTTCTGCAACAGATTTCCAACAACCGTTACAGCTCTAGACGCATCGTTAACGTGCACTACAGTATTAGAATAATGTGGTGCAATCTTTACCGCAGAATGCGCTCTAGATGTTGTTGCGCCACCAATTAACAACGGAATATTAAATCCTTGTTTTTCCATTTCTTGCGAAACGTAAACCATCTCGTCTAACGATGGTGTAATCAAACCGCTTAATCCAATAACATCGACGTTTTCCTTTTTGGCAGTTTCAATGATTTTTTCTGGTGGAACCATGACGCCTAAATCCACAATCTCGTAATTATTACAACCCAAAACTACACTCACAATATTTTTACCAATATCGTGTACATCGCCTTTTACGGTTGCCATAAGAATTTTACCGTTAGAACGTTGCGAATCGTTTTTTTCTGCTTCAATATAAGGTTGTAAATAAGCGACTGCTTTTTTCATCACACGAGCCGATTTTACCACTTGAGGCAAGAACATTTTTCCGCTTCCAAACAAATCGCCAACCACATTCATACCAGTCATTAAGTGACCTTCGATAACTTGAATAGGTTTGTTTACCGCTTGTCGCGCTTCTTCAACATCTTCAACAATAAAGGCATCAATACCTTTTACTAAAGCGTGCGTAATACGGTCTTGCAATGGTTCACTTCGCCATTCTTGTACCTTTGCTACATCGTCTTTTTTCTGTCCTTTTACGGTTTCGGCAAATTCTAGTAAACGTTCGGTTGCATCGTCTCGTTTGTCAAAAAGTACGTCTTCAACGTGTTCTAATAAATCCTTCGGAATTTCGTCATACACTTCCAACATTGTTGGATTTACGATTCCCATATTCATTCCGTGTTGAATCGCGTGATATAAAAATGCTGCGTTAATGGCTTCACGCACGACATTGTTTCCTCTAAATGAAAACGACACGTTACTTACACCACCAGAAACGCTGGCATAAGGTAGATTTTCTTTAATCCATTTTGTAGCATTAAAAAAGTCTAAAGCATTTAAACGATGCTCTTCCATTCCGGTTGCTACAGGAAAAATATTAGGATCGAAAATGATGTCTTCTGGTGGAAAATGAACTTGATTTACCAAAATATCGTAAGAGCGTTTACAGATTTCAATCCTACGCTCATAAGTATCGGCTTGACCATCTTCATCAAATGCCATAACAATCACAGCTGCACCATAACGTTTGATAAGTTTTGCGTGATGGATAAAAGTCGCTTCGCCTTCTTTTAAACTGATAGAATTCACTACCGATTTACCTTGTACGACTTGCAAACCAGCTTCGATAATATCCCATTTAGAGCTATCAATCATAATGGGCAAACGTGCAATATCTGGCTCTGATGCGATAAGGTTTAAGAAGGTTACCATTGCGTGTTTTCCGTCAAGCATACCTTCATCCATATTGACATCAATGATTTGCGCGCCACCTTCCACTTGGTCTCTCGCAACATCTAATGCTTCAGCATAGTTTTCTTCTTTTATTAATCGTAAAAATTTACGCGAACCAGTAACGTTAGTGCGCTCGCCAACGTTTATAAAATTACTTTCTGGCGTTATGATTAATGGTTCTAGACCTGATAATTTTAGGTATCGGTTTTTGTTCTCTTTCATACATTAAAAGTTCTCGACTGCGCTCGAACCGACAGTTCTAGGTTTATATTTTGAAGCAACTTCAGCAATCGCTTTTATGTGTTCTGGTGTTGTACCGCAACAACCACCAATGATGTTTATTAAATCATCTTTTAGGTAGTTTTCTATAAGTTGTTGCATTTGTTTGGCTGTTTGGTCGTACTCACCAAAAGCATTTGGCAATCCTGCGTTTGGATGTGCTGATGTATAAAAATCGGTTTCGTGAGATAAGCGTTTTAAATACGGTTGTAATTGGTCTGCACCAAGTGCGCAATTAAAACCAACACTTAACAACGGTATGTGTGATATTGAAATTAAAAATGCCTCTACGGTTTGCCCAGATAATGTTCTTCCAGAAGCATCGGTAATTGTACCTGATACCATAACAGGAATATCAATATTACGTTCTTCCTTAACTTCTTGAATGGCAAATAATGCTGCTTTGGCATTTAGTGTGTCGAAAATAGTTTCGACTAACAAAATATCGCTTCCGCCATCAATTAAAGCTTCGACTTGTTGTTTGTAAGCAATGCGTAATTCGTCAAAGGTTACTGCACGATATTCTGGTCTGTTTACATCTGGACTTAAACTTGCGGTACGGTTTGTTGGACCAATACTTCCAGCTACAAAACGCGGTTTTTCAGGATTCGCTTTTGTAAATTCATCAGCAACTTGTTTGGCTATTTTAGCGGATTCAAAATTTAATTCGTACACCAAATCTTCCATATGGTAATCTGCCATACCAATGGTTGTTCCAGAGAATGTATTGGTTTCAACTATATCTGCACCAGCTTCGAAATACTTTCTATGTACTTCGGCAATAGCTTCTGGTTGTGTTAGCGATAATAAATCGTTATTTCCTTTTAATGGATGTTTAAAATCTTTAAATCTTGAACCACGAAAATCGTCTTCAGTAAAATTATAGCGCTGCAACATGGTTCCCATTGCGCCATCTAAAACTAAAATTCGGTGTTGTAATATTTTGAAAATGTCTGACATTTTATAATTTTTAAAATGTCATCATGAAAAGAGAGAAGAATAATTCTCGGGTTATCTGTCCCAAAAAATGGGTAGAATTTAGCACCTTCTTAAATTTCTTATTAAAGAAAATTAAGGGTTGCTAAGGCTTCAACGGGTCTATTCCCTCTGCCTTTCGTGATAACAAACAATAATAATTATGAACTATGGGACAAAGTAACGTAATAAAAAATTGAATAGCAATATTTATTCAAATAAATCTGAAGACAAATATCTATCACCTATATCACAAATGATTGCCACAATAACACCTTTATCTATAGTTTGCGCTATTTTTAAAGCTGATGCTACAGAGCCACCACTACTCATACCTGCAAAAACGCCTTCTTGAGTTGCTAGTAAATTAGCTGTGTTTTTTGCGTCTTCTTCACTTATTTCTACAACTTGATCTACTTTTTGAGGATTAAATATTTTAGGTCTGTAAGCTTCTGGCCATTTCCTAATTCCCGGAATTTTCGCACCATCTTTAGGTTGCGCACCAACGATAGTTATGTTTGGATTTTGTTCTTTTAAGTAAGTAGATACGCCCATAATTGTACCCGTTGTACCCATTGCAGAGACAAAATGTGTGATTTGTTTATTGGTATCGCGCCAAATTTCTGGACCTGTAGTTTTGTAATGCGCTTTCCAGTTATCGTCATTTGCAAACTGGTTTAGCATAAAATAGCCTTTTTCTTTATGTAGTCTTTCGGCTTCATCGCGAGCGTCTTCAATACCAACTTCGGAAGACGTTAAAATTAATTCGGCACCATAAGCACGCATGGTTTTTATTCGTTCTTCGGTAGAATTTTCAGGCATTACTAAAATCATATTTACGCCTAATAATTTCGCAATAAAAGCTAATGCAATACCTGTATTACCACTAGTTGCTTCAACCAAAGTATCGCCAGGTTTAATATCACCTCGTTTTAAAGCTTCGTTTATCATATTGAATGCAGCACGATCTTTTACGCTTCCGCCAGGATTTTTTCCTTCAAGCTTTAAAAATAGTCTTACACCATCTTTTTTTAGGATGTTTTGCACTTCAATTAACGGCGTATTTCCTATTAAATTAGTTATTGATTGACTTTGTATCATGATGGTCTTGTGCTTATATTAATTTCTGACTTATAGGTCACTAATGAATTTGGCGGAACAGATTGCGTAATCCATACATTGGCACCAATAACGCTATTTTTTCCTATTACAATATCGCCTCCTAAAATAGTTGCGTTTGCGTAAATTGTTACATTATCTTCTATGGTTGGATGACGTTTGGTTTGCGATAAACTTTTTTTAACCGACAATCCACCTAAAGTAACACCTTGAAATATTTTGACATTATTTTTGATAATACTAGTTTCTCCTATTACAATTCCTGTTCCGTGATCTATAAAAAAAGAATCGCCAATGGTTGCTCCAGGATGAATATCGATACCTGTTTTACCATGAACACACTCGCTCATCATTCTAGAAATAATAGGTAAATCCATTTTAAATAATTCGTGACTCATCCTATAAATTGCTATGGCATGAAAGCCTGGATATGCTAGATAAATTTCTTGCAAACTCTTACAAGCTGGATCATTTTTTTCGGCAGCTTTGGCATCTAACTCAATTTTCTTTTTTATCGTTGGAAGCATACTTTCAAAAGTACTCCAAATGATTTCAGAGTCTTTATCTGTAATTTCTTCAACAACTGTTTTAAATATAGGCTTTAGCTGTTTCAGTTGTTCTTTTTGTCTTACTTCATCATCAAACAATGCATAGAACAATTGCTTTGTTACATCTGAAACGGTCTCTTTAATTCGTAAATTTATCTGCATGTTTTTCTTATGAATGCTAAAATTACTATTCCATTTTTAGTTTATCACAAGCTTTAAGATTTTATTAAAATAAAACCTCGTAGTAAAAAAATTTCACCACGAGGAATTACAACTAAATATACAGCAACTAATCATTAATCTATTGCTTGCACAACTGCTTTTGGCGCTTCTTTTCTGGTTCCATCAAAACCATCAACACCACTAACGGTTGTATACTTTAAAACATATTTTTTACCAGGATTGATAATTTTATAAGCTGATTGGCACATTAATGTTGCCTCGTGGAAACCACATAAAATCAGCTTTAATTTACCTTCGTAGGTATTAACATCGCCTATAGCAAAAACTCCAGGAATATTGGTTTGATAATCTAACGTATCAACTTTTATGGCATTTTTTTCAATCTCTAATCCCCAATCTGAAATAGGTCCAAGTTTTGGTGATAGACCAAACAGCGGAATAAAATGATCTGCTTCTAAAAGTATGTTTTCACCTTCTTTTTCGATAGTTACACCTTCGACATTTTGATTACCATGTATGGCTGTAACTTCAGCTGGTGTAATTAAATTAATCTTCCCTAAAAGTTTTAACTCTTTTACTTTTTCTACAGAATCTAAAGCGCCACGAAACTCGTTTCTTCTGTGAACCAAAGTCACTTCAGACGCAACATCAGCAAGAAAAATACTCCAGTCTAAAGCCGAATCACCACCACCAGAAATCACTACTTTCTTGTCACGATACACTTCTGGGTCTTTAATCATATATTCAACACCTTTATCTTCGTAAAATTCAAGATTTTCAATTTTAGGCTTTCTAGGTTCAAAACTTCCTAATCCACCAGCAATTGCTACTACTGGTGCATGATGTTTTGTGCCTTTATTTGTTGTTACAATAAACGAACCGTCTTCTAACTTTTCTATGGTTTCTGCACGTTCTCCTAACGTAAAACCAGGTTCAAACTGCTTGCCTTGTTCCAATAAATTTTTGGTTAAATCGCCTGCTAAAATTTCAGGAAATCCAGGAATGTCATAGATTGGTTTTTTGGGATAAATCTCTGAACATTGTCCACCAGGTTGTGCTAATGCATCTATTAAATGGCATTTTAATTTTAATAATCCTGCTTCAAAAACGGTAAATAATCCGGTTGGTCCTGCGCCTATTATTAATATATCGGTTTTAATCATGGTTAAATCTGTTTGTTTGAAATTAATGTTTTAGTCACATTGTTTAGGGTTTGAACTTTATGCTCAAAGTCGCCTTTAATTGTTTTTCTAAATCGGTTTAAATTTTGCACCAAATCGTCTATGTTTTCTGGTATAACATCTTCAAAAAACTGTCTTAAACGTTTTGCTGTTGTTGGCGATTTTCCGTTGGTAGAAATAGCTACTTTTACATGACCTTTAGTAACAATACCTCCTAAATAAAAATCACACAACTCTGGTGTGTCAGCGACATTTACCAAAATATGATTAGATTTTGCATCGTTGTAAATTTGCTTATTTACTTCTGGTTTGTCAGTCGCTGCAATGACTAAATCTTGATCCAATAAAAACGAATTGTGATAAGACATCTTGATTAACTTAACATCAAACTGCTTTGCTAATGTTATAACATCTGGTCTAAAAAAATTAGCTACCATTGTCACTTTAGCGTTTGGACTAGATTTTAATAAAAACGTTAGTTTTTCTAAAGCCACATAACCGCCACCAATAATTAGCGTATTAATGCTATGCATTTTTATAAAAATTGGGTATAAATTATTTCTTTCATTCATGGTTACGCTACTTTTAAAGTTTCTACTTGTTTAGCGATTGAATTAAGTGCAACACGTTGTTTTACAACATCACCAACTACAATAATTGCTGGATTAGACAGTTGCTGTTTTTTAACTACATCGCAAATTGTATTTACAGTTCCAACACCAAATTTTTCATCTTTTGTTGTTCCGTTTTGAATAATTCCTACTGCAGTATTTGATTTGCCTTCAGAAGAAAATACATCCATAATTTGCTGTAATTTGCCCATTCCCATAAGGATTACCACAGTTGCAGTAGATTTTGCCGCAAGGACAATATCGTTTGACATTTTATGAGATTTTGTTGTACCAGTGATTACCCAAAAACTTTCTGAAGCACCACGTTTTGTTAACGGAATACCTTGAAACGCAGGTACTGCCAATGCTGACGAAATACCTGGCACCACAAAAGTTTCTAAACCAAAAGGCTTCACATAATCTATCTCCTCTGCTCCACGACCAAACACAAAAGGATCGCCTCCTTTTAGCCTTACAACATGTCCTTTTGTTTTTGCTCGCTGAACGATTAACTCATTAATTTGTTCTTGTTGATAAGCATAACAACCTTTGCGTTTACCAACAAAAATCAGTTCTGCTTTTTTTGATGCATAGTCTAGCAAATCTTTATTTATTAAAGCATCGTAGAGAATTACATCAGCTGACTGAATAGCTTTAATAGCCTTAAGCGTTATTAATTCTGGATCTCCAGGTCCTGCACCAACAATAGTTAATTTTGGAATTATTGTCTTCATCATCATGCTACTTTTTGATCGTTTTCACGATAGGTTTTTACTGTTTTTAAAAAAGCTTCAGCACTTTTAAAATATTGCTCTGCAAATGCTTTACTTGGTGCGTTTTCTTTAATTTGAAATACTAACTCTGAAAATGACACGTCTAGCGGAATACGCTTTGTTGCTACAAAATCTTCATCAAACTGCTTAATAATTCCTGCTTGAGAATTGGTAGATTTATTTTCTGTTAGCAATATTGCTTTAGCTGAATTCACAAACGCATTATACGTGTGATAAATAGCATGAGAATATACGTTGTTCTCTAAAGCTTCTTTTGCTAGCTCTAGTTTTTCTTCGCTTTCTAAAAATAAAGTTGAAATTAAATCGATAACTACACCAGCACATTCACCAATACCAATTGCTTTTTCATAAACTTCGGTATTACCCCAATCGATAAAATCATCTTGTGTTAAATTGCTTACGTCTGATAAGTCTGTAAGCATATCGTAAAAATACATTTGTCCTTTGTATTGGTAGTAATCTTCAAACGACAGATTGTTTGCATTGATTTGAAAATCATCTAACAAACGACGCAACGCTATTGGCGCACGACGACTTGGTACTTTTACTACTTTGTCTGCAAAAACACCTTGACCGTTACCTTTGTTTGCACCACCTAAAAGTACTTGCAATGCTGGCGCCACTAATTTATCTGGTGTACGAATTGACATACCTTGAAATCCAATATTTGCCATATTGTGTTGACCACAAGCATTCATACAACCGCTAATTTTAATTACAAGATCTTTGTTATTTAAGTATTGTGGATATTCAGTTTTAATGACGCGCTCTAATTCTTCAGCAATTCCTGTACTACTTGCTATTCCTAAATTACAAGTATCTGTTCCTGGACAAGCTGTAATATCTACTGCTTTGTTATAACCAGCTTCTGCAAAACCTAATTTGGATAATTCTTGATAGAAAAATGGCAATAAATCTTCCTTAACAAACGGAATTAATATGTTTTGGCGTAAGCTTAATCGTATTTCTCCTGCTGCATAATCTTCGACTAAATTAGCTAACAATCGTGCTTTGTCTGTATAAAAATCACCTAACAACACCTTTATTCCTATCGCTACATAACCATCTTGTTTTTGTTTGATAACATTGGTGTTTTTCCAAGTTTGAAATGCTTTTTCGTCTTTTATATCAACTTCAGGTGCAGTAACATTTACTGGTTTTGAAACTGGATAATGTTCTGTATCAATAGGAACAGATTCAAATTCTATTGCTTTTTGTTCTTCTGCTACAAGTCGCTTAAATTCATCTAAACCAATATCTTTTATTAAGAATTTCATACGCGCTTTTGCACGACTTTTACGTTCGCCATAACGATCAAAGATGCGCAAAACACCTTCCATTACTGGAATAATTTTATCACTAGGTAAAAATTCATAAAACACATCGGCATGTCGTGGTTGCGAACCTAATCCGCCACCAAGCATCACTTTAAAGCCACGTACATTGTTTTCAACTTTTGCGATAAAGCCTAAATCGTGCATGTAAGACAACCCTGTATCTTCTTCTGAAGCCGAAAATGACACTTTAAACTTACGTCCCATTTCTTGACAGATTGGATTACGCAAAAAGAACTTAAACAAGGCATCTGCATAAGGTGACACATCAAAAGGTTCGTTTACGTCAATTCCGGCAGTTTCGCTTGCTGTTACATTTCTTACCGTATTACCACAAGCTTCACGAAGGGTTACATCGTCACGTTCTAATTCTGCCCAAAGCTCTGGTGTTCTATCAAGATCTACGTAATGAATTTGTATATCTTGTCTAGTTGTAATGTGCAACCTTCCGCGAGAATATTCGTCTGAAACATCTGCAATTCGGCGTAATTGTTTACTTAATACTTTTCCGTAAGGCAATTTTATACGAATCATTTGAACACCTTGCTGTCTTTGCCCATAAACACCACGAGCAAGACGTAAGCTTCTAAACTTTTCTTCATCAATGTTTCCATTATGGAATAGCTCAATTTTTCTGGCTAATTCTATAATGTCTTTCTCTACAACTGGATTTTCTATTTCTGTTCTAAAACTCTGCATGGTGCGTCGCTTTTTTTATTGTAAATGAATTCCGCACTCTCTACTTTGAAGTGCTTTTATTGGGTCGAAATAATCGACGTTTTTGGTTAAATTATGCTTTGCAACGTAAGCGTCTAAATCAGCATCTGTCCAATAGTAAAATGGACTCACTTTTAAAATGCCGTTTTTACTTAAGCTTAAAATATCTTTCTTATTTCTTAACTCGGTTTGTCTTACACGAATATTCGTAAACCATACTTCAGGATTGTGTTCTTTTAAAGCTCTTTTGAAGGGTTCCAATTTCACAACCTCTGAAAACTGATCGAAATTATCATCTTCTAATGATGGAAAACCTATGGTTTTTTCAACCTCTTCTTTACTCAATAACGATTGATACTTGTGAAGATTTAAATGATACTTCTCTGTAATATTTTTAGCATGTTCATAAGTACTTGGTTGATTGTATAACGTATCGCACCAAATTACCTTTATGTCTTTACTATGCTTGGTTATGGTACTTAACAAAACTTCAGAGTATACGCCAAAACTTGTTGTTACTATGTTATTGTTTGTTAATCTCAATGCCCAATCAATGATTTCATCAGGTGTTTTATCTTTTAATACTTGGTTCCAATATGCTATATCTATCGTTTGTCCTATCATCTATTTTTTTATTTTTACTATATTCCTATCGGAATAGTAGGAATTAAAAACAAAACTATATAAAAATATTTACCTAGCAGGTATTATTTAGGTTAAAATTTGAATAAAATCGTTAAAGTTATCCTTTGCGTTAATTAAAAAAGTATTGATTTACAGTAAATCTGCCAATGATTTATTGTTGAAAATTTGCAGTGTACTATCCCTGACTTCTATCATTAAGCTATGAACAGCACAAGCTGTTTCGTCTGGACAATCGTCGCATTTTTCATAAAAATTCAAACTCACGCATGGCACCATAGCAATAGGACCTTCAAGGATTCTCATTATTGGTGCCATTTTAATATCCTTGGGATCTTTAAGAAGATAATAACCTCCATTTTTACCTTTTTTAGATCCTAAAAACCCATTCTTACGAAGCGTTAATAAAATACTCTCCAGAAATTTTCTGGAGATATTTTCACTTTCGGAAATAGCACTGATTTGAACAGGTTTGTTTCCTTCCTGTCGTGCTAAATACGTTAGCGCTTTTAGGCCATATTTGGTTTTCTTTGAAAGCATAAATTCAAAGATAACCAAAATCTGTTATCAACCTAACGCTTGGTTTAAATCGGCAATAATATCCTCATAATGCTCCAACCCTACTGACACACGCACCAAGCCATCTGAAATTCCAACTTCAAGTCTATCTGCTTCATTCAATTTACTATGTGTTGTTGATGCTGGATGCGTCGCAATACTTCTGGTATCCCCCAAATTTGCTGATAATGACAATAGTTGCAATTTGTTTAAAAACTGTCTTCCAGCTTCAATGCCTCCTTTTATTTCAAAAGCTACAATATTACCGCCTTTTTTCATTTGCTTTTTAGCTATGCCATATTGCGGATGCGATTTTAAAAACGGATATTTTACCAATTGTACATTTTCATGCGACTCTAAAAACTCTGCTACTTTTAACGCATTTTCACAATGTCTATCAACACGAACAGAAAGTGTCTCCAAGCTTTTTGACAATACCCACGCATTAAATGGTGATAATGCTGGACCTGTATTTCTTGAAAACAGATAAATTTCTCTAATCAAATCGGCTTTACCAACAGTAACACCACCTAAAACACGACCTTGACCATCTATTAATTTAGTTGCTGAATGAATAACCAAATCTGCTCCAAATTTAATAGGGTTTTGTAAATATGGTGTTGCAAAACAGTTATCTATAACCAATAGTAAATTGTGTTTTTTAGCGATGTTTCCTAGCAACTCTAAATCTAAAATATCAACCGCTGGATTGGTTGGTGTTTCAGCATAGAGAATTTTAGTATTTGGCTGAATAAGGCTTTCAATCTTATCAATTTCATTTACTTTGAAATAGCTCGTTTCAATATTCCATTTTGGTAAAAATTTGGTAAACAAACTATGTGTTGATCCAAAAACGCTTCGGCAAGACACCACATGATCACCTGCATTTAACAAAGCTGCAAATGTTGAAAACACAGCCGACATTCCTGTTGCGTATGCGTAACCAGCTTCAGCTCCTTCTAACTTGCAAATTTTATCTACAAACTCTGACGTGTTTGGGTTTGTAAATCGGCTGTAAATATTACGCTCTTTTTCTTCGGCAAATGAAGCACGCATATCTTCGGCATCTTCAAACACAAAACTACTGGTTAAGTGCAATGGTGTTGAATGCTCTAAATACTGCGAACGCTCCATTTGTGTGCGTATCGCTTGGGTTTCAAAATGGTTTTCTTTGCTCATTATCTTTAGTTTTTTTCTTTTAGTTAATATGTTTTGAAAGGCGTAAAATATCTCCAAAAACACCTCTTGCAGTAACTTCTGCGCCTGCTCCAGCTCCTTGAATTACAATAGGATGTTCGCCATACGATTCGGTGAAAATTTCAAAAATAGCATCAGCTCCTTTTACTTGCCCTAAAGCACTATCTTCAGGAATTGACACCAATTTCACTTCTAGATTTCCTTTGTCTTGTTGTAAATCTCCAGATAAATCACCAACATATCGCAATACATGATTTGGTTGTTGTTTATCTTTTACATTCTGAAATTCTGAATCAAGAACATCTAATTGCTGTAAAAATTCTGCAACCGAAATATCACGATATGCTTCAGGTATTAAATTTTGAACAGCAACATCGTCAAACTCGTTTATTAAATCCAATTCGCGAGCCAGAATTAGTAGTTTCCTTGCCACATCATTTCCTGAAAAATCTTCACGTGGATCTGGTTCGGTAAAGCCTTTATCAATCGTTTCTTGAACAATGGTGCTAAATGGTTTATCCTGAACTGAATAGTTATTGAACAAGTAACTTAACGTTCCTGAAAACACACCACGAATACGTGTAATATTCTCACCAGATTCATGTAATAATTTGATAGTATCTATTAACGGTAAACCTGCGCCAACCGTAGTTTCGTACAAGTATTGCTTGTTGTTTTCTTTTAAATGTTGACGTAAATCTGCATAGAAATCATGCGAAATGGTATTGGCAATTTTGTTAGACGACACCAAATCGAAACCTGCTTCTACTAACGGTTTATAATTCTCATGAAATACTTTGCTTGCTGTGTTATCAACAGCAATAAGATTTTCAAAATGATGCGCTTTAGCAAACTCAATAACATCTTGAATACTATAATTTTCTTCAGCTGAAGTAATCTCGGTTTTCCAGTTTTCTGAAACGCCATGTTTTGCCAACAATAGTTTTTTAGAATTGGCAATGGCGAACACATTTAAGTTAATGCCTTTACGCTTTTCAATCTCTGTTTTTGATTTTAAAATTTGATTAATCAAAGCGCCACCAACCAATCCGTGACCAAAAATGGCGATGTTTATCTTTTTTGAAATTCCGAAAATTTCACCATGAATTACATTTACAGCTTTATGTAATTGTGTCTTTTTAACCACCAAACTCACATTACGTCCTGTAACGGTATTATTGAACAACAACGGTGTAATTTGATTTTTAATTAACGCATTGAATGGTTTGTGAAACGAACTTAACTCGATACCAATAATAGAAATCACCGCAACATCATCAACCACTTCAATTTTATTAACATCTTTTGAGTAAAAATCGGTTTCAAACTCACGTTCTAGAGCAATAACCGCTTGTGTAGCTTGCGCGGAATTTATCACCAAACCAATACCTCTTTCAGAAGATCCTTGGGACACAATACTCACACTAATTCCGTAATTGCTCAACGCTTTAAAAATCCTCGCATCAACACCGACTTTACCTAACAAACCACGACCTTCTAAATTTATAAGCGCAACATCTTCTAGAACTGACAAAGACGTAACCTCTTTGTTGCTTGATTTTGCTGTGATTAACGTTCCTTCATCTTCAGGATTGAACGTATTTAAAATACGAAGGTTGATATTCTTTTCAACTAGCGGAATAATGGTTTTAGCGTGTAAAACGCTTGTACCGAAGTTCGCTAATTCGTTAGCTTCGTTAAAGGATAATTCCCTGATTTTTTGCGCATCTTCTACCAAATCTGGATTTGCTGTGTAAATACCATTTACATGCGTGTAGTTTTGTAATTCTTCGGCATCTAAATAGTTTGCCAATAATGACGCTGAATAATTGCTTCCATTTCTGCCCAACAAGGTCGTTTCTCCATTTTTATTAGAGCCGATAAACCCAGTTACAACATTTACAGTTGTACCATTATAGCTTTTAAAATGCGCTAAAACATTGTCTTTAGATTGCTTATCTTGAGGTTGTGCATTTATATAATCAGCATCTGTTTTTATCAAAACTCTGGCATCTGTTGGGTTGGCGTTAACACCTTTTGATTTTAATAATTCTGAAATCAATTTCACAGATAATAATTCGCCATAGGATAGTACTTGCGCTTTAATTTTATCGCTATAATCACCAAGAAGCTTAACACCTTCAAAAATGTTGTTCAATTCTGAAAACTCTTCAGTAAAATCAATACTTGGTAATGGTTCTGTTTGATAACTTTTAAACGTTTCAAAAGCAGTTTGATAGTCTTGTTTTTTGGCAGCTTTCTCCAAAATAGCTTCCAAAGTATCAGTTGCTTTTCCTCTAGCCGAAACCACAACCGCAATATGCTCGCCTTCATTTACTTTATGCTCTATAATTGACAACACGCGGTTTAATCCGTCGCCATTAGCAAGCGATTTTCCTCCAAATTTTAATACTTTCATTCTTTTATTTTTGGTTTCAGGTCTAAAAATGCCTTCTATAATCTGTTCTAATTGTTCAAATTCTATTAAAAATGCATCGTGTCCGTGACTGGAATGAATTTCACTATAGGTCACATTAGGATGCGTTAATGCCAATTGGCGTTGTGTTTCGCGGTTTTCTTCAGCGGTAAAAAACAAATCGGAATCTACACCAACAATGGCAATGTTAGATTTTATGATATCCAATACATTTACATTATCGCCTCTACCACGCGTAACATCAATGGTTTTCAGTAATTGATTCATGAGCTTGTAAGCCGATAGTTGAAAACGCTCTTGCAGTTTTTTTCCGTGATGCAACAACCAACTTTCCACATTAAAGATTTCTAAATCATCATTTTTACTACGTTGAAAACGCTCTTTAAACGATTGTGGCGTTCGGTAACACAACATAGCGTGCATGCGTGCATCGTGAACCGGATTGTTAGAGTTTACCAAGAATTGCTCTTGAATTTGACAGTTGGCAATTAACCAATCGGTAGATTTCCAGTCGGTTGCCACAGGAATTAAATATTCGGCTAGATTTGGTGACAGAAACGCCATTTCCCAAGCAATTCCACCACCAAGCGAACCACCAATTAGCGCAAAAAGTTTATCAATTTGTAATGCTTTTAAGCCTAAAAGAAATATGTTCGCGATATCTCTTGCTACAAAATCTTTATAGTTTTCAACCGCAAATCCGTCGTAACCATTTCCTGGAATATTGAATGCTAAAATGGTATATTTTTGAGTATCGATAACTTTGTTATCGCCTATTAAATCTGTCCACCAACCATCTTTACCAGTAACATTACTATTTCCGGTAAGTGCGTGATTTACCATTACAATGGGCGCTTCTCCTAAAGGTTTTCCAAAGGTTTGATAAGACAATTTAATTGTAATGCTCACATTGCTTTCTAGCAAGACATTGTCTAATAAAACATATTTAAGTTTGCTCATGTTTGATTTATAAATTTTAAAAAATCAAAAAGTCAAAACACCTCTTTTGTGAGGACTTAAATAGAATATGTTAAAAAGAAATTACGTAATTACAGGACTGTAATTAGTTTTGTGTTATCTATCTAATTGAAATTTTCGATTATACTCGAAATAACAAAAAGTAGAATTTAGCACCTTCTTAAATAAAGATTCCTGTTTCCACAGGAATTTAAGGGTTGCCAAGGTTTCATAGGGTCTATTCCCTCCACCTTTCTTGATAACATTTCAATAAGTAATTTGAACTTTGTGAGTGCAAATATTCAGTTAGAAAATTTTAATATCCAAATAATTTTGATTTTTTTTATAAAATCTCTTTAAAAAATCAGGCGTATTGTTCTAAATATTTCTCTTTAATAATCTGTGCTACAGGCTTGTTTTCAATCTTACTTTCTAACCAAGAAATAATATCAAGATACAAAAATGCACGACGCTCATAAGGATGATTTTCGTATTGCTTAAGCTGTTTATGAAACTTAACAAATGCTTTTTTAATATCATGCGGAAAAATGTCTTGAAGCCCTCGAATAAACCTAATCATTTCTTTTTGAACCTCGTTTAAGTCATTGATTTTCAGCAGATACTTATAAGTATCTCTTAATAAACGCTCCAAATGATAATCTAAACCTTCTTCATAATGCGCCACAACGTTTAAAACACGTGAGAAACACTGTAAATCCTCACGCATAGAAAGCGATTTATTAGAAATTATCTTATTTAAATAATGAATACATTCTCGATTATTTCCTGCCCCAAAATGCATACTCGCAAACTTGTAATAGAAAATCATGGTATGGTGTTCATCTATTCTATCTTGATAATTTGGTAGTGCTTTTTCAATTTTAGGAATTAACTGCAAGCCTTCGTGAAAACTACCATCTACAAAATAGTAATTCACACTATTTACATTGTAATACAAGAATGATAAAGCTTCTACATTTTCATCTTTATTGAAAGATGGCGTATTTATAATATCTTCAAATTTATCAAGGTATTCTTTAAATTTCTCTTTGTTTTTTATGTAAAAAAGCGACTCCAACAAATAGTTATTTCCTTTTATAAAAAACACAGGATTTAGGTGAATCATTTCTGGATTTTGTTCAAAAAGGGACACCCATTTTAAAGCAAATTTATAGCAGTTTAAAAAATCTTGCATTAAAAAACTATACCACAAATAGGCTTTATACAACCATAGTTTTTCTCTAAAACCTAACTGTGAAATGTCATATTTAGGTAATCTGGCGTTAAAATAGTCTTGTATTTCTTTAGCATCATCTTGATTTTTAGCGTAACCAAATTTTAGGAAAAGTCCGTATAACTGCAAAGATAAATTTGAGAGTTTACTGGCAATCACATTGGCTTGACTCAACTCTTTGGCTTGTATTGTAAGTTCATCTGCACGACCACTGATACTACGTGTAATGTATTGCGATTCAATAACCTTTTCTAGCTCTACAATTTCATAAGCTAGATTTTTTTCTTCATGCTGTATCGCAACATCTTTAGCTTTATCTAAAATTTTCAACGCCTGCTTATACAAACCTTTATGATACAAAATAGACGCAAAATCTAGCTGTTCTCTTATTTGAGAACGTGTGTTTTGGTGCGACGGACTCAAACGTAAACTAATTAAAATTTGCTTGTACAAATGGGCTTTAACATTAGCTAATTGCTGCTTTTTAATATTGGCATTTTTTAAAATAGCAACCTCATCATACGATGACAACTTATCCATAACATTAAACAAATTCAAAAATTTTGAATCATCATTCACACCCAATCTGCCAACATACAATTTAAATTGGCGTTTTTCAGATTTGGTCATGGATTTTACCAACGAAAACAAATTATCTTTTTGGTCTTTAGTCATCAAACAAAATAAATATTAACTAATTGAAATACAGTGTTGTAAATTAAAATAATGCGTTTGAACATCGTAAACAAAGTTGCGAGTTTATACGCTATCATAAATCCAAAGTATAAATTCGTAAGACAATACAAAAATTTATTTTTTAATGTCTAAAGATAAAGTACAAATTTTCGATACAACACTTCGCGATGGTGAGCAAGTACCAGGTTGTAAATTAAACACAAGTCAAAAACTGGTCATTGCCGAACGATTAGACACGTTGGGTGTTGATATTATTGAAGCAGGTTTTCCTGTGTCTAGCCCTGGAGATTTTGAAGCTGTTGCTGCCATAGGAAGAATTGTAAAAAACGCTACCGTTTGTGGACTAACACGTGCTGTTGAAAATGATATTAAGGTCGCTGCCGAAGCTTTAAAAACATCTGTTAGACCAAGAATACATACAGGAATAGGCACATCAGACTCACATATAAAATTCAAATTCAACTCTACGCGCGAAAAAGTTTTAGAACGTGCTTATAATGCTGTAAAATACGCTAAATCGTTTGTAGAAGATGTAGAATTTTATGCCGAAGATGCTGGACGAACTGATAACGAATTTCTTGCTAAAGTTTGTGAAGTTGCCATTAGTGCTGGAGCAACGGTTTTAAACATTCCTGATACTACAGGCTACTGCTTACCTAGTGAATATGGTGCCAAAATAAAATATTTAAAAGAACATGTAAAAGGCATAGACAAAGCTATTTTATCTTGTCATTGCCATAACGATTTAGGATTAGCCACAGCAAATTCTATAGAAGGTGTTATTAATGGTGCTCGTCAAATAGAATGCACTATTAATGGTGTTGGCGAACGTGCTGGAAACACAGCTCTTGAAGAAGTCGTCATGATTTTAAAACAACACCCTTATTTAAATTTAGACACAAGTATTGTAACACAAGAACTTTATGGCATTAGCCAATTAGTACAAGAACAAATGGGAGTTTACTCTCAACCTAACAAAGCTATTGTTGGTAGTAACGCTTTTGCTCACAGCTCTGGAATTCATCAAGATGGCGTTATAAAAAACCGTGAAACTTACGAAATTATAGACCCAAAAGATGTTGGTGTTACCGAGTCTGCTATTGTACTTACAGCTAGAAGTGGTCGAGCTGCTTTAGCGTATCGCGCAAAAAATATTGGCTACGAACTAACCAAATTACAGCTTGATGATATTTATCAAAACTTTTTGGTTTTTGCAGATAAGAAAAAGGAAGTCAATGATAGCGATATTCATCAAATTATTGAAACAAGCAACGTGTATCAACAAATCATTTCGGCTTAATTAAAAAAGAGTACCGCTTTCGCGGAAAACAACTATGGGAAAAACATTATTCGATAAAGTTTGGGATGCACATGTGGTCGATTCTATTGAAAACGGCCCTCAAATTTTATATATAGACAAACATTTAATTCATGAAGTTACGAGTCCTCAAGCATTTAATGAGCTTGAAGAACGTAACATTCCTATTTTTAGACCAAATCAAATTGTAGCAACTGCAGATCACAATACACCAACACAAAACCAACATTTACCAGTAAGAGACGAATTATCCAGAAACCAATTAAAACAATTGGCTGAAAACTGCGATAAAAACAACATTACACTTTACGGTCTTGGTCATAAATACAACGGTATTGTTCACGTTATGGCTCCGGAACTTGGTATTACGCAACCTGGAATGACTATGGTTTGTGGTGATAGTCACACCTCAACACATGGTGCTTTTGGAACCATTGCATTTGGTATTGGCACAAGTCAAGTTGCACAAGTTTTTGCTAGTCAATGTTTGCTTTTAACAAAACCTAAAAGCTTACGTGTTTCTGTAAACGGAACCCTAAAACCTGGTGTATTACCAAAAGATGTTATTTTATACATCATTTCAAAAATTGGTACAAATGCAGGTACTGGTTATTTCTGTGAATATGCTGGTGATGTTTTTGAAAACATGAGTATGGAAGGCAGAATGACTGTATGCAATATGAGTATTGAAATGGGAGCTCGTGGTGGCATGATTGCGCCAGACGAAACTACTTTTGCCTATGTAAAAGGGAAAGAATTTGCGCCTCAAGGAGAAGCCTTTGAGAAAGCTGTTGCTTACTGGAAAACACTTCCTACTGATACCGATGCTACTTTTGATAAAGAATATACGTTTGATGCTAAAGACATCGAACCTATGGTTACTTATGGTACCAACCCAGGAATGGGTATAAAAATAAATGCCAAAATCCCAGATTTAAGCGATGCTTCTTTTGAAAAGTCTCTAGAATACATGGACTTTAAAAAAGGAGAACTTATGCTAAACAAACCTATTAACTACGTATTTATAGGAAGTTGCACCAACTCCCGAATTGAAGATTTTAGAGTTGCTGCCAACTATATAAAAGGCAAGCAAAAAGCACCAAATGTAACTGCTTGGTTAGTTCCTGGAAGTAAGCAAGTAGAATCTCAAATAGAAGAAGAAGGCTTAAAAACAGTATTTGAAGCTGCTGGTTTTGAATTAAGACAACCTGGTTGCAGTGCGTGTTTAGCCATGAACGATGATAAAATTCCTGAAGGCGAATACTGTGTTTCAACATCAAATAGAAATTTTGAAGGTAGACAAGGACAAGGCGCAAGGACTATTTTAGCAAGTCCTCTAGTTGCCGCTGCAACTGCTGTAGAAGGAAAAATTGTTGATGTCACTAAAGCGTTAAGCCTAGAAGAAGAATTGATTTAAACATGGAAAAATTTACAACTTTTCATAGTACTGCCATTCCGTTGGAAATTGAGAATATTGACACCGATCAAATTATTCCAGCGCGTTTTTTAAAGGCAACCGACAAACAAGGTTTTGGCGATAATGCATTTAGAGATTGGCGTTTTGATAAACAAGGAAACATTAACGAAGCCTTTGCTTTAAACAACCCAAAATATCATGGTAGCATATTGGTTGCTGGAGATAATTTTGGTTGCGGCTCTAGTCGTGAGCACGCTGCTTGGGCGCTTGCTGGTTATGGTTTTAAAGTAATTGTTTCTAGTTTTTTTGCTGATATTTTTAAAGGCAATGCTTTAAACAATGGCTTGTTACCTTTACAGGTTTCTGAAGGGTTTTTAAAAGATTTGTTTGAGGTTATTAAAACCAATCCTGAAACAGTATTAACCGTGAATTTAGAAGCACAAACCTTAATGGTTGATGGTACAAATTTGCAAACCGATTTTGACATTGATCCTTACAAGAAAACTTGTATGATTAATGGCTATGATGATATTGATTATCTATTAAGTAAAAAAGAACAAATAGAAGCTTTTGAGCTATCGCGTTAGCGATTGAGGCATTTGTTGAAGCTCTCCAGATGGTTAGAATCTGGAAGCGACTGCCGAAAGCGCGACCCTTGTGGTAACGCCCAAAAAAAGCAACAAAATAATAACTAAATAAAGAGAGCAGCGTGATTTGCTTTCGAAGGAAATGACTATGAAATTAAATATTGCAGTTTTATCAGGAGATGGTATTGGTCCAGAAGTTACAAAAGAAGCCATCAAGACATTGAAAGCGATAGCTCAAGAGTTTGACCATACGTTTAATTTTAAATCGGCTTCAGTTGGCGCTATTGCTATTGATGAAACTGGAGAACCGCTTCCTGATGCTACGCTAGATTTGTGCAAACACAGCGATGCTGTTTTGTTTGGTGCCATTGGCGACCCAAAATACGATAATAATCCTAATGCAAAAGTGCGTCCGGAACAGGGATTGCTTAAGCTACGTAAAGAGCTTGGTTTGTATGCAAACATTAGGCCTGTTAAGGCTTACGACATGCTTTTAAGTCAGTCTCCATTGAAGGAAGAAAACATTAAAGGCACTGACATTAGTATTTATCGAGAATTGACTGGTGGTATTTATTTTGGTGAAAAACAATTAAGTGAAGATGGTAATATCGCTTCAGATTTGTGTGAATATTCTCGTGAAGAAATTGAGCGTATTACGCATTTAGCTTTTAAAGCTGCACAAACAAGACAAAAAAAGGTAACACTTGTTGATAAAGCCAATGTATTGGAAACGTCTCGTTTATGGCGCAATGTTGTAAAACAAGTTGCTGAAGACTATCCTGATGTAGCATTAGACTTTTTGTTTGTAGATAACGCTGCGATGCAATTGATATTAAACCCAAAACAGTTTGATGTTATTTTAACCGAAAATATGTTTGGTGATATTATTAGTGATGAAGCCAGTGTTATTGGTGGTAGCATTGGATTATTAGCTTCGGCATCGGTTGGTGATAAACACGCGATGTTTGAACCTATTCATGGATCGTATCCGCAAGCTACCGGAAAAGGTATTGCAAACCCTATAGCCTCTATTTTATCGGCTGCTATGTTACTTGATCATTTTGAGTTACATGAAGAAGCTGAAATGGTTAGAGAAGCTGTTGAAAAATCGTTACAACTAGAAATTACAACACCTGATTTAAACAGTAAAAACAATACTATAACAACAAGTAAAGTTGGAGACTTTATTGAAGACTTTATTAATAACCCTAAAGATAGTAACCTAAATTTCGCGAATATTCATTTGGGTCAATCTACTATTATTTAGAGTGATTAATTATTTTGATTAAAATCAGAAAAGCACCTCCAAAGAGGTGCTTTTTTTTATTCAGGAAATTTATTTTTTATCTCGTCCAGACATAAATTACCAATACTGCCAATGTGTGTGTGCTCTTTTGAGGTATCTGGTTTGTAGGTTCCGTTTTGTACTTCACTACCAATTTTTTGATAAGCCTCTCTAAAACTCATACCGTTTTCAACTAGTGTATTGATGTTGTCAACCGTAAATAAATATTGATATTTCTCGTCGTTTAAGTCAATAGATTTTTCTTCTATTTGTTTTATAGAATAGTTGAAAATCTCTAAAATATCTTGCATATCCATAATGGCTGAAATCATATTTTCTTTTAATAACTGATAATCTCTGTGATAACCACTTGGAAGATTGTTGGTAATCAACACCATTTCATGATGTAAAGCTTGTATTTTATTGCTCTTTCCTCTAATCAATTCGAAAACATCAGGATTTTTTTTATGAGGCATAATACTACTTCCTGTAGTTAACTCATCCGGAAAACTTATGAAGCCAAAATTCTGACTCATATACAGGCAAATATCCATAGCAAAACGCGCCAATGTATTGGCTAAACTACCTAATGCTAATGCAATGGTACGTTCACTTTTTCCTCTACTCATTTGTGCAGCAACAACGTTATATTTTAAAGTTGAAAATTCTAAAAGTTCTGTACTTAATTGTCTGTCAATTGCGAATGAACTTCCATAACCAGCTGCAGAACCAAGCGGATTTTGATCAACGGTTTTCAAAGCAGCATCTAACAAATACACATCGTCAATTAAGACTTCTGCGTAGGCAGAAAACCATAACCCAAAAGATGATGGCATCGCAACTTGCAAATGCGTGTAACCTGGTAATAATGCCTTTTTATGTGTTTCAGCTAACTCTAAAAGTGTTTCAAAAAAATCTTTTGTTTTATATTTTATATTGATTAATTCGGCTTTGTAAAATAGTTGCAATGCCACCAAAACTTGATCGTTTCTTGATCGCGCTGTGTGGATTTTTTTACCAACATCACCATAGGTTTTGGTGAGTTCAAATTCAATTTTTGAATGTACATCTTCAAACTGATTGTCTATGCTAAATGTTCCGTTTTCAATTTGTGATGCTAAATCTTCAAGTCCTTTTTCTAATTGTTGTAATTCCTCAGTTGTTAAAATACCAATTGATTGCAACATTTTAGCATGCGCTAATGAGGCTTGCACGTCGTATTTTGCAATGTGTAAATCGATGTCACGATCATTACCAACTGTAAACTGTTCTATTTTTTTGTCTATGCTAATTCCTTTGTCCCAGAGTTTCATAATTTTTTCCTGCGAAAGCAGGAATCTCTGCTTTCTGTTTAGTTTAATTTTCTTTTTTGGATTCCGCATCAAGTGCGGAATGACAGACCTTTTATAAAATAACGCGATTTAACAATTCAATATAAATCTTTATGCCTTCTTCAATTTCGTTAATATATATAAATTCGTCTGCACTATGCGATCGTGTGCTGTCGCCAGGTCCTAGTTTTAATGACGGACAACTTAACACTGCTTGATCTGATAAAGTTGGTGAACCGTACGTGTTTCTTCCAATTTCAATTCCAGCTTTCACCAATGGATGATCGGTTGGAATGGATGACGAATTCAGTTTTATGCTTCGCGGAATGATACTATCACAAGGTGCTTCTTGTTGTAAAATATCCACAATCTCTTGATTAGAATATTTATCATTCACACGAACATCAACCACCAAATCTACGTTCGCTGGAACAGCGTTGTGTTGCTTACCAGCATTGATTTGCGTGACAGTCATTTTTACCTCACCTAGAGCTTTGGATGTTTTTGTAAACTCATAATTTTTGAACCAATCCAATACTGAAATCGTGTTATAAATTGCATTGTCATTGTTTGGATGTGCTGCATGACTTGGTGTACCTTTTATTACAGCATCAAACACAACCAAACCTTTTTCGGCAACCGCTAAATGCATCAAGGTTGGTTCACCAACAATAGCGACATCAACTTTTGGAATAACACTTAACATGCTATTTAAACCATTGTCACCACTGCTTTCTTCTTCTGCAGAAGCGACTATAACCAAATTATATTTTAGGTCTTTATTGTCATAGAAATAGGCAAAGGTTGCCAATAAACTCACCAAACATCCGCCAGCATCGTTACTGCCTAAACCATACAATTTTCCATCTTCAACAATCGCTTTAAATGGATCTTTAGTATAACCATTATTTGGTTTTACCGTATCGTGATGCGAGTTTAAAAGTAAGGTTGGTTTGGTCTCATCAAAATATTTATTAAGTGCCCAAACGTTATTATTTGTGCGTTGATATGGTATGTTTTGAAGCTGAAACCATTGCTCAATATGTTGTGCAGTTTGGTCTTCTTCAGAGGAAAACGAAGGTGTTTCTATCAGTTGTTTTAGCAACGAAATGGCTTGTTCTGTTAACGTTGATATCATTTTGAAATGGTTGTGTAGATTGATTTTTTATCGAAAAGCATCTCTGGTTTTCCAATACATACTTTTTGGACATTATGATTGACAGCATGTATGCAATTATTAATTTTTGGTAGCATGCCTTCTGATATAATTTGATTATCTATCAATTGCTGAACATTTTCTGAAGTTATTGATTCAATCACTGAATGATCATCATTAACATCTTTTAATACACCGTTTTTTTCAAAGCAGTAATATAATTCTGTATTGAAAATTTTAGACAATCCAATGGCTAATTCCGAAGCAATTGTATCTGCGTTGGTGTTTAATAGTTGTCCTTTTTTATCATGTGTAATAGCACAAAACACAGGTGTGACATTATTACTTAAGAGTAGTTCTAAAGTTGTTGTATTCACTTGTTTTACATCACCAACATAACCGTAATCGATAGTTTTTACAGGTCTTTTGTCTGATACAATCGTATTGCCATCTGCACCAGAAAACCCAATTGCATTACAGTTATTTGCTTGCAATTGTGCGACTATATTTTTATTGATTTTACCTGCGTAAACCATAGTTATAATGTCTAAAGTTTCAGCATCTGTAATCCGTCTGCCATCAATCATTTTAACTTCTACTTGCATTTGGTTGGCAAGTTTAGTTGCTAATTTTCCGCCACCATGTACCAATAGTTTAGGCTCTTCAATCGTAGAAAAATCTTTTAAAAATGACAGCAAAGCCTGTTCATTATCAATAATGTTTCCGCCTATTTTTATGACTTTTAGTGTTTTCATTTTAATCCTTCTAAAATCTGCTTCAACACGATTTGAGCTGCAAATGTTCTGTTATTGGCTTGTTTTATCACTACTGAATTTTCACTATCTAAAACTGCATCTTCAACAACAACATTACGTCTTACAGGTAAGCAATGCATAAATTTGGCGTTGCCTAACTTGTCTTTTGTCATCATCCAATTTTCATCTTGATTTAATACTTTTCCATAGTCATCAAAGCTGCTCCAGTTTTTCACATACACAAAATCGGCATCTTTTAAAGCCTCTTTTTGATTGTAATTTATTGGTGTTTCTTTTGTAATACTTTTATCTAACTCGTAACCTTCAGGATGCGTTATTGTAAAATCAACCTCTAAATTTTGCATCATTTCTACAAACGAATTCGCCACAGCTTGTGGTAACGCTTTAGGATGTGGTGCCCAAGACAATACAACTTTAGGTTTTGGTTTTTTTGCCAATTCAGTAATCGTAATCGCATCTGCCAAAGCTTGTAATGGATGCGCTGTCGCACTTTCCATGTTAACGATTGGTACTGTAGCATATTTTTCAAAACTTTTTAAAATGTATTCGCTTTGGTCTTTGGCTTTATCTGTTAATGTTGGAAATGCTCTAACCGCAATAATATCTGCATACTGCGAAATCACTTGCGCTGCTTCTTTAACGTGTTCTGATGTGTTGGCATTCATAACGGTTCCGTCTTCAAATTCTAACTGCCAAGCATCGTTTACATTTAAAACCATCACATCCATTCCTAAATTCTTTGCTGCTTTTTCTGTACTTAATCTGGTTCGTAAACTGGCATTGAAAAACAACATGACCAAGGTTTTATGTTTTCCTAAATCTTGAAATTCAAAAGGATTCATTTTTAATAAAATAGCTTCCTTTATAGTTTCGTTTAGGTTAGAAATGTCTTTTATTTCGGTGTATTTTTTCATGAGTTTAATTCTTTTTTAAGTGCTACAAAAAAGGCTTCAATGTGTTTTTTCTGAATGGTTAAAGGCGGTAAAATTCTGATTAAATTAGGATTGTTAGCACTTCCTGTAAACATATGATGTTTATGTATGAGTTGTTTTCTTAATTCTGAAACAGGAAAATCAAATTCTAATCCTAACATCAAACCACGACCTTTTATACTTTTCAAGCCTGGTAATTCTTTAGCTTTTTCAATAAAATAAGCTGAAATTTCATTTGCATTTTCAAGCAGTTTTTCTTCCTCTAAAACTTCCAAAACCGAAAGTGAAGCTGCACAAGCCAAATGATTGCCGCCAAAGGTTGTTCCTAACAAACCAAAGCTAGGCTTGATGTTGGGATGAATTAAAATACCACCAATAGGAAAACCGTTGCCCATTCCTTTTGCGATAGAAATAATATCTGGTGTGATATTGTGCATTTGAAAAGCAAAAAAATCGCCAGTTCTACCAAAACCAGATTGAACTTCGTCTGCAATTAAAATCGTGTTGTATTGCTTGCATAATCTTTCTAAACCTTGATAGAATTCGGTAGTGCTTTCGTCCAATCCGCCAACACCTTGAATGCACTCGATAATCACTGCGCAAGTTTCATTTGCTTTCAGAACATTTTCAACTGGAATTAAATCACCTAACTCGACAAAGTCGACCTCTTGTTGCGCATTTATTGGCGCCACAATTTTAGGATTATCTGTTGCTGCAACAGCAGCAGATGTACGACCGTGAAACGAATTTTTAAAGGCTAAAACTTTACTTTTTCCGTTGTGAAATGATGCTAATTTCAAAGCGTTTTCATTAGCTTCTGCGCCAGAATTACATAAAAACAATTGGTAATCTTTACAACCTGAAAGCGCTTCTAACTTATCTGCCAAAGCTACTTGCAGCGGATTTTGAATTGCATTACTGTAAAAACCCAATTTTGACACTTGATTGGAAATTACAGACACATATTTTGGATGCGAATGCCCAATAGAAATCACTGCATGTCCACCATATAAATCTAGATATTCGACATTATTTTCGTCGTAAACATAGACGTCTTTTGCTTTTACAGGTGTAATGTCAAAAAGTGGATAAACGTTAAACAAACTCATATTTGTTCCTTTTTAATGTTGTTAATTTTATTGAACGATGCCACCATTCCTTGAATTAAAGATGAGCTCAATCCTTTGTGTTCCATCTCGTTTAACCCTTCAATAGTGCAACCTTTTGGTGTAGTAACACGATCAATTTCTTCTTCTGGATGATCGCCATTTGTGATTAGTAAATTAGCTGCGCCTTCACAAGTATACATCGCTAATTCTTGTGCTTCTTTTGAGTCAAATCCCAACTGAATTGCAGCTTGTGTTGTCGCTCTAATCAAACGCATCCAAAAGGCAATTCCACTAGCGCAAACTACTGTTGCCGCTTGCATTTGCGCTTCAGGAATTACTAACGAATGTCCCAAACGATTAAAAATAGCTTGCGCAATTTTAATCCGTTTTTCACCTTGTGCATTGCTACATAAACACGTCATAGATTTACCAACTGCAATTGCTGTATTTGGCATAGCGCGAATGATAAACTGATCAGTCCCAATTTGTGCTTCAATTTTAGAAATGGTATAACCAGTAATTGTAGAAATCACGACATGCTTTTCGGTTAAAAAAGGTTTAATGTCATTTAAAATTGATTCGAAATGCGCTGGCTGAACCGCAAAAATCAAAATATCTGATTGTTGTACAGCCAAAACGTTATCATTTGTAATGGTCACATTTTTATAACCATCAAATTCAGATAAGCTATCCACATTTCGCTTCGTTAAATACAAGGTGGTAATCGCATTGTTGGTGATTAATCCTTTGGCTATCGATTTCCCTAAATTCCCTGTTCCTATGATTGCTATTTTCATTTGTTTAGTAATTAGTGTTTAGTTGGTAGTGTTTAGTGTACTCACTCATACTTTTTAAAAATAACTCGCTTTTAATTTTAAACCTGTTGTTTCTTCAAAACCAAACATTAAATTCATGTTTTGCACAGCTTGTCCTGATGCGCCTTTTAATAAATTATCAATGATGCTTGTGACCAATAATTTATCTTCGTGTTTATGTAAATGAAGTATGCAATTATTGGTATTGACTACTTGTTTTAAATGAATATTTTCATCTGAAATCAAAGTGAATTTTGCGTCTTTATAAAAGTCACTAAACAATTGTTTTGCATCTTGAAAACTACCATCAAATTTTGTGTAAAGCGTTGCGAAAATTCCTCTTGAAAAATCACCGCGATTTGGCATAAAGTTGATCTGTGCATTGAAATTGTCTTGTAACAATTTTACCGACTGATTAATTTCACCTAAATGCTGATGTGTAAAAGGTTTGTAATATGAAAAATTGTTGTCACGCCATGTAAAGTGAGTTGTTGCAGAAAGTGAAGTTCCTGCGCCTGTAGCGCCTGTAACCGCATTTACGTGCACATCTTCAAGTAATAATTTTGCATTCGCTAATGGCAATAATGCCAATTGTATAGCTGTTGCAAAACAACCAGGATTCGCAATATAATCAGCTTGTTTTATATCTGATTTGTTTAATTCAGGTAGACCGTAAACGAATGTTTTTCCATTGAAAGTCTTATCATTTTCGAGTCTAAAATCGTTACTTAAATCTATGATTTTGGTTTCGGTTGAAAATTTGTTACCAGTTAAAAACGCTTTAGAATTTCCGTGACCTAAACACAAAAATAACACGTCAACTTTTGGATTGATTTTATTAGAAAATTCTAAATCCTCACCAATTAAATCTTGATGTACTTTACCAATAGTATTACCTGCATTGGATGTGCTGTACACAAAATCTATGTTTACTACAGGATGATTGATTAAAAGTCTAATCAATTCGCCAGCTGTGTAACCTGCACCACCAATTATTCCTGCTTTAATCATAACTCTTGATTTACCTGATGATAGATTTTGTTTTGATTACCAAAAATTTTAATGAATCCTTTTGCGTCTTCTGCAGTCCAACCTTTGTTTTCTTCACCATAACTTCCAAACTTCGCACTCATTAAATCATGTTTTGAAGAAATACCATCTAATGTGAAATGGTATGGTTTTAAAGTCGCAACCACTTCACCAGAAACTTTATCTTGACTACTTTCTAAAAAGGCTTCCATGTTTCGCATTACCGGATCTAAATATTGTCCTTCATGCAAATGCATTCCATAAAAATTAGATAGATAATCCTTATGCTGTAACTGCCATTTGGTTAACACATGTTTTTCTAATAAATGGTGTGCTTTTATGATGATTAAGGCAGCAGCAGCTTCAAAACCAACACGACCTTTTATCCCAACAATAGTATCGCCAACATGAATATCGCGACCAATTGCATAGGCAGACGCTAACGTATTTAAGACTTCAATATTAACTTCTGGACTGTTTTCGATTCCGTTTACAGCAACCAATTCACCTTTTAGAAAGGTCAACGTGACTTTTTCAGGATCAGAATGTTTTAATTGTGAAGGATAGGCTTCGCTAGGTAAAGGTTTTTCCGAAGTTAAGGTTTCTGATCCACCAACACTTGTTCCCCAAAGTCCTTTATTGATTGAGTACTTTGCTTTTTCCCAAGACATATCAATACCATTTTCTTTTAGATAATCAATTTCTTCCTGTCTGGTTAATTTTTGATCTCTGATAGGTGTGATAATTTCAATTTCTGGTGCTAAAGTTTGAAAAATCATATCAAAACGCACTTGATCATTTCCTGCACCAGTACTACCATGAGCAATATATTTTGCATCTATACTTTTAGCGTATTTAATAATTTCGATTGCTTGGATAATTCGCTCTGCACTTACCGATAATGGATACGTGTTGTTTTTAAGTACGTTTCCAAAAATTAAATACTTAATTACTTTATTATAGTAAGACGCAATAGCATCTATATTTTTGTAAGTAGCTACACCCATTTTATAGGCGTTTGCTTCTATTTTGTTAATTTCTTCTTTTGTAAATCCGCCTGTATTTACACTTACCGCATGCACATCGTAACCCGCTTTTGATAGGCTAACTGCGCAATACGATGTATCTAATCCGCCACTATATGCGATGACTAATTTTTTACTCATTTTGCTTTTCTTTTTTGAGAAACCTGGTTTGTTTAATGCTTTTTAATCGCGTCCAGACTTTTTTATCGAATTTATGATTGCTTGTTTTTTCCTCTTTTAAAGGATCGTATAACATACCTGTGCATAAACACATTTTTTGTTCTGTACGTTGTAAAACATCATAGTTTTTGCAGGTTTGACAACCATTCCAAAAGGTTTGATCATCTGTTAATTCTGAAAACGTCACAGGTTTATAACCTAGTTCGCTATTCATTTTCATTACAGCTAAACCTGTTGTGATACTAAAAACTTTTGCATTTGGGAATTTGGCACGCGAATGCTCAAAAATTTTCTTTTTGATTTGTTTAGCCAATCCTATATTTCTGAAATCTGGATGAACAATTAGTCCAGAATTTGCTACAAATTTTCCGTGACTCCATTGTTCTATGTAGCAAAAACCAGCAAATTTATCGCCATCTAAAGCAATGACAGCATTACCATTTTCCATCTTGGTAATGATATATTCTGGCTTTCGTTTTGCAATACCTGTACCCCTTACTTTTGCAGCTTCGGCAATGGTTTCACAAATAATTTCGGCATAAACGCTATGCGATTTGTTAGCAATAACAATTTCCATAATACAGACCGTGATAACGGTTATATTTTATTAATAAATTCTAGTTTTTGTTTTTTTTTTGAGATTCCTGTTTTATCAGGAATTATTTTTTTGAAAGAGGAACTGGACACACCTAAAGTTCCGAAAAATTAGACATACCCTTACGGGCGACGTGGAAAACGTCGACGTACTAAAACATGGTTATTAAGAGTAATAACTTGATGTTTTAAAAATGATATCTGTAAAGGGTTGTTCAATGTGGTAAAAAATAAAAATGTGTAACTAATTTGCTTGGTTTTGAGCATTAGCGACGTCGCTCACGAAGTGTTGAGCGTGTGGGTTGAATTTCCCTATTTCTATTTTTTGTTAAATTCATAGTGCTAAACTATAAATAAATTAAATACGACGGTTTAAAAATTGTTGATTTTAATCAAATTTTATGATTTTGTCAAAATAAGCACTTTTAATTGCTTAAAATTTAAAAAATTAGACTAAAAACTGAAATAAATCAGGCTTATTATTGAGATAGTCACCATAAAAATTTCTGTTTTTCATTTTGGTGATTAATGGTTCTAAATCTTCTTGAGATTTTAGCTCAATACCAACCACTGCCGAACCAGTATCGCGATTGGATTTTTTTGTATACTCAAAATGCGCAATATCATCGTTTGGACCTAAAATATCTACCACAAATTCTTTTAAAGCTCCAGCACGTTGTGGGAATTTCACAATGAAATAGTGCTTCAAATTTGAATACAACAATGCACGCTCTTTTATTTCAGCAGTACGTGTTATATCATTATTGCTACCACTTATTACACAAACAACATTTTTTCCTTTGATGTCTTCGGCAAACACATCTAAAGCAGCAATACTCAACGCGCCAGCAGGCTCAACTACAATAGCCTCTTTATTGTAAAGCTCTAAAATAGTCTGACAAATTTTCCCTTCAGGAATGGTAATCATATCGTCTAAATTCTGCTTACAAATATCAAAAGTTTTATCACCTACCTTTTTTACTGCAGCGCCATCTACAAAGTTCTCAATGTGTTCGAGCTCTGTATTCTCATCATTTTTAATTGATGTTGACATTGATGGTGCTCCAGTAGGTTCAACACCAATAATTTTTGTATTTGGAGACAATTGCTTAAAAATAGTTGACAAACCAGATGCTAATCCGCCACCACCAACAGGCACAAAAACATAATCTATAGGTTTTGGCGCTTGGTTAAACAATTCCCAACCTACGGTTGCTTGTCCTTCAATAACTTTTTCATCATTAAATGGATGAATAAAAGCCTTGCCTGTTTCTTGTTGCTCTCGCATAGCAGCATGGTAAGAATCATCAAACGTATCACCTTCTAAAACGACATTAATATAATCTTCGCCAAACATTTTTACCTGTTCAATTTTTTGGTTTGGTGTTGGCGAAGGCATATAAATTGTACCGTGAATTTTAAGCAATTTGCAAGATAAAGCCACACCTTGCGCATGATTTCCTGCACTGGCACAAACCACACCATTTTTTACTTCACTTTGAGACAATGAAGCCATTTTATTGTAAGCACCTCGAATTTTATACGAACGTACCATTTGCAAATCTTCGCGCTTAAACAAGATGTTGCTACCGTACAGTTTTGAATAGTATAAATTTGAGGTTAACGGTGTTTGATTTACTACCGATTTCAATTTATCAGCAGCAGCAATTACCGCTTCTAATGTTGGAAAATATGTGGTTTGTGTATCTTTCATTTGTTGTATTAAGATAAAACAGCTTCGGCTTTTATAGCTTCGGTTTTTATCACTTTCATGGCTGTCATTGCTGTACGTAAACGTTTACCTACAGTTTCGATAGAGTGACTTCTTATAGCTTCATTTACTTTTATCAATTCAATATTATCAACATCATTTTTAGTTGCAAATGGTTTCCCGACAACATCGGTTGAAACAGTTTTCATGAAATCTACCAATAATGGTTTTGCTGCATGATCGAATAAATAGCAACCATATTCGGCAGTATCTGAAATCACACGATTCATTTCGTATAACTTTTTACGAGCAATGGTATTTGCGATTAATGGTAACTCATGAAGCGATTCGTAATACGCAGAATCTTCAATAATCCCAGCACTAACCATTGTTTCGTAAGCTAATTCAACACCTGCTTTTACAAACGCAACCAATAATGTTCCGTGGTCAAAATACTCTTGTTCTGAAATAGTTTCAGACGTTAAAAGTGTTTTTTCAAAAGCTGTTTCGCCTGTAGCTTCACGCCACGTTAAAAGGTTAATGTCATCATTTGCCCAATCTTCCATCATGGTTTTAGAAAAATGACCAGAAATGATATCATCCATATGCTTTTGGAACAATGGTGCCATTATCACTTTCAATTCTTCAGAAAGTTTAAACGCTTCAATTTTTGCTGGGTTAGACAATCTATCCATCATATTGGTAATACCACCATGTTTTAAGGCTTCGGTAATAGTTTCCCAACCGTATTGAATCAATTTTGCTGCATATTCTGGCTCGATACCTTCTTCAACCATTTTATCGAAACATAAAATAGAACCTGTTTGCAACACACCACACAAGATGGTTTGCTCACCCATAAGATCGGACTTTACTTCAGCAACAAAAGAAGATTCTAAAACACCAGCGCGATCGCCACCAGTAGCCACAGCATAGGCTTTTGCTTGTGCCAACCCTTTTCCTTGCGGATCATTTTCTGGATGTACCGCAATAAGTGTTGGCACACCAAAACCACGTTTGTACTCCTCACGAACTTCGGTTCCAGGGCATTTTGGTGCCACCATAATTACGGTTAAATCTTCACGGACTTGCGTACCTTCTTCAACAATATTAAATCCGTGAGAGTAGCTTAAGGTCGCTCCTTTTTTCATTAAAGGCATGACAGCATTTACCACATTGGTGTGCTGTTTATCTGGTGTAAGGTTAAGCACTAAATCGGCAGTTGGAATTAACTCTTCGTAAGTTCCAACGTTGAAACCATTATCGGTTGCTTGTACATAAGATTGGCGCTTTTCGGCAATGGCTTGTGGTCTTAAAGCATAAGAAATATCCAATCCGGAATCTCTCATATTTAAGCCTTGGTTAAGTCCTTGTGCACCACAACCAACGATTACGATTTTCTTTCCTTGTAAAACTTCAACGCCATCTTCAAATTCTGACGCTTCCATAAATCTACATTTTCCTAATTGTGCTAACTGTTCTCTTAATGATAATGTGTTAAAATAATTTGACATGGTGTGTGTTTTAGTTTTTGAATGCTAGTAGCATTTCTGATATTTTCATTTCGTCTTTGGTTACAGCAATACGTCCTGATCGTACAAATTGCATGATGCCAAAGGGTTTTAATTTTTGGTGTAATTCGTCTAACTCTTGTCGTCTTCCTGATTTTTCAAGGACAAAGAATTTCTTGTTTACAGTAACAATATTAGCGTTACTGTCTTTAATGATATTTTGAATTTGACGTTCGTCAAATAGCAAATCTGATTTTATTTTGAACAAGCAAGATTCTTGATGAATGGTTTCATCATCTGTATGATAAAACGCTTTAATGACTTCAACTTGCTTTTCTATTTGACCGATGATTTTCTTGATTTGTTCTTCGGTAACTTTTACAACGATTGTCCAGCGCGATACGCCTTTTATTTCGGAAACAGAAGACACAATGCTTTCAATATTGATATGACGACGTTGAAAAATTGCCGAAATTCGATTTAACAATCCAATATTATTTTCGGTGTAAATAGATACAGTATATATTTGGTTTTCTTGACTCATAATTAACTTAATCTTACATCTGAAACCGAAGCTCCAGTTGGTATCATTGGAAATACATTATCTTCTTTTTCTACGCAAACTTCTAGGAAGTAAGCCGAATCGCTTGCGATCATCTCTTTAACGGCATCAGCTAATTCTTCACGTTTTGTGACGCGTTTAGCATCTATATGATACCCTTTTGCAATCTGAACAAAATCTGGATTAACCAATTCAGTTGATGCATAACGTCTATCAAAAAATAGTTGTTGCCATTGACGAACCATTCCCAAGAAATCGTTATTTAAAACAACTATTTTCACAGGAACACGCGTTTGAAAAATAGTGCCTAATTCTTGAATGGTCATTTGATAACCACCATCTCCAATTATAGCCACAACTTCACGATTTGGCGCAGCCATTTTTGCTCCAATTGCAGCTGGTAACGCAAATCCCATTGTGCCCAAACCACCAGAAGTAATGTTGCTTTTAGAAACTTTAAAATCGGCATAACGACAAGCAATCATTTGATGTTGACCAACGTCGCTAACAATAGCTGCTTCTCCTTTGGTTTCAGTATTGATTTGCTTTAAAACTTCACCCATTGTTAAGCCTTCTTTGGTTGGATGCAAATCGTTTTTTATGACTTTTTCAAATTCTACATCATATAGCTTTTTGAACTCATTGTGCCAATTATCATGAGATTTTGCTTCTAAAAGAGGCAACAAAGCCGCTAAACTTGTTTTGGCATCACCTAAAACAGCAATGTCTGTCTTTACGTTTTTATCAACTTCAGCAGGATCAATTTCAAAATGAATGACTTTAGCTTGTTTTGCATAGGTTGCTAAATTTCCTGTAACTCGATCATCGAAACGCATACCAATTGCGATAAGCACATCGCACTCGTTGGTTAGTTTATTAGGTGCATAATTACCATGCATACCAACCATACCAATATTTAAAGGATGTGATGTTGGAATTGCAGAAGCTCCTAAAATGGTCCAAGCCGAAGGGATTCCTGCTTTTTCAATGACAGCTTTTAATTCTTCTTCAGCTTTACCCAAAATAACGCCTTGTCCCCAAACAATCATTGGTTTTTTTGCGCTATTGATTAAATCAGCAGCAGCTTTTACCTGTTCTGGTTGCGTTTCTGGAACAGGTTTGTAACTACGAATTGCTTCGCAAGTTTTATATTCAAAATCTAGTTCTTCAAATTGTGCATCTTTAGTAATATCGATTAACACAGGTCCAGGTCTTCCGCTTTTAGCAATATAAAATGCTTTTGCTAATACTTCTGGAATTTCAGATGCTTTTGTGATTTGATGATTCCACTTGGTTACAGGTGTAGAAATACCAATAATATCGGTTTCCTGAAATGCATCACTACCTAATAAATGTGATGCTACTTGACCTGTAATACAAACCATAGGTGTAGAATCTATTTGCGCATCGGCAATACCAGTAATTAAATTGGTTGCGCCAGGACCAGACGTAGCCATTGCCACACCAACTTTTCCCGAAATGCGCGCAAAACCTTGAGCCGCATGTGTTGCTCCTTGCTCATGACGTGTTAGTACATGATGTAGTTTATCTTGATACTTATATAATTCGTCATAAATTGGCATAATTGCGCCACCTGGATAACCGTAGACCGTTTCGACGCCTTCTGCTAATAAACAACGCACCACAGCTTCACTTCCAGAAATGCGCGTTGATGTTACCACTTGTTTTTCGTCTTTTGTGATTGTTTGAATATTCTCCATAGTCTACGTATTTAAAACTCATCTGTTACGCAACCTTGCGCAGCAGATGATACTGTTCTTGCATATTTGTAAAGCACACCTCTATCAAATTTTAATTTTGGTGCGACCCACTTTTCTCTTCGTTTTGTTAATTCTTCTTCTGAAACTTCTAATGAAATGGAATTGGTTTCTGCATCGATGGTTATCATATCGCCATCTTTAACCAAAGCGATTGCGCCTCCTTCTTGAGCTTCTGGTGCAATATGTCCCACAACAAAACCGTGAGTTCCACCAGAAAATCGACCGTCGGTAATTAAGGCGACTTCTTTTCCTAAACCAGCTCCCATTATAGCAGCTGTAGGCTTTAGCATTTCAGGCATTCCTGGACCGCCTTTAGGACCTTCATATCGAATAACAACCACATCGCCTTTCCCTACTTTTCCATCGCGAATACCATCATTTGCTGCATATTCGCCTTCAAACACTTTTGCTTTTCCGATAAATTTCAAACCTTCTTTTCCTGTGATTTTAGCCACACTACCTTCAGAAGCTAAATTTCCATAAAGCATACGTAAATGCCCTGTAGGTTTTATAGGTTCTTCGAGTGGCTTTATAACGTCTTGCCCTTCGGTTAAATCATCAACATCCAATAAATTTTCAGCCACAGTTTTTCCAGTAACCGTTAAGCAATCACCATGAAGCAGTCCTTTTTTTAGTAAATATTTCATAACCGCAGGAATACCTCCAACAGCATGAACATCTTCCATAAGATATTTTCCGCTAGGTTTTAAATCGGCTAAAAACGGTGTGGTATCACTTATACGCTGAAAGTCTTCGAGTGTAAATTCTATTTTTGCTGCTCTTGCAATTGCTAAAAAGTGTAAAACAGCATTGGTAGATCCGCCAAGAATCGTTACCAAACGCACCGCATTTTCTAAAGATTTTTTAGTGATAATATCTGATGGTTTTATATCTCTTTCCAACAATAACCTAACAGCTTCCCCTGCTTTTACAGCCTCTTCTTTTTTCTCATTCCCAGTTGCAGGATTGGATGAGTTAAACGGCAACGCCATACCTAATGCTTCAATGGCCGAAGCCATTGTGTTTGCGGTATACATACCACCACAAGCACCAGCTCCTGGACACGCCTTTTGAATTATACTTTTGTATTCAGTTTCTGGTAATGTTCCTGCTACTTTTCCGCCCCAAGCTTCAAAAGCAGAAACGACATCTAATTTTTGTCCGTTGTGACAACCCGAATCAATTGTTCCACCATACACCAAAACGCTAGGTCTGTTTAAACGAATCATTGCCATTAAAGCCCCAGGCATATTTTTATCACAGCCTACGACAGTTACCAAACCATCATAACTCATGGCTTGTACCACTGTTTCCATAGAATCGGCAATAATATCACGAGAAGGTAATGAATAACGCATTCCAGGAGTTCCCATTGAGATTCCATCACTTACACCAATGGTGTTAAAAATCAATCCAACAACATCTTCATTTTGCGTGCCTTGTTTTACCAATTTCGCCAAATCATTCAAATGCATATTACATGGGTTCCCTTCATAACCTGTGCTTGCTATACCTACTATTGGTTTTTCAAAATCAGCATCTGTCAATCCTATGGCATGCAACATGGCTTGTGCTGCAGGTTGAGTTGGATCTTGTGTTACGGTTTTACTGTATTTGTTTAATTTACTCATTATGTTTATTAATCTTCTAACCTTTTGGTTGTTCTAAAGTAATTTTTTGCAATGTTCTTTCTTTTTCATTGTAATATTTTCATCTAAACTCAACACTTTTAACAAGTATTTAAATAACTGAAAGTCAATACTTTAATTCAATTTGATTATGATGTTCAAAATTTGAATTTGATGCATAAAAAAATGCCTTCCGAAAGGAGGAAGGCATTTTTTTATAAAATATTACAACAATACCATTCCTCATCGATGTGAAATAATCACAACGATAATAATAGAAATGATATTAATAACTTGTCTGTTCATTTTGTCTTATCAAATATGACACGTTTATTTTAAAAAAGCAAATTCAGTCTTAAATTCTAGGTAAATCACCATCACCTTTAAGTGGTAAATCTGATTTTCCCATAAGATATTTATCTACATGATGCGCTGCTTGTCTTCCTTCGGAAATCGCCCAAACTATTAACGACTGACCACGACGCATATCACCAGCTACAAACACATTATTCACATTGGTTTGATAGTTGGTTTCTGGCGCTTTTATATTAGTTCGCATATCGGTTTCTAGCCCAAACTGTTCTACCAAAGTTGTTTCGGAACCTGTAAAACCTAACGCTAAAAGTACCATATCGCAATCCCAATGTTTTTCACTATTAGGAACTTCTCGCAATTGAGGTCTTTTCCCTGGGGTTTTTACCCATTCTACCTCACAAGTTACCAAACCTGTTAAGTTTCCATCGATATCTTTTTTAAATGCTTTTGTTGAAATACTAAACACGCGCTCAACACCTTCTTTATGCGAAGTACTTGTTCGTAAACGCATAGGCCAAAAAGGCCAAGGTTGGGCTTCTGGACGCTCGATAGTTGGCTTACTTAATATTTCAAAATTAGTTACACTAACTGCGCCATGACGATTACTTGTTCCTATACAGTCACTTCCTGTGTCGCCACCACCAATAACAATTACACGCTTTCCTTTTGCAGAAATTTCAGCTTCTTCAAAATTTTCACCACTAACACGTTTGTTATTTTGCTTTAAAAAATCCATAGCTTGATAAACGCCTTTTGCATCAGCTCCTTGAATTGGCAAACCACGACGAACCGTTGCGCCACCACAAAGCACGACAGCATCATGTTCTTTTTTTAACACACTTGCATCTACATTAACACCAACATGCGCATTGGTTTCAAAAAGAATACCTTCTTCTTTCATAACCTCAACACGACGATCAATAATGTGTTTTTCCATTTTAAAATCAGGAATCCCATAACGAAGTAAGCCTCCTACTTTTGCATCGCGCTCATAAACCGTTACTGAATGACCAGCACGATTAAGCTGTTGCGCAGCTGCTAAACCTGCAGGTCCTGAACCAATAACCGCAACTTTTTTTCCCGTTCTAGATTTTGGTGGTTTTGCTGTAATCCATCCATTTTTAAAGGCTTCTTCAACAATGTTTTTTTCAATATTTTCAATAGTTACTGGATCTTCGTTAATTCCAAGTACACAAGCTTCTTCACAAGGCGCTGGACACAAACGCCCTGTAAACTCCGGAAAGTTATTGGTTGCATGTAAAATTTCGGCTGCTTCTTTCCATTTTCCGTTATAAACCTTATCGTTAAAATCTGGTATTAAATTTCCTAAAGGACAACCACTATGACAGAAAGGGATACCACAATCCATACAGCGAGCACCTTGATTTTCCACTCGACTTTTTGCCATTTTAACAGCAAACTCCTCATAATTTTTTAAACGCTCTTCTACAGGTTTGTAATCTTCAACCTCTCTTTTATATTCTAAAAATCCTGTTACTTTTCCCATGATTTATTGCGTTACTAATTTTTCTTGTTCTAATTTGATTAATGCCTGACGATATTCCTCTGGAAGTACTTTTAAGAATTTAGGCAAATAGTTTTCCCATTGTTCCAAAATGCGTTGCGCTAACGGACTTAACGATGCATTGTAGTGGTTTTCTATCAATTCTTTTAACTGCTTGATATCTTCTGCATTTGTAACTGGATCGATATTTAATCCTTCGCCATTACATCTACTTTCAAAAGTTTTGTTTTCGTCTAAAACATAAGCGATTCCACCACTCATTCCAGCTCCAAAGTTCCTTCCTACTTCACCTAAAATCACAGCAACTCCACCTGTCATATACTCACAACCATGGTCGCCAATACCCTCAACAACCGCTTGCGCTCCAGAATTTCTAACACAGAAACGCTCTCCTGCTTTTCCGTTGATATAAACCTCACCAGAAGTCGCACCATACAAGGTTACGTTTCCTGTAATAATGTTATCCTCTGGAACAATGGTTGAGTCTTCAGGAACACGAACAACCAATTTAGCTCCTGACAATCCTTTACCCATATAATCGTTGGTATTTCCATTGACAATCATGGTTAATCCTTTGGTTGCAAAAGCCCCAAAACTTTGTCCTGCCGAACCTGTAAAGTTTAGGTTCAATGTGTTTTCAGGCAAGCCTTGAGCACCATAAATCTTGGACACTTCGTTACTTATTATTGCACCAACAGCACGATTTACATTTCGGATATTGAAATCCAGATATGTTTTCTCCTTACGGAATAACGCTGGATGCGATTTCTCAATAATTTTAAAATCTAAATGCTTATCTAAATCGTGATCTTGTGTTGTTGTATTATATAGTTTTGTTCCTGGTTTTGCAGGTACTTGATGAAGAATTGGCGTTAAATCTAAACCTTTGGCTTTGTAATGCTCGATAGCTTTTGTTCGACTTAATTTTTGCACTTGACCAACCATTTCATCTACAGTTCTAAAACCAAGTTTTGCCATGATTTGACGTAATTCTTCTGCAATGAAATACATGTAATTCACAACGTGTTCTGGTTTTCCTTTGAACTTTTTACGAAGCTCTGGATTTTGTGTTGCTATTCCAACAGGACATGTATTAAGATGACACACGCGCATCATGATACAACCAGAAGCCACCAAAGGCGCTGTCGCAAAACCGAATTCTTCAGCTCCTAACAAACACGCTATCGCTACATCTCGTCCTGTTTTTAATTGTCCGTCGCATTCTAAAACCACACGATTTCTTAAATCGTTCATTACCAATGTTTGTTGCGCTTCAGCAATTCCTAATTCCCAAGGTAAACCTGCATGTTTTAAAGATGTTAGTGGTGATGCTCCTGTTCCTCCATCAAAACCAGAAATTAAAACAACATCTGCTTTAGCCTTTACAACACCAGCAGCAACTGTTCCTACTCCAACTTCTGACACCAATTTCACATTAACACGTGCTTCTCTATTAGCAGATTTCAAATCGTAAATAAGTTGCGATAAATCTTCAATAGAATAAATATCGTGATGTGGTGGTGGTGAAATCAATCCTACATAAGGTGTGGAATTTCTTGTTTTGGCAATTGCCGGATTTACTTTTGGTCCTGGCAATTGTCCGCCTTCTCCTGGTTTTGCGCCTTGCGCTATTTTAATTTGTATTTCGTTGGCATTAGTTAGATAGTTAGAAGTCACGCCAAAACGACCTGAAGCCACCTGCTTTATTGCACTGTTTTTCCAGTCGCCAGCAGCATCTTTATAAAAACGTGCTTCATCTTCACCACCTTCTCCAGAGTTACTTTTACCACCAATACGATTCATTGCAATGGCTAAATTTTCATGAGCTTCTTTACTGATGGAGCCATATGACATTGCTCCTGTTTTAAAACGCTTCACGATTTCTGTCCAAGGCTCAACTTCTTCAATAGGAATTGGATCGTAATTTGTAAATTCAAACAATCCACGAATAGTCATTAATGCTTTAGATTGATTGTTTACCAACTCTGAATATTCTTTATAGGTTGTTGGATTATTCTCTCTAACTGCTTGTTGTAATTTTGCAACTGATAACGGATTAAACATGTGCTTTTCGCCATTACGTCTCCAACGATATTCGCCACCAATTTGCAAGTCTAAATCACCAGCAATATCCTGCGTTTCAAAAGCCACTTGATAGCGTTTGTAGATTTCCTTTTCAAGCTCCATAAGTCCAACGCCTTCAATTCGCGTTGGTGTATTAGGGAAATATTTATTTACGACATTTGAGTTGATTCCGATACATTCAAACAGTTGCGCGCCTCGATAAGAATTTAATGTTGAAATCCCTATTTTGTTCATCACCTTTAAAATACCTTGACCAACGGCTTTGTTGTAATTTTGAATTGCTTCTTCAAACTCTAAATTTAAATCTGACAAATGACTTTCTATAATTTCATTTACCATATACGGATTGATTGCGCTAGCTCCAAACCCAAACAATAATGCAAAATGATGCACTTCGCGAGGTTCGGCAGACTCAATTATCAAACTTACTTTTGAACGTTTACCTAAACCATACAAACCATGGTTTACATAAGAACAAGCCAATAAAGCTGGAATTGGCGCTTTTCCTTGAGTGACATTTCTATCAGAAAGTACAATAATACTCACACCATTATCTATAGCTTTTGATGCTTGTTGCACCAATCTTTCAAGTGCTTTTTCTAGACCATTTGCACGTTCATTAACATCGTAAAGCATTGAAATAACCTCAACACTATAATCTTCTTTGCCCTTGTAATTAATGAGTTTATCTAAATCTTGTTTTGAAACAACAGGATTTTGAATTTTTAATTTTCGGCAGTGCTTTTCGTTAATATCAAACAGATTGTAATCGCTACCAAGTGTTAAACTGATGTCTGTAATCATTTCTTCTCGAATACCATCTAAAGGCGGATTGGTAACCTGTGCAAACAGCTGCTTAAAATAATTATAGATTAACTGCGGACGCTCTGACAACACTGCAACTGGCGTATCAGAACCCATTGAACCAATTGGTTCTTTTGCTTTGGAAGCCATTGGCAGAATAATGGTATTTACATCTTCTTGCGTGTATCCAAATATATGCTGGCGCGTGTTTAGTTCAATTTCGTTATGCGTGATTTCGTAATCACTATACTTTATATCTTTTAGTCTGGTTAAATTTTCATCCAACCATTTACGATAAGGATACTTACTAACGATTTTATTTTTGATTTCTTCGTCATTTACAATACGACCTTCGTTCATATCAACCAAAAACATTTTCCCTGGCTCTAAACGTCCGTGATATTCAACATTTTCAGGCTTTATATCCATAACTCCAGTTTCAGAAGACATAATCACGTAACCCGATTTTGTAACCGTATATCTCGATGGTCTCAATCCGTTTCTATCTAAAACCGCACCAATATAATTTCCATCCGTAAACGGAATAGACGCAGGACCATCCCAAGGTTCCATCAGGCAAGAGTTGAATTCGTAGAAGGCTTTTTTCTCGTCAGACATGTCCTTGTATTTTTCCCAAGCTTCTGGCACCAACATCATCATAACTTCAGGGAGCGAACGACCTGTCATTAATAACAATTCTACAACCATATCCATTTGAGCAGAATCGGATTTCCCATCTAAAACCGTTGGGAAAATCTTTTTTATATCTGGTCCAAACCAATCGCTTTGCATAAGTTCTTCACGAGAAAACATACGCGACACATTTCCACGACGTGTATTGATTTCACCATTATGACACATATAACGGAACGGTTGTGCTAAATCCCAAGTTGGAAATGTATTGGTTGAAAATCGTTGATGCACCAAAGCCAGTTTAGCATCCAATAACGGATTCATTAAATCCTTATAATATAAACTGATGTCTTCGGGCTTTAAAAGTCCTTTATATATAATGGTTTTTGTAGATAAGCTTGGAAAGTAGAAATATGACGCTTGTGATAGTTTTGACCCATAAATATCATGCTCTGCAATTTTACGCGCAGCGAAAAGTTTTAAGTTGAACTCAAACTCGGTTTGTTCCTCGCTTGCTTTACCAACAAACACTTGTTTTATAGAAGGCTCTGCAGTTGCAGCAACTTGCCCTAAAACCGAACTATCTACAGGCACATTTCTCCAGCCCAAAATTTTAAGTCCCTGATTATTTATAGCATCCTCGAAAACATTAATACAATATTGCATTTGGTTTTCCTTTTTTGGTAAAAACATATTACCAACAGCATAACTACCTAACTCTGGAAGATTAAAATCACAGCTTTCCTTAAAAAACACATGAGGCACATCAATTAAAATACCTGCTCCATCTCCTGTTTTACCATCGGCATTTACAGCTCCTCGATGTTCCAGCTTAACAAGAATTTCTAATGCTTTGTGAATAATACCGTTAGAGCGATTACCTGTTAAACTACAAATAAATCCTGCTCCACAATTATCGTGTTCAAACTCTGGTAAATATAGTCCTTGTTTTTCCATAATAACCTACTACTTTTTGCTAATTTTAAACTTAGGACTTACTAATATATAAGGTATTTCACCATAAATAATAACGCTCTCTTTATTATTACGACATCCTTATTTTAAAGGTTTTATAATTAGAATCTCTCAAAAAACCACCTCTTAAAATACAGAATTCGCAATGATTATTTTTCAATGAAAAATTCATTTTAATAAATATCAATCAATCAAAATGAATTTTACATGCGATATATTCATCTTTTTTTGAATAAAATTAAATTTTTATCAAAAAATTCATTTTCAAATTCTCAAAAAAATTAATATAAATTATTTAACCCTAATTTTTTTAGGGTATAAATTCATTATATAATAAAAATACACTTACATACCCTATTTTTTTAGGGGTAAATAATGTTTTTACATAGTTTTACTTTTCTAAACAAAACTAACTTATTATGAAAAAAAGAATTACTCTCGTTTTGCTATTAATGACTGTAGTGAATTTTAACTTGAAAGCTCAAGAAGAAGAAACTGAGGACAAGAAAAAATTCTCATTTAATGGTAGTATCGACGCATACTATCGAGTTAATTTTGGAGCACCCAACGACGAAAACGCCATTTATCCAGGTTCCTCTTTTGCTAATTTACCTGGTTTTGCCTTAGGTATGGCCAATGTTGTAGCTTCATACGAAGGCGCAAAGGTAGGCTTTGTTGCCGATTTAGTCTTTGGACCAAGAGGTGAAGACGCTATTTTCAATTCTCCTTTATTAAGACCAGGAGGAAGTTCCAATATTGTAAATCAGCTATATGCTTATTGGAATGTAAGCGAAACTGTAACTCTTACTTTTGGTAATTTCAACACTTTTTTAGGCTATGAAGTTATTTCTCCAACAGGAAATTTCAACTATAGTACTTCTTACCTATTTTCTTATGGCCCTTTTAGCCATACAGGTCTTAAAGCCGACTTTGCCATTTCAGACGACTTTAGCTTTATGCTAGCTGTAATGAATCCAACAGATGCCACAGAATATAATCCAAATGGAAAATATGCTTTTGGTGCTCAAGTAGGGTACAAAGGACAGTACTTAAACTTCATTACTGACGATGGTGCATTTGAAATTGACTTCACAGGTGGTTTTGATCTGTCTGATGATTTTTACTTAGGAATCAATGGTGCTTACTTTGACAACGACGGAGTTGGTTTTGCAGGTGGAGCTATTTACCCTCAATACTCTACTTCTGACAAATTTACAATTGGACTAAGAGGCGAATATTTTGTTGAAAGTGGCGATTTTGGAGCTATTGGAACAGGTGTTGAAGACTCTAGCGTAATTGCCGCTACACTAACAGGAAGCTACGTTGTTGGAGACCTAACTATAAAACCTGAGCTAAGACTCGACAGTGCTTCTGATGACGCTTTTGTTGATACCGATTTAATGCCAACAAAAAGCCTTAGCTCATTTGTTTTAGCTGCGATTTACGCATTTTAAACCCACCATGAACTTAACTACTACTCTTAAACTAAATAATATTTAATTTTTTTATAATGACAACTTTATTTTCAATTACACACTTTTTATTAGCGCAAGATGCTACAGCTACCACAAAAAATCTGGAAGATGCTGTAAGCGCAATAAAAGGAGACATGAGTATGCTATGGATGCTTCTTGCAGGTATCTTAGTATTCTTTATGCAAGCTGGATTCACTCTTGTAGAATCCGGAATGACAAGATCTAAAAACGCTGTAAACATAGCAATGAAAAACCTCTTAGACATCTGCGTAGGTTCAATATCATTTTGGTTTATTGGATATTCGTTAATGTATGGAGATTCAGAGAACGGATGGTTTTTTTGGAGCGGATTAATGCAAGGCGAAGGTGCTGACTTATTTTTCCAAACCATGTTTGCTGCCACAGCAGCAACAATAGTATCTGGAGCTATTGCAGGACGAACAAAATACACAACTTATGCTATCTTCTCGATAGTTATGACAGCTTTTATATATCCAATTGCAGGTGGCTGGGAATGGAATGGAGGATGGTTAAACAGCGAATCTATGCCAGCTGAGTTTATTGACTTTGCAGGTTCATCTATTGTACATTCAGTTGGTGGATGGGCAGCTTTAGTTGCTGCTTTTATGGTAGGTCCAAGAATTGGAAAGTTTGTAGACGGAAAAGTAATCCCTATTCCAGGTCACAACCAAGTACTAGCTACTTTAGGAGTATTTATTCTATGGTTAGGATGGTTTGGATTTAATGGAGGTTCTCAACTAGCTTGGGGAGGAGATGACTCTTCAGCAGCTTCAACAGTTGTTTTAATTACTAACCTTGCAGCTGCAGCAGGTGGTCTTGGAGCACTTATCACTACATGGATTTGGTACGGAAAACCAAACTTAGCTCAAACCTTAAATGGTGCTTTGGCTGGTTTAGTAAGTATTACTGCTGGTTGCGGAAACATGACAGCAGGCGGAGCTCTTTTAGCTGGTTTAATTGGAGGTGTTATTGTAGTATTCTCTATTGAATTTATTGAAAAGAAACTCAAAATTGATGATGCAATTGGAGCCGCATCAGTGCATGGTGTAGCTGGTGCTTGGGGAACTTTAGTTATTGGTCTTTGGGGAGTTGATGGTGATACTGGTATTGGACTATTTAATGGAGGTGGATTTGCGCAATTAGGCGCTCAAGCCATTGGAGTATTAGCTTACGCAGTTTGGGCAATCGTTTTATCTATAATTGTATTTGGTATTCTTAAATATACTTTTGGGTTACGTGTAACAGAAGAAGAAGAAATACAAGGTTTAGATATTTCTGAACATGGTTCAATTGCCTATCCAGGAAAGAGACAGAGAGAATACGATGAATAGACACATCGAAATCTACATGAAATTCCTACAACAATTGATTACTATTAATTATTAATTGCTCAAAAAACCTCGAAGAATATCTTCGAGGTTTTTTACTATCATATATTAAGAAGAAAGAAAGACTAAGCTGAATTTCTACTAGCGTTTATATTACCAAATAAGGATCTCGTAACAATCTTTTCAAAAATTTGAATTTGAGCCTCATCTTTTACTTTTTCTTTTTGAAGTTCTTGCAACTTTTTAAGTGCATACTGCTGAATAGTCAACAGAGGCAACACAATAGACTCTCTAACTTCAATTGAAGCCTTACCAGACGGTTCATTTTCCATTAAAGTTTTATATCCTGTAAGCTTTAACAACAACCTCTTAGTGGTTTCATATTCTTGATAAATAATTTTCCAGAACTCTCCAAACTCCTCGTCTTCAGCCATATATTTTGTTAAATCAAAAAACGATTTAGATAATGACATCATACTATTTTCGATAAGAGTTTTGAAAAAGCTAGACTCATTGTACAGCTTCTTTACTTTATCAAACTCATCATTATCTTCATAGTGTTTCAAAGCCGTACCAACCCCAAAAAATCCAGGAACATTTTGCTTTAACTGACTCCAAGAACCCACAAACGGAATTGCTCTCAAGTCTGAAAACACCAAAGCATCAGACTTCCCTCTTTTTGATGGTCTACTTCCAATATTGGTTTTAGCGTAATATTTTAGAGTACTCATACGTTCCAAATAAGGAATAAACATTGGATGACCTTTAAAATCCATATAAGTTTTTAGGCTTATTTTTGCCAAATCATCCATTACTGCTGTATTCGCTTCAGATAACAAATTGTTCTTCTCGTTCATTCTGTTATAAATACCAGAACTTATCAATTGCTCTAAGTTGTATTGCGACGAATCTAAGGTTCCAAAATTTGAACTTATGGTTTGCCCTTGTATAGTCAACTGCACTTCTTTATCTTCAATCGTTGGACCTAAAGATGCATAAAACTGATGTGTTTTTCCACCACCTCTAGCAGGTGGACCTCCTCTACCATCAAAGAAAATAACCGTAACATCATACTTTCTAGAGACCTTAGTTAATCGCTCTTTTGCCTTAAAGATTGCCCAATTTGCCATAAGATAACCACCATCTTTAGTTCCATCAGAAAACCCTAACATAATCGTTTGTTTATTACCTCTAGATTTTAAATGCGCTTTGTAAGCTGGGTTAGTATAGAGTTCCTCCATCACCAAATGCGCATTTTCTAAATCTGTTATGGTTTCAAATAGAGGGCCAATATCTACAGTAAGTTTATCTTGAAACGCAACCAATTTTAACATAGCATATAGCTGCATTACATTTAAAGTCGTTTGGTTATTACTGATAATGTATCGGTTTGCGGCACTTTCGCCATTATTATCTTGAATTTCTTTTATTGCTTTAATGGTATTTAAAGTCTTTAGCACTTCTTCATCTTCAAACAAGCCTAAATCGACACTTCCTTCAACTTTAGAAAGCACTTCAACTTGCTTTTCAGGAGACAACGTATTATAATCTTTTGGAAAAATAGCACTACCACTTTCAATAAGCCTATCCACCATTGCAGTAAACACCTTATCATGCGCTCTACTATCCTGTCTTATATCCAAGTTAGCAAAGTGAAAACCGAAAAGATGCGTTTTATTGATAAGACTAATTACATCTTTTTCATATAGAGACTGGTGCTCTTTATTTAAAATATTTTTGATGTCTTTAAGTTCAGACACAAACTCATCTAACTGAATGATAGACTTTGAATCGGCATCAACAAACGCATTATATAGTCTATGCTCTAAACTCGTGATTTTATCTTCAACATCCTTAAATGTTAGTTTTCTTCTCAACTTTCTTACATCTCTGTAATAGTTTTTAAGCACTGTTTGCTTTAAACGTTTTGCAACTTGTTTCGTAATTTCTGGAGTTACAAACGGGTTACCGTCTCTATCACCACCAGGCCAAAAGCCAATATTTATAATATCGTTTTTAACAGGTTTATCATCAAAAATATTCTGTTGAATATAATCGAAAATTGTTCCAAAGGAATGATAGAACACGTTTTCTAAATACCATATTAAACTTACAGCCTCATCATAAGGTGTTGGTTTTTTATGTTTAAAGAAAGGTGTTTTACCTAGTTGCGCCAACAAATCATTAATCAACAACAAATCATTGTTTTTAATAGCAGCTGATAAATCGGTAATAATCCCTAAAACCGAACCTGGATAAAACTGTGTAGGATGCGCTGTAAGCACTATTCTCACTTTAAATTCTTCGAGGTATTTTTGAAGCATCTCAGCATTATGCTCTGACACTACAGACTCTTTCAAGCTTCTCAGCGTACCAATACCATCCATATTATTCACAATTGGAAACGCTGCGTCTTCTATAGCATCAAAAAGCACCACTTGCCTCTCAATGTATTGTATAAACCTAAAAAGCAAATTTATTTGGCTTTCGTGCGAACGTCTCGCTTGATATTTTTTAAAAAAAGTATCTACAATGGTTGTTGGGTTATCTCCATTTTCAAAGCCCTTTTTACAGGTTTCATGAAACAGAGGCAATAAAACACCTGTTTTTGAAATAGCATCAAACGGCAAAGTCATAAATATACTATTGTATATCTGATACTTAGAGAGTACATTTTGCTTAAATCGGGTTAATTTAGGTGGTGTAGACATAATTTTAAATCTTATAAATGGTAACTATAAAAATACTCAAGCTAGAGCAAAAGACAAGAGCCTTTTCTGAATTTTACAGAATTATGAATTAAAAGCTATTAAACTGAAAATTATTTTTTAAAATCGAGATTCTATTCCATTTTTCTGAAAACCATTATTCATCAATAATGTACCACCTTTTAATTAAATGAATAAAAACCAAAGGTTTCTTTTTTAGACAAAGCGTTTTGCCATTATAATTTTATCTGTACATTTGTAGCCAAATTTAGAGGAGAGATTTGACTGATTGCAACCTCATTAAAAAATGCTAAAGGACAGTGTAAACTTCCTTTGACGCTTTCGTCAAATCCCTTCGTAATATTACATTTATTATTTATGGCGTATTTATTTACATCTGAAAGTGTATCAGAAGGACATCCAGATAAAGTAGCAGACCAAATTAGCGACGCACTAATAGACAACTTTTTAGCTTTTGACCCTGAGTCTAAAGTAGCTTGCGAAACCTTAGTAACTACAGGACAAGTAGTACTTGCTGGTGAAGTAAAATCGAATATTTATTTAGATGTTCAAAAAATAGCAAGAGATACTATTAACGCTATTGGCTACACTAAAGGCGAATACATGTTTGACGGAAATTCTTGTGGTGTTTTATCTGCTATTCATGAGCAATCAGATGACATTAACAGAGGTGTTGACAGAGCTTCTAAAGAAGAACAAGGTGCTGGTGACCAAGGAATGATGTTTGGTTACGCAACAAGAGAAACTGAAAACTTTATGCCTCTTGCTTTAGATTTATCTCACCGAATACTAAAAGAACTTGCTGATTTAAGAAGAGAACAAAAAGACATCACCTATTTAAGACCAGACTCTAAAAGTCAGGTTACCATTGAATATAGTGATGACAATATACCTCAACGTATAGACTCTATAGTGATATCTACACAGCATGACGATTTTGATAATGATGAAGCAATGCTTTTAAAAATAAGGAAAGATATTATCGATATCCTGATTCCTAGAGTTATTTCAAAATTACCTGAAGACATTCAAGCCTTGTTTAATGATGACATTACTTACCACATTAACCCAACTGGTAAATTTGTTATTGGTGGACCACATGGTGACACTGGTTTAACAGGACGAAAAATTATTGTTGATACTTATGGCGGAAAAGGTGCCCATGGTGGTGGTGCTTTTAGCGGAAAAGACCCAAGTAAAGTAGACAGAAGTGCAGCTTACGCAACCAGACACATTGCCAAAAACCTAGTTGCAGCTGGTGTTTGCGATGAAGTTTTAGTGCAAGTAAGTTATGCTATTGGAGTGGTTGAACCTATGGGAATTTTCATTGACACTTACGGTACTTGTTCGTTTAATATGACTGACGGAGAAATTGCCAATAAGGTTTCTGAAATTTTTGACATGCGTCCTGCTGCCATTGAATCTCGACTAAAACTTAGACAACCAATGTATAGCGAAACAGCTGCTTATGGACACATGGGACGAACTCCTGAAACTGTTTCTAAAACCTTTGAACAACCAAATGGTGAACCAATTACAGTTGATGTTGAATTGTTTACTTGGGAAAAACTTGATTATGTAGACAAAGTTAAAACTGCTTTTGGCTTATAAACTATAACATATATTGAAGCTCAAAAAAAACCTCATAATTAAATTATGAGGTTTTTTTATTAATCTATTTTCAAGCTCTCAATAGGAACTCTCGTTAATTCTACATCTTCTTTATTTGTAGCATAAGACACATAAAGGTAATTATTCCAAATTACACTTTTAGGGTAGCTATAACCTACTCGTTTATATTTCCCTTCAAATCGCATAGGTTGTAAATCAGATTCGTTTCCGCTACGCAACAAAAAGGCTTTATCAAACAAAAAACCATCTTCACTAAGTGTTACAACTAATGGAATTCTTGTTTTGCTTCCTGAAGGATTATTGACCATAAACGCAGTTCCATCTGGTAAATTACCTGCACTTTGTTTTGCCCTGGAATCAGGAGTATCAACCAATTGAGGCATCGTCCATGTTACTCCATTATCATAACTTACTGATGCCAATTTTTTAAACGTACTTTCTTGATCTCTAAACACCATAACTATAGCTTTGTCCTTTTTCCTGTAAAACCAACTAGGTTCAATTGCTCTACTCATATTTTTATCAGAAGTCAAATTTTTCATCTTTCCAGCTTGCCAACCAGATATCCCTAAAGGATCATCAGTATAAAAAGGTGTGATTTTTAAACCAGGTTGCATATGAAAAGCAGTTACAACCCTTCTATTAGGCACTGCATGTACATCTTGCTCAATGATTCCTAAAATAGGCTTTCCTGATTTATCAGTAACTTTTTTAGGAGTTGACCAATCTACTCCATTACTTGAAGTCATGTACTCTGTATAACCTTGTTTGGGATTAGCTTCGTCTTTTGGCCATACACAAATGTAAGCCACAAGAGTTTCACCATTACTCCACCAACCTCCACTTGTAGTAATTTTTGAGTTAGATGTTGATGTTAGCGCAATAGGCTTGCTCCAAACTTTTCCGTCATAACTTCTAGAATAAAACACTTGAGTATCTTCTCCATCTTCATCTACCCAAGAACTCTGCCATTGTGCATAGAGCATGTGCTTAAAAGGGAATAATACCACTCCATGATTGTATTTATTGTCGTTCTCTGTAGGTGAAAAAATAGTAACTGTTTCTTTGTTTTTAGCCTCAGTAAGCCCAAGTGTATTGGGTTGGTTACTATCAAAAAGATTTGCTACATGAAAAGGTGCTGCTACTTCTTTTTCCTTACAGGTCAAAACCAACAAAGAAGCAACAACTAACACATATACTTTTAATTTAGATTTAATCATCTAAACCTCCTCTTCGTTTTGGTGAACGTTGATCAGGCCATATTTTTTGCTCACCTGTTCTTGGGTCAATAGGCAACACAATTTTTTCTCTAGAAGCTAGCTTAGGATCCTCTGATGCCATATAAGCCATAATTGCAGTTAAAATAACATTACTTCTTACGTCATCAAAAACGATTTTATCATAAGTATCTCTGTTTGTATGCCACGTATATTTTCGGTATGACCAATCTAAAGCACTCAAATAAAATGCAGGAACACCAGCTGCCACAAAAGACGCATTATCTGAGCCTCCACTACTAGGCGAACCAGGGAAATCGGTTTTTATTTGGTCTTTTATTTCTCTTGGAACAGGGTACATCCATCTCGAAATGTAGTCGTATGCATTTAAATATCCAGCACCAGAAATTTCTATAACGCGACCTGTACCATTATCCTGATTAAAAACAGCTTGTACATGTTCTACAATTTCAGGGTGGTCTTCAACAAACGCTCTTGATCCATTAAGACCTTGTTCTTCACTTCCCCAATGTCCAACTAAAATAGTACGCTTTGGGTTAGGATATACTTTTTTAAGGATTCGCATTACTTCCATCATTAAAATAGTACCTGTACCATTATCGGTTGCTCCTGTTGCACCATCCCAAGAATCTAAATGCGCTGAAAGAATAACATATTCGTTTGGTAATTCTTTTCCTTCTATTTTACCTATAGTATTAAAAGTTGGTACTACTCCTAAATCTTTGGATTGTGCAACTACTTTTAAAGTTGGCGTATTACCACTCTCAGCAAGTCTGTAAAGCATTGTATAATCTTCCATTTCAATATCTAAAGTTGGGATATTCTCAGTACGTGAACTAAAAATTCTATTCACACCAAACCCTTTAGACCAATATGAAGACAATATTCCTGTTGCTCCTGCATCTTCAAAAGCTTTAATAATGCCTCTTCGACCATAACCTGTTCTTGCTATATTTTGCAACCATTCCTTAGTCAATGAATCACGTTGTTGCTTCATACGTTCATAGGATGTTTCGGTTGCAAATTCTTCCCAATTTTCATCTGGTCGTCCTGTAATTTGTTTCATAGAAGTTAGTACAAACTTCCCTTTTACATTTGGCAGCCATTTTACAAAATCTAAAGAATCTTTAATTCTAGGTATAGCAATTACCTCAGCCGTAATACCTTCTTGTGGTGTACTTGGACTCCAAGCTAATTGCATTCCTTCTAGCGACTGCACTCTTGGTGATACCATATCCACATGAGTAATACCTCTTTCCCAAGCTTTCCATTCTCCCCATTGTTCGTTTTCTGCAGAAATTCCCCAATCATCATAGGTATCAACCACCCAATCATTGGCTTGTTTCATTTGAGGTGTCCCAACCAATCTTGGACCAATTACATCTAATAAATGGTGTGCTAAGGATTCTAATTGTGAATTTTCATTTGCTTCTTTAATAATATCTTCAACTACTTTGTCTTCCTCTTTATTTTGAGAATACGCCGAAAACGTCATTAAAAACAAGGCTAAAAAAGTATTTCTTATTATTTTATTTGAAATCATACATTTATGGATTTGCTATTAATTTTAAGAAACGTAAGTTAAAACTATTTTTAAAATTGAGCCTCTAAATAAACGTTAAGACTGGAGAAGAACTAGTAAGTTTTCATGGAAGATTAACTGCTTTGACCCTGCAAAGCTACGCTTTGAAAACACAAAGACCCACAAAACAAAAAAGCAAGCTTTATGTTTTGCTTGCTAGAATAATTTAATGAGATTCATAGGGGAATCTGCTCTTTTTATTGAGGATTAACTGCGTTGATCCTGCAAAGCTACGCTTTGAAAACACAAAGACCCACAAAACAAAAAAGCAAGCTTTATGTTTTGCTTGCTCTTTGTATTTATTCGTGGGGAGAGCAGGATTCGAACCTGCGAAGTTAAAAAACAACAGATTTACAGTCTGTCCTCGTTGGCCGCTTGAGTATCTCCCCAAAACCGTTGGCAAATATATTATTGTTTTTGTTCTGAACAAACAATAATTTATCAATTTGTAAAAAATATTACTTTTTACAACTCATATTGCAATCTAAAAGTTATAAAACGCGGTTGAATAAACGTTTCAGAACTGAATACCGAAATACTTCCTGCTCCATTGCTAACATTAGAATCGATATCTAATAAGTTTGAAGCTATTAGAGAATATTCCCATTTAGCATCTCTATCTTTTCTATAGCGTAATGAAGCATTCCAAGTTCTAAAAACATCTTTTTGTCCTTCGCCATTATCTTGTTCGTTATAGGTAAAGTCTGTTAAAAACGATACCGAATTCCAAATATAAGCATCAAACTCGATTGAAGGTGCATTTGTGGTGTAAGTTACACTATTTGTTCCTTGGTCATTTTTAGACACACTATATGCATATCTAAACGATACGTTTGGCGCTTCTCTAAAGTTTGTTCTAATTTCTGGAGTATAGCTTTGTGAAAAACTCTCATTTACAGATTGAGTTCCTTGAACAAATTGGTTGTTTTTACTGTAATTAAAATTTGCTCTTAAACTTGCTCTTACTTTACCAAAGGTACGTTGCACTCTACCAAAAAGAGATGCGCTTTCGTCGGCAAATCCAGAATTGAAATAAGTACTTGTTCTAATTACATTTTCAAAATTGGTTAATGAACGTATTTGATCTAAGTTTTTACTATAATTTGCTCCAGCAAACACATTGGTATAATTAAACAAATTGAAACTATGATAAAACAAGCTCAAATTGTGCGAAAGGGCATTTTGCAATTCTGCATTACCATAATTAATACTATTGTAATTATTAAGCACTAACCCTTCAGCTATATTAGTAACATCAGTAAACGATGTATTCATTCGGTAATTAAAGGTTAAGCTTTCACTCTTTTTAAATTGAATTCTGGTTTCAAAATCTGGTAAAACCATAAAGAAATTATCGTCAAATAAGGTTTCGCCTGCTTGTGTGTTTTTATTGCTGTATGCATGTAACGACAGTCCTGGAGTAAAGGTAAATTTCCCTGATTTTAACCTATAATGTACACCAAGATAAATATCAGAAAAATTATACTCTACATCATTTATTGCAGTCAGCATATTGCCCTCTGCATCAGTAACCTGAGGTGTTGGGTCTAATTGTGTTCCGTCATCTAAAAACTGAAAGATATTAGAATTGAACTTTTGATTACTTAAAATCGTTCCTAAGGTAAAGTTGATGTTACTTTTTGAATTTAAAATATTGTAGTAATCCAATTTAGCATCTAATTGGTTGGATTTTACACGACGGTCTTGATTTAAATTATATGAAAACTGGTCTAAATCTAGCCCTAATCCTGATGCTGTAGTATCAAACGCATCTTGGTTTTCTTCGTCATCATTGTTTGTTGGGTCGTTAACCAATAGCGCATTGTAGAACGGATCTTCGTCTTTTATTAAATGTTGTGCTTCTAGAGCAAAAATATTATTCTCGTTTAACGTGTAGTAGTAGTTAAAATTCTGATTAATACTGAATGGTGAAGCTGTGTCAACCTGATCAGTATTACCTACTACAGATGAAAATAAATTTTGGCGCTCTTCATCATCAGAAAATCGTGCCAACACGTCATAATCTAATTGATTATTAACGTTTGGTTGGTATTTAGCGCTAAGCTTTGCCAAAAACTGGTTTGTTGCCTCTCTTCCTGTTTGTACAGTAGCTTCATCTGGCGGAATATTTGCCGACTCGTCTATTGGTGTATTTGGGTCGTCTTCAAACTCAATATAATCTATAAAACTCTCTTCTCTAGTTCGCATTCTAGAACTATTGTAAATAAGAAAACCGCTAAAATCCAATGATTTTTTAGGCGAATAGCTAAAGTTAGTTGCAATAAGTTTTGTAACAACTTCTTGAGCTCTTGAGATATTTGTCAATCCTCCTAATCCATTATCTCCTAAATTAATACTCGTTCCACTGGTTCTACTTGGCATTCTAAAACCACCTCCAAAGTTTCTTAAATCTCTATTAGTTAAAGCAACTTCACCAACATTATTCATATCTCCAATGATGTTGACACTGTATTTTGGACTGTAATAAAATAGTTTTGGTTGCACCAAATACAACTCATCATTAGGTGAAGGTGCAGTACCAGCTCCTAATGTAACATCACCAAACCAAAAATTCTCTTTTCCTTCTTTTAACTTAATGTTAATTGCAACGTTATCTTGATTGTTTTGAACACCACTAAGCTGACCAACTTCAGAATAGTTACGGAGTACTTGAACTTTATCTACTGCATTAGAAGGAATATTTTTGGTCGCTAATTTTGTGTCACCATCAAAAAAATCTTTTCCATTTACCATTAACTTACTCACTTCCTTCCCTTCAACCTCAATGGTTCCGTCGTCATTAACCTCAACTCCAGGTAGTTTTTTAAGGACATCTTCTAGCTTCCGTTCGGTTCCATTTTTAAAGGAATCAGCATTATAAACTAGTGTATCTCCTTTGACCGTTACAGGCATTTCGTAAACCAATTCAACAGCATCTAAACTATTATCAACTTTTAAAGTGAAGTCTTTTTTTAAATCGGCTTCTTTAGTGTTCAACAGCTCCTCGTAAGTTTTCATTCCAATGTAACTCACCTGAATTTTGTATGACGAATTTTTATCTAACGAAAGTTTAAAAAGTCCTTTATCATTAGTTACAGCATAAGACTCCAAAATTTTTGTTTCTTGATTGATTGCAACAACATTAGCAAGTTCAAGCGGAGTTCCTATACTGTCTTTTACTACACCTTCTACTTTTATTTGAGCAAAGGAATTGCTTGCTGCTAATAGCAGCATGAACATAAAGATTTTTTTCATTTGATTTTTTAGTTGGGATTATTTAAAGTGAATTGATTAGAAACGTCTGTTACCACGACCTCCTCTGCCTCCATACATTTCGCGCATTTCTTCAATTTTATCTTTCATGATTTGGTTGTACTCTTCTCTTGTTACTTCTTTACCTTTTGAAGGCATTTTAATCTCTTCTTTTTCTTCAGGATTCATTACAATTTTAGAACACAATATTGTTGTTCTACCAGCATTAACCTCAAGAATTAAACCTGGTAATCCCCAATATTCTCCTGGACCTTGGTTCACTGGGATTTGTGGTGTATACCAAGCTGTAATGGTTATTTCTTTTGGCACTTCCAACTCACTCATTGGATCATCTCTATCTACTGAATCTTTAGATTTTTCTGCTTTTTCCTTTTCGTCATTGCCTCTATCTCTTCGTCTTCGCATATTCATAAAATCCATCTCATCTACTTTTTTTACAGCTGTAGCTTTATAACAAGTATATTGACCTATTTGCTTGGTTTCTCCCTCCATTTTCCACTCTAGAGTTTCGAGCTCATCAACAACTAAAAACTGTTTGCCAAAAAATTCCTGTTCTTGTAAAAGCTTAGATTCCTTCACATTTTTGTATTGTGGACCACCTGTAAAACTACTCATCATTCCTCTCCATGGACCTCCTCCTGAACCTGGTGTTTCTAGCTTTTCTTCTTCTTTATATGTAGACTCTGTTCTATTAAAGGTTAGTATAAAGGTTTTTTCGAGCATGCTTTTCATACGCTCAGTAATCATCTTTTTTTGTTCTTCGCTCATTTGTCGACCTCCAAAATTATCCATGTCGACTGTTGTCTTGGATTGATAAATTGCTTTACCTTGAAATTCTTGAGCTAAAAGCGTGTTACTGAATAGTGTAATTAATACAACACAAAGTTTAATTGAGATTGATTTCATTGTTTTAAGTCTAAAGAGTTTGTGTTAAAAATACAGTTTTAACTATCGTTAGACATCTAAAACAATTGAAAGTTTAATTGTAAAATGTTAAAATCCAATAAAAATTAACCTCCTATTCTTATCTCAATCTCTTGTCCATCACCTTTTCCTCTTCTTGGACTGTAACGTTCTTTCATTTCTTCCATTTTCTTTTCCATAATTTTATCAAACTCTTCTTTAGTCACTTTTTTACCTTTTTTAGGTTCAGTGATTTCAACTTCATTTTTTGGATTGATCACTATTTTACTACAAATGACAGTTTCTGACCCATCGTTTACCTCAAGAATTAAACCTGGAAGCCCATAATAATTACCTGGACCATTGTTTACAGGAATTTGCGGAGTATACCATGCTGTAATAGTTATGGTTTCCATTTCAGGTTCTTTTTCTTCATCTAAATCTTTATCACCATTAACACTAATACCTCCAACAATTTTTGGTCGCTCGCGAGTTATGGTTGCTTTATAGCAAGTGTATTCGCCAATGTTTTTAGTCTCTGAGCCAAATTGCCAATCAAGTTTTTTTAGCTCGTCTTTTATCAAAAAGATTTTTCCAAACACATCATTTTGATTAGTGTAGCGTTCTTCTTTTGTGTTTTTATACAACACATCTGCTCCTCCTGTGTTTATCATTACTACTTCCATCCCACCAGGCTGAGGAGCTCCAAGCGATTCTTCTTCTTTATAAACCGATTCCTCTTTATTAAACGTAAGTATGTACGTTTTTTCAAACTGCTTTTTAAGCATATCCATCATTTTTTGATGCATTTCAGAGTTTACCTGAGTACTATCTAGTTTAATATCTACTTTTCGTTTTGACTTGTAGGTTGCAACTCCTGTAAACTCTTGAGCGTGACTTTTTATAGACGCTAAAAGCACTACTGCAATTAAAACTTTTACTATATCTTTCATGGTCTTATTTATTGATTGTTATAATAGTCTGTTACTAATTTTTTTATAGTATTGATGTTGTTATAAAATGCTTCTTTCTCTCCTGCTTTTCCAGTGATTTTATAAGTTGCAGAAGCTTCTTTACCATTAGACATTGGCTTACCATTACATTTTATCTCAAATGAAATGTTTTCATCAGGACTCATATCGTCAACGATACTTTTTATGTCATTAAGATTAAATGTGCTTTCCATCTCTTTAACAGAATCGATAGTTATTGACACTTCAACACTTTGAATTGTTGTCGCTAAAGTTTCATCTGCATTTTGTAGTTCCTTTATTTGACTAAAAGATGTAAATGCAATTAAAAAAGTAATAGTGGTAATTAGTGTTTTCATTTATGTTCGTTTTTTGATTAATACTTTACAAACTTAAACCAACCCAAATGAGTATTAAGTTAACCAGTGTTAACGTGTGTTAACCGATTAGTTTTTATCTACTTTAACATTTACTTTTGACCTATGAATAATTCTAGATACCTAATAATATTATACTTCATAGTTACCGTAATACTCAGTACTATTGCGATACAAGTGTATTGGAATTATAAAAACTATTTAGCCAACAAGCAGCAACTTATTAAAGATGTTCAGGTAAGTTTAGATAAAGCTGTTGATGATTACTATGTTAACCTTGCCGAACAAACCACCATTGGATTTGCTTTTGAAAGCGATTATAAAGAGGACTTTTTTGCCGAAGACCATAAGTTTGACTCCATTTTAAAGCAAATTGATATTACTCAAAAAAAGTTTAAAAACCTTGATAGCCTTAATCTTGAAACTACTGATGGTATTTCTATCTACAGAGGTGCTAATGTAGATTCGATTTTAAATGCAAAATGGGATCACAAAAAGCTGAATTCTATTGACATAAAAAAAGACTCTATAAAAGTAAAAGGATTTGAATTGCTTACATCTAAAGTTGTTATTTCTATTTCAAATGACACGCTTGATGTTAAAAAAATTGACAGTTTAATAACTACTGACTTATCTCAAAAAAACATCGCTATTGATTACAAACTTGATTTTAATAGAGACAAAACAAAGAGGATAAAAGACACAATAACCGATTCAAAAAACATTTTAAACGTTGCTTCAAAATCTACGTTGTTACCTAAAGGAAGCTCTTTAAATTTAAGTTTTGAAAATCAGACAAAGCTTATTTTAAAACGCATTTTTGGTGGTATTTTAATATCCACATTGTTAATTCTGGCAGTGATAAGCTGTTTGTTTTATTTACTTAAAATCATCAAGCACCAAAAACAATTAGCTGAAGTAAAAAATGATCTCATCAGCAACATTACACACGAATTCAAAACACCTATTGCAACCATTGGTGTTGCACTTGAAAGCATTCAAAACTTTAATGTTATTGAAGATAAAGCTAAAACAAAAACGTATTTAGATTTATCAAACACACAGCTTTCAAAATTGAACACTATGGTTGAAAAGTTACTAGAAACCGCTACACTTGATAGCGAAAATCTTGAGCTCAACAAAGACACTTATAACATCTCGGAAATTTTGACCACGAGTATTGAAAAACATCAACTTAACAGTGACAAAACCATAACTTTCAATATACCTGAAAACATTTCGGCAAAAGTAGATGTGTTCCATTTTGAAAATGCCATCAATAATATTATTGACAATGCTATAAAATATGGTGGAGATACGATTTCAATTTCGCTTGAGCAAAATCATTTTGCATTTACCATTACTATTTCTGACAATGGAAACACGTTAACCAAAGCTAATAAAGACAAGATTTTTGAGAAATTTTACCGAGTTCCTAAAGGCAACACTCATGATGTTAAAGGCTTTGGAATTGGACTGTATTACACCAAGAAAATTGCAGAAAAACACAACGGAACTATCACTGTTGATTTAAAAAATAACATTACCACGTTTAAAATAACATTACCAAATGCCTAAAACCACCATTTTATTAGCCGAAGATGAGCCAGCACTTGGTCAAATTATAAAGGAGAGCCTTGAAACTAGAGACTTTAATGTTATTTTATGTGATAATGGCGAAAAAGCATTTGAAAAATACCAGTCTGAAACTCCTGAGATTTTAGTCTTGGACGTTATGATGCCCAAAAAAGACGGATTTACATTAGCTAAAGACATTAGAGCAATTGATGATACAATTCCTATTATTTTTTTAACTGCCAAATCGCAAACACAAGATGTTGTTGAGGGTTTTACCATAGGCGGAAATGATTACCTAAAAAAACCATTTAGCATGGAAGAGCTTATTGTAAGAATTAACAATTTGCTTAACAGAACACAAGTTCAAAAAACTTCAGAAGTATTACAAATTGGAGATTATACGTTTGATTTCCCAAAGCAAACGCTTCAATTTAACGCTGAAGAAAAATTACAACTCACACATAGAGAAGCACATTTATTATTTCATTTAATAAAAAACAAAAACCAGGTTTTAGACAGGTCTATCATCTTGAATAAACTTTGGGGAAATGACGATTTTTTCTCTGCAAGAAGCATGGATGTTTTTATCACTAAACTTCGAAAAAAACTATCTAAAGACGACACTATCCAAATCATAAACGTAAGAGGCTTTGGGTATAAACTCATTGGTTAATTTCATTTTCCTATTTTTATAGAAATATTCTCGGTTAACAATAAGTTAATAGAGTATTGTATTAAACTGTTTTCATCTTTTTATGGTAATTTAACTCTATGCAAATAAAATCGAAATTCCTTATTGCTGGAGCAATTATTGCCTTAATCGCCTTGACGAGCATGCAAGGGTATTTAACATTCAACACCTTTGATCTAAGAAAAAAAAGCTTTGCAGTTGACTCTAGAACCAAAATAGGCGACATAGTAAAAACCAAATATGTTGATTCATTATCGTGGCATTATCGTATGGATTTTGTAGATAAAATCCCTGATTATAAACGAAACCGAATTAGCAAAGAAGAACTCCTCGCAGATTTAAAGTTTTTTGCCAACGACAGGAACGACGAATTTACAGAATACTTCAATAAAGAAGCTGAGCGCTTGGGTTTAAACGAAAATATATTATTTAAAAAAGTAGCATCTTCAATTCAGCTTATTGATGAAAATGGTAACGTCGAAAACCTTCTTACAGAAGACAAAGATTCTCCAATATTTTTAATTGGTACTGATTTCCTACTTGAAGAAGGATTACTCATTAATGCTTGGAACTGGACGTTTGACAAAGGGTTTATAAATGACAATCATCAACTAGAGTCTGTAACAGTTAAATATAGAGCTAGTATTTACATGAAAATTGTAGATTGGGATAAAATCATTTTTAAACAACTCCTATTTCTTTTCTTAATTGCATTTTTACTGTTCCTTTTTGTAATATCTCTAGTAACATATTCTATTAGAAATTTATTTAAGCACAAGCGCATTTCTGATATTAAAACCGATTTCATCAATAATATTACTCACGAATTAAAAACACCGCTTTCTACTTTATCAATTGCTACCAAAACCTTAACCAATAGGTTTGCAAAAGACAATACAGATATTGCTAAAGAATCTATTGACACTATTAACAGACAAAATAAACGACTCCAAAATTTAATTGACCAGGTAGTAGATAACAGCTTAGGGTATAATGACATTAATTTAAATCTTGAACAGGTTAGTCTGCCAGATTTTATTAATGAAGTGTGCGATGACTTTGCATTAACATTACCTAGTAATATTCAATTTTTGAGAGATGTAGAAGCTAATGAAACCGAAGTTGAAATTGACAAGTTTTTTCTGGGAACAGCTATAATTAACATCTTAAATAATGCCATAAAATTTGATGGTACAGTACTTAAAGTAAAGTACAACATCACAAATAACTTACATACTATTGCAATTTCTGATAATGGTATAGGTATCTCCAAAAAAAATAAAAAACTTATCTTTGATAAATTCTATAGAGTGAGCGAAAAAAACATGCACACCTACAAAGGCTTAGGCTTAGGTCTTTACTATTGTAGTCAAATTGTTAAAGCTCACCATGGAATAATAGACGTTGAAAGCAAAGTAAAAGAAGGCTCAACATTCTATATAAAAATTCCCGTAGAAAATGGAAAAGAGAATTTTATTAGCTGATGATGATATTGATTTTGGCACTACCCTAAAACAATATTTGGAGCTAAATAAGTTTGAAGTTGTTTGGGCAAAAGATGGCTCTGAAGCTTTAGATTTATTTAAAATGCACTCTTTTGACATATGCATTATTGATGTAATGATGCCTAAGCTAGATGGCTTTAAACTCTCAAAAAAACTCAGTAAGAAAAACCCCGAAACACCTTTTTTATTTTTAACTGCTCGTAAAGCTAAAGAAGACCGAATAAAAGGTTTAAGCTTAGGTGCTGATGATTATATTTCAAAACCATTTGATGTTGAGGAACTCATTTTAAGAATAAACAACATCATTAAAAGAACTAACCAGCAACAAACCATTAGCTTAGAGACTGATAAAGAAGAGCCAATTGCTATTGGCAAGTATTTATTTGACAGCAAAAATCTTACATTAAGTATAAATGGTAAAAGCGCTAAGATTACTGAAAAGGAAGCGCAGCTTATTTATTTTTTATTCACTAACAAAAACAAACTTATCCCTAGAGATGATATACTAGCAAAGGTTTGGGGACAAAGCAATTTTTTTTCTGGGAGAAGTATGGATGTATTTATTACAAGGGTAAGAAAACACCTAAAAGAAGACCCTAATATTAGCATTAATAGCGTTAGAGGTGTTGGACTAGAGTTTGTAATTAAAGATTAAAAAAACAAAAGCCAGCAAACTAAATTACTGGCCTTTTCCATGAAAAAAACTACTTTTTAGTAAAAAGTATTACGTTTAATTTTTTATAAACTTTTTAATAGCTGTATTTCCGTTTGCATCTTTAAGATTTACAAAATACATTCCATTAGCAAGATTAGATACATCAATAGTTTGTGCACTTAACTGTTGGGACAAGATGTGGCTCCCATTAATACTATAAACATCAACTGTCTCAATAGTGTTACCATTTACATGTAATGTGTTTTTTACTGGGTTTGGATATATTTTAACTGAGCTGTTAAAATCATAATCGTTAGTACTTAAAGAAGGATTATCCTCATAAGTAAAATTATCTATGTATAAATTATCAAAAGTTGTTGCAGCGTTGTACTTAAACACAATATAGTTGTCAGATCCAGCATAACTATCAAAGGTCACAGTTTTCTCATCCCATGCATCATCAGTCATATCTGCATCTAAAAATGTTTGATATGTAGTATATGTTGAAGCATCAGTAGGATCAGTCATAGTACCAACCTCTAAACCTCCATTGTGATCGTCATAAACATGGAAACGAATTTGTTTGGTGCTATCAAAATCAGACAACATAGGAGTAATTAAAAAGATATCTGAAGTTTCATCATTACCACTATACATTCTCACACTAATAGAACCTTCTTGAGCTTGAAAAGTACTGTATCTCACGTATGGGCTTGTTGATGCAGGATTAATTAAACTAGACCAACATGGTTCTATTTCAGCATTGTTAGCATTACCCTCAAAACCGTTAGTGAAAGTCCCTGATTCTGGCACACATAATGTCGTAAAATAAACTGGTCCAACCCATGGGCTTGTGCCATTTGCATCACAATCAGCTCTTACATAAATTTCATAAGCAGTATTATCTGTAAGACTATTAAAATCGCTATTTGAAGTACTAGAAGAAGTTACAACACCTGATGCTGGCTCACCTGTTCCTGCAGGTTGCACAACATACTCCCAACTGTTTTGTCCTCCAAGAAAATTCCAACTAACCTCAACAGAAGCGTCTGTTACATTTTCAGCTACAACATTATACACTTCAGTACAAGCAGGTTGATCTGTAATTGTGACATCATCAATATAAAAAGCAATGCTTGCTCCAGTACCTGCTCCATGCTTAAGCACTACATACTCATCAGTGCTTGCTGGTAAATTCACAAAATATTGAAGAAAGCTACCTGAGAAACCACCTGTTGTTATTGGAAGTTCAGTTATTTCTTGAAAAGTGTTAGCATCCATAGGATCACTCATAGTACCAACTATTATATTAGCATCAGTATTCTCGCTATTCTTTTTAGCATAAAACTCTAGTCTATGCATACCATCATTAGCAGTAGTATGTTGAGGTAAAATAAGTAACACATTTGCACTAGCATCATTACCTGTATTCATTATAATTGCATTAGCTCCTGAGTTAGCATACGATGTAGAAGTATTTACCTCAACTAGAGGAGACCCAGAAGATGTAACATTTTTGTTCCAGCAAAAAGGAAAATCAGCATCTGAATATAAATCAAAGTCTTCAGTAAAATTAGTTGTAAATGGCGCGCAAGCGGTTCTTATATCGTAAGGTCCAAACCAAGTGCTATAACCAGAACCATCACTACCTGCTGCATCACAATTAGCTCTAACAAAAATTCTATAAGGACTATTTGGTATAATTGCTTGTCCATCAGAATCCAATGTAATATTATTTGTAAGGGAACTTGTTACTATTGGAGTTTCTAATGCTGGATTAAAGTTTAAACTAGTTTGAACAATTACCATTTCCCATTCCGTTTGCACTTGAATATCTGGAGTAATTTCTAAGTCAAAAGAAACATCGGTAATATTACTTGCCTCTACATCTAGCACCTCAAAACAAGAAGGCTGTGTAGTAACAACTATATTGTCTAAATAAACAATCTTATTAAACGAAGCGGTTGTTTCTGGTTTAAATGCTAAATGACTTGCTGATGCATTTAACGGCACATTTACATAGTAAAGTGAATAGTTATTAGTGTTTTCAGAAGAGTTAATTAACGCAAAACTGTTAAGTTCTACAAATGTATTTTCGTCATTAGGGTCAGACATTAAACCAACTTTTATAACAGTTTCATCTGAACCTACTGAGTTTACTTTAGCTGCAAATTCTATTCTATGCATACCATCGGCAATAGTTGTACTCTCAGGAGAAACTAAAAGCATAGTATCATCATTACTCATTTGAATTTCATAGTAATTATCAGGAGAGTATGATTGCGTAGAGCTAGTATTTACTTTAAATGTAGGCTCTGTTCCAGTTGAACTTGAAATTGTTGTCCAGCAATAAGGAGTTACAAGTTCATCTGGCATGCTTTCAAAATTTTCAGAAAAATCATCTACTATACCACAAGCAGTTCTAAAAAATATTGGACCAATCCAATCACTCACACCATCAGTATCACAATCTGATCTCACATAAAACTCATATTCAGTATTATTAATCAACCCTGGAACGTTTACCGAACTAGACGAAACACTAACAGGTGTAGCTGCGTCAGGATTACCAGTTCCTGGTGATTGCACAACATATTGCCACTCTAAAGCACTTGAGGTCCAGCTAACATTTACTGAAGTTTCATAAGTATCATCCAAACTAATAGCACTTGGAGGATAACATGTAATTGCGTTAAAATCTAATTCAATATTCGCTCTGTAGTAATCTAAAATTCCTGAAGGTGGTGACGCAGGATCAGGATTAGTAAAATTATTTCCATAATGCAACACTCTTCCACTAGCTTCTGAAAACCCTAAGTTGTGTGCAATAAAATCTTTAGAGTCATTATCATCTTGATTTTCGTCAACTACTATAACTAAGTTTGCTGTATTTGAGTAACTAAATGGTGTATCCAAAATTATAGACACCTCGTTATTATACACTGTAAATGTGCCTGCAAACACTTGTGTTAAGTTAGCTAAAGGAATCCAATCAGAATTAGAAGCAAAAGTATCATTAGCAGTTTCAGCCATATATACAACTATGTCATTTGAATTTTCTAAAACTCCATCAGTATAATATGTAATTTTTGAAATACTACCAGCTTGATTAATTTCTGACTGCAAATAAATACTCTGTGAGTAAGAATAATTATCGTCAGGATCAATTGGCAATTCTTGAAATGTACTTGTTGTAAGACCACCAAGCGTAACTTCATTAATTGATACCGTTTGTGCATTAGCAAAAAAGCTAAAGAACATAAGGGCAAGAAATAAGTAATTTTTTTTCATTGTATTAGTCTTTTAGTTTTAATTCTGAATTAACTTAGCTATCTTAAGACAACTCTAAGTTGAGTGTAAACTTATTCACTATTACTTATTTAACAAAGTAAACTAAGGTTAACGATAAGTTAACGGTACCTAAACACATTGAAAAAAAGTCTTTTTTTTTGACTTTTGTTACAAGACTAAAACAAATATGAATCATGACTAGAAAATTACTTTTACTCTTTGTTATTGCTTTTTCCCAAATTGTAAACGGACAAACTGATGAGCCTATTGGAGCTCCTGCTATACTTGCTTCAACATCTTATGTTTGTGAAAATGAAGAAACCGACAATTTTGTTGGGTTTACCAAATCTCCAGAATTTGCAACTTGTCCAGGTTATGATAATTGGGTTGACTCTTGGTATACATTTACACCAACTGAAACGCGTCAATATTCTATTGAAGTTGAAGCTTTAACAGGAAGCATTTTTGATGTTAGAATAGGTGTTTTTTCTGGAACTATAGGCAACTTAAATAGTATGACTGGTTGTGCTACAAGGTATTTTAGCGCTACTTTAACTATGGGTCAAACTTATTATATTAACACCAGAGGAGCGAGTGCATCTACACAATATAGATTATGCGTTTATCCTTTTCCTGATGCGCCATCAAACGACGAACCTGCAAACGCTGATGTGTTGTTAGAGTCTACTTTTGATGTTTGCGAAAATGCATCTGTTGGATACACAACTAATGCAACTTATACTAGTGAAGCTGAATGCAGCACTTCAAATCCTGATGTGTGGTACAGCTTTACACCAACTGAAACTGGAGAGTACACCTTTAGAGCAGACCTTGTAAATGGTTCTACTCCTTTATACATAGGAGTATATAGCGGAACTCCTGGATTCTTAAACCCTTTCCTTGAAGAACCAACATCTCCAACCTTACAGTGTCAAGATATTGTTTTAGCCGATTTAACTGCAGGAGAAACTTATTATGTAAGCGTAACATCATCAAATTCATCACAAGCTATTTATTTTGAATTGTGCGCATACAAGTCGCCTGATGCGCCATCGAACGATGATTGTTCAAACCCTATAGCACTAACAATTGGTCAGTCTTTTGAAGACAGTTACATAGTTGCTACCAATACATCTGCGTCAGTTAATCCGGGAAATTCTAATTTTCCTAACTGCGGAACCTTACCTGATTTTGGTATCTATGGAAAAGACGTATGGTTTTCGGTAGTGGTTCCTGCTTCAGGTAGCTTTACTATTGAAACTAGAGCAGAACCAACTGAAACTAATTTGAGTGACACTGCCATTGAAACTTATACTGGTTCTTGTGGAACAGAAACCTTAGAACCATTTCATTACAACCTACCTCCACCAAACACAGGAACTGCTTATTGCAGCAATCAATTTGTAATTGGAGGTAACGAATTTGCTGGTATGTTATTTACTAATAAAACTCCAGGAGAAACAGTAATAATAAGAGTTTGGGGTTGGGCTTATCAATTTGGTAAATTTAGAATTGCTGCCTACGATGCTACTTTAGGTGTTAACGAGTTTGACTTAAACAGTTTTAAATACTATCCAAACCCAACTAATAATGTATTGAATATAAAATACAACCAAAACATTAATAAAGTAACAGTAAACAGTATTATTGGAAAAGCTGTTTTAACTAAAGAAACCAATGCACAAGATGTAAGTGTAGATTTATCTAGTCTTGCTACTGGAATTTACATTGTAACCGTTAACTCTGGAGAAACTTCAACTAATTTTAAAGTTTTAAAAGAGTAGTATTAGATTAATAGCAACTTTAAAAAACACCTTTGTTTACAAAGGTGTTTTTTTATTTATGCAATATGGTTTGATTTTTGTACTTTTCATTTCGCAATGAAATGGATTAACTACATTTTTTTATTCTTTATATATTCAAGTTATGCTCAAGATAGTATACAGATAAAGCTTATAAATAGCTTAAAACTTGAAAAGGAAACGATTATTAGTATTGACGATTTTGAAACGCTTTACCATATTAAAAACAATACGTTTTATAAAACTTCAAATAATAAATCAATAAACTACAGCAATGTTCAATTAGGAAACATTACTTCTGCTAATGCTTTTAATCCATTAAAAATTAATCTGTTTTACAAGAGTTTTAATACTGTTATTATTCTTGATAATCGTTTAGCCGAAATTTTCAAAATAGATTTTAATATGATGCAACCCTATAAAAATGTATCACATATTACTACTGGTTTTGACAATTCGCTTTGGGTTTTTAATCAAGATTTACAACAACTTGAACTTTATGACTATAAAATGAACAAGGTTAAGGTAAGATCGCTTCCTGTACAATCTAATGTACTCGATCTAAAAAGCAACTACAACTATTGCTGGATGCTTACCGAAAAGTACTTGTACAAGTACAATTATTTAGGAAGTCTTATTTCTAAAATGGAGAATAAAGGCTTCACTGAAATGGCTTTAAACAATGAAAATGTGGTTTTAAAAACTGATAATCAACTCTACTTTTTAGCAAGTAATAGTCAAGATGTTGTACCAATTCAAAGGTCAAAATTGTTAATAAATCAGTTTTTATTGGCCAATGAAACCTTGTATATTTACGACAGCAAAATCCTAAGTAAATTCCAACTAAAAATTAAATAAACATGCATGTTGCAGTAGCAGGAAACATTGGTGCAGGTAAAACAACTCTCACCAAATTATTAGCCAAACATTTTAACTGGGAACCACAATTAGAAGACGTAGTAGACAATCCGTATTTAGATGATTTTTACAACCAGATGGAGCGTTGGAGTTTTAACCTGCAGGTTTATTTTTTAAATTCCAGATTTAGACAAGTATTACAAATTCGCCAAAGCGGAAAAGACATTATACAGGACAGAACCATTTATGAAGATGCTCATATTTTTGCACCTAACCTTCATGCTATGGGATTGATGACCAATAGAGATTTTGAGAACTATCGTTCACTTTTTGATTTAATGGAATCTCTTGTTCAAGGTCCTGATTTGTTAATTTACCTTAGAAGCACAATCCCAAACTTAGTATCACAAATTCATAAACGTGGACGCGATTATGAAAACTCAATTAGCATTGATTATTTAAGTAGATTAAATGAGCGCTACGAAGCATGGATACATGGTTATGACAAAGGAAAACTACTTATCATTGACGTAGACAACCTAGATTTTGTTGCTAACCCAGAAGACCTTGGTTTTATCATTAATAAAATAGATGCCGAAATAAACGGTTTATTTTAAAAAACAATAAAAGACAAACAAAAAAGCCACATCAAATTGATGTGGCTTTTTTTGTAGTATAACTTTTGAAAACTAGCTTTGTTTTTCAATTTCTTCAGTAACTGTTTTCTTAATTTTAACCTCAACGTCATCAACAGTCTTATCATTGTTCATAGCTTCTACTTTAGCTTCAACTTCTTCAAGAGTACCTTCAATAATTTTTTCTTCAGTAGTGGTTTCTCCATTAACAGTTGTTGTTTTAGTTAAAACAGCTACAGCAGTTCCTGTGGTTCCATCATCATTAATTTCAACAGTAATTTCTTTAGTAATATCATCGTTACCTGCTAAACCAGTTTCAGCAGTATGACCACCTAAAATTGGAGCAATAACCAATCCTACTAAACATGTTAGCTTAATTAAAATATTCATTGATGGCCCTGATGTATCTTTAAAAGGATCTCCAACAGTATCACCTGTTACAGCAGCTTTATGCGCATCACTTCCTTTATAAGTCATTTCACCATTAATTTCAACTCCAGCTTCAAACGATTTTTTAGCGTTATCCCAAGCTCCTCCAGCATTGTTTTGGAAGATTGCCCACATTACACCACTAACACATACTCCTGCCATATAACCTCCTAATGGTTCAGCTCCAAAAATTAAACCAATTAGTATAGGAGTAATAATGGTAATTAAACCTGGTAAAATCATTTCTTTTAATGCTGCTTGTGTAGAAATATCAACACACTTTGCATACTCAGGAGTTCCTGTTCCTTCCATAATTCCTGGAATTTCTTTAAACTGACGACGTACTTCATGTACCATTTCCATTGCAGCTTTTCCTACTGATTGCATTGCTAAAGCTGAGAAGATTACAGGAATCATTCCTCCAACAAATAACATTGCTAATACATCAGCTTTAAAAATGTTTATTCCATCAATTCCTGTAAACGTTACATAAGCAGCAAATAATGCTAATGCAGTTAATGCAGCAGAAGCAATAGCAAATCCTTTACCAACAGCTGCAGTTGTGTTTCCTACTGAGTCTAAAATATCTGTACGCTCACGCACTTCAGGATCTAGCTCGCTCATTTCAGCAACACCACCTGCGTTATCAGCAATTGGTCCAAAAGCATCAATAGCTAACTGCATAGCTGTAGTAGCCATCATAGCAGATGCTGCTAAAGCAACACCATAAAATCCTGCTAATTCATACGATCCATAAATTGCAGCTGCAAATAAAATTACTGATGCAAATGTAGATTTCATCCCTACAGCTAAACCAGCAATAATGTTTGTTGCTGCTCCTGTAGAACTGTTTTGTACTATATCTAAAACTGGTTTTTTACCTAATGATGTAAAATAAGCAGTAACTACCGAAATTAATGCTCCAACAGCTAGTCCTATACACGCTGACCAAAATACATTCATCGATGATACATCTACATAACCTTCACCAAAGAACTTCATGCTCATAGTTTCAGGTAACATATATTTAATTAGACCAAAACTAGCTGCTAAAGTTATAATGATAGCTACCCAGTTTCCTGTGTCTAATGCTTTTTGAACTTGAGCTTCTTTAGCGTTATTACCAGAAATTTTCACTAAAAACGTTCCTATAATTGAAGCTAAAATACCTACACCTGCAATAACAATTGGCAACAAGATTGGTCCCATATTATTAAAGTCGTCAGTAAAAGGTGTATTGACTGACATATCTTTAATTAAATAATTACCCAATACCATAGCTGCTAATACTGTTGCTACATAACTACCAAACAAATCGGCTCCCATACCAGCTACATCACCAACGTTATCTCCTACGTTGTCTGCAATAGTTGCTGGATTACGAGGATCATCTTCAGGAATACCAGCTTCTACTTTACCAACTAAATCTGCACCAACATCGGCAGCTTTAGTGTAAATTCCACCACCTACACGCGCAAATAGTGCAATAGATTCAGCACCTAATGAAAAACCTGCTAATGCCTCTAGAGCAATAGTCATTTCATCATAAAAAGAAGCTTCGCCAACAATAAACATTTTCATAAAAACAAAAAACAGTAAACTAAGTCCTAATACTGCTAAACCAGCAACACCTAGTCCCATTACTGTTCCACCACCAAACGACACTTTAAGCGCTTGGGGTAAGCTTGTTTTTGCAGCTTCGGCAGTACGTGCGTTGGCTTCGGTTGCAACTCGCATACCAATGTTTCCTGCAAGAGCTGAAAAAATAGCTCCTATAATAAAAGCTACTATTATAATCCAATGTGTAGTATCAACAAAGTAAGATATTGCTCCTAAAGCTACAGATGCAATAACAACAAATATTGCTAACAATCTGTATTCGGCATTTAAAAAGGCTAGTGCACCTTCTTTAATTGATTTTGAAATGCCTTGCATTCTTTCGTTTCCAGGTGCTTGTTTTTTAACCCAAGACATCTTTACGAACATGAACAGTAATCCTACAATTGCCAATATTATTGGCACAAAAATCATATTTGATTCCATATTTTATTAATTTGATTAGTTTGTATCTTAACAAATGTAACAAAATGGATTAATATTAAAAAGCCCTTACACTTCTGCAGCGTAAGGGCTCTAAATTGCTATGTTACAAGCTATTTTATATTGTAAAGTTACCGTTTGCTTTGTGCTCACTGCTTTCGTAGCGTTCCACACATTTGTTAAGGATTTCGTATGCCTCTTTAGCATTTCCCCAACCACCAACATCAACTTTCTTTTCTTCTAAGTCTTTGTAAACCTGAAAAAAGTGTTCAATTTCTTTAATTCTATGTGGGTTTAAATCTTCAATATCATTGTATTTATTCCAGATTGGGTCAGAAATTGGCACACATATTAATTTTTCATCTGGTCCTTTTTCATCTGTCATGTGAAACACACCTATTGGTTTTACTTCCATAACACACATTGGAAATGTTGGCTCTGTTCCTAATACTAAAACGTCTAGAGGATCTTGATCTAAAGCTAAAGTTTCAGGAATAAACCCATAATCTCCAGGATACATCATTGATGAAAACAACATACGATCAAACCTAATTTTTTTTAGTTCAAAATCGTATTCGTATTTATTTCTACTTCCTTTAGGGATTTCTATTAGTACATCAAAGGTCAATTTTCCTGCTGCTGTCATATTTTTATATTTGTTTTTCGGGCTGCAAATATAATGTAATGTTTGAGTTATGGCAATTAATTACCCTTGACTTTATCAAAAAAATAACCGTAATTTAACAGTGGATATGAATTATTAGATTAATCCATATTTTTATTATTGTCAACAATACTTTTAAATAAATAAGGTGATATAAAAATGGAGTTTAAAGACTTATCTATCGATTCTGAATCAAATAGGTTTGATGAGCATTTGAATACAGAAGAAAACTCGAGAATTATTTTCTCTGGAATTTTTGGAATAGGCAAAACCTATTTTTTAAAAAAGTACTTCTCGTCAAAATCAGATGATTATGTAGTTGTAAAATTAAATCCAATTAATTATTCAGTATCATCTAATGAAGATATTTTTGAGCTAATAAAATTTGATATAGGCTTTGAGCTATTCTCTAAAAATCCAGATTTCGAAAAAATTGACTTTGATTTAAAAAGTGTCTCGGAAAACTATCTACTTGAAAACTATGATAGTATTATAAATGAATTAATTGAGCATTTACCTAAACTAGATCATTCTATCGAATCAATTTTTAAACCTATTCTAAATTTATATAAGGAGATTCAAAAACATCGAAAAGAACTTAAAATTGATGACAGAAAAGAATTACACGACTTTCTAAAAACATTTGCAAAAAAGGAAGGAACTTACAGGGAAGAAAATTCTATAACTGAATTACTAGGAAAATTAATTGACTCAATAAAATTAAATAATGAAGACAAAAAAATTATTTTATTGATTGATGATTTAGACAGAATTGATCCTGAACACATATTCAGAATAATGAATGTTTTTTCTGCACATTTTGATCATTATAATTTCGATGGAGAAAACAAATTTGGGTTTGACAAAATAGTATTAGTCTGCGATGTAGATAACTTAAGAAGTATTTTCCATAGTAAGTATGGAATGAATATCGATTTTTCTGGGTATATAGACAAATTCTATTCTCATGAAGTTTTTCATTATAATTTCTCGAATGTAATTGCAGAAAATCTAGATAAGTTTTTAAACAGTTTAGATTTAAGCAAAACGAATTTAACACCAAGAACTTTCTCAGGTAGTTACGAAGGCACTGAACTCGAATTCATTTTATCTCATCTTGTAAAATCAAATTGCTTAAGTATGAGAACATTACTTAATTATTTAAAATCTGAATTAACAGTTCCAAACTATGGTATTAAAACTAACTCAATTGAATTCGGTCATGTATATTCTCATGCCTCTCCAATTATAGTTATCCTTCATATCCTTGAGAACATTTTCGGTGGAAAACAAAATTTTAATAAAGCTTTAGAAAAATTAATTGCATTTAAGCCTTCTATACAATTAGGTAATTATTACGGTTATTACGATAAAAGAGTTGGTAATCTTGTGATGTTAGCAGATGTACTACATTCAAATCTGTCAATTTCAAATGAAGTTTATCTTTACGAAAATCTAGAATTAGATATTAAAGTAACTTACCAAATCCATCAAGGATTTAACTATACTGGAGTATCCGGTAAAGCAATTATAGTAGCAAATTTTCATGATAATTTAAGCGATAAATCTTATGAACAAAAAGCAATGATTCTAAAACAAAAAATACCTTATTTTCAGCTGTTAAAATTAGCTTATAACAATATGAATTATATCACTAAATTAAATGAGTAAAAGTACTATAGCCAATAACGAGCATAGTGTATTACTAGCTTAGTAATAGAAGGAAACATTCGTACAAACTAGTATACTTAAATAATCTGAAAATTACAAGCCAAAGCCTTGTTGTTTTCCTTTAGCGGATTCTTCGCTGCAAGCGACTCATCAGAAGTTAAAAGCTTCAGCTCAATCTAAAACACACTATACACAAAACCGTTAAACGAACCTCCTAAAAATAAAATCCAAAGCTTCCTGTAACACCAAACTTTCGTGCGTCAGGTGTATCGAGATAATTTCCTCTAAAATTGAAGTCTATACGTAGTATTTTAAAAATATTACCTACACCAACACTGTATTCGTAGTACACCTCATCACTTGGTGCGTTGTAGATTAAACCTGAAGCATTAAGGTTACGGTTTTCTTGCGAAATTTCTCCCCAAACACCACGTACACCAACAATAGCTCTTAGGTTATACTTTTTAAGAAATGGTATACGCGAAAACAATCGACCGTTAAAATTATGCTCTAAATGTAATGACGAATAGGTATCTGTTACAAACTCATAAAAATCTAACTGCGAGAAGGTGTTATAAATAGAAAAATAGGACTGATTACCAGGAACTACACTTAACAACCCAAGCGGAACTTCGCCAAAGGTTTTACCTGCTTCGATAGTTGTGGTTAAGCGACCAAAACCACCAACTTGCCAAGGTTGTATGTATGAAAACTGCAATTTGGTATAGTCAAAATCGCTACCAAAAACAGTACGATCTCCTTTGCTTAATTGAGCAAACAAGCTTGCGTAATTATCATTGGCATTTCTGCGTTCTACACCAAAACCTGTCATTTTTCGTTTTGGGAAATACGATACCGAAAGCGTGCTTTCGTATTGTCTTATTTCAGATGAAATTCCTGTAGGAGATTCTTCATCAAAATAATCGAGACTAAAAGTTTCTGAAGCCGACTCTAAAGTTCTATAGTTAGCTCCTAGCCTAAACACAAGGTTTTTTACTGGCTCAATTTCCAGCGAAAGCGTTGTTAAATTAATACTAGAAAGTTTATCGTTAGGACTTGTACCAACCACAGCTGATGAGGCAAAACTACGTCCTAAAACATCGGTTGAATTGGTTAAACTCGCTCCTATTTGCTCTACATCTCTTCGGTTTCCACCAGAGAGAATAATACGATTCTTTTTATCTACCAACCATTTTCCTGAGATACCATATTTAAACTTATCGTCTCTAAAACCGTAAGCCAAAAATCCTTCGAGCCTCCAAAGGTCGTTTGGTCCAAAATAAGTACGACCTCCTGTTCTTACCCTTACACCTTCTACTTCATTATATCCAAACGTTGAAAAGATAGGTCCATAATCAAAATTAATACTCGGAAACTCAATGTAACCTGAAGCTAACACGCTACCAATATTGTAAAGTCGTTTAAACTTTTTTACGGTTTTTAAAGTGTCTAACATTTTGTAAACACCTTTTTCGTCTTTGTTGAGCGACTCTAGTCGGTTTTCTTCCCAAAAGGAATCATCACGATTGTAAACGTCTTCATTGTAGTTGTAAACCTCTTCGCTATAGAACTTTTCGTTTTTTTGTTTATCAAACTCATAATTATCATACAAGGTGGTACGCTTACCGTAAATTCCACGAGATTTTTCCTTTTTGTTCAGCGCAAAATCTGACATAAAATAATCGCGCTTTATCAAAAACAACGAGTCGTTAAGGACTTCGAACTCTTGCTCTATATAAATTTCTTTTACCCAGTTTATGTTGGCACTTTTAGAGGCTTGCAGATTAATTTCTTTGATAGCATAGGTAGTATCAGCAACCCAAAAATCGCCTTTAAAAGTGAGTTCGTTTTTTCTACGTGGATAGTAAATAATGTTGTAGCACCATTTGTTATCAATAAACGAACTATCAGAAAGTACATAGTTGTAAGTATTAATTCCTGTTTTAGAAATTGGGCTTACAAAGCTTTTATCAAAAAACTTAAGGTAGTTGTCGTAAATGTTATAATCGGAATACAGGTCGTCTACAAAATCGATAATCACCTGATTGTTGCTAAAACCAGAGTTTTTATTTCCTTTTAAGTCTTCTTTCTCCTTGTCTAGCACATTATCGCCATATACTCTACTTACGGCTTCATTAATAAATATTGGTAAGTAGGTTTTTCCTGTTACTCTTGAGGTGTCTACTTCTTCAAAAACAAACTCCATACCTCTAAACAGCTTGCTTTTTATGAGTGCACTGTCAATAGTGTTTAAGTCAAACTCAACCTTTTCGTATTTATCGTACTCGTATTGCTTAAACTGATTGAGTCCGTTTTTACGTTTGTGCTCCCATATTTTCTTTAAAATGGCAATGGCTGGATTTTCTTCGGCTTTTTTAGATTGTTTTCCTGTAACAATTACAACCTCATCAAGTGCATCAGCCTCTTCTTTTAAAACCAAATTGAGTTCGTAGTTTACTCTTTTGGCAAGTGGCAACTCTAAAGTTTCGTAACCTAAAAAAGAAACGATGAGAGCATCCCAAGTAGTTTCAGATTCAAGATAAAATTTACCATTTTCGTTAGTGATTGTACCTTCGGTAGATCCTTTAAAAAGTACATTAGCAAAAGCAACAGGGTCGTTGTTTTCGTCTACTACATGACCGCTAACTTTGGTCTGTGCCAATACGTTAGCAATTCCTAAGCAAAAAAATAGGGCTATTAATTTTATCTTCATAAGCAAAAAACTTCATCAACAATACTGCCAATGAAGTTTATATAACGCAAAAAAATGCGATTTATTTATACATTACCTTTTTTACTGCTTTTATTACATCGTTACTGTTAGGTAACCATTCTTCCAGAAGTACTGGAGAGTAAGGAGCAGGTGTATCGGCTGTGTTAATTTTTACAATTGGAGCATCTAAATAATCAAACGCTTCAGACTGTACTAAATATGTAATTTCAGTAGACACATTACCAAAAGGCCATGCTTCTTCAAGAATTACTAGTCTGTTTGTTTTCTTTACAGAAGTTATAATTGCTGCTCTATCCATAGGACGTACAGTACGCAAATCGATAATTTCACAAGAAATCCCTTCTTTTTCTAATTCGTCTGCAGCTTTGTAAGCTTCTTTGATGATTTTTCCGAAAGAAACGATAGTAACATCAGTTCCTTCGCGTTTAATATCTGCAACTCCTAACGGAATTAAATATTCGCCTTCAGGAACTTCGCCTTTATCACCATACATTTGCTCACTTTCCATAAAAATTACTGGATCGTCATCACGAATAGCAGATTTTAATAATCCTTTTGCATCATAAGGGTTTGAAGGCACAACAACTTTTAAACCTGGAGTATTTGCAAACCAGCTTTCAAAAGCTTGAGAGTGTGTTGCAGCTAGCTGTCCTGCAGAAGCTGTAGGTCCACGAAATACAATTGGACACTTAAATTGTCCACCAGACATTTGTCTGATTTTTGCTGCGTTGTTTATAATTTGGTCAATACCAACTAAAGAGAAATTGAATGTCATATACTCTACAATTGGTCTATTACCAGTCATTGTTGAGCCTACTGCAATTCCTGCAAAACCAAGCTCAGCAATTGGTGTGTCAATAACACGTTTAGGACCAAACTCGTCCAACATACCTTTTGATGCTTTATATGCACCATTATATTCAGCAACTTCTTCACCCATTAAGTAAACGCTTTCATCACGACGCATTTCTTCGCTCATGGCTTCACAAACTGCTTCTCTAAATTGAATAGTTTTCATGTATTATCTCTTTAAATCGGAAAGCAAAAATAGGAATATTTCATAAAAAATACACCTTATAATAATACATTGTTTCTTATTGGGTCTTCATTTTTAAATTGATGCTATTTTAAAACACTCAAATCGTATTTTGTTTTAAAGAATTCTTAAAATTTGTGCATCTTTTTTCAAAAATTCATCAATCGATCTTGAAATTATCTTTAAAAAGGAAAAAATATTATGCATGCATAGTAAATATTCAAATTAAAATAATTAACTTCGTAACCTCAAAAATTTTTTAGTGTAAAACATAATAATAACGATATGAAAATATTAGTATGTATTAGTCATGTACCTGATACGACTTCAAAAATTAATTTTACGGATGGCGACACAAAATTTGACACAAATGGTGTACAATTTGTAATCAATCCTAATGACGAATTTGGATTAACTCGTGCTATGTGGTTTAAAGAAAAACAAGGTGCTAGCGTAGATGTTGTAAATGTTGGTGGTCCTGAAACTGAGCCTACACTTCGTAAGGCTTTAGCTATTGGAGCAGATACAGCCATAAGAGTTAACACTGAAGCTACAGACGGTTTTGCAGTCGCAAAGCAATTGGCAAATGTTGTAAAAAATGGTGGTTACGATTTAGTAATTGCTGGTCGTGAATCTATTGACTACAATGGTGGTATGGTTCCAGGAATGTTAGCTGGATTAACTAGCGCAAATTTTGTAAACAACTGTATTAGTCTTGAGGTTGATGGAACTTCGGCAAAAGCAGTAAGAGAAATTGATGGAGGAAAAGAAACTGTGTCTACAGCTTTACCACTAGTAATTGGTGGTCAAAAAGGACTTGTTGAAGAAAGTGACTTACGTATTCCTAATATGAGAGGTATTATGATGGCTCGTAAAAAACCTCTTAACGTTGTAGAACCTGTTGATGCATCAGCTGAAACAGCTTCAGTTAAGTTTGAAAAACCAGCTCCAAAAGGTGCTGTTACTTTAGTAGATGCAGATAATGTTGGTGAATTAGTAAACCTACTTCACAACGAAGCAAAAGTCATTTAATTAACGTACAAAAAAGAAAAGATGTCAGTTTTAGTATATACAGAATCAGAACAAGGAAAATTTAAAAAAGTAGCGTTTGAAGTTGCTTCTTATGCAAAAGCTGTTGCAGACCAAATGGGAACAACAGTAACTGCAGTTACTATAAATGCTGATGACACATCAGCTTTAGGAAACTATGGTGTTGACAAAGTATTAAAAGTTAACGATGCTAGTTTAGATAAATTTAATGCCAATGCCTATGCAAGCATTATAAAACAAGCTACAGAAAAAGAAGATGCCAAAGTTGTTATTGTAAGCTCAAGTGCAGACAGCAAGTATTTAGCACCTCTTTTAGCAGTAGATTTAAATGCAGGTTTTGCATCTAACGTGGTTGAAGCGCCTTCTAGCACTTCGCCATTTACAGTAAAACGTACTGCATTTACAAACAAAGCATTTAACATGACTACTATTAACTCTGATGTTAAATTAGTAGCAGTTTCAAAAAATGCTTTCGGATTAAAAGAAAATACTGCAAGTGCAGCTGCTGAAGATTTTTCAGCTTCAATCCCAGAAATAAAAGTACAAGTTGATGCTGTAGATAAAGTTACAGGTCAAGTTACTATTGCAGATGCTGAAGTTGTAGTATCTGGTGGACGTGGATTAAAAGGTCCAGAAAACTGGGGAATGATAGAAGAATTAGCAGATGTTCTTGGTGCTGCTACTGCATGCTCTAAACCTGTAAGTGATTTAGGTTGGAGACCACACAGTGAGCACGTAGGACAAACAGGAAAACCAGTAGCATCAAACTTATATATTGCAGTTGGAATTTCTGGAGCTATTCAGCATTTAGCAGGTATCAACGCATCAAAAGTAAAAGTAGTTATCAACACAGATCCTGAAGCACCTTTCTTTAAAGCTGCTGATTACGGAATTGTGGGTGACGCCTTTGAAGTTGTACCTAAATTAATAGAGAAATTAAAGGAATTTAAAGCTCAGCAATAAATAATTTTTTTATAAATTGTATTGTTAAAGGACTGTTTGAATTTGGTCTAAATCTCCAAATCTGTTAATTTCAGTTTGGTAAAGTCCTAATTTAAACAGTTCTTTGTGTTTTTAAATTTATGAGCTTAGTTCGTCTTAACATAAAGGGCATATCGTACAGCCAAACTCAAAATGGCGCTTACGCTTTGATTTTAAACGAAGTAGATGGTGACCGAAAACTTCCAATAGTTATTGGTGCTTTTGAAGCACAATCAATTGCCATTGCTTTAGAAAAAGAAATACGACCTCCTAGACCCTTAACACACGACCTTTTTAAAAATTTTGCTGACCGATTTGATATTGTTGTTAAACAAGTTATCATTCATAAATTGGTAGATGGTGTGTTTTATTCAAGTTTAATTTGTGAACGTGATAAAATAGAGGAAATAATTGATGCAAGAACCAGTGATGCTATCGCTTTGGCTTTGCGTTTTAACGCTCCTATTTTTACTTACAAAAATATTTTAGACAAAGCAGGAATTTACTTGAAAGTAAATCCTAAAAAAGACGAAGAAGAAGATAGTATCTTAATGGATGAATTAGTTGCTGAAGAAATTGAAGCTAGCGTTCATGAAAGCTACAAAGATAAATCTATTGAAGAATTACATTCACTTTTAGACGAAGCTGTAAATAATGAAGATTATGAAAAAGCAGCAAATATTCGTGATGAAATCTCAAAACGAGAGTAATACCTATTTAAATTATGAGAAAGCAGTTTTTGTTTTTTGTTGCCCTATTTTTTCTTTTTACAACCCTAACCGTATCACAAAATCCAGAAACAACCACTCAATTAGATACTATTGATCAAGTTACAGAAATTGTAACAGACTCTATAAATTCAATTAATGAAATTACTGAAGTAGTAGATACTGAAAATACTGTTACTACAACTGAAGACGCTACACCTAAAAGTACAATTATTCCTAGCCAAGGGTTTTCTTTCACTAGTCTTTGGAGAGGTGTATTAGGTATGATAAGTTTGGTTTTTATTGCTTTTTTATTCAGTAGTAATAAAAAAGCAATTAATTGGAGAATCGTCTGCATTGGTCTAGCTTTTCAATTACTAATTGCTGTTGGTGTATTAAAAGTTGAATTTGTCCAAACTATTTTTGACTTTATTGGAAAAATATTTGTTCAAATATTAGATTTCACAAGAGCAGGAAGTAAGTTTCTATTTGAAGGCTTAGTGGTTGATATGGATACCTTTGGATTTATTTTTGCATTCCAAGTACTGCCAACAATTATTTTCTTTTCGGCACTTACATCGGTTTTATTTTACTTAGGAATTATTCAAAAAGTTGTTAAGGCTATGGCTTGGTTACTTTCAAAAGCTTTAAAAATTTCAGGAGCTGAAAGTTTAAGTGTTGCTGGAAATATCTTTTTAGGACAAACCGAAGCACCATTATTAATTAAAGCCTACTTAGAAAAAATGAATAAGTCCGAAATGCTACTTGTCATGATTGGTGGTATGGCTACCGTTGCAGGAGCTGTACTTGCGGCTTACATTGGTTTTCTTGGTGGTGACGATCCAGAATTAAGACTGTTTTATGCAAAACACCTTTTAGCGGCATCAGTAATGGCTGCTCCAGGTGCTATAGTTATTTCAAAAATACTCTACCCTCAAACTGAAGAGGTAAATACAGATGTTTCTGTATCTCAAGATAAAATTGGTTCAAATATACTAGACGCTATTGCTAACGGAACTACCGAAGGTTTAAAACTTGCCGTTAATGTTGGTGCTATGCTTTTAGTATTTGTAGCGTTTATAGCTATGATTAACTATGGATTTGGAAAAATAGGATATTTTACTGGTTTAAACTCTTGGATTGTTGAAAATACTAGATATGAGAGTTTATCATTAGAGTTTATCTTGGGCTATATTTTCTCTCCTTTAATGTGGTTAATTGGTGTTGCCAAAGAAGACATGGCACTTATGGGACAGTTGCTAGGTATTAAATTAGCTGCAAGTGAATTTGTTGGGTACATTCAATTAGCAGACCTTAAAAACGCAGGAAACTCAATTCATTTAACATACGAAAAATCAATAATCATGGCAACCTACATGCTATGTGGTTTTGCTAATTTTGCATCTATTGGTATTCAAATTGGAGGTATTGGTTCTTTAGCTCCAGGGCAGCGTAAAACCTTATCTAAATTTGGGATGAAAGCTTTAATTGGAGGTACAATTGCATCATTAATTTCAGCAACTATTGCTGGTATGATTATAGGTTAAAAACAGTTAATAACTTTTAATATTATTTAAGGGTTGAGTCATCGTGATTTAACCCTTTTTTCTATTTTTATTTTTCGAAAAGTCACAGAAATTATGAAGCAGTATTTAGATTTAGTAAAACATGTTTTAGAACACGGAAACGAAAAAGGAGATAGAACAGGAACAGGAACAAAAAGTGTTTTTGGTTATCAAATGCGTTTTGATTTAAGTGAAGGTTTCCCAATGGTAACAACTAAAAAACTACATCTTAAGTCAATAATTCATGAGTTACTGTGGTTTTTAAAAGGTGATACAAACATTAACTATTTAACCGAAAATGGCGTTCGTATTTGGAACGAATGGGCTGACGAAAATGGAGACTTAGGACCTGTTTACGGTCATCAATGGCGCAACTGGAATAGTGACGAAATTGACCAAATAAAGGAAGTGATTGAAACACTTAAAACCAACCCAAATAGCCGAAGAATGTTAGTTTCAGCTTGGAATCCTTCAGTGCTACCTGACACTTCTAAAAGCTTTAGTGAAAATGTTGCAAATGGTAAAGCTGCATTACCTCCTTGTCATGCGTTTTTTCAATTTTATGTAGCAAACGGAAAGCTATCTTGTCAACTTTATCAACGTAGTGCTGACATATTTTTAGGTGTTCCTTTCAATATTGCATCTTATGCACTGTTTACTATGATGATGGCTCAAGTGTGTGGTTATGAAGCTGGAGAATTTATACACACTTTTGGTGATGCTCATATTTATAGCAATCACTACGATCAACTAGAGTTGCAACTTTCTAGAGACCCAAGACCTTTACCTAAAATGATTTTAAATCCTGAAGTAAAGGATATTTTTAGCTTTACTTTTGACGATTTCACTTTAGTGGATTATAATCCGCACCCACATATTAAAGGTGCTGTTGCTGTATAAACATGCTTAAAACACTAGTCTTTTTTACTTGCTTTTTATTTCTTACTAGTCTAAGCAATGCTCAAGATTCAATCACTAAACCTGAGAGCGAAAACGAATCTGAAATTATAGTGCTTGATGAAATTCCTATTTATCCTGGTTGTGAGCGAAAACGAAGTAATAAAAAACTAAAAAAATGCATGTCAGATAAAATTTCAAAATTCATCACTAAAAACTACAATCTTGATGTATTTAAAAGCCTTGACCTGCCAGCAAGTGATTATACCGTTTATATTATTTTCAAATTAAATAAAGAAGGGGAAATTATAGAAGCTAAAGCAAGAGGCCCTCACCCAAAACTTGAAAAAGAAGCTGTAAGAGTTATTAATAGTTTACCAAAAATGACTCCTGGTAAAATTAAAGGGAAACCTGTTATTATTCCTTATTCAATACCTGTCTATCTTAGCAATAGATAAACTATACAAAACAAAAAAGCTTTCAAAAATTGAAAGCTTTTCTTTTAATCTGTTTTTTCAAAATTATAAATTTAAAACGCTGTTTTCAGCTCCTGCATAGTCATTCCATGCATAGGCATCTGCAGCTTCGTCGTTGGTATATGTACCATCTACAATATATCTAAATTCATAAGAGTTATCTTTTTCTAAATCTACAGTACCTTTAAAAGTCCCGTTCTTTAACTTTTTAAGCTGAAAATCTTTTTTCTCTTTCCACTCGTTAAAGGTTCCTACTACTGTTACTTTTTTAGCTTCTTCAGCAGGTACAGAAAAAGTGACTTTACATACTGGTTTGCTTTTTAAGTATTGTTTTTTAATAGCCATAATTAAATGTATTTAATTCTATTTCAAAGCTATAAAAGAAAATCCTAGCTACAAACTATTCTTTGCGTTTGAGATACGATTTATCATTTCGTTAAAAATGAGTTCATTTTAATTTAAAGTAAGAAAAAAAACATGTTCTTTTTTGGCAGATATTCAACATTGCTATCGTTTGATTTTCAGAGTGTTTACCACTACAACGTTTGCACTTTCAAATAACTCAATCACCTGCACTTATGTTACAACGATTTCGCGACTTTTTACATCAATTAAACTCTATTATTTTAAAAAAATAGACCTATAAAATCTTAAAAACTATATTATAAAAAAGACGTAAATTTACCTTTCAATTATTTCATGATTATGTTCGGAAAGAAAAAACAAAAACCTCAAATAGATAAAGAACAATTGGAGCTTATACAAAATGCTCAAAAACGCATTAAACAAAAAAAGCGCTTATATGCTCACTTTGTTGTGTTTTTAATTGGAGCTGTGTTTTTAATTGTTGCAAACACTGTTTTAGGTATTGGAAAAGACACTACTTTTTTTGGCATAGACTGGTTTGTATATGCAATACTTATTTGGTTGTTTCTTTTTATATATCATCTTTTTAATGTGTTTGTAACCCAAAAATTTATGGGAACAGCTTGGGAACAACAGCAATTGGACAAATTGGTTGCTAAACAACAAGAGCGTATTGAACAACTAAAACAAGGTTTTTTGAAAGAAGAAACACATATGGCAAAAACCCAAGCATATAATGAAGTTCAAAAACTTAAAAAAAGCAACAAGGCTAGTCAACTTACCATAATTGTTGCTGCAGGTGAAGATAATGCTATAGGTAAAGACAATGACCTTATTTGGCATTTAAGTAACGACCTTAAACGTTTTAAAAGTTTAACCTCTGGGCATCATATTATAATGGGTCGTAAGACTTTTGAAAGTTTTCCTAAACCGCTTCCTAACAGAACGCATATAGTAATTACAAGACAAGACAACTATAAAGTACCAGACGGAGTAATTGTAGTTAATTCTTTAGAAGACGCTATTGATGCAGCTAAAAGTGACGCACAACCGTTTATAATTGGTGGCGGAGAAATTTACAAGCAGTCCATTAATCTTGTTGATAAAATTGAACTTACAAGAGTACATGACACTTTTGAAGGTGCTGATACATTTTTTCCAGAAATAGATACTACCACTTGGAAAGAAATAGACAGAGAACGCCATGAAAAAGATGAAAAGCACAATCATGCGTTTTCTTTTATAACCTATGTAAGACAGTAAAAAAGTATACCTATCTCAAAAATTAATGCTAATATCTTTTAAAGATATTATTCCTATTTTTGCAACATAAAATTTTAATACATGAAAGCATACATTTTTCCTGGTCAAGGTGCCCAATTTACTGGAATGGGATTAGACTTATATGAAAATTCACCTCTTGCTCAAGAACTTTTTGAACAAGCCAATGATATTCTTGGATTCTCTATAACTGATATAATGTTTGAAGGTTCTGCAGAAGACCTTAAAGAAACAAAAGTTACTCAACCTGCAATATTTTTACACTCAGTAATTTTAGCTAAAACCTTAGGTGATAGTTTTAAACCTGATATGGTTGCAGGACACTCTTTAGGAGAGTTTTCGGCCTTGGTAGCAAATGGCACTTTAACTTTTAAAGATGGTTTAAAACTGGTATCGCAACGTGCTTTGGCAATGCAAAAAGCTTGCGAATTACAACCAAGCACAATGGCTGCAGTATTAGGATTGGATGATGATGTAGTTGAAAAAGTATGTGCAATGACCGAAGGTGTTGTAGTTGCTGCTAATTATAACTGCCCTGGACAATTAGTAATTTCAGGGGAAGTTGAAGCTATTAACAAAGCTTGTGAAACTTTAAAAGAAGAAGGAGCTCGTCGTGCATTAGTATTGCCTGTAGGTGGAGCATTTCACTCACCTTTAATGGAACCTGCAAGAGAAGAACTTGCTGCAGCTATTGAAAATACAATGTTTGGAAAACCAAACTGCCCAATATACCAAAACGTTACAGCAAGTGCAGTAATTGATGAAGCTGCCATTAAAACCAATTTAATCTCTCAATTAACAGCTCCTGTAAGATGGACACAATCGGTACAACAAATGATTACTGATGGTGCAACATTATTTACTGAAGTTGGACCTGGAAAAGTATTACAAGGTTTAGTTAAGAAAATAAATAGAGAAGCTGAAACGGTTTCAGCAACTTTTGAGACTAACTCATAACTTATGAAACTATCTAGAAATTTAGCTATAATACTACTTATTGTAGTAAACATTGCTGTAGATCAAATATCTAAATTGATAGTTGATAGTAAAATGAATTTAGGTGAAACCATTGAAGTTTTTGGTAACACTTTTATTCTTCAATATGTAAAAAACTCAGGTGCCTTTTTAGGAATGGGTAGCGAACTAAACGACACATTACGTATTATACTTTTAATACTGTTACCCGTTTTAGTATTAAGCTATCTTGTTTTTTATATTTTCAAAAACAAACATTTAGATAAATTAGCAATTATTGGTCTAAGTTGTATTGCTGGAGGTGGAATTGCTAATATTTTTGACCGTATTGCTTATGGCAAAGTAATAGATTTTCTTCATTTAGATTTTGGTGGAGTATTTAGAACCGGAATCTTCAATCTTGCCGATGTATCAGTTACATCTGGGATGATATTATTACTTTTAGGAAGTTTTTTTACTAAGAAAAAACAACAGTAGAATAAAAAAGTAAAAGCCTCTTAATAGAGGCTTTTACTTTTTTATTTAGCTAAAATACAGTCTTCGCAATCTTTTACTTCACCATAGTATGTCTCTCTATATTTGTGAAGGGTTTTAAACGGAATACTTAAAAATTGCTTTTTAATATACGTTACATTTGTTTGTAATAAACCCATTTTTGGAGTGAATCGTGCTTCGGGTTTTGTCTGTCTTTTTATACTTATCAATTTCATTTTATTCATTTATCATTCAAGGCAAAGAAAGACATCTTATATCCCAATTCAAAATAATTGAGGTTAAATCATTGTTAATCAATTTATTAAATACGAATATAATAATTTAATGCGCATATCGTTATGATATTTGTAGGAAAAACCAGCATCTATTGAAAATTCAAAAAATACTGGTCTTTCATAAAAAGCCTCAAGGAAATTACTTAATCTTTCAGATTTTACCTAAAACTTGTATTGAGTTAGACATGCTCAATAAAAGAACTTAACTCATTCCTAACTAACAGAAGTCAGGGTTAAGTTGATACTTTTTCCTTGAGACGTTGATAACTATAATACTATTGAAATAATTAAAAATACAACTGCAAAAAGGTAGGTGATAAATATTTTTAAAGGCTAATTCAAATCTATTTTTTCACAATATGAATACAAAGCTTAATGAAACTATAGAATTTAGTTTAGTTTGATGCACACAAACTACCTTTGCAATTGCATCACAAATGAAGCTATTTTGTCGTTAAAAAAAGGTAAAGCCTATAATAGTTTACTCATTTTTCATTTACTGATTTCAAAAACTGTGAAGGTGTTAGAGAAGTTTCTTTCTTGAATGCTTTATTAAATGTAACCTTATTATTATAACCAACAGCATAAGCAACATCAATAATTTGAGTATTCTTATCGCTTAGCTTAAGCATTTGGATAGCTTCTTCAACTCTAAATTTATTAACTAGCTCAAAAAAGTTCATATTAAAATGCTCATTTATAATCTGAGATGTATTATGGCGAGATGTTTCGAGTTTCTCAGAAAGGCTTTCTAGGTTTAGACTGTTATCCATAAATATTTTATGATCTACCATAAGCGTAATCAAATTTTGCTTCAATTCATTGGACAACGATTTTGTTAATCCTGATTTTTGATACTTTGAAAAAAACTCAGTATTCTTTAAAATTATTTGTTTACTAAATACTTTAGGTTGCACTTGAGCCATATAGGAAATATAAAGCACCATTAAAGCCATAGCTACCACTACAATTTGATAAATAAAACTATATGCATTAAAAAACAGGCCACTAATTGATATACCATATATAAAATAAGACACTACAAAAAGCACATGCATTCTATACACTCCCTTCTTCCAAAAAGCGATTGCTTCTAAATTCTTGTATAGTTTAGACTTTGAACTCTTTAAATGATTTTTACTTATCAAAAATCCGTAGATAATTAACGACACTAACTTTGGGATAAAAACTATATAAAAAAACGAACTTTCAGTGTAAACACTACTTGTCCCTAATTGTATTTTCATTTTTTCTTCTAAAGGCAAACTATACAATGGGAATAAAAAGAAAAGTAATACCACTGTAGGTAAGAGGTGTAAAGCATCTAATGCTTTAAACTTATGTTGATTATTAATTCTTTTAAAGTAAAAGTACAGTAATGGACCATAAAGTAAAGCTACAGAAGCAGACATTAAATAGGTATGTGCATATTTAAGCTGATAATTGGTATTATAAAGCACAAAATCCAATATAAAAAAAGCATGAACAAGAATAAAACCACTCATTAAACTTGTACTAACTCTATCAGTATTCTTTGTAAAATTGAGGATTATGGCAACATAAAAACCAATAAGTGCAACGTAGAAATATAAAAAGTCTAAAACTCCATACTTTAAATTATAGGAGTCAGTTAATTGTGCAACATCAATAGCAGTCATTGAAAAACAATTGGTTATAAACAAAGTAAAACCAATAGATAAAAGCAACCTTTTTATTTTTAAATGAAATTTCATTAGATTGAATTAGCCTTTTTAAAGTTATTCAATTTAATAATGAAATGCTCTTAAAAAATTGTTAATACACTGACTTAGTTACTGTTAAATCTTACAGCAATAACAACACACGTATTACAGGTTTCTTATCTTTTTTTCCCAATTCCATGCAGAACGCATAGCATCGTCTAAAGTTAGTTCAGCTTTCCAACCCAATTCATTATTAGACTTTGACGTGTCAGCATAAGCTTTTGTAATATCACCTGCACGCCTTGGAGCAATCTTGTAATTAAGCTTTTCTCCAGACACCTTTTCAAAAGACTTAATAACTTCTAGCACTGAACTGCCTTTACCTGTTCCTATGTTAAAGACTTCGTAGTTAGAAGCATTGGTTTTATCAATTAGGCGTTGCAACGCAATAACATGAGCTTTTGCCAAATCGACCACATGAATATAGTCTCGTATACAGGTACCATCAGGTGTTGGATAGTCATCTCCAAATACCGAAAGTTGCTCTCTAAGTCCAGCAGCTGTTTGAGTAATAAAAGGCACTAAATTTTGAGGAACACCAAGAGGTAACTCTCCTATTTTAGCACTCTCGTGTGCTCCAACTGGATTAAAATATCGCAAGGAAATTGCATTGAAATCATCATTAACCTTACAGGTATCTTTAATAATCTCCTCTCCTATTTGCTTCGTGTTTCCGTAAGGAGATTCTGCTGGTTTTACTGGTGCATTTTCAAGTATTGGCATAGTATCAGCTTGTCCGTATACTGTACATGAAGAACTAAAAATAAAGTTAGATGCTTGTAAACCTAAAACCGACTTAAGCATGTAAATAAGCGTATTTAAGTTGTTTTCATAATACAACAGAGGTTTCTCAACACTTTCGCCTACCGCTTTACTTGCTGCAAAATGAATTACACCTACAATATCTTTGTGGGCATTAAAAAATGTTTCAACTTTTAATTTATCTTTTAAATCTAGTTTTTCAAAGATTGGTGTTTTACCTGTAATTGCTGTAATGCCTTCAAGCACATCTATTGAGGAATTTGAAAGATCATCAATTATTACGACTTCAAAACCTTTGTTTTGTAATTCAACGACAGTATGCGAGCCTATAAATCCTAGTCCTCCAGTAACTAATACTTTCATTAATTGTTGTTTATGAAATTTATAACTGTATTTGTAATAAAGCTTATTTGTTCATCATCAAGCTCGGTGTGCATTGGTAACGAAATCACTTCTTTCACCAATTGATTGGTAACTTTAAAATCGGCTTCGTTATATCTAGAATCCTTATACGCTTTTTGTAAATGCAACGGAATTGGATAATACACACCACATGGTATTCCGTTTTCATTCAAATGTTTAACCAAAGCATCTCTATCAGTATCTAAAACTCTCAATGTATATTGATGAAACACGTGATTATCTTCTGCTCCATCTCTATGAGGAGTAACAATTTTTTCTTGACCTTCAAATGCTTTGTCATAAGCATTAGCTGCTTTTATTCTTGCAGAATTATATGTATCTAAGTTTGGCAATTTAGCATTTAAAACTGCAGCTTGAACAGAGTCTAAACGCGAGTTAACACCTACAACATCATGATGGTAACGCTCATACATACCATGATTTACAATTCCTCTAATAGTATGCGCTAAATCATCATCATTAGTGAAAATTGCACCTCCATCGCCATAACATCCTAAATTTTTAGATGGAAAAAATGAAGTTGAAGCCACATGACCTATTGTGCCAACCTTGGCTTTTTTACCATTACTGTAAGTATAGGTTGCACCAATAGCTTGAGCATTATCTTCTATTACATAAAGGTTATGTTCTTGAGCAATTTCCATAATCGCTTCCATATTTGCACATTGCCCAAACAAATGCACAGGAACAATAGCTTTGGTTTTAGGAGTAATCGCTTTTTTAATAGCTTCAATATCGATATTAAAATTTTTCTCATCAACATCTACCAAAACAGGTGTCAACTGCAATAACGCAATAACCTCAACTGTTGCCGCAAATGTAAAATCAGCTGTTATAACCTCATCTCCTGGCTTTAATCCTAATCCCATCATTGCAATTTGCAAAGCATCTGTTCCATTAGCACAAGGAATTACATGTTTTACGCCTAAATAATTTTCTAAGTTACTTTGAAACTCATGAACCTTTGGCCCATTAATATATGCTGTAGAATCTAAAACTTCTAATATAGATTGATCTACTGTAGTTTTAATTTTTTCATATTGACCCTTAAGGTCAACCATTTGTATTTTTTTCATTCGAAATTTGTAATGAGTTGTAGAAAGTGTCAAAAAAACATTTGACGAGTAGCGAATTTACAAAATTCAATAACGACAGCCAATGAATTTAGTGTAAAGTAATGTATTTTAGCAAAAACATAATTTACGTGGGAATATTGTACAATCTTGGTATTTATTTTTTAGGTTTTGTATTACAAATTGTAGCTTTATTTAATGAAAAAATAAGGCTAGGTGTTAAAGGTCGAAATGAAACATTTAAGAAACTAAACCAACACCTTAAAAAAGAAGACAATACACTTTGGTTTCATTGTGCTTCGTTAGGTGAATTTGAACAAGGCTTACCAGTTTTTAAAGAACTAAGAACTCTTTACTCCAACCATAAAATCGTATTATCTTTTTTTTCTCCTTCAGGTTATGAAATAAGAAAAAACACCGACGTTGCTGATCTTGTTGTGTACTTACCATTAGACACAAAAAGTAATGCAAAACGGTTTATAGATTTAGTAAAACCTGAACTGACCATTTTTGTAAAATATGACATTTGGCCGAATATGCTAAATGCTCTATACAAACATAAATTAAGAGCTATTTTAATTTCGGCTACATTTAGAAAAAACCAATCTTACTTTAAGTTTTATGGTTCAAAAACTAAAAAAGCTTTACATACATTTGAACACATTTTTGTTCAAAACAAAAGTTCAAAAACTCTAGCAAACACTCTTGGTTTAAAAAATGTAACTGTTGCAGGTGATACTCGCTTTGATCGTGTTAGCAATCAACTTAATCAAGATAACACTTTAGACTTTATCTCAAACTTTAAACAAGACAAACTCTGCGTAGTTATTGGCAGCTCATGGCGAGAAGATGAAGAGTTACTCATTAAGTTCATAAACAACAATCAAAACCTCGATGTTAAATATATTATTGCACCTCATAATATCAAAGCTGCTCAAATTCAAAATATTACTAAAAACCTAAATACTGAAACCGTTTTATTCTCACAAAAAGAGGGCAAATTACTTTCTAACTATTCAGTATTTGTGATAGACACTATCGGACTATTAAGTAAAGTTTATGCTTATGCTGATATTGCTTATGTTGGTGGTGCAATGGGTAATACAGGCCTTCATAACGTTTTAGAACCTGCTGTTTTTGGTGTCCCTATAATCATTGGAAGCAACTATAAAAATTTCCCAGAAGCATATGAAATGATTGACAATGGAGGGTTGATTTCTATCAAAAATTTCAATGAATTAGAAGATAAATTACAGTTGCTAATAGAAAATAAAGACAAAAGACTACAACAAGGTACACTAAATCTCAACTTTATTAAAAAAAATAAAGGAGCTGTAATCCAAATAATCAATTACATACGTAAATAGACTAATATTTTGAATAATCTTAATAAAAATGTTAATATTTGTTAAAATTTTTCATTGATTATTCATTATAAGTTATTAATTTCGTGTAACATATTTAACACTTAAAACTATTTTAAACAATGAAAAAATTATTATTACTTGTTTTGGCACTTGGATTGTCATTCACAGCATGTAGAGAAACAAAAGAGAAAGCAGATGAAGCTGGAGATGCAATAGAAAACGCAGCTGAAGCTACAGGTGACGCAGTTGAAGAAGCTGTTGAAGAGGCTGGAGAAGCTATGGACGATGCAGCTGATGCAACAGAAGAAGCTATTGATGATGCTGTTGACGCAGTAGAAGAAGCAGCTGATTCAGTTAAAGAAGGTGCTAAAGACGCTGTAAACGATGCAGCAGACAAAGCAAAAGAAGCAGTTAAAGGACACTAATTCTTTTAATGTCTTTAAAAATAAAAGCCTTACATTTCTGTAAGGCTTTTTTTATTTCTCATTATTTTAAGAACTACTATCAATATAAAATTTACAACTCATATAATTCAATAGGTAGATTGTCTGGATCATTAAAAAATGTAAATTTCTTATTGGTAAATGGATCTATTCTAACACCTTCATGCGTAATTTTTTTTGAATCTAAGTATTGTAAACTTTCTTCTAAATTATTTACACTAAAAGCAATATGTCGTAAACCTGCCGCTTCTGGTTGCGATACGCGTTTTGGCGGATTAGGAAACGAAAACAACTCTATTATATATTGATTATTTAATGCTAAATCTAACTTGTAAGAATCTCGGTCTTTACGATAAACTTCATTTTTTATGCTAAAACCAAGAATGTCTGTATAAAATGCTTTTGACATTTCGTAATTTGAACAGATTATGGCAATATGATGAACGGACTGTAACTGCATTATGAATTGAAATTTGGTAAAACAATATCGGAAATTTTACCTATTGCTTCATCTAAAGGTGTGTCTGATTTTCGTAAATGTAATGCCATATGGTTTACACCTGCCTCTTCGTAAGCTTTTAATAATTCGGTTAAATGATTAATACCAATTGCACCACCAAAACGATGTGGTTTAAAAGTCGCATTATCATCTTGTAACAGATTTAAATGAAATGCCGAAATATATGGCTTGCAAGCCTGATCTGTATCGTATAACGCTTCACACCATCGTTTACGATTTAAATAGGTTTCTTCTGGTGTTCTTGGATAATTAAACCAACCATTAGCATTTTTGGCTATCCACTCGAGACTTTGTCCAGAATGTCCTGCAACAACTAGCGGAATCTGATGTTTTGGCTTTGGGTACACAGCAACACCTTTATTTAAAAAAGGATATATGGTAGATAAATCGCTGTTGGTTTTCCAAGCCTCTTGCATAATATTAAGATGATCTCTAAACAATTTTGGTCGCTCTTGATAATCTATGCCATACATAGGAAACTCAATAGGTCTATCACCCAAACCTAAACCTAAAATAAGCCTGCTATCACTTAGATGTTCTATAGTAGCAGTTGCTTTTGCTAGTTTTATTGGTTGATGTAATGGTGAAACTATTGCTGCTGTACCTAACAACACATTTTTAGTTGCGGCAGATAAATATCCTAAATAACTTAAGGTGTCAAATAACTGTGCGCCATCACCAAAATTAGGATCGTAAACAGGTACTTCTCTAATCCAAACTGCAGCAAAACCAGCCTTATCAATTTGTTTAACGTACTGTAAATGCTTGCTTATATCTGGCACACCAAATGGTCTACCGTCTTCTTTTCTTTTTTTATCGCCTTCTAAAGACCAATCGTTATCTAAAGGAAACTCAATACCAAGCGTCATTTTACCTGGTGTATATAGTTTATCAAAATTTTTCATAGCAATTTTTTCAATTCAATAACATCAGGTAACTATACAGCTACCTGATGTTGTTTTGTTAAGCATTCCAGATACTGTCTGCGGTATACGGACCGTTTTCAACTTCCCAAAATGTACCATCTATAAAACGATGATGTTTATCTAAAGCTTCAATACGTTTCATATCGTCTTCTTTCAATTCAAAATGAATGGTATCAAAATTTTCTTGAAGACGTTTTGGGTTAACCGATTTTGGTATTACCGAAACACCACGTTGTATATCCCAAGCTAGAAGTACTTGAGCTGCTGTCATGTTATTAGCGGTTGCGATGTCGTTAATAGTCTTGTTTTTCAACAGATTTAAATCGTCATCTTCATTTGCACCAGAACCAATTGGCGCATAAGCCGTCATGTGAATGCGATGTGCTTTAGCGAATTCTAACAGTTTGTTTTGTTGTAAAAACGGATGCACTTCTACCTGAAGCATTTCTGGTAAATGTTTAGCATGATCAATAATGTCTGTTAAATCATTTTGGTTGAAATTACTCATCCCAATATGCTTAGTTAAACCTTGCTCTAAAGCATCTTCCATACCTTTCCAAGTGTCTGTAAGCGGTTTGTCTTCAAGCGGAATAAATTCTTCTACCGTTTTAGGAAACTCAACACCTTTTTTAAAGGCAACTGGCCAATGGATTAGGTATAAATCTAAATACTCTAACTGTAAATCGTTTAAGGTGTTTTGTAACGCAGGAATAACGTTTTCTCTTCCATGAGAATCGCTCCATAATTTTGAAGTAATCCATAGGTCTTCACGTGTAACAATACCTTCTTTAATGGCATCTGCGATAGCGTTTCCTACTTCTTTTTCGTTACCATATACTGATGCACAATCAATATGTCGGTAACCTATTTTAATAGCTTCGTATACCGACGTGTACACCTCATTAGGTTCTGATCTAAAGGTTCCAAGACCTAGAATTGGCATTTCGTCGTTATTTCTAAATTGTAAAGTTTTCATTGTTTTAAAGTTTTTCTTTTTTGTATAAAATTAAAGTGATTAAAAAGCCAACTATTACTAATATACTACCTACCCAAGGTGTTGCGCCAACACCAAGTGAAGATTCGACAATAAGTCCACCAACATAAGCGCCAATTGCAATACCTACATTAAAGGCTGCAATATTTAAAGCAGATGAAACATCTTCAGTTCCTGGTAAATATTTTTCAGACATTTTTACCACATACAATTGTAATGCTGGCACGTTAGAAAAGGCTAATATGCCCATAAAAAATAGTGTAACAACCGACCATATTTGGCTAGATGCTGTAAAATAAAGTATAAATAATATTATAGCTTGTAAGGCAAACATCACCATTAAGGCTTTTCCTGGTTTTTTGTTAGATACTTTACCGCCAATTACATTTCCTAACGCTATTGCGATACCGTAAACCAGTAATAAAACACTCGTCATATTTGCTGAAAAACCAGTAACTTCTTCTAATAATGGTGCTAAATAAGTAAAGGTTACAAAAGTACCACCATAGCCTAAAGCTGTGATAGCAAGCACCAGTAAAATAGAACGGTTTTTAAGTACTTTTAACTGATCTACAATACGAAGTGGTTTTGATGTTTTAATCGACGCTGGTACCAAAAAGTAACTTGCTACAGCACCAATAATTCCTAAGATAGCGACACCTATAAAGGTGGCACGCCATCCAAAATTTTGCCCTATATAGGTTCCTAATGGTACACCAGTAACAATTGCTACAGTTAAACCTGCAAACATTATAGAAATGGCATAAGCACGTTTATCTTCAGGTACTAAACTAGCCGCAATTGTTGAGCCTATTGAAAAGAACACACCATGTGCAAAACCAGTTAATATTCTAGCTAAAATTAGTAAGGTAAAACTTGGTGCAATAGCTGCTAATCCGTTACCAATTATAAACAATAGCATTATAGCAATTAGCAGTCGTTTTCTTGCTATTTGACTTGTTAAAGCTGTTAATACTGGTGCACCAATTGCAACACCAACAGCGTACAGACTTACTAATAAACCTGCAGAGGATATTGAGGTGTTTAAATCGTTTGCTACTGTTGGCAGTAAGCCAACAATAACAAACTCTGTAGTACCTATACCAAATGCACTAATGGTTAATGCCCATAATGCAGCTGGTAAACTTTTACGTTTAGATTTAGTTTTTAGAGTTGCTGTTTGTGTTTCCATTTTTAGTGTTTATCCTCTAAAAGTTCTACAATTTTTTCTGCTGCTAATTTTGCAGAAGCAGGATTTTGACCTGTTACTAAACGCTCATCTACGCTTACTTTTTCTTGCCACATAGCTGCTTTATCTACAGTTGCACCACGTTCAATAAGTTTGTCTTCTAATGAAAATGGTACCACGTTTTCTAATTTTACATTAGCTTCTTCTTCATTAGTAAATACGCTTACCGTTTTACCTTCAACTAAATAATTACCGTTAGATAATTTAATATTAACCAAAGCCGAAGGACCATGACAAACAGCTGCTACAACACCGTCATTTTCGTAAATTTTTGCAGCAATTTTTGCTAGCTTTTTGTTATTTGGAAAATCCCACATTGTGCCATGTCCACCTGCATAATAAATGGCGTCGTAATCTTTAGCTTTTACTTTTGAAACTTTTAATGTGTTTTTCAGTTTATTCTGAAATGTTGAATCATTCCAATATTTATTATTCACTTCATCTTTAAGATCAAAACCATCTACTGGTGGATTGCCGCCTTCTGGACTTACTAAGGTGATTTCATAATTATTAGCTTCAAAAACCTCGTAAGCATGAGTAACTTCACTTAAATAATAACCAGTGTCTTTACCTGTGTCACCTAATTCTTGATGGCTAGAAAGCACCATTAATACACTTGGTTTGTCTTGTTTGGTTTGTGCTATTAAGGCAATGCTAAAAAGCAAAGCGATTGCTGAGAAATAAAATCTTGTTTTCATTGTTTTGTTTTTTGGTTTAAAATTCTGGTACAAAATTCAATGAAAAGCACTACTTGTGCGAGGATGTATATCACGATTTTAAAGTGATGTATCGCAATAAAAAAGTGTGATGTATATCACTTTTTTAACCTTTAAAACGACTTAAGGTTTCTCTGGATACACCTAAATAGGCTGCAATCAGTTTTTTAGGTACGCGCTGTACTAATTTTGGTAGTTTAAATAATAAAGCGTCGTAACGTTCTTCGGCAGTTTGTGTTAATAAAGACAGGATACGTTGCTGCAAACCAATAAATCCGTAATTAGATTTTATTCGGAAGAAATTTGCCATAGCTGGAATTTTTTGACAAATGGTTTCACGACTTTCTAAAGACAAGCAGAAAAACTCAGAATCTTCTATACAATCTACAAAAATTGTGGCAGGTATTTGATGCTGAAATGCGTAGTAGTCGCTGACCCAATAGTCTTCCATAGCAAATTGAAGAATGTGCTCACTACCTTTTTCATCTACAGCATAAGATTTTATAAGTCCGTTGATAATCCAAAATTCGCAATCTACGGGTTGTCCTGTTTGAATTAAAAACTGATGCTTTTTAAGTTTTTTATGTTCAAAATGAGGTGCAATAAAATTCCACTCTTCATCTGTAAGTGTTACAATTTCTTCAAAATGTTGTCTTAAGAGTTGGTATTTGTCTTGCATGCTTCAAAAATAGAAATTATAAAGTTACAATTCTGCATGCCTCAAACTCTATTTCATTATAGCTGTCTTGAGTCCATTGGCTCAAACTTTTAAGAATTGGTAGCAAAGCTTCACCTTTTTCAGATAAAGAATATTCTACTCGTGGTGGTATTTCGGCATATTTTTTTCTGATAATAATCCCATCTTCTTCAAGCTCTCGTAATTGTTCTGTCAATACTTTTTTTGATATGGTAGGTGTAAACATTAAGAGTTTTCCAAAGCGTAAACTACCGTTAGCTAGTAGGTAAATTAAAATCGGTTTCCACTTATTTCCAATTACGTTCATCGCATGAACTAAAGAACATACATTCGGATTGTCAATTACTTTTCTTCCCATTAGTTACCATTTTGTAACCACTATTTAAGGTGGTTTAATCATTATTGGTTTCAAAAATAAACTATTATTGGTTTCTTTGCAATACTAATTTAAAATTTAAATACATGAAAAACGTACTTATAATTAATGGTCATCAATATTATCCTTTTTCTGAAGGAAAATTAAATCAATCTTTTGTTGAAAAATTATCCACTCAATTAGGTGATGCTAATTTAAGAGTAAAGACCACAGAAACTCAAAATGAATACAATGTAGATGAGGAAATTGAAAAATTTCTTTGGGCAGATATCGTGTTTTTGCAAACACCTCTTAACTGGATGGGAATTACTTGGTCGTTTAAAAAATACATTGACGATGTGTTTACCGCAGGAATGATGGGAAAACTATCTCAAGGTGATGGTCGTACAGCAGAAGCACCAAAAAAGAATTACGGTTCAGGAGGTTTGTTAAAAGGAAAATATATGATTTCGGTAACTGCCAATGCACCAAAAGAAGCTTTTAATAATCCTGACGAAGCTTTTTTTGCAGGCAAAAGTGAAGACGACTTGCTATTACCAATGCACCTTAACTTTAAATGGTTTGGTCTAGAGCCTTTAAAAACTTTTTTTGCTTATGATGTGATGAAAAATCCAGACACTGAAAACGACTTTGCAAGATTTGAAAAGCATATTAATGAAGAATTGCTTCAAAAGATATAATCCTTTCAAAAGTCTTCATATTTATAAAGAATATAATTTATATACACATAAAATGAACAGACCAACACCAAAGCATATAGCACCAAATTTAACTTTTCCAGTTTTAGATGGTAACGAATGGCAGATTAACAATCAGCAACCAGAAAATTTCACTTTAGTGGTTTTTTATAGAGGTTTGCATTGCCCATTGTGCAAAAAATACCTACAACAGTTAGAAGATTTGTTACCAGAATTTAAAGAAAGAGGCGTTAACGTTATTGCTGTAAGTATGGATTCTGAGTCTAGAGCACGCTTATCACGTCAAAAATGGGAACTATCAGAATTACAATTAGGTTATAACTTAGATTTAGAAACTGCTAAAAACTGGGGATTATATTTAAGTAAAGCTATAAAAGATGGTGAACCAGACACATTTAGTGAACCAGGACTATTTTTAATAGATAATAACAATAAAGTCTATTATTCTGCCATAAATAGTAATCCTTGGGGAAGACCTTATTTACCGTCATTTGTAAAGACTGTAGATTATATTGTATCTTCAGGTTATCCTGCAAGAGGTGAAATGTTATAAATTTGTAATATGAATTACACTGAAAAAACCTATTATTTCGATTACGATAATCCTGTTATTAAGGACATTGTAAAAGAGGTTGAGCACTTAACTTCTCAACAAGATATTATAGAGCAATTATATCTAAAGGTTAGAGATGGTTGGCGTTATTTACCTTTTAATATTGGTTTAACAAAAGCGCATTTTAAAGCCAGTAATATTGCAAAAAAACCAGATGGACATTGTATTGACAAAGCCATTTTATACATTGCTTGCTTACGCGCCTTTAATATTCCTGCAAGGTTACATTTAGCTAAAGTGTCTAACCACATTGCTACTGAGCGTTTAGAAAAAGTGATTGGCACTAACGAGCTGGCACCTCATGGTTTGGTAGATGTATTTTATAATGGCAAATGGGTTAAATGTTCGCCTGCGTTTAATAAAGAATTGTGTGCTATTTACAATGTAGATGTTTTAGATTTTAATGGTACCGAAGATGCAGTGTTGCAAGAATACAATAAAGACGACCATAAATTTATGACCTACATTGAAGATTATGGTCATTTTGAAGATGTGCCATTAGAATTTATAAAGGACACATTTAAATCAAATTATCCTAGTCTTTATGAAAGATTTGAAGGTCAGGATCATATTACAGTTTAAAAGAAGAACTGTTTTTTTAAAATACAAAAAGCCTTACATTTCTGTAAGGCTTTTTTTGTACTGAAGGCGGGACTTGAACCCGCACGACCTAATGGTCATTGGATTTTAAGTCCAACGTGTCTACCAATTCCACCACTTCAGCATGGTATTTTTTTCAAGGTTTAGAGCGAAAGACGGGATTTGAACCCGCGACCCTCACCTTGGCAAGGTGATGCTCTACCCCTGAGCTACTTTCGCAATATAGCAATTATTTAAAAGAACGTTTGTTATAATTGCGAGGGCAAATTTAAAACTTTTCTCAGAAACTCAAAGCCTTTTTGCAAAAAAAAAGAAACTTTTTTATGCGCGCTTCTTTTTCAGCAACATACGTTTTATCTCATTTAGTTTCATAAGCGCCTCAACAGGTGTTAAGGTATCAATATCAGTATTGACAATTTCTTCTTTAATCTGCTCTAAAAGAGGGTCATCTAAATTAAAAAAGCTTAACTGCATTTCGTTATCCAACGATTTCACCTTATCAGTTAACTCTTCACTAGAATGCGATTTTTCTAGTTGCTTTAATATTTTATTTGCTCTATGAATGACTTGCTGAGGCATTCCTGCCATTTTTGCAACGTGTATTCCAAAACTATGTTCACTACCTCCTTCAACTAGTTTTCTTAAAAACAATACATTATCTTTCAACTCTTTTACCGAAACATTAAAATTCTTAATGCGTTCAAAAGTTTCGGTCATTTCATTAAGCTCGTGATAGTGGGTTGCAAATAATGTTTTTGCTTTACTAGGATGTTCATGCAAATACTCACTTATTGCCCATGCAATTGAAATACCATCGTAAGTACTAGTTCCTCTACCTATTTCATCTAATAATACCAAACTACGTTCAGAAATATTATTTAAGATAGAAGCCGTCTCGTTCATTTCTACCATAAAAGTAGATTCTCCCATAGAGATATTATCACTTGCTCCTACTCGTGTAAATATTTTATCAACCAATCCTATGTTTGCTGATTCAGCAGGTACAAAACTTCCTATTTGAGCAAGTAAAACAATTAAAGCTGTTTGCCTTAATATGGCTGATTTACCTGACATGTTTGGCCCTGTAATCATAATGATTTGTTGATCTTCTCTATCCAAAAACACATCATTAGCAATGTAAGGTTCTCCATGAGGCAATTGTTTTTCAATAACAGGATGCCTTCCATTTTTTATGTCTAAAGCAAAAGTATCATCTATTTGAGGCTGAACGTAATTGTTTTCTGATGCTAACTGTGCAAAACCAGACAAACAATCTAACTGAGCGATTAAAGCTGCGTTTTTTTGAACCGGTTGAATAAACAATCCTATCCAACTTACTAATTCGGCAAACAATTGTTGCTCTATTGCTAAAATACGTTCTTCAGCACCTAATATTTTGGCTTCATACTCTTTAAGCTCTTCTGTAATGTAGCGTTCTGCACTTACTAAAGTTTGTTTACGTATCCAGTCTTGAGGAACTTTGTCTTTATGCGTATTTCTAACCTCAATATAATAACCAAATACATTGTTTGATGCTATTTTTAAAGAGGTAATTCCTGTGCGTTCACTTTCGCGCTCAAGCATGTTATCTAGGTATTCTTTCCCAGACGTAGATAAATCTCTAAGTTCTTTTAATTCTGAAGAAAAATCTGAAGAAATCGTATTTCCTTTTAAAATATTTACAGGAGCATCTTCATTAAGCGTTGACTTTATACGTTGCCTCAACTCTTCACAGGCCTCCAATTGATTTCCTATATGTTGCAATGCCTTATTTTCAGCTTGCATTGTTACTGCTTTTATAGGCACAATGGCTTCAAGAGCATTTTTAAGCTGCACCACTTCTCTAGGTGAAATTTTAGTGGTTGCCACTTTAGATATCAATCGCTCTACATCGCCTATTTGTTTTACATACGACTGTATTTTGGCAAGTATAGCAGGTTCTTTTAAAAAGTAGTTTACTACTTCATGTCGTTGCCTTATTTTATCAATATTCACCAATGGCAACGCTAACCAACGCTTTAACAAACGTCCTCCCATTGGAGAAATAGTTTTATCTATAACATCTACCAAAGTTACTGCCTGAGCATTGGTTGACTGATAAAGTTCTAGATTTTTTATGGTAAATCGATCCATCCACACATGTTCGTTTTGCGTTATGCGTTGAATGGATGTAATATGCTGTAATTTATGATGCTGAGTTTCTCCTAAATAATGAAGCACAGCTCCAGAAGCAACAATACCTTCAAACAAATCTTGTACCCCAAAACCTTTTAATGATTTGGTTTCAAAATGCTTTAACAGTGTTTCATTGGCATAATCGTCTTGAAAGACCCAATCTTCTAAATAAAACGTATGAAAATTGTCACCAAAAACTGTTTTAAACTCTTGACGTTTTGGCTTAGCGACCAACACTTCGCTAGGTTTAAAATTTTGAAGTAGTTTATCTACATACTCTGTATTGCCTTGAGAAATTAAAAACTCACCTGTTGACACATCTAAAAACGATACACCAATACTATTTCGACCAAAACATACAGCAGCCAAAAAGTTATTGGTCTTGGAGTGTAAAATATCATCGTTTAGAGCTACTCCAGGAGTTACAAGTTCAGTAACACCACGTTTTACAATAGTTTTGGTTTGTTTTGGATCTTCCAGCTGGTCGCAAATAGCAACACGCTCTCCAGCCTTAACCAGTTTTGGCAAATAAGTATTCATGGAGTGATGCGGAAAACCAGCTAATTCTATTTCGCTTTCACTACCTGCACCTCGTTTGGTTAAGATAATGTCCAGAATTTTTGCAGCCTTAACAGCATCTTCTCCAAAAGTTTCATAAAAATCACCAACTCTAAACAACAGCAACGCATCAGGATATTTTGCCTTTATAGCGTTGTATTGTTTCATCAAAGGCGTTTCTTTTTTAGCTTTTTTTGCCAATGGTAAAATGGTTTTTAAATGTTATTTTTGTTCGTATAATTCTCGATACATTTTGAATTACATTCAAAACACTCGAATTGACGTTCTTTTAATTTATGTCAGTTTGAGTGATTTTCAAAACATTGAAAATTGTATCGAAAACACCTAAAATTAAAGGATTGCTAATGTACTTATATTTTAAGGGTTTTTAAAACCTTGTAACTATAAGTTATTTACAATTATAGCGAGATTTTAACAAGGTTAAGTGTAACTAAATAGAAGGTTTTTTGCTTACGCGGAAACAAAACATAAATTTTTGATGCGAAAACTAAAAAATAGCGAACTAGACAGACTAAGTGTAGACGAATTTAAAGACAGTAAAAAAACACCTATCATTATTGTGCTGGACAACATACGAAGCTTAAACAATATTGGCTCAGTATTTAGAACTAGTGACGCGTTTTTAATTGAAAAAATATATCTCTGCGGTATTACAGCAACTCCACCACATAAAGACATCCATAAAACCGCTTTAGGGAGTACAGATACTGTACAATGGGAGTATGTTAAAGATACGCTTTCACTTATAGAAAAATTGCAATCTGAAGGGGTAAAAGTTTGTGCTATTGAACAAGCTGAACATGCCACTATGCTTAACACCTTTCAACCTGAAGCTAACACTACTTACGTTTTGGTTTTTGGCAACGAAGTAAAAGGTGTTGCTCAAAATGTGGTTAGCAAAAGTGATGTTGTTATTGAAATTCCTCAATATGGCACCAAACACTCTTTAAACATTTCGGTGAGTTGTGGTGTTGTGGTTTGGGATGTGTTTTCAAAGCTAAAGAAGCTAAATTAAAGTTGCGAAACACAATATCTGATATGATTTTAAGTTCAATTTTTAATTGACAAAATATTTACCGTGAAAAGAACACCTCTCTTTATTTACCTCGCCCTGTTTATTAACTTTAGTTTTTCTCAAAACAATTCTTCTGAAATCAAAATCAAGAGTATTACTGAAACTGAAACTTACACAAACACTTCATCCGATGGGAAAAAGTATGTTTTCACATCAGAAATTAATCAAACAACATATAATAGAGAAGGGGAAAAAATATCAAATATTAGAAACACGTACTTTAACGGCAAACCTTACAAAACTCTAATTACAGATTATCAATATGACGATAACGGAAGAATAAAACTTGAAAATAATTTTGTCGTCGAAGATTCTTTAAAATATTTTACCAATTATGATTACCGAAATAATCAGCTAGCAAAAAAAAGTTTTCGATTTATTGAAAATGAAAAAGAAAATGAATTTTTTGAAGCTTACACTTATAATAAAAATCATAAATTGATAAGCAGCCTGTATTTTTATTCGAAAAAAGATATAGACTCCGATTTTTATCAAACAAATCTCAAAGTTAAAAGCTTATACGATAAAAATGAAAAATGTGTAGAAATGGATTGGACTAAGTCTGACAGCTCATACAAGTACAACAAATACAAGTATAAGTGGAATAGAAAAAATTTGATCACAAAGGAAAAAGAGTATGATAAAAATGGAAGTTTTATTAAAACAACTTCATATAAATATTCATTTGACCAACACAACAATTGGATAGTAAAAAAACTTTATGTAAAAAAAGAGCTTGTTAAAACTTTCTACAGAGAAATAGAATACTACGAATAAAGGCTCTAAGCATTACTAAATCCAAAACACTACCTTAACCTGATAGGAATCCATACTTCTTCTTCATTTTCAACATTCATAGGATTATAACTTGCTGGCAATTTTTCAAAATGTGGTCTGTAGTCCAACTCGTAATTATGTTTTGGCAACCAATCGTTTAGTACAAACTGCCAAACTTTAGGGAAATTTGCTAATGTTCCGTTGTAGTTAATTACTAAGTAATCACCTCCTTTTAAAACTAACGTTTCCATACCATTTGGTACACTGTTAAAATTAGCTACTTCAACAGCAAACCATTTATCAAAAGTAGCTTGAGGTGTTATTACTTTAAAATCTTGCTGTTTATAATCCTGTATCGAAAACGTATGTTCTCCTAACCTATTTAAAACTTCGTTCTTCCTAGGCATAAATGTTCTAGCTAGCTTACTCATTTCCATAGACATACTTTGAAATGTTACCGAAGCTTTCATACCAATAACCAAAACATCTTTTGCTGTTATAATCTTACAATCCATTAGAAATCTGCTCTAAAACCCATAAATAATCTTCTCTACTGCTCACAAAATCCTTATCTGAAATATCAATAATCTTTACGTTGAGCTCAGTTTGGTTTTTTAGAAACTCTAAATATCCAGCATTAATTTTTTCGAGATAGTCGTTATCTATATTCTGCTCATAATCTCTACCTCTCTTTTTTATATTTTCTTGTAAGCGTTGTGTGTTTTGATACAAATACACATACAATTCAGGTTTAGCAATGTCCTTATACATTAAGTAAAATAACTTTCGGTAGAGTTTAAATTCGTCTTCAGGCAACGTGATTTTTGAAAAAATCAACGATTTATAAATATCATAATCGCTAACTATAAAATCTTTAAAGAGATCTAGCTGAGAAAGATCATCGCTTATTTGTTGGTATCGATCTGCTAAAAAAGACATTTCCAAAGTAAAGGCATAGCGTTGCGCATCTTCGTAAAACTTTGGTAAAAACGGATTATCAGCAAAACGTTCTAATATAAGTTTAGCATTGAAATCTTGGGCAATTTGAGTAGACAAACTGGTTTTTCCTGCGCCAATATTTCCTTCAATAGCAATATAGTTGTAACCTGACAACTTGTATTGCTTTATTGGGTTTTTCAACCAAATATTTATGGTTTCAATAGCACTTTTATCGTCACAGTCTTGCAGTAATTCGGTAATACTTTTTTGATAAACAGGATGTTGATATTTTGGCGCAATATCAAATAAAGGCTGCAACACAAACTTACGTTTATGCAGCTCTTTATGAGGTACAACAAGGTCTTTGCTTTCAATTATTTCGTCATTAAAAAACAAGACATCCAAATCGATAGTTCGTGCTTCGTATCCAGAATTTTCAGTACGCTGACGTCCTAATTGTGTTTCAATTTGCAACAATTGCTGTAACACATCTTGAGCTTCAAGAGGCGTTTCAATAAGCAAACATGTATTTAAAAAGTCGTCACTTTCAAAGCCTAAAGCAGGTGTATTGTACACTTTTGAAATAATATTCACCTTTCCTATTTGCTTAAAAATAAGATCTACAGCATCTTGCAGATGTTTTAATCTATCTCCTTTATTGCTCCCTAATGCGATGTAAACTTTGTTGGTATTGCTCATAACAGGCTTCAAAATAAGTAAAAGAAATTTTAATAGTTTATATTTACTAAACCTATTTATTCACAATTTAAAATGACGTTAAAAGACAAACTTGCTTCACAACGAATTTACCTGCTCCTAGCTGCTTTGTTTATAACCTCCTTGGTGGTTTCTAATTTAATTTTTCAGAAGTTTTTTTATTGGTATCCTGTAAACGTTTCGGTTTTTGGAACAAAGCTTTTTGAAATTTCGGTTGGTATTTTACCCTATCCTGTTACGTTTTTAATTACCGATCTTATCAGTGAAATCTATGGAAAAAAGAGAGCTAACCAAGTTGTAGTTACTGGTATTTTTGCTTCGGTATTTTCGTTATTAATAATTTTTGCTGCCAACTCTGTTCCTGCTACTTCTTGGTCTTATGTTGACGATGCATTATTCTCAAAAGTATTCGGGAATTCTGCCATTGCTGTCTGCGCTAGTATGATGGCATATCTATTTGCTCAGTTTATAGATATTCAAATTTATCATTTCTGGAAACGCCTTACTAAAGGCAGACACTTATGGTTAAGAAACAATTTTTCTACTTGGTTTTCTCAATTTGTCGATACCTTTACAGTATTAATGCTTCTTTGTTCGTTTGATATTATTCCTTGGGAAAACTTCAAAGGCTTATTGGTTGCTGGCTTTTTGTTTAAAGTACTCGTCGCTTTATTTGACACTCCATTTTTATACCTTGGCGTATACTTGTTTAAAAGAAGGTTTAAGCTTAAAACCAATGAAGAACTTCAACTGCTCTAAAAATGTTAAAGTTTATTTAACCTTTTGACTTATTAAGTTTACGCGTGTCTAACTTAAAGATTGTTAAATTTGCTTTGCATCAACCAATCTGCTATTTTATACGTATATACTTACATAAACCAACTTATGACATGTCCAGTTTTTATAGATTACAAATTATCAATAATAACATTGAGGCATTGCATATAACCAACAACAAACACTAAAAATCATCTGATGAAAAAAGCATTAAAAATATTAGGTATAGTAATTCTTATAGTATTTCTTCTCCTGTTAGCCATTCCGTTTGCGTTTCAATCTCAAATAAAGGATATGGTAAAAAACTTTATCAACCAAAACTTAAATGCTCATGTTGAGTTTAGCGATGTTAGCTTGAGCTTGATAAGGAGTTTCCCGCAAGCTCATGTAAATGTTGATGATTTAGTGATTACCAATTTTGAACCGTTTAAAGACGAAACCTTTGCAACTGCAAAGAATATTTCGTTTACCATGTCAGTAAAAGAACTTTTCAAAAAAGCCGATGAAGACCCAATTGTGGTTAATTCTATAACTGTCGATGAAGCTTTATTGACATTAAAAACCGATAAATTTGGAAACACAAACTACGATTTAGCCAAAAAAGACGACACAACAAATAACACTGACTCTTCAACTGAAAGCTCTAGTTTTTCGTTTGACATTGAAGATTATAGTATTAACAGTAGTGCATTAACTTATTTAGATGAAGGTGCCAATACCGAAATTTATGTTACTGAACTTAACCATAGCGGAAAAGGAACATTTTCAGCTGAAGCTTCTGAATTAGACACTAAAACCGAAGCCAATGTGAGTTTAAGTATGGATAGCACAAAATACTTAAATAATAACCACATAAAGTTAGATGCCTTAATTGGCTTAGACCTCAACAACCAAAAGTACACATTTAAGGACAACAAAGGTTACATTAACCAGTTACCACTTGAGTTTAAAGGGTATGTTCAAATGGTAGACGAAGGTCAAGAAATTGATATTACTTTTGAAAATCCGCAATCGTCATTCAAGGATTTCTTAGCAGTAATACCTGAAACCTATTCCAAAAACATTGATGATGTAGAAACCTCTGGAGATTTTAAAGTTTCTGGTGTTATTAAAGGTTTGGTTTCAGAAACCACTATACCAACATTAGATATTAGTATTTTATCTAACAATGCATCGTTTAAATATCCTGATTTGCCAAAACGTGTTGAAAACATTACCATTGACACAGCTATAAAAAACACAACAGGAAATGTTGATGATACTTTTGTAGCTATAAACACCTTGAATTTTAAAATAGACCAAGACGTGTTTAAATCTTCGGCAACTATAAAAAACATTACAAAAAACATGATGGTAAATGCTAATCTTGACGGAACATTAAACCTGAGCAACATTACTAAAGCATATCCAATTGAGTTAGAAAATGAGTTAAGTGGTATTTTAAAAGGACAATTAAATACTGCTTTTGATATGGAAGCGATTGAAAAAAACCAATACGAACGCATAAAAAACAACGGTTCGGTAACGGTTTCTGATTTTATATTTTCTTCAGAAGATATTGTAAACCCAATTCATATTTCAAAAGCCGATGTTACTTTTAACCCAGGAACTGTAAGCCTTAACAGTTTTAATGCAAAAACTGGAGAAAGCGACCTAAATGCTACAGGAACTATTAAAAACCTTATTGGATTTTTACTAAGCGACAAAAAACTACAAGGAAACTTTAATGTAAATTCTAACTATTTTGCAGTTAGTGATTTTATGGTTGCTAGTTCTGAAACAGAAGACACCAATAAAACTACTCCAGCCTCAGAATCATTAAAAATACCTGACTTTTTAGATTGCACCATAAACGCTAATGCTAAAACTGTAGTTTATGATAATTTAAACCTTAAAGATGTAAAGGGTGCTTTGGTGATAAAAGACCAAGAAGCAAAACTACAAAACCTAACCTCATCTATTTTTGATGGTATTTTGGCAGTAACTGGAAACGTTTCTACCAAAGCAGATATACCAACTTTTAATCTTAGTTTAGGTGCAGATAGCTTTGACATTTCAAAATCATTTAAAGATTTACAATTGTTGCAAAGCTTAGCTCCAATTGCAAAAGCATTGCAAGGAAAACTTAATACTACTATTAATTTAGCTGGTAGTCTTGACAAGGAGTTTTCGCCAAAATTAAGTTCTATTTCAGGTGATGCTTTTGCAGAATTGCTGACCACTAAAATAGACCCAAAGGAAGGCGAATTGTTAAGTAAGCTAGAAGGCGCTCTAAACTTTGTAGACTTCAGTAAACTTAACCTTAATGACATTAAAGCGCAGTTAAAATTTGAAAATGGTAATGTCACTGTTAAACCATTTAAACTATCCTATCAGGATATAGGTATTGAGGTTTCTGGTTCGCATAGTTTTGAAAAAACCATGTCGTATAACGCAGTATTTAATGTACCTGCAAAATATTTAGGAAGTGATGTAAACAGACTTATTGGAAAAATAAATGACAACGACGTTAACAAAATCACTATTCCTGTTACTGCAAATATTACTGGTTCTTATACGAGTCCAAAAGTTTCTACCGATTTAACAAGTGGCGTTTCTAATCTTACAAAACAACTTATTGAGATTGAAAAGCAAAAATTACTTAATTCTGGAAAAGATAAAGTGAATGACTTACTTGGAAATCTTTTAGGTGGTGATAAAAATACCACTAACGAAACAACAAAAGACTCAACAGCTACTAAAACAGACACTACCACTACAAAAGACCCTGTTAAAGAAGGTGTTAAGAGTCTTTTAAATGGACTAATAAAAAACCGAAAGAAAACCGACAGCACCAAACAGCAGTAGTTTTTTAAGGTGTTTTTTAATTTTTATTGAAAGAAACAAGTATTTTCTTGCGTAACTCAATAAAAAAGTTAAGTTGTAGGTTCACATTTAAACACAAAGAATGATAAAAATTGTACTAAAAGAAGGAGAAAGTATAGAGCGTGCTTTAAAACGCTACAAGCGTAAACACAGAAATGTAAAGATTATGCAAAACCTAAGAGATGGTCAATTCTTTACAAAGCCTTCTGTAAAACGCAGACGCGAAATTCAAAAAGCCTCTTACATTCAGCATTTAAGAGATCAAGAAGAATATTAGTAGATACTAGCTTAAACGCTAATACCTACAAATAACCCTTCATTACTTCTTATATTGAAAACGGTTTGGTCTTCAAAAATAAGATACTGTCCTTTTATACCCTTTAAAGTTCCTGTATAGCTTTTAGCTTTTAAAAGATTTAAGCTCTTTGGCTTTTCAGGGTATTTAATTACAGGAAAATCTAAATTGGTTTCAGTATTACTTTCGATGAAATAATCTTTGGCTTCATCAGGAATGTATTGTTTTAATCGCTCACGCCATTCTACTAAGTTTTCATCAACTATTTCGTTTTTTAACATGGTTCGCCAATTGGTTTTATCACTTACATGGTCCTTTAAAGCGACTTCGGTAATACCTGCTAAATAACGATTAGGTACTTCAACGATTTCAATAGCTTCATGAGCGCCTTGATCAATCCATCGTGTTGGCACTTGCGATTTTCTAGTAACTCCTACCTTTACATTACTTGAGTTTGCCAAATACACTATATGTGGTTGCAATTGCACTTTTTTCTCATACTCCAAGTCTCTATCTTCTTTATCTAAATGTGCAGTGCTTAATTCTGGTCGCATAATCCAATCCGCAGCCTGTGGAATATCAAAAAAGCAGCTTTTACAAAACCCTTGTCTATAAATAGGTTTATCTAAACCACAATTTAAACATTGGTATTTTATAAATTGAATGGTAATAGTTTTATCCAACAACTGGTTCATATTCAAAAAGTCAGATTCAAATACCAAATAATATTGAATAGGATTAGCATATTCGCTTTCCATTTTTGTTAACACACCTTGGTAGGTCATAAAAAAAAGTATTATTTTTAGTTCAATAAATATAATGCAAATATGCCAATTCCTTTAGTAAATTCCATTGCTTCATGGTTTTTAAAAAAGCGATTTCATCAAATTGAACTGTTTTTAAAATATCCTAACGAAGTCCAAAACGAGTTGCTTTTAGAGCTTGTTACTATGGCTAAAGACACCGAAATAGGGAAGAAATACGACTTTGAGTCGATTAAAAATTACAGCACTTTTGCTGAAAGAATTCCGGTTTCAACCTACGAGGATTATCATCAAGTTATTGAACGTTCCAGAAATGGTGAGCATAATATTTTTTGGCCTAGTCCTATAAAGTGGTTTGCTAAATCTAGCGGAACTACCAATGCTAAAAGTAAATTTATACCTGTTAGTTACGAATCTTTAGAAGATTGCCACTATGCTGCGAGTAAAGATTTACTTTGCATGTACCTCAACAATAACGAAGAATCTCAACTTTTTACAGGGAAAAGTCTAAGACTTGGAGGTAGTAAAGAACTTTATAAAGAAAACGGAACTGTTTTTGGCGACCTTTCTGCTATATTAATTGACAACATGCCTTTTTGGGCTGAATTTAGCAGTACACCTAGTAGCAAAGTATCTTTAATGAGTGATTGGGAAGTAAAAATGCAAGCCATTGTTGACGAAACCATAAATGAAAATGTAACAAGTCTTGCTGGTGTACCTTCGTGGATGCTTGTGCTGCTTAACAACATTTTAGAAACCACTGGGAAAAAGAACATTTTTGAAATTTGGCCAAATCTAGAAGTTTATTTTCATGGAGGTGTAAGTTTTGTACCATATAGAGATCAATATAAAAGCATACTTCCAAATAAGAATTTTAAATACTACGAAATCTATAATGCTTCTGAAGGCTTTTTTGCTATTCAGGACCAAAACAATTCAAGCGAGCTACTACTAATGCTAGACTACGGAATTTTTTATGAGTTCATCCCAATGGATACTTACGGAACTCCTAAAGAAAAAATAATTCCGCTAAGCGAAGTTGAAAAAGACAAAAACTACGCAGTTATTATTACTACCAATGCAGGATTATGGCGTTATAAAATTGGTGATACGGTTAAATTTACTTCTATAAATCCATACAGAGTTAAGGTTTCCGGAAGAACAAAACATCATATTAATGTCTTTGGTGAAGAATTAATTATTGAAAATGCAGAAGATGCACTTAAAAAAGTATGTAGAAAAACCAAAGCTGAAATTGTTGATTATACAGCTGCTCCTATTTTTATGAAAGGCAAAGAAAAAGGAGCTCATGAGTGGCTAATTGAATTTAAAACGCCTCCAAAAGACATCGATTACTTTAACGAACTCTTTGACAATGCACTTAAAGCATTAAACTCTGACTACGAAGCTAAACGTTACAACAACATGACGCTTAATAAACCGCAAATACATGTAGCGCGTCAAAGTTTATTTTACGATTGGTTAAAACAACATAATAAGTTAGGAGGTCAACACAAAGTTCCTAGACTTTCAAACACTAGAGAATACATTGATGAATTACTTTCTTTGAATGGCACTTCTTAGACGAACGGTAAGTCGATGCGAATAAATCCGATAAACGACAATGTTAAAAACATCATAACGAATTTTTAGAGACCTTTATCCAAAACCTACTAAAAGTAGTTTTTATCTTACATTAATGCTGTTATATTTACACCTCGATAATCAAAAACCCCTTTTTAAAATTTTGATTAACTAATAGCACACAAAGCAAGATCAATTATATCAAAATAGATAAAAAAATTGTATTGCAATTATTAATTACCAAATAATCCGAATAAAAAAACCACTCTTTCGAGTGGCTTTTTATTTTTTAGGAAACTGCTTTTAGTTTCTTTAATGTTGTTTTGGTGAGCTTATCTTCGGCGTAACTTTTTGTAACGTTAAGTTTCTTTTCTGTGCCACTTGGCAATTCAAACATTGCATCGGTTAAAATTTCTTCACATAATGATCTTAAACCACGAGCTCCTAATTTATACTCAATAGCTTTTTCAACTATATAGTCTAAAGCACCATCAGTAATTGTAAATTCAATTTCATCCATTTCAAACAATTTTTTATACTGTTTAATAATGGCATTTTTAGGCTCAGTTAAAATAGCTCTTAATGTTTTAGCATCTAAAGGATCCATATACGTAAGCACTGGAAGACGACCTATAATTTCAGGGATTAAACCAAAGTCTTTTAAATCTTTTGGAATAATGTATTGCAATAAATTATCAGAATCTAAAGTTACACCTTCCTGTACTGCCTTATAACCAATAGCAGCTAAGTTGAGGCGCTTTGAAATCTTCTTTTCAATACCATCAAAAGCTCCTCCTGCTATAAATAATATGTGTTCTGTATTTACTTCAATAAATTTTTGGTCAGGATGCTTACGACCTCCTTTTGGTGGCACATTAACAACTGTTCCTTCTAAGAGTTTTAATAAAGCTTGCTGAACACCTTCTCCTGAGACATCTCTAGTTATTGATGGGTTATCACTTTTACGAGCAATCTTATCTATTTCATCAATAAACACAATACCTTTTTCAGCTTTCTCTAGATTGTAATCAGCAGCTTGCAATAATCGTGTTAAAATACTTTCAACATCTTCTCCAACATAACCTGCTTCGGTTAACACTGTAGCATCAACAATTGCTAATGGTACATTAAGCATTTTTGCAACTGTTTTAGCCATTAAGGTTTTTCCTGTTCCTGTTTGACCAACCATAACGATGTTTGACTTTTGAATTTCAATATCATCGTCACTTGGTGGTTGCAATAAACGCTTATAATGGTTGTATACTGCAACAGACATTACCTTTTTGGTATATTCTTGTCCAATGATGTATTCATCTAAAAACGACTTGATTTGTTGAGGTTTTTTCAACATCAATTCAGATGATAACTCAGCATTATTGTTTTGTTTAGATTCTTCTAGTACAATGCCATGAGCTTGCTCAATACACCTATCGCATATATGCGCATCCAATCCTGCTATTAACAGATTGGTTTCTGGCTTTTTCCTACCACAAAATGAACATTCTAATTCTTCCTTTGCCATGTGCTATTAATTTTCTTAAACTATTATGAAAATGATCATTTGGTTGAACCTAATACTTCGTCAATCATTCCATACTCTTTAGCCTTATCAGCTTTCATCCAGTAATCACGATCACTATCTTCGTAAATTTTGTCGTAATCTTGACCTGAATGCTTACTAATAATTTTATAAAGTTCTTCTTTTAAGGTTAAAATCTCACGCGCTGTAATTTCAATATCACTTGCTTGACCTTGCGCACCTCCTAATGGTTGGTGAATCATCACTCTTGAGTGTGTTAATCCACTACGCTTACCTTTTTCACCAGCACATAATAATACTGCTCCCATTGATGCTGCCATACCTGTACATATTGTAGCTACATCTGGTTTAATAAGCTGCATAGTATCATAAATACCTAAACCTGCATATACGCTTCCTCCTGGTGAATTGATATATATTTGAATGTCTTTAGAAGCATCTGTACTTTCTAAGAACAATAATTGCGCTTGAATAATATTTGCTACTTGATCGTTGATAGCTGTACCCATAAAGATGATACGATCCATCATTAAACGAGAAAACACATCAAAAATTGCGATATTCATTTGACGCTCTTCAATAATATTAGGCGTTAAGTTTGTAGGATACATACTACTAATTATCTTATTGTAATATGTGCTGCTAATACCTTGGTCTTTTATTGCGAATTTTTCAAATTCTTTTCCGAAATCCATATATTTTTTCAATAAATTATTTAGTAAAAAAAAAGCGTAAAACCTCACAGTTTTACGCTATAAATATAATCATTTATTCTGTAATGCTTAACTGTAAAATTCTTTTACAAAATCATCGTAAGTTATCTCTTTTACTTTAAGATTTGCTTCTTCTTTGTAAAGGTTTAACAGTTTTTGACTCATTAACTGCTCAGACAAGCGTTTAACCTCATCTTGATTTGATAAAATACGAGCAGCAATATCATCTAGTTCTTTATCTGATGGATCCATTTGACCAAATTGCGCCATTTGCACTTTAATCATTTCTCTTGCATGTGCTTTAAGATCATCAAACGTTACTTGAAGGTTGTGCTTTTCAATAAGTTTACCTTCTATTAATTGGTAACGCATGCTTTTTTCAGACTTTTCATACTCTTCTTTAGCTTGGTCTGCATCCATTTGCTCTTCACCTGCAGTTTGCATCCATTTTTGCAAGAAAGACGCTGGTAAATCGAACTTAGTATTTTCAACTAAATACTCAGTAACATCGTTAAGTAATTTTTGATCACCTTGTTGTGCAAATTGCTTTTCAGAATCTACTTTTATTTTCTCTTTTAATTCAGTTACTGATGTTACTACATCTTTACCAAATAATTTATCAAATAACTCTTGGTCTAAATCAGCCAACTCACGAGTATTAATTTCGTTGATTGTAAATGTTACCTCAATGTCCAATCCGTGAGCATCATCATGAGATACTTTTAAGAAGTGCATTAAATCGTGGTCGTCATTAAACAATCCTTTTGTTTTTAAAGTAATAACATCACCAACTTTAGAACCTACAAATTTCTTTTCGGTTGCTTTACCTTTAAACTTATCTAAAGTAATAGTTGCTGTATTGTTGATTTCTTTATCTTCGTTTACAAATACACCTGTAATTTCAGAATCTTTAGCAACAGTATCTTGAGATACTAATTTACCATACTGCTTTCTGATATGCTCAACTTGGTCGTCTAACATTTTATCATTAGCAACAATATTGTATTGTGTAATTGCTTTTTTGGATTTTAAGTTTACTTCAAACTCAGGTGCTAAACCTAATTCAAACTCAAAAGAAAAATTATCAGCATCCCAATCCAAATCGTCTTGTGGTTTTGGTAATGGGTTACCTAAAACGTCTAGTTTTTCTTCAGTTAAATACTTGTTTAAAGCATCTTGTAAAAGCTTGTTAACTTCATCTACTAAAACTGCTTTTCCGTATTGCTTCTTCACCATTGTCATTGGCACATGTCCTTTTCTAAATCCAGGAATGTTAGCCGACTTACGGTAATCTGAAAGGATTTTTTCTACCTTATCGCTGTAATCTTCTTTAGCGATATCTACTTTCACAACAGCATTTAATGCATCAATGTTTTCTCTTGTAATATTCATTATAGAATCAAATAAAAATTGGGTTGCAAAAGTACATATTTTTTACAACCCAACAAAGTTTTTAAGATGTTGAAATTCAGACTATTTTTTATCTTCTTTTAAAATAGAATGTAGTATAGATTGAAGTATCGACAAAAGTATACTAAATAGAATGGCTGTCCAGATACTATTTACCGCGAAACCATCAATGAGTTTATCTGCTAAAAGTACTATTAACGCGTTAATAATGAGTAAAAACAAGCCTAAGGTTACCACTGTTATTGGTAAAGTTAGAATAACTAAAATTGGCTTTACCAAAAGGTTTAAAACCGCCAAAACAACAGCCACAATAAGTGCTGTTACAAATTGGTTTCCTGTTAAATCTACTCCTGGTAAAAAGTACGCCAAGACAAAAACTGCCACAGCAGTTAATAATAATCTAAATAAGAGATTCATAATTATATGTTTTTACTAAAGTTACAAATATTAAATGATGAATTGCATAACTTCATTAAAAAAATCATCTGGGTTTTCGGCATGCAACCAATGTCCAGCATTGGCAATTGTTACAATGTTTACATTAGAAAAATGCTGTTTTATGATAGTTTCGTCTTGTAAAGCGATGTATTCAGATTTGTCTCCTCTTAAAAAAAGCGTCTCTTTTTCAAACTTTGCATGAAGCGGTAATGCTTCGCCAACCTCTGAAACATTCTCTTTTAACACTTGAAGATTCATGCGTAATGCTAACTGACCTTTTTCTTTCCAATATAAGTTTTTAAGCAAAAACTGACGTGTTCCAAAATCAGACACATAGTTTGCTAGTTGTTCATCGGCTGCTCCTCTACTTTTAATTTCAGAAAAATCTAAACTGCTTAATCCTTCTAAAATAGCATCGTGATGTATTGGGTAAAATCTAGGAGAAATGTCTGCAACTATTAATTTTGAAACCAAATTTGGGTTTTGTGTTGCAAATAGCATTGCTGTTTTTCCTCCCATTGAATGCCCTAACACAATTGCTTCTGAAAGATTATGCGCTTCAAAATAATTACGCAAATCTTCTGACAGGGTTTCATAATCGAAATTGTCATCATGAAAACTATGACCATGATTTCGTTGGTCTACAAGATGAACTTCAAATCCTTCTTCGCTAAATTTTTTACCAAGTGTTTTCCAGTTGTCACTCATTCCTAAAAATCCATGAAGAATAACAAAGGGCTTTCCTTGACCTAATATATTGGAGTGTAATTTCATATTTTCGTTTTTATAATGAGAGGTCTCGCCTACGCTAAAACCGACAAAAAAGTTATAATTACTTAAGTCTTTGCAAATACATTTGCACCACGTTTTCTATTCCTAAGTAAAGACTTTCAGCAATTAATGCATGTCCAATAGACACCTCTAAAAGGTTTGGTATGTTATCTTTAAAAAACTTAATGTTTTCTAATGACAAATCGTGTCCTGCATTAACACCTAAATTTAATTCATTTGCTAAAACTGCACATTCAGTATAAGGTTGTATTGCTTGTTCGTTACCTAAACTATATTGATGCGCAAAAGCTTCGGTATATAACTCAATCCTATCAGTACCAGTAGCTTTAGCACCTTCAATTTGCTTTAGCTCAGGATCTACAAAAATTGATGTTCGTATTCCGTTGTTTTTAAATTCTTTGATAACATCTACTAAAAACTCCTTGTGCTTAATAGTGTCCCAACCTGCATTTGAAGTTATTGCATCATCAGCATCAGGAACCAAAGTAACTTGTGTAGGCTTTACTTCTAAAACGATATCAATAAATTTTTGGATTGGGTTTCCTTCAATATTATACTCAGTATGCACCACTGGTTTTAAATCATAAACATCTTGATAACGAATGTGTCTTTCATCTGGCCTTGGGTGAATTGTTACTCCTTGAGAGCCAAAACGCTGTACGTCTTTAGCAAACTGAACCACATTAGGAACATCGCCTCCTCTAGAATTTCGTAACGTAGCAATCTTATTAATATTTACACTTAACTTTGTCATTGACTTTATTTTTTGGACTAGCAAAAATACAAACTACTTAGTGCTTTTTGTAGTTATTTTTAATTAATTTGCAATAAGAAAATTTGCAAAAATGCCATTACAACAATACATCATAAACGATATTAAACCTTTAAACATTCATGACAAAGTGAGTGATTTTAAGTTATTGTTTAATGAACTAACCTACTCTCATATTCCTGTAGAAAATGATGGTGTTTATTTGGGTTGTGTTTCTGAAACTGACGTACATTGTTTTGATAATAGTAAAGAAATATCAGAATTCAACTATGCTATTGAAGGTTTTTTTGTTAGGTCTTTTACTACTTGGTTAGATGTTTTAGAGGCTTTTGCTCAAAATTCGTGCAATATTATGCCAGTACTTAATGAGCAGAACACCTATTTAGGATATTACGAACTAAATGACATTATTGGCTTGTTTAACGAAACTCCTTTTTTTGCTGAACCAGGTGGAATTTTAATTATTGAAAAAGGCATAAACGATTATTCTTTTAGTGAAATAAGCCAAATTATTGAATCTAATGATGCTAAACTTTTAGGTGCTTTTATTTCTAAAATTGAAAGTGATGTTGCTCAAATCACTTTAAAAATTGGAAACGCTGGCTTAAATGATGTGATGCAAACCTTTAGAAGGTACAGCTACAATATAGTTTCTGGACATGAAGAAGACACTTATATTGAAAACCTTAAAGAGCGTTCAGAATATTTAAAAAAATACCTCAATATATAGTCAATGAAAATAGCTGTTTACGGTCAATATTATCATAACAATACGCAATCGAGTATTGAAACCTTGTTTGGCTTTCTGTCTAAAAAAGAAGTTGAGGTATACATTGAAAAGGATTTCTTCAACATTCTAAAAGAAGAAAACGAAAAAGACATAAAAGCGTTTAAGATTTTTAAAACCTTAGATAACAGTTACGATCTTTTAATAAGTATTGGTGGTGACGGAACCATTTTACGTGCTATAACCCATGTAAGAGATCTTTCAATCCCAATAGTAGGCATTAATACAGGTCGCTTAGGTTTTTTGGCTACTATTCAAACAAATGAAATTGAACATGCCATTGACGAAATATTAAATGGCAACTATAAAATTTCTGAAAGAACATTATTAAGCGTTACCACTTTACCAGAAAACAAAGATTTAGTGGAAACTAATTTTGCATTAAATGAAATAGCAGTAAGTAGAAAAAACACAACTTCTATGATTACTGTTGAAACACATTTAGACGATGAGTACTTAACATCTTATTGGGCTGATGGTTTAATAATTTCAACACCTACAGGCTCTACTGGATATTCACTAAGTTGTGGAGGACCAGTAATAACGCCTGGAGCAAACAATTTGGTAATAACACCTATTGCGCCTCATAATTTAAACGCAAGACCTTTTGTTATACCTGACACCACTGACATACAATTAAAAATTGACGGAAGAGAAGACCACTATTTAATTTCGTTAGATTCAAGAATTGCAACACTTCACAATTCAACAATTGTTACCATAAAAAAAGCCGACTTTAAAATAAAAATGGTTGAACTGCTTGATGAAAGCTTTATTGATACACTCAGAAAAAAGATGCTTTGGGGAGAAGACAAGCGTAATTAAACAATAAAACCTCATAATTACTGTTTATCTGTAATACAAATTGTTATAGGCTAATCAATTTACTATATTTGCAAACTTTTAAAAATTTATGAGGTATTTAACCATAATTTTATTTAGTATTATTTTCTCGCAAACGGCTCAATCTCAAATCTATGAAATTGGCGTGTTTGGAGGAGGAAGTAATTTTATTGGAGACGTTGGTAAAACTAATTATATCTCACCAAACCAAAGTGCTTTTGGAGCTATTTTAAAATGGAACCGAAGCCCAAGGCACTCATGGAGAGTATCAGTAATTTATGCTGGTTTGGAAGGTATCGATGCTAAATCTGACGATCCAAGACGACAAGAGCGTGATTATTCCTTTGATAATAATATATTTGAAATTTCAGCAGGAATGGAGTTTACGTTTTTTGATTTTAATTTGCATGAATACGATAATAAAACCACACCATATTTATATACAGGAATTACATCTGGAAGACATAGCAACTTTTATTTTGACAATAATGGAGAAATAGTTGGAGAAGGCACTTACAGTTGGGCTTTTGGTATACCTATGGTTTTGGGCGTAAAAACAACCTTAACAGATCACCTTATTTTAGGTGCAGAAATTGGCGCACGCTATACGTTTTCTGATGAGTTAGATGGAAGTGTTCCTGATTTTGACAACGAACACCCACTATCTTTTGGAAACACCAATAGTAACGATTGGTATGTTTTTACTGGTTTTACGTTAACATATACTTTTGGTAGAAGACCTTGTTACTGCGATTTTTAGTATGAGTTTAAAAGAAAAAATACTTACAGATAAGCTTCCTAAGCACGTTGCCATAATTATGGACGGTAATGGTCGTTGGGCAAAACAAAAAGGAATGCTTAGAGTAATTGGTCATGAAAACGGTACTAAATCTGTAAGAGAAGTTGTTGAAGCCAGTGCTGAGTTAGGCATAAACTGCTTAACCCTATATGCTTTTTCTACTGAAAACTGGAACAGACCAAAAGTTGAGGTTCAAACCTTAATGAAGTTATTAGTGAAATCCTTAAAAAAGGAAATCAAAACACTTCAAGACAACAACATAAAGCTAAATGCTATCGGAAATCTTAATGATTTGCCAAAAAAAGCACATAACGAACTGTTAGATGTTATAGAAAAAACCAAAAATAATTCTAGAATGACATTAACTCTAGCCCTTAGCTATGGCGCTAGAGAAGAAATAACGAGTGTTATTAAAGATTTAGCAAATAAAGTTAAAAATAATATAATTTCTTCTGAAAATATTGACGAATCAATTATAAATAAGCATCTTTACACGCAAAATTTACCTGACGTAGATTTATTGATTCGAACCAGCGGTGAGCAAAGAATCAGTAATTTTCTTCTTTGGCAAATTGCTTATGCCGAATTGTATTTTACCGATATACTTTGGCCTGATTTTAAAAAACAAAATTTTTACGAAGCTTTGATTAATTATCAAAATAGAGAACGACGATTTGGAAAAACAAGTGAACAAATTAGCTAAAAAACTACCCTTGAAAACCTTTACTAATATATTTTTTATTGCACTTTTCTTTCTTTTTTCAAGTGTAGCAATAGCGCAAGAGCCAACTTACAACACAGGTCAAAAGTACATAATTGGAGATATTACCGTAACTGGTAATACTAGTTTTGGTTCTCAAACCATTATTTCATTTTCAAGATTAAATAAAGGTGATGAAATTGTAATTCCTGGTGAAAAAATAAGCAACGCTATTAAAAGGTTATGGGGTTCTAATTTGTTTAGCAGTATTGATATTTATCTTGTAAGACTAGAAGGAAACACTGCTTATCTAGAAATAAACTTAGAAGACTTACCAGAACTTAACGAAGTAACTATTGATGGTATTAAAAAATCTAAAAAAGAAGCTGTTATTACTGAAAACAAGCTTACCAAAGGTGCTAAGGTTACTGAAAACTTAATTACTACAACAAGAAATTACCTTACCAATAAATACAAGAAAAACGGTTTCTTAAACACAAAAGTTACTGTAAACACTAAAGAAGTAATTGACTCTATTCAAAAAAGTAGAGTTGACATGTCAATAAAAATTGATAAAGGTGAAAAGGTAAAAATCAAAAAAATCAACTTCATAGGCAATGAAAAAATAGCTGATAAAAAGCTAAGAAAAGCCATGAAGAATACTAAGCAAAAAAACCCAATACGTATATTAAAACGTTCTAAATACATTCAAGAAGATTACAAAGAAGACCTTGTGAGTATTATAGATAAGTATAAAGAAAACGGTTATAGAGATGCTCGTATACTATCTGACTCTATAATTATTAATGATGACAAAACCATCTCTCTAAATATAAATGTAGAAGAAGGAGAACAGTACAAATTTGGTAAAATAACCTTTGTTGGTAACAGTGTATATACTGACCAGCAATTAGCAAGTGTGCTTAAGATAAAAGAAGGTTCTACATACAATGGTGTTGAATTAAGAAAACGTATTGCTGACGATACTAAACCTGATGCTATTGATTTAACAAACCTATATCAAAATAATGGTTACCTATTCTCAACAATAAATCCTGTTGAAGTAAGTGCTGACGGTAACGTTATTGATATGGAAATTAGAATCTCTGAAGGTAAACCAGCATATTTTAATAACGTTTCAGTATCTGGAAACGACAAAACAAACGACCATGTAGTTTATCGTGAACTTAGAACTAAGCCAGGTCAACTTTACAGCAAGCAAAATGTAATTAGAACTATTAGAGAGCTTGGTCAATTAGGATTTTTTGATGCTCAACAACTAGTTCCTAACATGAAAAATTTTAATACTGTAGATGGTACTGTTGATATTGAATATGAAGTTGTAGAGAGAGGATCAAGCCAAATAGAACTACAAGGTGGTTATGGTGGTGGAGGCTTCATTGGTACTTTAGGATTGTCTTTCAATAATTTCTCAATGAAAGATATCTTTAAAAAAGATGCCTACAAACCTGTACCAATGGGAGATGGTCAAAGTTTAGCTTTAAGACTACAAGCAAGTAGATTTTTCCAAACCTATAGTTTTTCATTTTCTGAGCCTTGGTTAGGTGGTAAACGTCCTTTACAATTATCAACATCTATATCTCATACTAAACAGTTTTTATATAATGCAGTGACAAGAGATGCTGATAAAGACAGACGTTTTAACATAACAGGAGTTTCAGTGGGTCTGTCAAAACGTTTAACATTCCCTGATGATTATTTCCATTTATCTCAAGCAATCAGCTTTCAGCATTATAACCTAAAAAATTACAACACAGGATTATTTACATTTGGTGACGGTTATTCAAACAACTTAGCCTATACTGTTGGTTTAAGTAGAAATAACACAACTGCTGACCCAATATATCCAATGGGAGGTTCAAATTTTGCAGTTTCTGCTAAACTATCTTTACCATATTCTTTGTTTAACAATGTAGATTATAAAGCCTTAAAAGAAGAAAGAGATGGCTTAGATCCAACTGATGAAGATGATTCAGTTAGAATTAGCGAAATTGACCAACAGCGTTATAATTGGTTAGAGTTTTACAAAGTAAAGTTTAAAGGAGATTGGTATACAAGAATCGTTGATAAACTAGTAATAAAGTCTGGTTTAGAATTTGGTTTCTTAGGAGCATATAATAATGATAGAGGTGTTATTCCATTTGAACGCTTCTTCTTAGGAGGAGACGGTTTAGGTAACTACTCTTTAGACGGAAGAGAAGTTGTTCAGCTTAGAGGTTACCCTAACCAATCATTATCATCTACTGATGGAGGAACTATCTACAATAAGTTTTCTATGGAAATACGTTATCCAATCACATTGGGTGCACAGGCTAAAATTTATGGATTAGGATTTATTGAAGGTGGTGCTTCTTTTGATAACTTTAGAGATTATAACCCTTTTAACATTAACAGATCTGCAGGTTTTGGTCTAAGAATATTTATGCCAGCATTTGGATTATTAGGTATTGATTTCGGACACGGGTTTGATGCTCTTCCAGGAGAAACTACTAAAAATGGATGGGAAACCCACTTTATTATTGGACAGCAATTTTAACTTTGGCACGATATTTTCTAATATCCTTTTGAAGGTTTTAACTAGAGTGTTAAAATTTTTAAGAATATATTTCGTTAATTTGAATAATATTAGTTTAAATGACGGAATAACAAATAAAATCTGTCATTTTAAATTTATAGATGTTTTCAATAAATCAAAAATATAACAGATGAAAAATAAAGTTCTTTTTTTACTGGCAATTATAGGTCTTATAAGCCTTAATTCTAATGCGCAACGTGGTGTTAGAATTGGCTATATAGACACCGAATATATTTTACAAAACGTTCCAGAATATCAAGATGCAACATTACAGTTAGACAAAAAGGTACAACAATGGAAAACCGAAATTGACCAACGTCTTAATGTGATTGAGCAAAAAAAGACTCAGCTTAATAATGAGCGTGTGCTTTTAACAAAAGAACTGTATGAAGAACGTTTGGAAGATATTACTTTTGAAGAAAATGAAATATTAGATTACCAACAAAAACGTTTTGGTCCAAATGGTGATTTAATGATTCAAAAGCGACAGTTAATTCAGCCTATTCAAGATCAAATTTTTGCAGCTGTACAAGAAATAGCTGCTAATAGAAAGTATGATTTTGTATTTGACAAATCAGCTGATGTAGTTATGCTTTATTCTGCTGAACGTTTTGATATTAGTGAACTTGTAATAAGAAGTATTACACGTTCTGCAAAAAGAACTCAAGCTCAAAACAAAGCTGAACGAAGAGCTGCTGAAGATGAAGATGTAGTTCCTGAAATAAATGAAGAGCTAGAAGCAAGAGAAAAAGCACTAGAAGAGAAAAAAGCTGCTCGTGAAAAAGCAATTGAAGATCGAAGAGCAGAGCAAATGGCTAGAAGAGATTCAATAAAAGCTGCAGCACAAGCTAAAAGAGAAAAAATGCTAGAAGAACGCGCTAAAGCAAAAGCTAAAAACGATAGTATCAAAAACAGTAAAAAAGAAGGTGTAAAGACTGATGGAGATACAACTGGTAAAACAGCTGCTGAAATTGCCGAAGAGAAAAGACAACAAAAAATAGCAGATAGAGAAGCTAGAAAAAAGGCATTAGAAGAAAGAAGAAAAAAAATAATAGCCGATAGAGAAAAAGCTAAAAAAGAACGAGAGGAACAGAAAAAAGAAAAAGACTCTGTACCTAGTGACAATGATAATAACTAAAAGCAAACAATAATTATAACACGTAATACTTTAAAAATGAAACAATTTAAGACCCTTTTATTTGCAGCTATACTTTTTTTAGGAGCTACATCTTTTTCAGTAGCGCAAAGTAAAGTTGCTCATATTAACACAAATGAGTTAATTAAAGATATGCCAGAAATGAAAGCTGCTAAAGCTGAAATTGAAAAGCTTACTAAAACTTATGAGGCTGAGATAAAAACAATGGCAACAGAACTTCAAAACAAAATGAAGCAATACAATGCTGAAGCTGAAACTAAAACTGAAGAAGAGAACATGAAAAGAGCTGAAGAAGTTCAAACTATGGAGCAAGGTATTCGTCAGTACCAAGGGCAAGCTCAAAAAGATCTTGCTGAAAAAGAGGCTGCATTGTTAAAGCCAATTTTCACTAAAGCTAAAGAAGCTATTGAAAAAGTTGCTGCTGCTCAAGGTTTTGATTATGTACTAGACGCTAGTGAAGGTGGTGGCGTATTAGTATCTAAAGGAAAAAATCTTTTACCTGACGTAAAGAAAGAGTTAGGATTTTAATAATCACTAATAAAAACACAAAGAAAGCCGCTTTTATAAAAGCGGCTTTTTTATTTTTGTAATAATGAGTACACAGCCTATAGGTATATTTGATTCTGGTGTTGGTGGCACCTCTATATGGAAAGAGATAAATTTGCTCTTGCCTAATGAAAACACTATATATCTAGCTGATAGTAAAAACGCTCCTTATGGCTTAAAAACCAAGTCTGAAATTATAGATTTAAGTATAAAAAACACTGAGTACTTACTTAAAAAAAACTGCAAAATAATTGTAGTAGCTTGCAATACAGCTACTACAAATGCTATTAAAGTTTTAAGAGAAAACTACCAAATACCTTTTATTGGTATTGAACCTGCAATAAAACCTGCATCTTTAAATACACAAACAAAAGCTATAGGTATTTTAGCTACAAAAGGAACACTTTCAAGCGAGTTATTTCATAAAACCACAAACTTATACAGTAGTGGCATAACCATTATTGAACAAGTAGGAAATGGTCTTGTAGAGCTTATTGAACGAGGTGAAATACAATCAGAGGCTATGAAATCGCTTTTAAAAACTTACCTACAGCCAATGATTGAAGCTAATATAGATTACTTGGTTTTAGGTTGTACACATTATCCTTATCTTATGCCTTTACTGCTTGAGATACTTCCTAAGCATGTAAAAATTATAGACTCTGGTGAGGCTGTTGCACGACAAACAAAATTTATTTTAGAGACCAAACAGTTACTCAATAAAATCCCTATTTCGACTAACTATGAGTTTTATAGTAATGCAGATACAAGTGTTATGAAAACACTTTTAAATGGTGATTATACTGCTGAGCAATTAGACTTTTAATCTTCTTTAAACCAACTAGAATACTTTACATAATTATTGGCTATTCTATCAATTTCTCCTGAAATTAATTCTTTACTAATGTCTTTAACTTTTTTAGCTGGTACGCCTGCATAAATGCTTCCTGCTTCTACTCTTGTGTTTTGAGTTACTACTGCTCCTGCTGCAATAATACTATTGCTTTCCACAACACAGTCGTCCATAACAATACTTCCCATACCAATAAGTACGTTATCATGAATGGTACATCCATGAACAATAGCATTATGACCAATTGATACATTATTTCCTATAGTGGTTGGTGACTTTTGGTAGGTTGCATGTATTACAGCTCCATCTTGCACATTTACTTTATTACCCATTTTTATAAAATGAACATCGCCACGTATAACAGCATTAAACCACACACTACATTGATTACCCATAGTAACTTCTCCAACAATAGTCGCGTTTTCTGCGATGTAGCAATCGCTTGGTATTTGAGGTTGTTTTCCTTTTACAGGTTTTATGATTGGCATAACTTCTTATTTAAAATATGATAACAATTCAGACTTTTTAGATGCTGAAACCATTATTTGCTTTCCGTTACTAAGTATAACGCTACCTCCTTTTCCTTTTACATATTTGGTAACCTCGTTGACGTTTACCAAATAGCTTTTATGTACTCTAGCAAAACTACTATCACTTAATGCATCTTCAAAATACTTTAAAGTTTTACTTACCAATTTCTTTTTATCGGTATTCAAATAGATTTCGGTATAGTTATCATCAGCTTTACAGTATAAAATATCTGCTGTATTCAAAACTTCAAATCCATCTTGTTGTGGAATGGTTATTTTTCCATTGACGCTATTTGTTTTAGGAACTAAAACTTGGTCTTGGAGTGCTTCTTCCTTGGTTTTAATTTCGGTAACATAATCTACCGCTTTTATAAGTTCATCTATTGAAATAGGCTTCATTAAATAATACGAAGCATGAGCATTTAAAGCTTCAATAGCATAATGATTGTATGCTGTTACAAAAACGGTTTCAAAATCTATATCACCAACTTTATCTAATAAGTCAAAAGCATTACCATAAGGCATTTCAACATCAAGAAACACTAAATCCAAATCATTATTTCTAATGAGTACCAGAGCTTCATCAACATTTGCTGCCTCACCCAATACGTCTACATTTGGGCAATACTTTTTTAAGTAGTTTTTTAAAATGTCTCTACTGGTTTCTTCGTCTTCTACTATAATTGATTTTAGTTTCATATTGTATATGTTGGAAGTTTAAAATTAGAAGTAAATCTTCTAGTTTCAATCCTTTTTTAAAGTTACAACTACTTTTGTTCCTGCATCTTCAGCATCTTGAAAATCGTCAATAAAAACATCAACTTTATCTTTATACATAGCATTTAAAATAGCAACTCGTTTTTTAATATTACCCATGCCTTTTGAGTTTTGTTTTTGTTGATGCTCTGTCTTTAAAGCTTTTGAACGCTCACGTCCTATACCATCATCAGCAATTGTAATAATGATTTCGTCATTGCTTTTAGGTGAAATTGTAATACTTAAATGTCCTTTTTCGGTTTTATACCTTAGTCCATGCCATACTGCATTTTCAATATAAGGTTGCAATAACATTGGAGGGATTTGATAATCGTGAACATTAATGGCTTCATCTACATTGATACTATAATCGAACTTATCTTTAAATCTAAAATGCTCTAGCTTTGTGTATAGCTGTAACAATTCTATTTCTTTTTCTAACGGAATAAAGTCTTCTTCACTATTCTCCAAAACAGCTCTCATAAGATGTGAAAAATCTGATAAATACTTGTTGGCTGTACGTTCATCATTTGAAGCAATAAAGCTATTTACCGAGTTTAGTGCATTAAAAATAAAATGCGGATTCATTTGACTTCGCAACGATTTTAAAGCGAGTAAGTTGTTTGCTAATCGTTGTTGCTTGATGTACTTAAACATAAAATAAGCCGTTACCAACAGCAATACCAAACCACCAATTAATGAGTAAATTATAAGTTGTTGACGCTTGTTACGCTCAATAGTAAGCTGATATTTACTTTCAGAAAGTTCTCTGTCACTCTCCAAGCTACTAATACGGTTTTGCTTTTCGGCAATGTTTCTATTAAAACGTGCTATTTGGGAAATTTCCTGTTCCTTTTTTATATAAAGTTCGTCTACAGCTTGCGTGTATTCTTCAAAAGCAGCTTTTGCCTTGTCATAATCGCCTGCGTCTTCGTACACATCAGACAATCGTCTTAATCCGTCTTTTTTTACAATTAAATCTTCTTTTGAATCGGCTTCTTTTATACTCTTTTCAAAATAGGTAATAGCACTGTCGTAGTCTTTTTTCAAAAAGTAAGCGTTTCCTATTTTATAGTTTTGCTTTTGGGGTGTAATCGCACTTTCATTTTCAATTATTGAATCTTTTGCAATGTCTTCAATATCTTCTAAAGCTTGTTTTCTAAGCTCAATTTCATCAGTATAATTTTGATTAAGATTATTGAACTCTGCCACTACCACTTTTTCTTCAACCGATCGTTTTATATTCTCCTGTGAAGCAAGATTAAGTGAATTAGAGAAAAACCCTTGTGCTTTATCAACTTGCCCACTTGCGTTATAGGCTTGTGCAATTTTAGAGTTTAAATCTGTAACCTTTGGAGTGATTAAGTGCTTTTGAGCGACGTTTAATCCGTTTTTATAGTTGTCAATAGCAGCATTGTAATTTTTGATGTTTAGATAAGTATCTCCAAACCCTTCATACAATGTTACCAACTGATAATTTGATAACTCTGCTTTATTAATAGCATTAAAAGTTTCTAAACTTTCTTGATAGTTCTTGTTTAGTCTATAGGCTAAACCTAGTTTTAATTTGGCCTCATTGGTTTCAAAATTTTGAAGGCTTATTCGGTAATTGGTAGTTGCAAGATCGTACTGTTTCCATTCTTTATAAATATCAGCAAGAAGTTCATAAGCCTCAGCATTTTGTTTTACTGAATTACTATTTTCTAATGCTTCAGTAACAAATTGAATCCCCTTTTCGGCATCTTTCTTTAAATAATATGAAGCCGAATCAATCATTGCGTTATAAGTAACTAAATTGTTTTTTCGCTTATTTAAATTCTTTTGGTAAGGAGAAACTGCTTGCTCAACTTCAATAATAATCCTATCATCAGAAGTAATAGTGTGGTAAACTGTTTCAAAATCTTTATGCCTTACAACAAGTTCGTCACCTTTTTTAACATATATTCTAAATTTACCATCAACATCAGTCATGGTATATGCGCCTCCATTAACTTCAATATTAACTCGTGCAATAGGCTCAAACGAAGCCTTTTCTCGTACCTCGCCTCTTATTAAAAAAGTTGGTTCATCAACCTTATTTTTACTAACCTGAGCTATCGTAAAACTGGTAAAACTAGTAGATAGAATTATGACTAAATATGTTACTATTTTTTTCATTCAAAAAATTCAATTGAATAAACATACATACTTTAATTGAGTATTTAAAATCAAAACTGTTCACTTGTTCATAAATCCGCTTCTTAAATGACAGTTTCACTCAATTTTAAAAGCTCTTTACTCATTTATAATACGTGTTTACTCATTGTTGTTTTTTCTGTAAAAAAGTTGATTCTAGCTTTACAGCATTAATCATAAAACGAATAAAAAATGAAAACCATTTTAAAATCAGTAGCATTAGTCTTGTGCATTGTAGCATTTACCTCCTGCAATGCCAACACTAAAAAAGAAAGCAATCTTGCAATTGCAGAACATAAAGTAACCGATCAACCAAGTAAGCAATTTATAAAAGTAGCACTTCTACTAGACACCAGTAATAGTATGGATGGGTTGATTGATCAGGCTAAAGCACAACTTTGGGAAATTGTTAATGAGCTTTCCTATGCAAAATGTGATGACAACAAACCAAACTTACAAATTGCACTTTACGAGTATGGAAACGACAACCTTAATGGAGATGAAGGTTATATAAGACAAGTTTTAGCATTTAGTAACGACTTAGACGAAATCTCAAAACAACTATTCTCACTAACAACCAATGGTGGAAATGAATACTGCGGACACGTTATTCAAACTTCATTAAATCAGTTAAAATGGGGCTCAAATGCAGATGACCTAAAGCTCATTTTTATTGCAGGAAACGAACCTTTTACACAAGGTAGAGTTAACTATAAAACTGCAGCAAAATTAGCTCATGATAAAGACGTAACTATAAACACTATTTTTTGTGGAGATTATAACCAAGGTATTTCAGGATATTGGAAAGATGGTGCAGAATTAGCCCATGGTGATTATATGGCAATAAACCACAACATAAAAACCACCTACGTTGCCACACCTTTTGATGACGATATTTTAAAACTCAATCAAAAACTTAACAACACCTATGTAGCTTATGGCAATTACGGTAAAGAAAAAATGGCACTTCAAAGAGAACAAGATACTAATGCCGAAAGCTACAGTAGTGCTAATGCTGTAAGCAGAACTGTAAGTAAAAGCTCTCATCTGTATCTAAATTCAACTTGGGATTTAGTTGATGCTCTAAGCGACAAAAACTTTAGTTTCGACGATTTAAAAGAATCAGATTTACCTGCTGAGTTAAAAGGCAAAACCAAATCTGAAATTAAGGCTTATGTTACTAAGAAAAAACAAGTGCGAGAAGACATTCAAAAAAACATACAAGACCTAAACGAAAAAAGAAGAGTGTATATTCAATCACAACAAAAAGAAAATGACAACGGATTGGAAAGCGCAATGATTAAAGCCATTAAAACACAAGCCAAAGCCAAAAAGTATAAATGGTAATTATGGTGTTTGCATTGCAACTTATAGGGTTACAATGCAACGTGCTTTCGGTAGTCGCTATCAAAGATGAGCTCCAACAACTACCTCAATCACTAACACAAATAAAAAAGTCTCGACAAAATCGAGACTTTTATTTTTTTATGTTTAGTTAATTGCAGGACAATTACACTCATATCTTTCTCGTTTACAACCAAAGTTATACCCTAAAGTAATTTGGTGAAAACCTCCATTGTTAAACACTACAGAGTTTGCTTGGTAAGAATACGTGTAAGCAAATACAAAGTTGTTATAATCAACACCTATAAATGGTGTAATGTATTGTAATTTTTGACTGCTCACTCCAGAACCATCTAAAAATTCAGCTCCATCTAAACTTCTTCTGTAAGATAAACCACCCCAAACTTTACCAAAGTCCATTTCTTTATAAACCTTAGCGTTTATATCGATAGATGACTCTTCAGTTGCATCACGATACATAAACATTATAGAAGGTTCATAACTCCATTCACTACCATATTTTCCAAAAACATGTCCAGCTGAAAACAAGTACGTTCTTAAGTTATCATAACTTAATCCTTGCTCATTAAAGTTTATTCCCTCATTTTTAAGTAAATTCTTTATAGTTGCATGCGCATAAAAATCATATAAATGATATGAGAACCCAAAATCAACATTAAAGTTCGTAGCACTTTGCTCGATACCTGCTATAATTGGGTCAAAACCTTCATCTAAAAAAGCAGTTTCGTCTAATTTATACTGAATTAATCCGGCACTTAAACCAAATGACAGCATGTTTAAGTCTATCTCATTACGAGAGAACATAATGTGATGAGCATACGTAAAATAGGCTCCAGTTTGAGAATGATAACCATTCTTATCATTATAAACAATACCTCCAATTGCAGATGGAGAGTCTCCAATTCTGCTATTAATACTTAATGTTTGTAAACTTGGGGCATCATCTTGACCAAACCATTGTTGTCGTGCTGTTAATCTTACTTTAGCACAATTAGCAACACCAGCCATTGAAGGATGAATAAGATAATAATTATCCGTTAAATAATCTGAGTAAACTGGAAGCCCTTCTTGGGCTACTCCAAATTTTGTAACTAATGCTAAAATTGCTATTAAACAATACTTTTTTAAGTTCATATCAATAAATTATCGTTTCAAAGTAAAGTGAGCTTTAAACTCTTTTCTCTGCCCACCAATTGGTTCGTCGTACTCTACTACAAACCAGTAATCACTTGATGGCATTGGGTTTCCATTGTAGGTTCCATCCCATCCTTGTCCCGAAGGAGATATCTGCTTCAACAGTTTTCCAAACCTGTCAAAGATATAAATTTTTACGTCAGCTCTACCTGCAAATCCTATAATGTTCCATGTATCATGATATCCATCTCCATTTGGTGTAAAGTACTTTGGATAATCCAACACTGTTATCTCCAACGCTGTCAATCCACATCCATTCTTGTCTCTTGCCACTACTACATGTTCTCCTGAGGTAACGTCTTCAAACAAACCACTGTCTTGCCATGGACCGTTATCTAAACTGTATTCATACTCTCCTGGTCCTGTTGCTTCTGCTTCTATAACGTGATTTTCTGAAAAAGCTTGTGTAGTCACTTCGGCTACCAAGGTTGGAGGTGCACTTTCTATAACTAAAGTCTCATCGGTATTCTCACAGTTGGTCTCTGTTGATGTTGCTTCGTCCACAACAGTTACACTATAAGTTCCGCCTTCTATTGGCATATAACTACCTTCTGTAGCGCCTGCGATTTCTGTTCCGTTAAGATACCATGTAAAACTGTAATCTGGTGTGGTCAGTCCTGTATCTAATACTAAAGGATCTAATACTTCTGTCCCATTAGTATCCACACATAGTATATAACTGTCTTCTAAATCAAATACTGGTAACGGATTCACCTGAAGGGTCAGATCTGTCACATCATAACAGATAGAGTTTGGTGTGGTATCATTGTCTACTCTTACATAAATAACCTGTGGATTAGTGATGTTCTCATAAAGTGTAGGTAATGGGTTTACTCCTGCGTCTGCATCATCAAAACTCGCATAGTACGTTACTGTATAATTTAATGGGTCTTGACCATCTAGTACGTCTTCATC
>NZ_QKWS01000005.1:0-251415 GCF_004328055.1 Meridianimaribacter sp. CL38 | reverse complement strand
ATCGTCTGTGGGTTACCTGTATTGGTATAGGTTGCTGGGTTTGCTATAGCATTCATAGGTGCTTCTGCATCTGCTTGGGTCTCGTAATAGGTTACTGTATAAACCAATGGGTCTTGACCACCTAATATAGTAGCGTCTTGTGTGGTTAAATCAAACTGAGCTACGCCATCATTGGAAGCGTCATCGCAAACTACCATATCTGATGGCTCTGTTGCTATGGCTCTATAGTTAACTACTAAATTGAACACCGGAAGTGGTGAGGCTATGTAGCAATTAGAATCTCCTGCACTCTCTACTCGTACATAGATAGGTTGTGGGTTAACGGTATTGGTGTAAGGACTCACTAGTGCATTAGCCCCTGAATCGGCATCAGCAAAACTTGTGTAATACGTCACTACAAAATCTGTAGAAGGTTGTGCGCCTAAAATACCTAAATCTTGAACCGTTAAATCAAAATCCTCAAATCCATCATTGCTGTCGTCATCGCAGACTTCTAGGTCTGGAACACTGTTAAAAGAAGGGCTTCCTACAAAAAGTGTAAACTGAGATGTAGCATAACAAGCTTCACTGTATATATCTTGAATTCTTACATAAACTATTTGCCCATCAGCACTAGTATAGTTAGTTGGATCTGCTATTGGGTTTGTATTATTTTCAGCATCTGCTAAAGTTTCAAAATATACTACATCAAACACAGTATCATCTTGACTACCTATAACTACGGATGTATTTTGAGTTAAATCAAAATTTGCTGTTGAATTAGGGGTACAAATACTTAAATTTTGAACGTCTTCAACAACAGGAGAAGGATAAAACTCTATTATAATAGAGTCTGTAGCTTGACATGATGCAGAGAATACAATCTCAACAGTATATTCTCCATTTTCAGTTACATCTAGCGTTGAAGATGTTTCGCCTGGTATAACATCACCATTTAAATACCAAGTATGCGTAGCTGCTGGTGCTGCAGTATCTAATGTTATTACACCTCCTTCACAAGTAGTATTAGCAGCTTGTACTGTGATATCATCTCCTAAATCACCTCCTAAATTAAAACTACCCGCTTCTAAAAACACTCCAGAATCTAGAGCAGAATCGGAAGCATCAGCTATTACTAATTTTATATGATAAGTTTCTCCTGGTGTTACTGGAGATTGTGCTGTAAACACTTCTGTTCTTCCATCAAAAGAAATTGGTGGTTGGTTATTTCCTGTGTAGCCACCAAAGTATTGCTCGTTAACAGCACCACATCCTGGATTTGCTGGGTGAATATTTGTAACCAGAATAGGTGTTGTTGTTCCAGGTAAAACAGCCAAATTAGTTGTTGTTCCTCCAGAATCGGTTAGGAGGAATGCAAATGCATCAGAATAAGTACACTCAAAGGTTCCTCCTGTACTTCCATTATATTCTTCTGAAGCCATTAAAAAGTTAAAGCTTATACTATCTGCTAAAGGCACAAAGTCAAATTCTATTATTGAAGCATTATTAGTTGTAGCTACTCCAACTGCCGCATTTAAATCTGGGTCACCAGGCCATGCCGAAGAACCGTCGCTCATTGCATTATTATTAGGACCTCTTGCTTTACTCGCGTCACCAGATGTCATTAACAAACCATCTTGAAAAGGAAAACTAATTCCATCTCCATAGAAGTAACCTATACCATTATCTTGCGAAAAATTAGTTCCTGTTGAGTAGGTTATATTTGAAACCTCAGCGCAAGGACTATCAATTAACACGTCTAAAACCAATTCTTCAACTGTATATGTTGTTTGGTCGACAACTACATTTGGTCCAAGTACAAAAACTGTTATGGTTGTTGTTTCTGTACAGCCTTGTGGGTTAGTATCAGTTACTATAAGTGTAACTGTATATGTTCCTGCTGTAGTAAAGGTATTAGAAGCGGATTGACCAATAGCAGTATTTCCATCGCCAAAATTCCATGTGTAGGTTGCTCCTGTTCCATCTACAGAAAAACCTGCACTTCCTTCAAAATCTACAGTCTCTCCTGGAAGAATACTCACGACTCCAGCACTTGCTTCAGGAGTTGTACTATCAATAGAAGGAGTTATAGTTTGACAAGGTTCAGCACAAAATATTTCAGCAACCCAACCTGTTGTGGTTCCTGAATCGTTAGAAATAAACTCAAATGTTAAACATCCACTCGTATTAGTATCTGATGCTTCTACAAACCCTGGATTAACAACTCCAGAGTATGAACCTATAACAGGCGATGAAGTATCAGGTCCATCATAGATTGTTAAAATATCAGTATTTAATTGTGTACTAAATTCAGTAAAGTTCACTATGGTGAAATCCGTAGTGTTTTCTGGACAGATTGTTGTAACATAGCTCTCATTACTTGAGTAAGATCCAGCTGCTCCACCTGAATCGTAGAACATATCAGGTTGACACCTATTAAATGTCCCATCTTGCATGAGAACATCTTGTGAAAAAACATTTAGAGATATTAAAAAAACTACTAATAAGTAAACTTGCTTCATAATTACCTACTTTTTACTAATTGATATTATTTTATAAAGTATTTAACTTTTAAAATATAACAGTTTAATACATCAAAATACTACCTTACAAAAACAGGTCTTTGATATACCAACATGTTCCTCAACCAGTTATGTTAACACCTTATTCTTAAACAGCGTTGTTAAAAACAAAATTAATGTTAACAACATTCAAGTAGGTATTACAATAAAAGCGGAAATTTAATAAATTTTAACTAATTACATCTTTTAAATTGTAATAAAAATACCAGTTTTAACAGTTATAAGTATTAAAAAATTGATTTTCTGATTATGATTACTTTTTGAGTTAAAAATGACTTAAAAAGAAATTTAGAAAACCTCTCTTCAATACTGCTTTTGTATCTTTGTATCTAAAATAGATTTACAGTGAAAAATATTTCAATAAAAATTACAACAACCAACAATCCCTCTATTGTTAAGTTTGAAGCAAATACTTTTTTGACTCAACATAAAAGTTATGAGTTTAATAACATTGATGATGCTAAACCATCGCCTTTGGCTCAACAGTTATTTTATTTACCTTTTGTAAAGAAAGTTTACATCTCTGGTAATTTTATAGCGGTTGAAAAATATAATATTGTTGAATGGGAAGATGTACAAAACGAGGTTGCTAAACAAATTGAAAACTATTTAAATAGCGATGGAGTGTTAATAGAAGAAACAGCTACTCCTAAAAAAGTTCCTGTAACTGTATATGCTGAAAGCACACCTAACCCATCAGCAATGAAGTTTGTTGCTAATAAAAAACTGGTTACAACAAACTACGAATTCTCTTCAATAGACGATGCTAAATTATCGCCATTAGCTTTAGAGTTATTTCATTTTCCTTTTGTGAAAAATGTTTTTTTTGATGAAAACTATGTTTCAATTACTAAGTATGACATGGCAGAATGGAATGACATCACTATGGAATTACGTGAGTTTATTAGAAAGTACATTGAAGATGGTAAAGAAGTAATGAATGCTAATGCACAAGCAACATTACAAAAAACTACTGAGCAATTAGATGAAGCTTTTGAATTGCTTGATGACACTTCAAAAGAAATCATCAATATACTTGAAGAGTATGTTAAACCTGCCGTTGCTAGTGATGGCGGAAATATACATTTTGACTCCTATAACAAGGATACAAAAACCGTAAAAGTGATACTTCAAGGTGCTTGCAGTGGATGCCCTTCATCAACATTTACTTTAAAGAATGGTATTGAAAACATGCTAAAAGAAATGTTGAACGGTAAAGTCTCTACAGTTGAAGCTATAAATGGTTAAACTTACTCCTAAAAAGTATTGTTTTGAATTTATAAAACTTCATAATTTTCAAAAATTAGATTTATCTTAAAAAAGAGTTAATTTATCTCAATCTTAACATTTTCAGCTTTTATTATTAAACATATTTTCTTTTTTTTACGACAAAATCACAAATCATGAAGAAAAACCAAGTAATTGTTGCCCTTGCACTAATTTTAACCTCAAATCTAAGTATTGCACAAGAAGTGCTTAGTCGCTCATTATCACCTTCTGCTAATGGTAGTAGTGGTCTTATCACAACAACACCTGTTGTCCTAAACGACGATGTTGAAGGTACACCATACATAACAAGTGATTTTCTACCAGCAAGAATATCTGCCTCTGATGACAATATTTTTTACGTAAGGTATAATGCAATTAAGGATGAAATTGAAGTAAAAGGAGATAACAATCAAGCTTTTGCTTTAAATAAATATAGAAAAGATATTATTATCAAGTTAGTTTCTAACAGTAAAACTTACAGATTATTCGACTATGTTGACGATAACGAATTACCTAATTTAGGGTATTTTGTTGATTTAATCCCAGAATCCAACATCAAACTTCTTAAGAAAGAAAGAGTAATCTTTATTGAAGAAAAAGTAGCATTAACTAGCTACCATACTGCAAGACCTGCTCAATTTAAAAGAGTAAGTGATGATTACTACATTAAAATTTCTGAAGAACAAGGTGCTGTATTAATGCCTAAAAGAAAAAAAGACATCGCTAAGTTAATTCCTGAGCATTCAAAAGATATTTTAAGCTATATTAAAACTAACAAGATTAAAACTTCAAGAGAAGAAGATTTAATTAAACTGGTTAACTACATGAGTACTTTATAATTTTCTCATGAATATAAAATTTAAAAAAGCACTTACAATAAGTGCTTTTTTTATACCTTCAAATTAAATAATCGTTAATAAAAGAATTTGATTTTCACTTCAAAATCATTATAATTAATTTAATAGAAATTTAAAAACACACAATATGGATATTGAAAAATGGACAAACACAGCTGTTGAATTTGCAACAGAATATGGACTAAAGGTAATTGGAGCAATTGTCTTTTGGATTGTAGGTTCGTGGATTATTAAAAAAATAATGAACACAACCAGAAAATTAATGACAAAAAGCAACTATGATGAAAGCCTTCAAAAGTTCTTATTAAACCTATTAAGTTGGGGATTAAAAATTTTATTAGTCATTACACTTTTAGGCGTTTTAGGAGTACCAACCACATCATTTGCAGCAGTATTAGCAGCAGCAGGTTTAGCAGTAGGTATGGCACTTCAAGGATCCTTAGGTAATTTTGCAGGTGGTGTTTTAATCATGATTTTTAAACCTATAAAAATCGGCGATTTAATTGAAGCTCAAGGTGAAATAGGTGTGGTAAAACAAATTGAAATATTTACCACTAAATTAACTGGCTTGTCTAATAAAGAAATTATAATTCCTAATGGAGCTTTGTCTAACGGAAACATTGTTAACTATTCTACTGAAGGAACTAGACGTGTAGATTTAGTTTTTGGTGTAGGTTATGACTCTGATATAAAACAAACTAAAGAAGTATTAATGAATGTGCTTACCTCACATCCAAAAGTACTTAAAGATCCTGCTCCTGCTGTAACTGTTTTAGAGTTAGCAGATAGCTCAATAAACTTTGCTACAAGACCATGGTGTAAAACTGAACACTATTGGGATGTTTACTTTGATGTGACCGAACAAGTAAAAGAAGCGCTTGATGCTGCTGGTATTGAAATACCTTACCCACACCAAGTTGAAATACATAAAGAAAGTTAAGCTTTAGGCTTTAACGCAATAAAATCTTTTAAATAATAAGGTTCAAAATAAGCGACATCTTCGATGTCGTTTTTTTTGTACTTATCATAAGCCAACATACTCATTTCGTTTGCTGAAGGTAATCTATCTTCAATAAAAACTGCATTTTCATGCTGTATTATAGTTTGGGCTTTTTCAACGCCATTACCAACAAAATACACTTTACCTTTTGCGAGATAGTCTTCAAAAGAGTTTTCATCTAGTATTTGCGCTTCAATAGCTCTTATTTCGTTATATGAACTGTCAAACACAGCTGAATAGACTTCCATTCGTCTAGCATCTAACATAGGCACAATAACACCATCAGTAGCTTTTACTTGATGCGCTAAAGCTTTTAATGTTGATACAGAGATTAACGGTTTCTCCAAAGAAAAACAAAGTCCTTTTGCTGCTGAAACACCTATTCTTAAACCTGTGTAAGATCCTGGACCTTTACTTACTGCAACTGCGTCAATTTGAGACAAACTAACGCTTGCGCTATTAAGGACATCGTCAATAAACACATGCAAAGACTCAGCATGTGAATAATTCTTGTCATTAAGTTCCTTTAAAACCAAAGTCTCTCCTTGTTTTGAAAGAGAGACTGAACAGTTTGTTGTTGTGGTTTCTATGTTTAGTATAACTGCCAAATATTTAGTCTTGTGAGTTATCTGTATCTTTTGTGTCTTGCTTAACTTCTATTTTATCTCCAGAATTAAGCGTTTTTGAAACTACGTTGTATGGTCCAGTAATGATTTCATCATCTTCTTTAAGACCTGAAATAATTTCAATGTTTGAATTGTCTTGTATTCCTGTTTTTACAACTCGCAATTTAGCTTCTCCGTTATTAGTTACAAAAACACACTCAAACTTTTCTTCAGTTTCACCTTCAACTTTATTAATCGTTTTTTCGTAAGACTTTTTAGTAGAACTAGTATCTGTCTTAACAACTATTGCACTAATTGGTACAGCAACTGTTTTTTCTCTTTTGTTTGTAATAATATCTACAGTAGCTGTCATACCAGGTCTGAAAGGCGAGTAATGCTCTGGCTTCCCTTCAATTAAATCTTTATAAGATTCTTCGAGAATTCTAACCTTTACTCTAAAGTTTGTAACCTGATCTGCTGTTAATGTTCCTGCTGCTGAGTTTGCTATTTCAGTAACCACACCTTTAAATTCCTTTTTCAAATAAGCATCAACCTCAACAATTGTAGAGTCACCTATTTGAACCTTAACAATATCATTTTCGTTTACATCTACTTCAACTTCCATATTGCTTAAGTTAGCAACACGCATAATCTCGGTACCAGCCATTTGTTGAGTACCTACTACTCTTTCGCCTAATTCTACATTAAGCATAGAAATAGTTCCTCTCATTGGTGCATAAATAGTAGTTCTGGTAAGGTTATCTTTTGCTTCATTTACTGTAGCTGCAGCACTTTGCACACTGTAATAAGCTGAACTCTTATTTGCTTGAGCAGTTTCGTAAGTTGCAATAGCTTTGTCCCAATCTGCTTTAGAGATTACACCTTTTTCAAAAAGCACTTTGTTTCGGTCATAATCAGCTTTTGCTTGTTTTAAATTTGCTTCAGCTTGCTCTAAACCTGCTCTTACATTTTGGTAAGAGGCTTGAGACCTGTTTACTGCAGATTGAATTAAATCTGGATTTATTCTTACTAATAAATCTCCTTTATTTACCTCTTGTCCTTCTTTAAATGGTAGTTCTAAAATTTCACCAGATACTTCAGAAGATATTTTTACTTCTACTTCTGGTTGAATTTTACCTGTAGCTGAAACAGTTTCAATAATATCAACTAAGGCTACTTTTTTAGTTTCTACTTCTTTAAAGTTTCCTTTTTTGCCAAATAAACCTGCTTTTGACCCAATAATTAAAAGGATTATTAATGCAATAGCTGATAGTACTAAAATTTTGGCTGTCTTACTCATGGTAAATTATTAGTTTATGTCTGTAATAGGAATTCCAAAGTAGAATTCTAATACTTTTAATTTGAATATATAGTCGTATTTTGTTCTAATCACATCACTTTGCGCTGCTTCAAATCTGTTTTGAGATTGATTATAATCAAAGGCATTTAACAATCCAACATTATAACGCTCTCTAGAATAATTAAAAGCTTCTTCTCTTGCTTCAAGTGTTTTTTGCGCAGCTTCATAGGCTTTTAACGCACCTTTAGTGTCGTTATAGGCTTGGTAAACTGCTGTTTCCATATCTAAATTGGCTTGTTCTAACTGAACTTTTGCGCGCTCCAAATTTACTTTATTTCTTTTAACATTGTTGCTTGCAGCAAATCCATTAAAAATAGGAATACTTAAACTTAAACTAAAATTGTGACTTTTGTTATCTGTTAACTGAGTTTCAAAATCAGGAGTATCAAATAGCTGTGATGTAAAATAATTTGAACCAAAATTATACGATCCTCTTAACGTTGGTTGTAAAGCACCTTTAGCTATTTTTAAATTATCGTTTGCTATTTCTTGGTTTGTCTCAGCAATTTTAATATCGTATCTAGTTTCTTTTGCCTTACTTACTATAGCATCAGGTGACTGTTCTAATATCATAGTTGTAGGTACTTGATAATCTATATCTACAATATCAAAAGTTTCATACTCTTGTATTAATAATAATTGTGCTAACTGAATTCTAGACAATAAAACTGTGTTTTCGGCATTTACAATTTGTTGTTCTTGAGTAGCAATTGTTGCTTGTATTTCTAACAAATCGCCTCTTGGTAACACTCCTGCATCGACAAGCTCATTAGTTCTTTCTAATTCTTGTTGCGATACAACTTGTTGTGCTTGTAAAACTTTTAATTGCTCTTTATTAAATAAGATTTGTAAAAACGAATTAGCCACAAGTAGCGAGATATCATCTTTAATTTTATCTAATTGATATCTAGAGGCTAAAATTTCTAAGTTAGAACGATGTAATTGATTAATATTACGTAATCCATCATAAATGTTTAAACTAGAACTAATACCTCCTGAAAGGTTTTTAGTAGTTGAGTTAACAGCATCAAACGTAACAGGATCTTGCCCTAAACCAATACTCCACGAGTGTGTAACCGAAGCATTTAAAGTTGGCAAAAAGTTACCTATTGCATCTTTTTTATTGATTTCTGATTGTTCTAAGTCTAGTTCACTTTGTTTTACAGTAATGTTGTTTTGTAATGCGTGATCTACACATTCTTCAAGCGTCCACTTTTTAGTTTGCGCTTGGAATGAAAACGTCAATAATACCGTAAATACAAAAATTGCTTTTTTCATAATTAAAATATATGTCTATAGATATGTTAAAGTGTTACAAAAAATTGAATTAATTATTTTGAGCATAGCTTGGAACGCCTTGAATTTGGTTCCAAACCTTGATTTTATCATCTTTTGTAACTCCTTTTTTAATTTCAACGTGAATACCATCGCTAATTCCTAGCTCTACATCTTTGCGTTCAAACTGTTGGTCACCAGTTTCAATCTCAACGAATGGTTGTTTAGTTTCAGAATCGTATTGCACCAAAGCTTCTTTAACCGCTAAAACTTTTTCAGCTTTTTCTAAAATAATAGATGCATTAGCACTTAAACCTGCTCTAATAAAAGTAGAATCGACAGTTTTTAACGAGCCTTTTATTTCAAACTGAATAGCGCCATTTTCTTCAACTCCTTTTGGAGCAATGTAATCTAAAACAGCATCAAATTTTTTATTTTCAATAGCTCCAACAGTAATTTCAAGTGGTAACCCTTCTTTAATTTTTCCTACTTCACTTTCGTCTACTTTTCCTTCAAAAATCATTTTTTTAACATCAGCTAATGATGCAATTGAAGTTCCTTCGTTAAAGTTATTAGCTTCAATTACTTGGTTTCCTTCTTTTACAGGAACATCTAACACCATTCCTGAAACTGTTGCTCTTACTTGAGTTTGTGCAATATTACCCAAACCACTAGTAGTTCCTGTTTTGATAATATCATAGTTTTGTCTAGCAGAATTCACATTAATTCTTGCTTGCTCAACACTTTGCTTCGTTTGTAGATACGTGTTTTTTACAGCTTCAAAATCATTTGCTGAAATAACTCCTTTTTCAAACAACGCTTTTTGACGGTCGTAATTAGCTTGTTGCGTCTCTAGGTTTATTTGTGCAGTTTGAAGTGCAGTTTGGTTTGTAGCAATACTGTTTTTTGCACTTGTTAAAGAAGACACGTTTGGTATTACTCTAATTTGAGCAATTAAATCACCTGACTTTACATACTCACCAGCTTCAATAAAAACTTCTTCTATAACTCCAGAAATATTAGGTTTAATCAACACCTCTTCTTTAGGCACAATGCTTCCTGTTGCAACGGTTTTTACAACAATAGTCTCTTCAGATGGAAGTTCAGTAGTATACGTTATTGGGTTTTCACTGTTTTTTTGCCACAAATAATATAATGCTGCAGCAAATACAAGTACAATAGCTACTAATGCGATTACGGTTTTGGTTCTTTTCATGATTATGGTTGATATTTATTTTTATTCTATTCTTAAAGCGTCTACAGGTTTCATCTTTGTGGCGCTATTTGCTGGTATTAAACCTGCTAAAAGTCCTGAAACCACTAATATTATTAAAGCTGTAAAAACAACTGTCATACTAACACTAGGGTTGGCAAAATTGTCTACAGGTCCACTCATATCCAAAAGGTAATTTAACACCCAAATAATAAGTGCTGAAAATGAAATACCAACCATACCTGAAAGGATAGTTAATATTAAACTTTCTTGTAAGATTTGTCCTTTTATAGTCCATGGAGAAGCACCTAATGCTCTACGCACACCAATTTCTTTTGTACGTTCTTTAACTACAATAAGCATAATGTTACTAATACCAATAATACCTGACATTAGTACTAATGCGCCAACAAAGTAACCAACAATAGTTAAAATTGTAAACAGTCCATTAATGCGCTCAAATTGTTCTGATAAGTCCCAATGTCCTATTGCCCTATCATCATCTGGTGCTACTGTATGTCTCGATTTCATTAAATCAAAAACTTGTTGTTTTATTGAAGTAATAGGAACTCCATCAACAGCTGTAATAGCCATCCAACCTACTCTATCTCCTCTATTGAATGCTTGACCAAACGTTGTAAATGGAATATAAATGGTATTGGCATCTTGCTCATTGTCGCCTTGGCTGTTACTCATTTTAAAAGTACCAACCACCATAAAGTTTACACCATTAATTTTCACATAACTTCCTAATACCTCCTCATCTTTATCATAAAGACTTTTTATAACATCTGTACCAATAACACAAACTTTACGTTTAGAATTGATATCAGAATAACTTACAAAACGTCCTTGGAGAATATCCATAGGTTGTTGCTTTATATACTCAGGGTAATCACCATAAATTTCAAAAGCACCAGTTTTAGTACCTCGTATCACATTATTTGAGCCTTGAAATCCTCCTAACTGGTTTCTTGGAGATACATATTTTAAGTTTGGAATTTCAGATTTTAATGCTGCAACATCATCTAATTTATAATTGAAATAACGTCCTTTTGGAAGTCCTTTATAAGGTTTAGATGTTCCTTGTGTCCACATAAACATGGAATTGGTAGCGAAGTTACCAAAATCGGCAGTTACACCGTTTTTAAGTCCGTTGGTTAAAGCTAGAAGTAGTACTAAAATTGTTATACCCCAAAACACACCAAAAGCGGTTAAAAACGTTCTGAATTTATTAGCAGTAAGCGCTTGTAATATTTCGTCCCAACGGTCTCTATTAAACATACTATTCGTCTCTTAATGCAATGATTGGTTTTATTTTTGCAGCTCTGTAAGCTGGAATAAATCCTGCTACAGCACCAGCAAACACTAGCAAGAACACAGTTGTTAATGCTATATTGAAATCGACTTGAGGATACTTAATAAAATCGCTTTGAACTTGTGGACCAACCAATTCTAACAAGCCTAGACCAAAGATTAGTCCAAATAAACCTGCAAACATGGTTACAAATACAGCTTCCTGAAGAATCATCCCTACAATAGACATTGGTAAAGCTCCTAAGGCTTTTCGTATTCCAATTTCTTTTGTACGCTCTTTTACTATAATTAACATGATGTTACCTACTCCAACAATCCCTGCAATGATAGTTCCAATACCAACAAACCAAAACACTGCTTTAATGGTGTCAATTAAGGAATAAATCTTTTTAGCTTCTTCTAGAGTGTTATACACTCTTACTGCACTTGTATCATCAGGAGCAACTGTGTGGATTTGCTTTATTTGGTCTTCAATGCCTTTTGAAATGCTTTGAGAAAGCGCTACAGCTTCATCAAAATTATCAGACATTTTAACTGTAAACAGCATGTTTCTAATATTGTCTCCTGCATTGAATACTTTTTGTGCAGTTGAAATAGGAATGTAAGCTTGGTTTTCTTCGCGTTCTCCTCCTGGATCATAGAACACACCTATAACCTTAAAGTTCATTCCAAAAACAGAAATGTTTTTATCAATTGGGTCTTCGTCTTTGAATAAGTCGGTTTTTAACTTGTTTCCAATTACTGCTACTTTTTTATTTTCGTTGTAGTCTGATTGATTTACAAATCGTCCCACTGAAATATCAGCATTTTCAATAAATTGGTGATCTGGCATTACACCTCGAATACGATAATTACCTGACTCTCCTTTATATGAAATGGTTCCTCCCCAAATAGAGTACAATGAGGTTTCATATTCAATATAATCTTCATACTTCTGAGAAATCATATCGAAGTTATCGTTTTTAAGCTGTACGTATCTTCCTGGGTTAAGCCCTTTATACTCTTTAATAGTTCTACCTGTCCATACTGTAATCATGTTTGTAGCATCTTGCTGAAACTGAGAAGTCACTCCATTTTCAATACCCTTACTAAAGCCCAAAAGAATGACTAAAATAAAAATACCAGAAGCCACAGAAAGACCAGTTAAGAAGGTACGAAGTTTGTTTTTTCTTAATGTCTCAAAAATTTCCTGCCAACGTTCAATATCAAACATATTGGGATGCTCTTACTTGTTCAACAGTACTATCATCAATAATCACACCATCTTTGAGGTTTACAATACGCTTAGTCATATTAGCAATATCGTTCTCATGGGTTACAACCAATATGGTTTTTCCTTCGTCGTTAATACCTTGTATTAACTCCATAACTTCATATGATGTTTTAGTATCTAATGCTCCTGTAGGCTCATCGGCTAAAAGTACTTTTGGGTCACTTGCAAGAGCTCTTGCTATTGCTACACGTTGTTTTTGACCTCCAGAAAGTTCGCTAGGTAAATGATGCGACCATTGTGCTAGTCCTACCTTTTCTAGATAATGCTCTGCTTTTTCAATACGCTCTTTTCGTTTTATGTTTTGATAATACAATGGCAATGCTACATTGTCTAAAGCGCTCTTGTAGTTTATTAAGTTGAATGATTGAAATATGAATCCTAAAAATTCATTACGGTATTTTGCGGCAACTTTTTCGTTTAGGTTTTTAATTGGAAAGCCATCAAGAATATATTGTCCTGTATCTGCCTCGTCCAACATTCCTAAAATATTAAGTAAGGTTGATTTACCTGATCCTGACGATCCCATAATGGAAACCAATTCGCCTTCTTTTACTTCAAAATTTATGCCTTTTAAAACGTGAAGAGAATTACTCCCCATGTGATAAGATTTATGTAAATCTTTTATCTGTATCATTTATAGATGGTTAATTCTATACAATGTTACACAAAACTAAAATTGTTTTATACTAACAAATTGTTAAGAATAATTTTGATTGATATTAAATAAGACTGTTGAAATCTAAAAATGTTACAGTTGCAGATAAATCTTTTTATGAAGTTTTTTTCTGTCTAAAGAATTTCCAGTAAATAATAAAGCCTAATCCTGCTACCAAAATATAAGGAATAGCCATAAGATAAACAATGCCATCATTAACACCTTGAGCTGCTTGTTGCCCTTCTTCGCTTTCTAAAACCGCTCTACACATTGCACATTGTGCATTTACTGTTTGATAAAAAACAGTAGCAAAGAACAGTATAAAAGCAAACTTTAGTTTAGACATAATATGGAGAAATCATGACATATACAATAACACCAGTAATTGCGACATACAACCACAAAGGAAATGTGATTCGTGCTATTTTTTTATGTCTATCAAAGTTTTTAGCAATTGCTCTTACATAAGTAATTAGTACAAAAGGAATGATGATTATTGATAGTAAAATGTGTGTTATTAAAATAAAGTAATAGAAATATTTAATAGCTCCTTCTCCTCCAAACTTTGTAGAATCACTAGTCATGTGATAAGCAACATACATAAGTAAAAATAGTACTGATAAAAAGATAGCGAACTTCATTAAGCGTTCGTGAAGCTTTATTCTTTTGCCTTTAATAGCCCAAAAAGCTATAAGTAACACTACAGCAGTTACTGCATTGATAGCAGCATAAATTGGAGGCAAAAATGTGAGTGGTTCAACATCAAACCCGAGCTCTCTTAGATTAATTCCAAAAAGGGCAGCAACTGCTATTGGAATAACAATTGACAGAATTATTATCAACTTATTGTACTTTTTTTCTGCTTGTAGGTTAGTGTTTCCCATTATTCTTTTAATAGTTTAGCAATGTCTTCTTTTAACATTGTTATTTGTTGTGTTTTACCGTCTTCGTCAGTTTGCTCTTCTTCTGAAATTATACCTTCGTAATAGATTAAAGGATTACCTTCAATAACTCTAGATCTAATAAATCCGTTTTTATCAATTAAAGCAAAATTACCTGAGTGTTCAAAACCGCCTTCTACCTCTTTATTTTCTGAAGCATATATATAAAAACCTTCATTTGCTAATTTATAAATATCATCTCGTTCTCCAGTCATTAAATGCCAATTAGGGTTTGTTATCCCGTAATTATCAGCATAGGCTTTTAAAACTTCAGGTGTATCATTTTCAGGATTTATAGTAAATGATGCTACACCAAAATTATCAAACCCTTTAAATGCATTTTGAACTTGAACAAGGTTTCTATTCATTCTTGGGCAAATTGTAGGACAAGTAGTAAAAAAGAACTCTACAACATACACTTTACCTTCGTAATCTTTGTTGGTTACTGTATTACCATTGTGGTCAGTGAAACTAAAATCTGGTACTTTTTTAGGTGAACCATCAGGATTTTTTATAAATATTAAATCAGAGGTATAAGCATCTTTCTCTTTTGTTTGGTCACTACGACTTTCATTTCTGGTTACATCATCATTTGAAATTCTATCTATAATTCTTGGTATAAAATAAATACCAAAAACTAGAATTATAAATGCGATACCTATGTAAGAATAATTAGTTTTCTTGCTCATTGTTGTTTATTTCGTTAGCTCTTCGCTGCGAGGAGTCAAAGTTTCCTTTACGTTTTTCTCTATACTCTGTAAATAGTACTCGCAAATCATCGGCTCCCATTTTATTTTTTAATTGGTCTACCTCAATACAATTGTATGATGATAATCCATAAACTAGTTTATTACTAGCAATTTCATTATCTGTTCTATCATCCAATCGTCCTCTTTGAGATAAATCAGTATCTACTATAAACACGTTACTTGTTGCTAAGTTAGCATCTAAAACTGTATTGGTTTTTAAGCTATTAAACAAGTTGTTAATTTCACTTTCTTTTAAATACACAAAATGCCAAAATCTCAAATCTTCATAAAGTGCTATTTCTTTATATAGTTGTTGTGCTTCAGCTTTTGCTTCTTCAGTAACTAAAACTACAATTTGGAATTTTTTAAAGCCTTTAAACTTATCATAAATAAGTTCTTTAAGGTTGGATGCTTCTGTAGCTTTTTCCATAGGCTTTTTACCAAAGAACGCTAAAACAGTAAGGTGGTCTTTTAACTGGATTTGTAACTCATTAGTTGCAGGAAGCTCTCTTACATTTTCTTTTACAATGTCTAATGTGTTGTAGTTTTCTTTGGAAATTGACATTATAAGAACAAAAAAAACTGGAAGGAAAAATAAAACTCCAAGAATTAAAGGTTTTTTGTATGATTTTTTCTCCATTAGGGATTTTGGAATTTTTCTTGTTTTTACTACTAGTGCAAAATTAAAAAAAGGCGGTTTAAAAACCGCCTTTAAGTAATCTATTTAACAAATAAATTATATGTTAAAAATCTCTTTTTATAAAACCAGAAGAGTATACTCCTTCAATATATCCACCTTCTTGTAGTAAGATGAATATTAAATAGCAAATTAAGAATACTCCTGTCCATATTACAGCTCTTCTTAGTCCTTTAGTTTCATCTCTCATGTGCATAAAATCCCAAGTGATGTAATATGCTTTTACTATGGTAAGGATGATAAATATCCAGTTTAATATTTTCATCCCAATTACTTTTGCTTCTAAAGCTTCAGGCTTGTAAATACCTAATACAACTTCAATTGCTGTAATGATAGACAATAAGATTAAAACACCCCAAATTTTTTGAGTATTGCTTTTAAACTTTAGTAGTCCTCTAAATATTTCTAATTTATGTGCGTGTGCCATTTTTAATTAAGTTTCTAAATGAATTAAACTAAGTAGAAGAATGTAAATACAAATACCCAAACTAAATCTACAAAGTGCCAATAAAGACCTACTTTTTCAACCATTTCGTAGCTTCCTCTTCTTTCATAAGTTCCTAAAATAACATTAAAGAATATAATAATGTTAATTACTACACCTGAAAATACGTGGAATCCGTGAAATCCTGTAATAAAGAAAAAGAAGTCTGCAAATAAAGGAGAGCCATACTCATTAACATGAAGATTTGCTCCTTCTACCACTAACTTACCGTTTTCTTTAATTTGCTTTAAAGATTCTTCTCTAGATAAAACTGTTTTCTTTCCGTCCTCTGTTAAAGTTTGAGTTCTAACCAACACATTTGGGTTTGCCTCAAGACCATTGTATACTTCATCAACAGTATAGCTTGGTAATGTACCTTCGCTTACAAACCAAAGTCCGCTTTTGCGCTCATGTTGCACTCTTTCTCCATGTTCACTAATTGCAATATCTCTAACAGCAACACGATTACCATCAGTATCTACAAATTGTAAAATGTTTCCTCCATTAGTTTGGATAGCACCATAATCACCTTTAATAAATGTTGCCCATTCCCATGCTTGTGAACCAACGAATATTAACCCACCAATAATGGTTAAGAACATGTAAATTGTCACTTTTGCTTTTTTCATATGGTGACCAGCATCAACAGCAAGTACCATTGTAACTGATGACATAATAAGAATAAAGGTCATGAATGCCACATAAATCATAGGATAATTCCCATGAAAGAATGGAATGTGAGTAAAAACCTCATCGGCAATTGGCCATGAACCAATAAACTTAAATCTTGAAAATCCGTAGGCTGCTAAAAACCCAGAAAACGTTAAGGCATCAGATAATATAAAAAACCACATCATCATTTTACCATAGCTAGCTTTAAGAGGCTGATTTCCACCTCCCCAAGTTTTGCCCTCTGTACCAGTATTTACAACTGTAGTATCCATATAAAGCGTTTAGTTTTTAAAAGTTGCACAAAAATAATCATTTTATTCATCTAAAGAAACATCAAGTAATAAATTATACAGACTCTAAATAAATATAAAAGCGATGTTACTTTATCCTTTTGATAGGCAATATAGTCTATCTAAATAAATATAAAAACAAAAACAAAAACAGCCATAGTATATCTACAAAGTGCCAAAATGTTGCAGATAGCTCTAAACCAAGCATTTTAGTTGCTGTATATTTTTGTCTTAAATGATTAAAAATTACTACCATTATTGAGATTAAACCTGCTACAACATGCATTATATGTGCAAATGCTATAACATAAATAAAACTCATAGTAATATTACTTGTAGGTCCTGTAAAATTATAACCTAAATCTATTATTTGTTGAAACCCTAATAATTGACTCCATATAAAAGCAACACCCAATGCAAATGTTACAAACAACCATAGTGTTGTTGCTTGCCTGTTGTTGGCTTTTAAACTTCTTTTAGCCAGATAAAATGTAATACTACTTACAATAATAATTACTGTACTTATTACAAATGCTTCAGGTAATTGAAAATCCTTTAACCAGTCTGGTCGCTTACTACTTACAACTACAGCACTTGTTAAACCTGCAAAAGACATAATTAATGAGCCAATACCAAACCATAGCATCATTTTTTTTGCACGTTCATTTTTTTCCTCTAGCGTTCCTTGTGTTAAATCCATTTTTTATCTAATAAACTTATCTATAACATAAACTATTTGCAGCAACGTAATATAAGACACACTTGCCAACATTAATTGTTTAGCAGCTTTTGCTGTTCGTTCTTTAAACAATACTAATGCGTAACGCAACATCACAAGCCCTAATAAAAACACAATTATTGCTGCAACAATAGAGAGTTTTAAGTCTCCTGTAAAACCAAATACTGGTATAATTGAAACCAATATTGTCCAAACAGTGTACATTATAATTTGTACTGCTGTTCCTTTATCTCTTTTTCCTGTTGGAAGCATAAAAAAACCTCCTTTTTTATAATCATCAAACAAAAACCAGCCAATAGCCCAAAAGTGAGGAAATTGCCAAAAAAACTGTACCGCAAATAAAGTTCCTGGTTCAATACCAAAATCATTTCGAGCTGCAACCCATCCCAACATAAATGGAATGGCTCCTGGAATGGCTCCAACAAAAACTGCTAAAGGCGTTTTGGTTTTTAATGGTGTGTAAACACTCGTGTATAAAAAAATTGAAATTGCACCATACATTGCAGTTCTTGGGTTGATAACATACAGTGTTGCTATCCCTAATAATGTAAATGCAACTGCAATTATAAATGCTGTTCTTACCGACATTCTTCCGGCAGGAATTGGACGGTTTTTGGTGCGCTCCATTAAAGCGTCTAAATCTTTTTCAATAATTTGATTGTAGGCATTAGAAGCACCTACCATAAAATAGCCTCCAAAAGCCAATAATATTAATGTGTAAACATCTACAGTTGGAGCTCCCAACAAGTAACCAGCAATGGAAGAAAACACCACACTTACAGAAAGTCTGATTTTGGTAATTTCCTTAAAATCTGAAATTATTGATGCTGTTGAAACCGAAGACACTTTAGTACTCAAACTCTATTGTTTTGTTGCTCGCTATTGCGACTGCAAAGATACTTTGAAAATTACTTATGGGCAACGCTTAGTGAAAGTAATTCGGTTTTTGCCTAATACATTAAGTATTTAAGTGTAAAGTAGGCTATATAGATACTTCTTTACACAAAAAACAACCCCTTACTTTATAGAAGAAAGAAAGGGGTTTGCATTGTTTTTGTTAAGCTATATTGTATCTACAGTGATACTTCATATACATAATAGAAAAGCGAATCATCTTGTTCATGTTCATCTATGACATAAATATTGGTCGCTTTTTTTAATACTGATAAAAAACTTTCAAATTTAGCTGATAAAAGTGTTTTATAATCAATGATATTTAAAAAGGACGTTTTACTAATCTTTTTATATTCATCACTTGGTGAAGAAAAGAATAGGGTAACAGAGAATTGGGTATCACTCGCACTGCCAACCATTTTTTGTAATTTACCATTTTCATTTACACGAAGTTTATATTTGTAATTTTCAACAGGAACTTTTTTAGTAACCCTAAAAGTTTTAAAATTCAAAGTATCATTGGTAATAATCTCACCTTTTATCATTTCATTGTTTTCAGAATTTAACAAAAGGTAAATATCATAATCTCTATTAAGCTTTAAAATTTGAGCATTTAATGACGAAAAATTAAATATGGTAAATGCTAAAAAAATATTGTTTTCATATTAATTAGTTTACTCAATGCATGTTTTTTCCCAAGGCCTCGTATAGTTTCTACGATTATCTCATTTTCTATATATACTCGATTACCGTCTATGTCTACTACAAAGTCTATATTATTGCCTTCAGCCCAATAAAACCGTTTCAAACTTAAAGCCAAGCATCAAACTTTAAAAATGAAAATGAGTAAAGTACACTTTTTAATGAGATAACATATTAAAAATCGTAGTACCAATTAAACAAATCGGTTCTTACACCTAAACTAAACCAGGTTGTATTACTCTTTACCAATGCAGCTGTATTAGCGTTAGGGTCAAAGTTTCTAAAGCTTATATTAGTGAATAGCTTAAGATTACTTACAGGATTTATAATATAACCGCCTTGTAATTCGGCATTAAATGTATTGGTTTTTATACCTTGTCCTACCTCTACTCCTGTATCAAAAGGTCGCTCTTCATAACTACGGTAAATATCGCCTCCATAGCTAAAGTTGTCTGTACCATCATTAATATCAAATCCTCTTACGCCAAATACAAGTTTAGCATCAGCAAACCAACGTTTGTAATTATAACGACCAATTAAAATAAGTTCACTAAAATTTGCTCCCCAAAGATGTGCCATTGACTGGTTGTTATGCCCATAATTTAAAGCTACAGTATTATGAGAATAGGTATAAGGTCTAACCCTGTTATATTCAACTTGCAGTAATAGATCATCAACCTTAAAGGCATCATAGTATTTTGCTCCTAACTGATAACCATATTTATTTTTCCAACTTTTTTCGCCTCCTTTAATATCGTTTAAAGAAAATTCATCTAAAATAAATTGTCCATAAAGGTTAACTTTATTGTTCCACTTATACTTTAAAGATGCACCAACCACAGCGTTTCCAGCATCTTGTCCTGTTTCAAACTCAATAGCTCTAAAAAATATTATTGGGTTAAGGTAATTTACATCAAACGCTCTATTATCAGTCTTTGCCCACACAACGGATTCAAACAATCCAATATTAAGTCGTTTAGACACGTTCCAGCTTAAGTAATGGTTTGCCATATACTTGGTTAAAAACGCACCATCTTCGGTTACTTCGGTTCGTACGTCTTTTAACCACATCCAAGTATTGGTGTATTTCATTTTCCAGAATTTGGTGTTTAATTTTAAAAAAGGGTATGGACTAGCTACATCACTTTGCAACAAAGACCTGTAACCATCACCTATGAAATTTTTACCATGACCAAATTGTACATTTATAAAATTTGCTGGTGAATAGGATAAATATGCTTCAGCTACTGGATAATCATAAGAATCGGTTTTAAACCGTTTTGCAATACCACGACCAGGAATTATTGCAGGATCTGGACCAAAGGCTTTTAAGCTTTCGGAATACTCATTAAAATATTGAGCAAATCGACCTTGACTTTCATAAACTGAAGCTGAGAAGTTGAACTTTTTCCCTAATCCTCCTTGAATATAAAATCCTCTAGTATTATTATATGTTGTGCTAAAATCGGCATCAGTATCTTTACCTACCTGAAGGTCAAAAACCGGATCAATAGTAAACCAATAATCTTCTCCTTGAACTTGTACTAAGTGCTCATTCCACAGTTTTCTTGCCCACCAACTTTCAGAGTCTTTTACTAAAGCTTCTTTCTCAGCTTCAAAATCATAATACTTTGAAACCTCATCAAACATAAACGGTTTTGCTGCAGTATGACTATTGGTACCAAGCTCATTCATTTCTCTATCAAACCTTGCATAATAGGTATGCGTAAATGGAATGTTAAGTTGGCTTTTATATTCTAACTTTTGATACTTTACAATGTTATCATTAATGCTATCGTACTCATTAGATACAACCTCATTTAAATCGACCGTTTTTTTAACATCAACTACAGTTTCTTTAGCTGTTTGCGGAGTAACCTCATGAGGATTTACCAAAGGTATTTTTATAGTCAAGGAATATTGATAATAGGTTGGATTGCCATTATAAGTTCCAGGTGTTGCCTTTGGTAATTCATTAAAAACACGCTTTACTTCATCCTTTAACTCATCATAAACCGCATCTACATAAAGCACATGTATTGTCCCTTCTTTATCTACTTCAAACAACACTTTTGCATCACCTTTGTACTCATCATCAATAGCTACTTGTGGTACTTTTAGAGTATTAAAAATATGGTTGTTTATTTTATTATTAAAACAAGATTTTAAATTCTCTATTGGTTGAGATTCGCAACCTGGAAAAACAGGTGATTTTTCGTAAGTATCGCTAGTTTGAGAAAATACTATGGATTGTGTTAAAACGAAAATAAACAAGAAGAGTTGTTTCATAAGATGGTAACTACCTTTTTATTAGGCGAAAGATACTATTTTTTTCAAAATGCGGACAATAAAAGAATTTCTTGATAAAGGTATAAAACTGAAATTCATTTATAATTAAAAAACCGCTATCAGTAAATGATAACGGTTTATGTATTAATAAATTTTAAGGTTTACTAATCCATCACTTGAAAAATGATTGGGAAGGTATAGATTACCTCTACAGGATTTTCTCTTTGCATACCTGGAGTCATTTCTGGGATTTTTTTCACCACACGCTCAGCTTCTTTTTCAAGTCCTTTGTGTGGTGCTCTAGTTTTAATATCTGAAACCTTACCAGATTTATCCACCTTAAATTCAACATAAATTTTTTGAACACCACTCAGCCCTAATTCTGAAGCTATACTTGTAGAGAATTTTTTATTTACTAATCTGGTAATTTTCTCAGACATACATTTTTTACGTGCTTCATTAGTTGTTTCATTTTCACAACCAGGATAAATTGGTGCTTTTTCTATTCTGAAAAAAGGCACAGGAATATCTTCAACAACCTTATCAATCACTATATCTCCAGGATCAACAGGAGTTGATGTCGCCACAGGTTCAGTAATTATAGTTTCGGTTACCTGCTTTTCACTGAAGTCGTCTTCAACGATTGTAGGTTCTTTATCTACAATCCTTCTCTGTTTTTGTTTGACCTCTTCTTTAGGCGCTTGTTCTTCATAGATTTTGAACTCAGGGACAATAATTTCGGTTTCATCATCAATTGCAACTAAAGCTTGATCAATTTTTGGAACATGTGTTGCGAAGTTCATTTCAAAAAGCAGGTAAGTTCCCAGCAAACAAAGAATGAGTCCAACCTGAAAATACAAGGCTGAATTTTTTTGTAAATTTGCATCATGCTTTTGTGGTTTTTTCACATTGGTAGTGCTCTGACCAGCATTACTGTGTGTTTCGTTAAAATTTTTCATAATACTTTAAATTTAAAATGTTAATATTATGATAAAAACACAATAAGCATACCAAAAACAAAAATCCCGCTCATTAATTTGAACGGGATTTTTAAATCTATATTAAAACTGTTTTTTAGTCTTGTACTTGGAATAAGATTGGTAACGAATATGGAACTGTTACTGCTTTTCCTCTTTGCTTACCTGGTTTCATTTTAGGAAGCAATCCAATTACACGCTTAGCTTCTTTTTCCAATCCTGGATGTGGAGCTCTAGCCATAATGTTAGTAATGTTTCCACTTTTATCAATCTTGAAAATTACGTTAATACGTTGTCTTCCTGATAAACCTAATTCTCCAGCTAAGTCAGTGTTGAATTTCTTGTTTACAAACTTGCTGATTTTTTCAGACATACATTGTTTTTTAGCATTGTTTCCACTTTCGTTTTCACAACCAGGAAAAACTGGTACGTTTTCAATTACAGCAAACGGAACCTCGATGTCTTCTTCTACTTCTTCAACCTCTACTTCTTCTACTTCAACGATTTCTTCTTCTTGATCGGTTTCAGTAGATTCAATTACAGTTTCCTCAACTTCTTCTTCATCTTCTACAATCTCAATCTCTTCAGGAGCTGCAGGTGGTGGAGGTGGAGGTGGAGGGGTTTGTATTTGTTCAGTAATTGGAATTTCTTCTTCTAATTCTTCATCTAAGTTTAATTGACCTATATCAATATCAGACTTATCATATGTTTTATAGTTAATTGCCACATTAGCAAACAATAACATTAAAGCAAGACCTACAGCGAAATAGATTGAACTATTTCTACTTACATCTGCTTTAGTACTCTTTTTAGGTTCCATATCTTAAAAGGTTTAAAAGGATTGCTAAAATAACCAATTAATTGTTAAAAAAGCAAGTGATTTTTTTATTTTAACTTTAAGCTTTTACTAGACTTTATAATGACTACTCCTATTAGGATACCAATTGCATTGGCTGCTACATCATAAAAATCTAATGTTCTTAAAGTTGTAATTGTATTTTGTAATACCTCAATTATAATGCCATAAATTACTCCCACAGCAATTGTTACACCTATTTTATAGTTAAGGCTTAATGTGCGTAGGTAATTAAAACAAAGTAAGGTAAACACAACATAGGCTGCGATGTGATAAAACTTATCATCCATTGATGAGCCTAAGCTTGGTAATCCATTAACATTTATAAGGCTAAGTATTGTTAAAGCTATAACGTAACCGCCAAATAAAATTAATGCGAATTTTTTAAGCACCTATTAGTGTTTTATAATCTTCGGCAGACATTAAATTATCGAATTGAGAAACGTCTGAACACTTTACTTTTATCATCCAACCGTCTCCATAAGGATCCGTATTTACTGTTTCTGGTTGGTCTTCTAAAGCTTCATTAAATTCAATGATTTCTCCTGATACAGGTAAGAACAAATCAGAAACTGTTTTTACAGCTTCAACTGTTCCAAAAATTTCTTCGGCTTCTAGAGTTTCGTCTAAAGTTTCAACTTCAACATAAACAATATCTCCTAATTCGCCTTGAGCAAAGTCTGTAATTCCTACAGTTACTACATCGCCTTCAATTTTAACCCACTCGTGGTCTTTAGTGTACTTTAAATCTGATGGTATATTCATCTTGTATAAAAATATTAATTACAGCAAATGTAATTTTTTAAATAAAGAATTTCAGGTGTTTTCTCTTATTTTTTATTAACAGCCATTATATGTCTAGTTACCAAAATTATACCTTAGAGTAATACCAGATCGTATTGTGGTTTGTGGAAATGCTGTAGAAATAGCATATTCAGAAAACGTGTAATCAAAATAGAATATTCCTGTTAGGTTTTTACTAAACGCATAATCTGCATTGTACTTAAACCCTAATATGGTTTGACCTGAAGTTATTTGATTATTATCTAAGTCTAAATATCTAATTATGGTTTTATTATCTCTTATCGAGATATCTGCCGACATATTTAAATCACTTTTAATAATTTGTTTTGGTCCTGCAAGTTTAGAGCGTATTCTAACATCTTTTATTCTATATCCTAAACCAATAATGTATTCTTTACCTTGAATTTCAGTAAGTAGATTGTTATCAAAACTTAATGACAGTACTCTGTCTTTTTTAATTTCGGCTAGTATTTTTATTGAGTTTTTCATTTCAAAATCCACTCTTACTAACGGACTGAATTGTTCTTCTAAGTTTATATTACTAAATACTGTTCTATTCTTGAAGTTTCCTGATTGGTCTAACACATTTGGATCTTGGTTAGCATAATCCATAGTTGGGTCAGCAGCTTGATAGTCTAGGTTAGTTCTAAACTGATTGATTGTATAACTAGACCTATAACCATGCGTTACAGAAAAACGTTTAAAGCGCTTTTTAAACCAGTTAAACTTCATGAAACCTGTATACTTTAACTGCCAGTTTGGAATTGGAACATCTCTAAACGCTCCTAATTTAACATTATCAGGATTAGTACCTTGGTATGCCGATAAGAATGCTGGTAATAATACAGCTTGACTATTTTTACCAAATCCTAATGGATAACCTTCATCATCTACATCATAAGTTGAGTTACCATAAAAGTTTCTCGCCAATCTATTAGCTATTACAAGTCTGTTTTCTCTAAAATTATCAAAAGCTTCTGATTGATTTTCGTCACTCTTACTAAACGCTGTTTTAATTAATGCTGTAGAAATATTAAAGTTACCATATGAATTTTGAATTAATGAATTATAGTCTAACTCGCCATCATTATCTAAATCTTCAACTCTAAAATTCTCAGTCATACTTTCAGAGTAAGTTCTGCTTCCAGTAAAGTCAATTTTTAAATCATTAATAGGTTCCATATTGGCTGCTAAATCCAATATTTTATTGGTAGTAGCCATATATTGTTGGTTAAACTCAGGGAATACAGTTAACCATCCATTTCTTGCAACTACATCTCTAATGTCTCTTTGACTACCAAAGGTATATCCAAACGTAGGCTTAAGTGTTCCTACAAATCCTGGTGTTCTTAAATAACCTGGTAAGAATGTTCCGTTATTTTCAGTATAATTAATTTGAATACGTTTTATACTTGTTAAAAGGTCTATTCCTGCGTTAAGTATTTTGGTTCCTGCTCCTGTTTTAGAAGTAGAACTATTATTTTTTTGATTTTGGGCTGGTTTACCATCTTTTCCTATTGCTGCAGGTGTTGCTCTAGTTCTTGCTCTTGTACGAGTTGGCTTTTTAACCAACCCTACATATCTATATAGATTCTCCATATTTAATGTAGAATTTATAGAATGTGTATTGGCGTTTTGTATTGAATTACCTAAGTTATAGGTTCTAGTTACATCGTTATCATCAGTATACTCAAAATCGGTATTAAGATCAGAACCTTTTTGCCACTGGAAATTTGCTGTATAAGAATACGTTGCCTTTAAGAAACTAAATGTTGGTATTTTATACAATGGAATGTCATAGTTAATCTGTAAATCCTGTGCTTGAATATTTGGATCTCCAAGATCAAAGAAACCATCCCAAACATCTAGAGTTGGGTCTTGACTTCCGTTAATTTGGTCATCAATAAAATAGTTTCTTACAATATTTTTATTTGCAGCACTAAAGTTTAAATTCAAACCATTAGTGATATTATAGTTAATAGCGTATTGGAAGTTGAACGTGTAATTTCTTCTAAATAACTCTTCAATTCCTATGTTATCTCCTCCCAACTCAACATCTCTAAACTTTTGCTTGTTGAATTGTCTAATAATATCAGTATTAACAGAGAATGTTGTTGGTAACACATTAAAATTGAAATCCTTAAGTATCTTCCAGTATTTCCCTCTAAATAATGAATCGTTCTTTTTAAAAGGTTCAATAGGTTTTGGTGTAAAACTGTAGTTGTAGTTAACACCTGCTCTAATGTTTTGGTCTAAAGATCTTTCAATTTCAAAATCTCTATGCTCAACTTTGTTGTATGAATAGTTGAACGTTAAATTTTCAACATCATAAAAATGTGGTTTAGCTTCAGCTGAACGTTGCTTTTTAACACCAATAAAGTTAATACTCTTACGCTTAGTGTAATTTTCTGATTGTACTCTAATTTGCTCACGTTCTTCTTCAGTTTCTGCAGCATCTATTCTTGACTCTAGTGTAAGGTCGTTATAATACTGGTCGTATTTTGGTGTAATAAGCTCTTCACTCTGAGCATAATTAAATGGTATTTGAATTCCCCATTTTTTAGGTAATAATTGACCAAGCTGAACATTGGTAACCACATCATACTGTTGCACATCTTCTCTACTACGCTCATTAGGACGTTGCTCAACTGAACCAAATCCTGAAGTACTCTGTCTTCCTGTTGCACTAATGTTTGCAAAATCTGCAAAATTGGTATCAACACTAGCAATAGCTGCCCAACCACCTTCGTTTTCTAAATCAGATAAACGCAATTCATTTACCCAAACCTCTCCACAAACATCTTCGTTAGGATTGATGTTTTTAACACCAACCATCAACACTCTAATATCTCCAAAGTTAGGATTACCTTTAATTGCCACACGCTGTTGACCTAAAGTATGTGGTGAAAATTCAGTAACAGGATCTGCACTTAACTCTCCATTTATAACATCGTAGAATGTAGGGTCAAGGTTACTTAATGTTTGTGCTGAAATTCCTCTTGATTTTATTTCTTGAAGTACTGATAACTGAATATTAATTTCATTTTCTTCAGGCCAAACATCAGTAGCAGACACACTTCCTGTTGATACTTTTAAAGGCACTTCAATTTGGTAGAAGTTTTGAGTTAAGTCATTACCCATTCTAATAAACCCAACTAATTCTTCATCATCTAAAGTTCCACTTTCTCCATCTTGGGCATGCATAAACATACGCAGTTTTTTATACTGACGCATGTCAACATTTATGTTCTTGAAAACTCCTTTAGAATCGGTTGGTTCTAAATTACAAATATTTAAAACTAATGATTGCTCATTTTGTCTAATGATATTGTTATTATTATTTAACTGTTCTAACTCAACTCCTGGAGGCAACACATAGTTTCCTTCGTTTTCTTGCAAACCAACTATACCAACACTAAACTCAGGGTTAGTACTGTTATTGTTTGAGTCGTTATCTAAATCTAATGTGTAACGTCTCCAATCACTACGTACAAGATCTAGAGTTGCAAAACGCAATGTTGTAGTTTCAGTAAATCCGTTAAGATACATTCTTGCAAAACGTACAGATCTAATATCTGTAATTCCTCCTACCGCTGAAGTTGGCTCAGAAATTGGAATTCTAAACTGATACCATTTAACTTCTCTTGTATCTCCATTAGGCAATACAACATCTCTTGTTTTTATATCATTAATTTGCTCATTAGTTGCAACTAAACTCGCAGGAGTAATATCAATTTCATACTCATAATAACTATCAATAGTATTCATTGTATTGTCTCTATTGATATCTTCAACATCTGGCTGTGTTGTAGAACCTCTGTTTGTTTCAGTAAAGGTTTCAGGAGAGTTTCCTTGTGTACCATTGTACTTCTTGTAACGCTCAAAAATATCTCCTGATGTATTTAAGAAATAGGTATAGTTATCGTTTGAAGGATCTTCTAATCCAGCAAATGCAGGAAATTGTTGCGCTTCTTCAGCATCATCAAATCCATCATAACCAACATCTTGGTTTGTTCTTTCTTGTCCTAAAGTTGAAAACGTATAGATTAATGATTGGTTCTGTGGCACTGCCCAATCGGTTCCTGAGTTTAATAATGCTGATACATCACCATTTTCAGGAAGTCCGTTTTCATACTGCTTCTTACCGTCTTTTAAAATATCTTCAGAGATATTTCCTAAGTTGAAATAGAGCTTTCCTCCTGTACTGTTTTCGTTATCTAAAAATGGATCTTGCACCCAAAACTCAATATACTCTACATTGGCTTGTTCAAAATCAGTTGAAGTTATTTGTCTGGTAATTCCTGCCCAAGCTTGTGCTGGGTTATCAATAGTTCCATCAGTCGTTGAAGGATCAAAATTGTATGGTCCTCTTTCGGTTGGATAATACCTTAAATCCAATGTATTAATAATGGTACTTTGACCTTGTACAATATCAACCTGAGGAAATACTTCGTCAATAAAAACACGTCTTGAGTATAAGTTTGACACATCATCATCTGAAATACCACTTGGTCTTTGGCTACTATAAAAAATTGGGTCAATAGTATACCAGTTTAAAAAGGCTCTATCAAAACCATTTTCTAAACCTGGTGAGTTAATAGGGTCGCTTTCAGCAGCTCCATTTACAGTTCTTGGTCTACTCGATAAAAACCATGATTGAGGTGATAGTAAATCTATTGCTCCTTGAGTACCTTCAAAATCATCAACATAAGCTGTAGCTTCATTGTTAAAGTCGGTTCCTTTTGGAGCTCCAGGAGCTAAGTAAGCAAATTCTCCTCTAACCGATAAATTAGATGGCACATCAGTATCAATATTTGGAAGTTTATTTACTAATCTTGTAAAGAATGGAACTTCGGTTGAATAATTTCCATTAAATCCGAAAATGGTATTGTTTATAGGTTCAGTATTGTAGTTTGCTTTTTGTGTTATTGGTCGTTCACTTAAATTTAAAAAGGTTGCTCCCAACACAAAATTCTCATTAAACTGGTGTTCTACATTTACACCTGCAAAACGTCTTGTTTGCTGACCAAACACAGCATTGTTTTCAACAGACACATTAATAGGAGTGTTAGATGCTTTAAGTGCTTCATCTAAAATTTGAACACGTCCTAATTGATAATTCACTGTATAATCAATACCTTCAACAAGTGTACGTCCTCCAGCAGTTACTACTACAGAACCTCTTGGCACATTAAATGCTCCTAGAGGAATACCATCACCTCCTGATGATTTATAACTTCCCTTAATCTGGAATTTATTCTTTTCAATTTCATCTAAAGCAGCAGTTTTAGTCTTCTTATAAAGAATATCATACACATACTTTTCTTGGTTGGCGTTGGTATAGATATCAGCATCGTAGTCACCAGGGTTACTTGGGTCGTCTAACACATCAAATAGGTACTTACCAAATGGCTCTACCTTAGTGAATATTATTTTTCCGTTTTGCATTAAAACAGTTTGACCTTCAACAAAATCAAAGAACCCATCACCATGCAATTGAGGGTCATTATTGTAATTAAGTCGATCTAAATGAAATAGTCTAATTAAAGGTGTTTCGTTAATAACTGAATCGTCTGTAGGATCGGTTGTATTGTTATCATACAACGGAAAAGCTGTTCCTTCAACTGGTAAAATGTAGTTAACAGGAGACGCTTCAGTATAAAAAATGTTTAGTTTGAAATCCTCTTGACTTAATTGAAAAGCGCCAGTATCATACACGTTCTTCATCATTAAGTCCCATATAGGTTCCTCAACACTAGTAATTGCACTTTTAAGCATTTTTAAAACCAAGCTATTGTTACTAACTACTTGGTTTCCTGAACCTGTATCAGTTGTTACTCCTGTAGCTTCAACACCATCGTTAGCAAATTCACCAACTTGGTATACTTGACCTCCTACAGTATATTGGAAGGCAACTGCTAACACTTCATCGTTTAGCAACCTTTGATTTAATGAGATGTAACCCAATTGTGTGTTTAGCGTATAGTCATATCCTTCTTCTAGCTTACGTGCGTTTTCTAACTTTCCAAAGTCGAAACCTTCGTTTGCTGGAATATTAATACCTTGCTCTACAGTGGTAATATCTCTTACTAAATCATTAAGGTTAGAACCAGCTCCACCTATATTTGTCGGGTCAAAACCATTATTACTGTTATCAGGCAGTGCGCCTGGGTTTAGTATGTTAACACCAGAACCGACAATTTCAGACTCTCCTAAATCCTGAAAAGCGGCAATGTTTCTTACGTTATCAGTTTGATTGCTTCGGTTAGTTACCCAAACCTCTATTCTAGTAATTTGAATATTATTATTTATGTATGGGTAACGCATCATAGACGCATCATACGTTTCCCTAAAATATTGCGAAAGGAAAAAGTGTCGGTTTTCGTCATAGTCTCTTGCAAAAAACGAGAACTCCTCAAGTGTTCCTCCTCCTTGGGCTACTACTGACTGCGACTGTGATTTCTGTTCAGAAAACACTGCTGTGACTCTTGTTTTACCAAATTGAAGTTCGGTTTTTACACCAAATAAACTTTGCGCTCCAGTAATTAATGAACTGTTAAGCGGCATACTTACGTTACCAACTTCAATTTTTCTTACAATATCATCTTCGGTTGGTGTATATTCTAACTTTATTAAATTTTGAAAATCAAATGTTGACTCGGTATCATAATTTGCAGTTACCTGTAATCTTGTACCTACTTTACCTAATAAACTTAAACTTATACGTTGGTCAAAATCAAAGGTGAAATTACTTCTATTTCTTGGTGAAAATGAAGGGTTATCTTGCTTTGTAAACAATACTCCTAAATCCATTTCAACCGAACCTTGAGGAACTACCTCGATGGTATTACCACCAAAAATAGTTTCAAAAAAACCTGAGTCTACATAAAACTCTGGTAATAAGTTTTTTTGTTCTTCTTCAGTCCCTTCCTTTTTACCTTCAGCAGCATCAATTTTTTGTTTGTAGTAGTTTCTTAACTGCTCTTGTATTACTAATCTTTGATATTCAGCAGGTGTTAGAATAATTGGATAATTGATATTGAAATCGCCTACTTTTTCAGTGTAAATGTATCTGTCAGTTAAAGGATCGTATGTATACTTTGAAACAATGCTGTTAGGATTTGGCATTTTTATATTTCCTAAGGCATACCCTGTTTTTGTAGTATCAGATTCTTCAGCATCTTCTTGTGAAAACGCAAAAGTGCTGCACAGCATAGCTAAACTAAAAAGCAGGTATTGTAATAATGTCGGTTTAAAAGTATAGTTAGTTGTCCTCAAATTGATTATAAATTTTTTAAAGCCTCTTTTATAATTGCTTCAATGCTTGCATCTGGCTGATTGGATATAATTTTATCTACAACTCTTTCAGACTGTTTTTTAGCAAATCCTAGAACTTCTAAAGCAGATAACGCTTCATCTTTGTTTGTATTGCTTTTTGGAGCTGAAAGTTCGTCAATATCATACACTTTCAAAATTTTATCTTTTAAATCCAAAATAACTCGTTGAGCTGTTTTGGCTCCAATACCCTTTATAGATTGGATTAGAGCCACATCTTCCATAGCTATTCCTTCTCTAACTTGTTTGGGTGTTAACGAAGACAACATAGTACGTGCAGTACTAGCTCCTATACCACTTACCGATATAAGTAATCTGAAAATTTCACGTTCAGCTAATGATGAAAATCCAAAAAGCGTGTGCGAATCTTCTTTAACCTGAAGATGCGTGTATAACTTAAGATGCTCTTTATCTGGAATTTGAGAAAATGTGTGTAGCGAAATATTAAGCAAATAGCCCACTCCATTACAGTCTATCGTAACATCAGTTGGGTTTTTCTCTACAAGTTTCCCTTGAATATGTGTAATCATTAACTAATCCTTAATTAACCTCTCAAATGTAATAAAATTATTTGCATTACAAATCTACTTGGTCGATTGGTTTTCTAACTCCCACTTTTCTTTTTGCTGAGCATCAATTACCGCAATAGCTGTCATGTTTACAATTTCATCTACACTAGCATCCAATTGTAAGATATGAACAGGCTTACGCATTCCCATCATTATTGGTCCTATTGAGTCCGCTTTATTAAGCTCTTTAAGCAGTTTATAGGTGATGTTTGCAGAATCTAAATTTGGAAAAATGAGTGTATTTACTTTTCTACCAGCTAATTTTGAAAACGGAAAGATATCTTGTAGCATCTCACTGTTTAAAGCAAAATCGGTTTGCAATTCTCCATCTACAATCATACCAGGGTAGTAACGATGCAAATAAGACACTGCTTCTCTTACTTTTGATGCGCGCTCATTTGTTGACGAACCAAAATTGGCATACGACACCATTGCCATTACAGGTTCCATCCCAAACATTTTTACTACTTTAGAAGTCATTTGAGCAATTTTTGCTAAGTCTTTAGATGAAGGGTCAATATTTATTGAGGTATCACTTAAAAACATTGGTCCACGTTGTGTCATCATTAAGTTAGTAGTCGCTACTCTCGACGCTCCCTTAGCTAAACCTATAAGCTCTAACATAGGTTTTACTACTGACGGATAGCTTCTAGAGTAACCAGAAATTAAAGCATCAGCATCTCCTGTATTAACCATCATTGCTGCAAAATAGTTTCGCTCTCGCATGATTTTTTGAGAAGAATATAATGTAACACCACGTCGTTTACGTTGTTGCCAATAGACTTCGGCATATTTATTTTTTCGCTCTAACTCTTCATCTGACTTAGGGTCGATAATTGGAACATCAGCATCAAACTCAATTTCTTCTTTAAGTTTTTCAATTTCATCTCGTCTTCCTAATAAAATAGGGTGTGCTATTCCTTCATCATAAACTATTTGAGCAGCTTTTAATACATCTAGCTGGTCAGCTTCAGCAAACACAACTCGTTTTGGGTTTAATTTTGCTCTGTTAACAAGTAAACGTACAATCTTATTATCTGCTCCTAAACGCTCTAATAGTGACTCTTTGTATTTATCCCAATCATCGATAGACTCTTGAGCAACTCCACTTTCCATAGCTGCTTTTGCTACAGCAGGAGGAACCTCTCCAATCAATCTTGGGTCAAAAGGTTTTGGAATGATATATTCTTTACCAAAGGTTAAATGCGTTTCTCCGTAGGCTATATTAACTTGCTCTGGTACTGACTCCTTTGCTAAACGTGCTAATGCAAGCACAGCAGCCATTTTCATTTCTTCATTAATCTTGGTAGCTCTTACATCTAGAGCACCTCTAAAAATAAAAGGGAAGCCAAGTACATTATTTACCTGATTAGGATGATCGCTACGTCCTGTAGCCATAATTATATCATCTCTAGTAGCTATTGCTAAATCGTAAGCAATTTCAGGATCTGGATTTGCCATAGCAAAAACTATTGGATCTTTTGCCATAGACTTAAGCATTTCGGGAGTTACGATGTTAGATGTTGACAGTCCTATAAACACATCAGCATCTTTCATTGCTTCTTCTAAGGTGTCAATTTTCCTATGCGTAGCAAACTCAGCTTTTTCTTTTGTAAGGTTTTCTCTGTCTTTTCTGATAACACCTTTACTATCTAACATAACCATGTTTTCAAGATTTGCACCACACGATTGGTACAAACGCGAACATGATATTGCAGCAGCTCCTGCTCCACTAATAACTATTTTAACATCTTCAATGTTCTTTTCTGCTAGCTCCAATGCATTTATTAATGCAGCAGCAGAAATAATAGCTGTTCCATGCTGGTCGTCGTGCATTACAGGAATATCTAACTCCTCTTTTAAACGACGTTCAATTTCAAAGGCTTCGGGAGCTTTGATATCTTCAAGGTTAATACCTCCAAAGGTTGGTGCAATATTTTTAACCGTTTCAATAAACTCTTCAATATTTTCGGTGTCTACCTCAATATCAAATACATCAATATCGGCAAATATTTTAAACAGTAAGCCTTTACCTTCCATAACAGGTTTAGAAGCCTCAGGACCAATATTACCAAGTCCTAAAACCGCTGTTCCATTAGAGATTACGGCAACAAGGTTACCTTTAGTAGTATATTTATAGACGTTGTTTTTATCTTTTGCAATTTCAAGACAAGGCTCTGCAACACCTGGTGAATATGCTAATGACAAATCTCTTTGGCTTGCATATTTTTTGGTAGGTACAACCTTAATTTTTCCTGGAGTTGGTTTGGCGTGATACACCAAAGCCTCACGACGTTTGCTTTGTTTACTCATAGAGATATATTGTTTTTCTGCTTACGCGGAAAAGTTTTTTAAGTTTAAATTGAATTGCAAATGTAAGCTATATAATTGTTTGCATAAAATTAGATAATAAAAAAGCTACCATAAAAAAGGTAGCTTTTTTAAAACTATAAATGCATATGTTTTTTAAAATATAACTTGATTAGGCAACCCACCAACGTGTTGTAATTTTTGTTTTGCTATTTTTTGAGCAAAATCAACACTATCCTCTAAGTTTTTATTATTTAATTGACTATATAAAAAGCCTGTCCAAAAAGCATCACCAGCACCTGTTGCGTCTTTAATATTTTCTATTTTTAAGCTTGCTTTTTCTATTAACTCTCCTGACTTATCAGACACCACAACTCCATTACTGCCTTTTGTTAAACATACTACTGATGCACCTAAAGAATGAAAATAATCAAAAATAAATTGGTCTTTTTTATCCTCTTTAAATAATCGCTTACAATCATCTAAACTTAATTTTACTAAGGGATCTAGTTTTAGATATTCTTTGATTACAGAAATTGCCTCTTCTGTGTTTGGCCAAATTTTTTCTGAATAATTTATATCTATACTAAGTGACAATCCTTTTTCTTTTGCTTTTTTTGCTTTATTTAGAATTGTTGTTCTTGCCGGGTTTTTACTTAACGCAAAACAAGTTGTATGGTAAATTTTTGAAGACTCTATTAATTGTTCTGAAATTTGACTTTCATTTATATGAAAATCTGCTTGTCTAAATGGTAAAAAATCTGGAGTTTCTGTAGATTTTGACACTAAAATGATAGATGTTGGATACTCTTCAGTTTTATTTAGTGCACTTACATCTACATTGCTTTTGGTTAATTTATCTTCTACAAAACGTCCTAATCCATCCTTACCACAAGTAGCAACTAATGCTGATTTTAAGCCTAGCTTTACTGCATTTACTGCAACATTTGTAGGAGATCCTCCTAAGTATCTTTTATATGCGCTTGTTGTTTGTACCGTTTTATTAGCCTCTTCTCCAATAAAATCTAACAATACTTCACCAACGCATAAAATATCTATAGTTTTCAATTTAAATAAATTTTATTTGTTGTTTTATAGACTGAGTAAGTAATACAGATGCTGCTGCGCTCCATGCGCAATAAGGCACTCCGTTAGGTTCTGTTGTTTTAGTATTAAAGTTTTCGTAAAACTTATAATCTTCAACTTGATTAACTTTATCTATATTTTTAAGTATTTTTTTTGCTTGTTCTGTTTTTCCTTGTTTAAGGAGTCCTAATCCAAAAAAACCATTAACCATTGCCCAACTACCACCGTTATGAAACTCGTATGGGTAATTTCTAAATTCATATTTACAGTTGTCTTTAAGCAAATCCCAATGTTGATCGTTTGGTTTTATAACTGGCCAAAAAGCAGGTAGCAAACCTAAATTTGTAGATTCTGCTAATTCTAAACTGTAATCTATTAGTTTGTTTTTAAATTTTTTATCTCCAAAATCTAAAATTAACAGCAATGCATTTGCAAACGCATCGTAGTTAGTTTTATATCCTGATGGAGAAAATGAACATGGTAAAAATGAATCTATCTTTATTGCATTATAGGCACGATCATGAAATTTTTCTTTATTAGAGTTAGGAAAAAAGTTTGCTTTAATTTGATTTTTTATTTGAATAAGCTTACTACTTAAGCTTTGATCGTTTTCTAAATAATTAAAAGATTGTATTGCCCAATACCTTAATAATTGGTCGTATAAGACATATCCATCGGTAATATATTCGTCAGCCCAATTACCCGATAACGGAATATACATTAGGTGTTTATTATTAAATTCCCAAGCATTTAAAAGCTGTAATACTTTGTATATTTTTGGTTTTAAATCATTAAAAAAAGCAAAATCATTAGTATAGTTAGCGTATTGGCAAACACCAATTACAAACCAAGTAGCAGCATCTACACGACCTGCTAATCCACCATAACTTACAGATTCATCTTTTTCTGAAACACCTACATTAGAAGGTATTGTACCTACTTCGTGTTGATGCTTTGCTAGTGTAAGTAATGTGTTTTTAAATGTTTTTATTAACTCTCTATGTCCAGAAGCTAAAGCAGATAAACCACATATTACTCCATCTCTAGCCCAAACACGTTTATAATTTGAAATATCTTGAGCGCTTGCAACAAATCCTTTTTCTGTACTGCATTTTAAAAGTAACTCTATGGACTTTTCGTAGTGCATATATTAAGCTTTATTTTTTGTTTTAATAATTAATGTTAGCGCAGCACTGATAACCAATAGTACTGCTGCAAAAGTTATTGCGTTTCTTGGATCATTACCTAAAAAGTGTTTAAGTATGTATCCAAACGACAATGTTTGAATAATCATTGGTATAACTATCATCATATTGATAATTCCCATATAAACTCCGTATCTTTCTTTTGGTATGTCTGATACAACAATTAAATAAGGAATACCCATCATACTTGCCCATCCAATACCAAATCCTGTTATTGCTACAAACAATAAATTTTTATTCTCTATAATTGGAAATGCAAAAAAACCAACTGCTGCTACAAGTAAACAGATAGCATGTACATGTTTTGGTTTTATTTTTTTTGTTAGATATACTAAACCAAAAGCAACTAAAAATGTGATAATATTATACCAACCGTTGATTAATCCTGTCCAACCAACTGCTTCTGCATATGCATCTGGATTAGAACTTGGTGTAGCATTCCACACAGAAAGCGCTACACTTTTTGAAGAGTTTTGCCAATAACAAAATAATGCATACCACTGAAATAGATATACTAAAGCTAATTGCCACATTACTTTTGGCATATCTTTAATAGCTTCTATTATTTCTAATAATGGATGAAAAATTCCTTTATCATTGCTTCTTATTAACTCTAATTCTTCTTTTGTTGGTGGATCTTCTTTAGTCTTACTCATACTCCACAAAATAGATCCGATAGAACATATAGATCCTAAAAAGAAAGATGCATATACCCATGAAGGTAATGAACCTGTGGTACCAACTATAATAAGAGGAAAAATAAATAAAGATAAATTAGCTAATGTCTGTCCAAATCCTGTAAAAAAGCTTTGCATTTGAAAACCAAGCGGTTGTTGCTCTTCGCTTAATTTATCTGCAATCAAAGCACGGTAAGGCTCCATAGCAGTATTGTTACCTGCGTCTAAAATCCATAATAAACCAGCAGCCATCCATAATGAACTACTAAACGGAAAAGCTAACAAAGCTATACTACATAATATTGCTCCTATTAAAAAGAAAGGCTTACGTCTACCTAACTTAGGATGCCAAGTCTTGTCACTTAAAGCACCAACTAATGGTTGTACAATTAAACCTGTAACCGGTCCTGCTAAATGTAGTATTGGAATTTGATCAGGACTTGCTCCTAGAAAATCATAAATAGGTGTAACAGCGCTTTGTTGTAAACCAAAACTATATTGAATTCCAAAAAAACCCACATTCATATTTAAAATCTTCCAGAAACTTAACTTTGGCCTTTTGAATTTCATATTTAAAAACTTAAAAGTGAGTTCTAAACAATATTGAAATTAGAGAAAAGAGTCAATGTAATCACATTGACTCTTTAATACAAAAATCAATCAAAAACTTAAATAATTGCTATTAATCTTTGTTAATTATTTAAAAATTGTATGTCAGACCTAATGAAATAGATCTTCCTGGTACTGGTCTTGCTCTAACATAATTCACTTGACCTTCAACAATACTACCTTCTTCAGACTCAGTTATACCTAATGAATCAAACAAGTTATTTGCTGAAAGGTTTGCATTAAGATGCTTTGTAACCTCTACATTAATGAAGCTATTCACAATAACAAAACCAGGCATAACTAATTCATTAGAATCCTGAGCATATGCTTTGCTTTGCCCTATAAAACTCAACCCTATAGAGTTTTGTTTATCTCCTCCAAAACTGTATGTTGGAATTAAGTTATATATAAAATCGGGCTGTCTTCTTGGTGTATTTCCTTTATTATCTCCTGAATCAATTTCTGCATCTGTAAACGTTAAACCCCCTCTAAAGCTAAAGCTATTGTTTAATCTGTATATCCCTTCAATTTCTACTCCAAGAGATTTGTAATCATTTTCAATAATACTATTAGATGTCGCTTCAAAACCTCCTTCTTCAATTGTTTTAGCATAAAACAAAGTTGCATAAAGAGCTCCTTTTGCAAATCCTCTCTTATAACCTATTTCTGCTTGGTTAATAAAATCTAATGCATTAATTCTATTACTATTAGTGTAATCTAAGCCTGAGAACAAAATACGGTCGGCTTTTGCAGCGGCTCCTCTACTGTATCTTCCAAAAACTGCTTGGTTATCTTTAATCTTATAATTAACACCTAACGAGTATGATACATAATCATAATCATAATTTACTGTCGTCGCATTTGCATTATCAATAGCCGAAACACTTTGTTCAGGCACTGATATATTTCCGTCATTATTAACATCGTATGTTGTTTGTACTGTACCTGCAAATGCCCCATCAACTTTACCTTTATCTAAACGTACACTTGCATCTAAATTTAACTTTTCTGAAATCTCAACAGCTATATTAACATATGGTGCAGAAACATTATATTGAGTATCATAATTTCTTGTACAACAATTACCCCAAAAAGGGACTCCATATGCATACAGTCCATTTTCACTAAGCTGATTTCCTGTTGCATCTAAAACATCAACTAATCTTGCATTATTGTCTTCAACTTCTTGTAGGTAGGAATTCCATAACCATGACATTGATACATTTTGAATAGACTTGAAGTATCCTAAAGTTAAATCTACATTTTCAAAAGATTTAGTTAACCTAAAATCATTCATGAAATTGTTAAAATTATTCAACTCAGTATCAAACATATGAATCCTAGCAATTAAACTATTTGCATCTACCAAAGAACCACCTGTTGCATAAGTTAGTGTTGAACCTGTTCCAAATGATTCAGCAATTGATGACGCTGTTCCTACTTCAGCAGGGAAAGGTGAAACAAAGCTTCCTTTATTGAAAGAAAAGCGTCCATTATTTTTAACTCTCCAACCACCAGTTAAATCAAATTTAGCTTCAAAACCTAAAGATGTTGATACCGGATTCATTCCATCAGACACTTTAGATCTTCTTAATTGACCATCAGCTCCAAGACCTATATTTTGGCTTAAATATGGCGAATGTAAAGATCCTGAAGTTGCATCAAAATTAGGAGCATCACTCCAGTTTGGATCACTATTAGTCCCTGACACTGCAATAGGCATTGGCAAGTAACCTACAGCTTTATCATTTAAATACTTAGCGTACATTCTAACATAACCTTTTTCAAACTCTTTAGTTATATTGAATTTAAACTGTCCTCCATTGTTTGCAGTAAAACCAGTTTCTCTAATACCTTCACCAACTCTATAAAAACCTCCCATATGGAAATATAAGTTTTTCCCTATAGGCGAACCATAATCAAAATCTGTTCTAAAAGAACTGTAATCTAATCCAAAACTTGTTCCTAAGGACCCTTTTTCCGTTTTACCTGTCTTACTTATTAAATTAATGATTGCTCCTGGGGAATTTGAAGACATAGTTGAAGCTGACCCTCCTCTTATTGCTTCTACTCTAGAAACATTAGAATCAAATCTTGTAAAGATATCTGCAGTTGCAAAAGACATATCGCCAAACAATAAAACAGGTAAACCATCTTCTTGTAACTGAACATATTTAGATCCTCCAGATGAAACCGGAACACCACGAACTGCTATATTTGAATTACCTTCACCTCCTGATGACTCTGAACGAATACCTGGTATTGTTCTAAAAATTTCAGCAGTTGTTCTCGGCGCAGACTGTTCAATAAATTTTGGTTGCATTGTTGTAACAGAAACACTAGATTCTATTTTAGATTTAGGGTTAGTAACTCCAGTAACAATAACTTGATCTAATGATTCAGCGTCTTCAGTCATTACAATATCAACGTTTAAATCTTCATCTTGAACTGTAATACTTTTTGAAAACTTAGCATATCCCAAATATGAAGCATTTAAAATATATTCTCCATTTTCAACATTTGAAATTGTATAATTTCCATCAAAATCTGAAACAGACCCTTGAGATGTTCCTTTTAAAATTACATTTACTCCCCCTAAAGGCATACCATTTTCATCAGAAATTTTACCTGATATAGAAGATTGAGCCATAATCTTTGGCATAGAAAAAACTAGAAGAAATAATAAACTGTAAAAAAAATTAGCTGTATTCATTTTTTAATTTATTTAATAATTTATCAATTATTTTGTTTAATTATTAGCTAATCTACATTTTAAACCCTTAAAAAATATTAAAATAAAATCGAAAACGTTTTCGATTTTCCGAAAACGTTTTCGATTTTATTTTTTTTATCATTATAATGTGTTAAATTTATTTTTAAATATCACTGTAATGAAACCTGTTACCCTCAAACAAATATCCGAAACGTTAAATATCTCAATAACAACTGTTTCAAAAGCATTAAAGGATTATCCTGATGTAAGTAAAAAAACGAGAAAACTTGTTAGAGAAACTGCTGAAACTCTAAACTACAAACCAAATTCTTTTGCTGTTAACTTAAGAACTAAAGAGTCTAAAACCATAGGCTTAATTATTCCTGAGGTTGTTCATCATTTCTTTTCTAGTGTTATTAAAGGTATTATTGCTCAAGCAGAAAAAAAGGGATATTTAGTTATTATTCTTCAATCTAACGAATCCTACGAATTAGAAAAAAAACAACTAGATCTACTCTTAAGTAAACGTGTAGATGGTATATTAATTTCTTTAGCTAATGGAACTGCAGATTATAAACACTTGAATAATATTATTGAACTTGAAACGCCTTTGGTAATGTTTGATAAAATTGCCAAAATAGTAAATTGCTCAAAAGTTATTATTGATGACCGAAAAGCAGCATACATAGCAACACAGCATTTAATTGATATTGGTTGTAAACGTATTGCTCATTTTAGAGGGCCTATGTTACCTCAAAACTCTATTGACAGATTTCTTGGTTATAAAAAAGCATTAATAGATAACAATATGCCTTACGATGCTTCTTTAGTTTACTTATGTGACTGTAGTGATAAGAGTTTTGAGGAAGGTCGAGTAAATGCTAAAAAACTATTAGAAGACCATAATGATGTTGATGGAATTTTTATTAACACTGATATGGTTGCTATTGGAGCTTTAACAGAGTTTAATAGAAGTGGTGTTAAAATTCCTGAAGATATTTCAATTGTAGGGTTTAGCAATTGGTTTATGTCATCAGTTATTTCTCCTACTTTAACTACTATTAATCAACCAGGTTATGAAATGGGAAAAAATGCTTTTAAATTGTTGTATAAAGAAATTAAAGATCGTAAGAAAAACAAACCTATTAATTATAAAAATTTAATTTTAGATACCGAATTGGTGATAAGAGAATCAACAAAAACTTGAATAAAAAAAGTTATTTTAGAAATTTGATATTTCGCTGCAGTCCTTCAAATTTTACTCGTTTTACTGCAGATTTTTTAAACACCTTTTTAAAAGTGTCTTCTGTAATTTCATCCCAGTCCTTCTTGGTCATTTCCAATAGTTCTGGATGTGGATTAAACAATGGTTCATTGTGAGGTTTTGAAAATCTATTCCATGGACATACATCTTGACACACATCGCAACCAAACATCCAATCGTCGGTTTTATTCTTAAAGTCTGATGGTATATTATCTTTTAACTCAATGGTTAAATACGAAATACATTTACTGCCATCCACCACATATGGTCTTACAATGGCTTCTGTTGGGCAAGCATCTATACAGGCAGTACAGCTCCCACAATGGTCTGTAGTTGGTGTATCGTAATCTAATTCTAAATCGATAATTAATTCAGCAATGAAATAAAACGAGCCTACTTTTTGGGTTAGTAAATTGCTGTGTTTACCTATCCAACCTAATCCACTTTTTGCTGCCCAAGCTTTATCTAAAACTGGTGCTGAATCTACAAACGCACGTCCTGACACTTCACCTATTTCGTCTTGAATGAATTGTAATAGTTGTTTTAATTTATCTTTTATTACAAAATGGTAATCGGTTCCGTAAGCGTATTTTGACAATTTATAGCTTTCGGTGTTTTGAGTTTGGGAAGGGAAATAATTAAGTAGTAATGATACTACACTTTTAGAACCATCCACTAGTTTTGTTGGGTCTAAACGTTTGTCAAAATGATTTTCCATATAACGCATTTCACCATGCATATTCGCGTTTAACCATTTCTCAAGACGAGGTGCTTCTGCTTCTAAAAACTCTGCTTTGCTTATACCACACGATAAAAAACCTAGCCTTTTAGATTCCTCTTTTATAAGCTTTGTGTATTTTGAAGTTTGGTTGTTCATTAAGCTCTCGGTTGAAGCCTAACAATGGCATTTTTAGGCTTAAGCGTTATTAATGGGTTTATTTCAATAGTATCTTTAGTTGGAAGAATTTCAAACCTAAGTAATACTTCTGAAATGGCTATAATCATTTCATACATAGCAAAATTATTTCCTATGCATTTTCTTGGTCCAGCTCCAAAAGGAAAATACTGTGAGGAGTAGCTTTTAGCTTTTTCAGGAGAAAAACGATTAGGATTAAACTCCTCTGGGTTTTCCCACAGGTCTTTATGTTTATGAATTTCTATAATAGATAATAAAATACTACTCTCTTTTTTAAACTGATAGGTTTTAAAACTATCATCTTCAATATTAACACGATCTATAAAGTATGCTGGTGGATACAGTCTTAAAGTTTCTTCAACCACTTGTTTAGCATAAGCTGACATAGCAATTGCAGACATTATATCTGTATCATGTTGCTCTAATATTTGTTTATACTGCGATACTACTTTTGTTTGCCAGTTAGGATGTTGTGCTAATAATTGTACTGCAAAGCTTAGGGCATTTGCTGTTGTTTCATGTCCTGCAACAAACAAAACCAAAATCTCATCTATAAGTTGTTCGTCACTCATTTGAGAACCATCGTCATAACGTGTCTGCAAGAGCATATCTAACAAATCGTTATACTCTATAGAAGAATTCCTACGCTTATCAATAATAGTTTGCAAAACATCTCTTGAAGCTTTTGAGCGAGATAAGTGTTTTTCAATAATTCCGAAATGTTTAAAATACCAAGCCAAGTAAGGTTGTCTTAACTCTTTTACTAACATTTCTTGATTTTCTTCTGTTACACCTTGGAGTAGTTTAATTTCACTATCAGATGCTGCATTGCTAAACAATGCCTTTACAACTACTTTAAACGCTAAATTGCTAAACATTGGTAAAACATCAATATCCTTATTAGGTTTAATTGACGCTAATTCATCTACAATAGTTTGTTTTATGACTGTTAGTAAATGTTCAATGTGCTTTTTATGAAATGCTGGCTGAATAAGTTTTCGTTGTGTTCGCCAATGGTCACCTTCGGCTGTGAGTAATCCTTGACCTAAATACTTTGCAAGATCTTTAGTTTGAATAGGTGATTTTTTATAGTTCTTCCAGTTTTTCTGCAATACATATTCAGCTAGTTCAGCATCACGAGAAAATATAGCATAACTTTTGGGCCCCACATTTAGTTTAAATGTGTCTCCATAACGCTCAAAGTTTTTATGATGAAATGGTAGCGGATTATTAAGTATAGATATTGCTTGCCTTAAAAAAGTAAAGGTTGAAACCTCTGGTATGTTTTTTACAACACTCATCTAAAATAAACCACCTTGTATATTGCCTTTTACTCTTCCAAGGTGTTTATAGGCTTGTTCAGTCACTTCTCGTCCTCTTGGTGTACGCATTATAAATCCTTGTTGAATAAGGAAGGGTTCGTAAACTTCTTCAATAGTTTCGGCACTTTCACTTACTGCAGTAGCCAAAGTAGTGATACCAACTGGTCCACCTTTAAACTTATCAATGATAGTGGATAGAATTTTGTTATCCATTTCATCGAGTCCATGCGCATCCACATTTAAAGCTTCTAAAGCAAATCGTGCAATTTTAATGTCAATTGTTCCATTACCCTTTATTTGAGCAAAGTCTCTAACTCTTCGTAATAAAGCATTGGCAATTCTAGGAGTTCCTCTACTTCTACCTGCAATTTCTACAGCAGCTTCCATAGAAATTGGCACATTTAATATTGATGCACTACGCTGTACAATGGTTGTTAATAATTCGGTATTATAATATTGTAATCTGCTACTAATACCAAAACGCGCACGCATAGGAGAAGTCAATAACCCTGAACGAGTGGTTGCACCAACTAATGTAAACGGATTAAGATTGATTTGTACTGTTCTTGCATTGGGTCCAGACTCAATCATAATATCAATTTTGTAGTCTTCCATTGCTGAGTAAAGGTACTCTTCAACAATGGGACTCAATCTATGAATTTCATCAATAAACAGTACATCACGCTCTTCTAAATTGGTTAACAAACCAGCCAAATCACCTGGTTTATCCAACACAGGTCCTGAAGTTACTTTGATACCAACATTAAGCTCGTTAGATAAAATATGTGCTAAAGTTGTTTTCCCTAATCCAGGAGGTCCATGAAATAGTGTATGATCTAATGCTTCGTTACGCAAATTAGCTGCTTTAACAAAGACCTGAAGGTTTTCCAATACTTGATCTTGACCAGTAAAATCTTCAAAAGATAAGGGTCTTAATTTCTTTTCAACATCCAGCTCTTCTGGTGTGAAGTTTTCGTTTGTTGGATCTAGGTTTTCGTTCATACTAAACAAATATAAAGAAAAAGCCTCTCTATTTCAGAAAGGCTTTTTAATATCTTTTAAGATTCTTGCTCTATCAAGAATTCATTAATGTTGAAGTTCTTCTTCATCATCTTTCATTGGCACGTTTTGAGGCACAAAATCTTCATCATGTCCTGGTTTACTATAGTCGTAAGCCCAACGGTGAACATGAGGAATTTCTCCTGGCCAGTTACCATGTATATGTTCAACTGGAGTAGTCCATTCTAATGTGTTAGATTTCCATGGGTTTTTCTCAGCTTTCTTACCAAAGAAAATACTAGAGAAGAAATTGTATAAGAATACCAACTGGAATACACCACCTACTAATGCGAATACAGTAATAATAACGTTTACATCTGCTAAGTCATCAAACAATGGGAATGCAGAGTTGGTATAATAACGTCTTGGTAAACCTGCCATACCTATAAAGTGCATTGGGAAAAATACTCCATAAGCACATACTGCAGTTGTCCAGAAGTGAATATAACCTAAACGTTTGTTTAACATACGTCCAAACATTTTAGGGAACCAGTGGTAAATACCAGCGAACATTCCGTAAAGTGCAGAAATACCCATTACTAAGTGGAAGTGTGCTACAACGAAATACGTATCGTGTACGTTAATATCAAGTGCACTATCTCCTAAGATGATTCCTGTTAAACCTCCTGTAATGAATGTAGAAACTAATCCTATTGAAAACAGCATTGCTGGATTCATTTGCAGATTACCTTTCCACAACGTAGTGATGTAGTTAAATGCTTTAACAGCTGAAGGAATCGCGATTAATAAAGTTGTAAATGTAAATACAGACCCTAAGAATGGATTCATACCAGAAATAAACATATGGTGACCCCAAACAATTGTAGATAAGAATGCAATTGCTAAAATAGAGGCTACCATGGCACGATAACCAAAGATAGGTTTACGTGAGTTAGTTGCTATAATTTCTGAAGTAATACCTAATGCTGGTAATAATACAATATACACTTCAGGGTGACCTAAGAACCAGAATAAGTGCTCAAACAATACTGGAGATCCACCTTGATAATGCAGTACTTCACCTTGAATAAATATATCTGATAAGAAGAATGATGTACCAAAACTTCTATCCATTATTAATAATAAAGCAGCTGATAATAATACTGGGAATGAAATTACACCAATAATAGCTGTAATAAAGAATGCCCAAATAGTTAAAGGCAATCTTGTCATAGACATTCCTTTAGTACGAAGATTAAGTACTGTAACAATATAGTTTAACGATCCTAATAATGATGACGCAATAAATATTGCCATAGATACTAACCATAAAGTCATACCAGCACCTGAACCACCTTGAGCCATTGGTAATGCAGATAATGGCGGATAAATTGTCCATCCTGCTGCAGCTGGTCCAGCTTCAACAAATAATGACAACACCATGATAACACTAGATAAAAAGAATAACCAGTAAGATACCATGTTTAAGAATCCTGATGCCATATCTCTAGCACCAATTTGTAACGGAATTAAAAGGTTACTAAATGTACCACTCAAACCTGCAGTTAGTACAAAGAATACCATTATAGTACCATGAATGGTCACTAATGCCAAATAGATATCAGCATCCATTACACCTTCAGGTGCCCATTTACCTAATAATGCTTCAAAAAGTACATTTGGCTCTTCAGGCCATGCAATTTGCATACGAAACATCATAGACATTAAAATACCTATAACACCCATTATAGTACCTGTAATTAGGTATTGTTTGGCAATCATTTTATGATCCTGACTAAATATATACTTAGTCACGAATGTTTCTTTATGATGATGTCCGTGATCGTCGTCGTGTGCGTGAATATCTGCGTGTGCTGACATAATCTTATATCGTTTTAATACTTTTTAATTGGTTTATTATAAAGATTCTTTGAATGTTTTTTGCTCTTTCATCCAAGCATCATACTCTTCTTGAGTTTCTACTATTATTTTCATTTGCATGTTGTAATGCGACTTACCACAAATTTTGTTACATAATAATAAATAGTCAAACTCATATCTTAAATCTTGTCCTCTAGCTTCAACAGCTTCGCTGTTTTCAACTCTTATCTCATTAATGTGAGCAACCTTATCAATGATATCAGGGTTTTGTCTCATTTCTTCGGTTGTAATAGTTGGTGTAAATCCAAACTGAGTAATCATACCAGGAACACAGTTCATTTGTGCTCTAAAGTGAGGCATGTATGCAGAGTGTAATACATCTTGAGAACGCATTTTAAATAATACTGGTCTACCTACAGGAAGGTGTAATTCTTTAACAATTACATCATCGTGTCCGTTAGGGTCAGATTCGTCAATACCTAAAACATTAGCTTTATCAATATCAATTAATCTAACGTTAGCCATACCTAAAACATTATCGTCTCCAGCATATCTAGCAGTCCAATTAAATTGTTGAGCATATAACTCAATAACTAAAGGATCTTCGTCTTCATCAATATTCATAATGCTAGTCCAAGTAAATAATCCGTAGATAATTAAACCAGCTAAAACAATTACAGGAATAATAGTCCAAATTGCCTCTAATGTGTTATTATCAGCATAGAATAATGCTTTTCTACCTTTTTCTCCTTTGTATTTGTAAGCAAAGTAGTGTAGCAAAAACTGAGTTATCGTTTGAACTATAAATATGATTACCATTGAGATAATCATTAAGTTATCTATTTGAGGTCCATGAGCTGAAGCTGAATTGGACATTAGAGGTAAATCTCCCCATTTTACAAAACAAACAATTGTTATTACATAAATGAAGATTAAGAAACCTATCATTAAATAGCCATTAATTGTATTGTCTTTATCATTTGCTACTTGGCTATTGGTATTACCTACTTGAGCTAAGTCAAATATTTTAACCATTTGCCAAATTGCAACAGCTATGAAAAGTACTATTATAGTTGTTAAAAAAGCAGTCATTGTCGTTTCTCTTCTTTATTTATTTTAATTAATAATGGAAATGTTCACTCTCTTTAATAAATGGGTTTCCTTTTGCAAGTAAAGGTGCTTTAGTCAATGCAGTGAATACTACGAAAATAAACAGTCCTGCAAATAACATTATTGAACTAATTTCAGATACACCAATAAACCATCTATCTCCTACTGTTGCAGGCATAATCATATTGAATATGTCTAAATAGTGCCCACAAAGAATTACTATACCAGCCATAACTACAAACCAAGGAATACGTTTGTAATCACTATTCATTAATACTAATAATGGGAACACAAAGTTCATTACTACCATACCTAAGAAAGGTAATTGGTAATCTTGGAAACGCGTTACAAAATAAGTTACCTCTTCTGGAATGTTAGAATACCAGATTAACATAAATTGAGAGAACCATAAGTATGTCCAGAAAATACTGATTGCAAACATGAACTTAGCTAAATCGTGTAAATGGCTATCGTTTACAAACTCTAAGTGACCTCTAGACTTTAAGTACATAGTTATCATTGCAATTACTGTAATTCCACTTACAAACATACTTGCAAAAACATACCATCCAAATAAGGTAGAGAACCAGTGAGGGTCAACACTCATAATCCAATCCCAAGACATCATAGATTCAGTATAAATATAGAATACTAAGAATGCAGCAGAAATACGGAATGTCTTTTTAAAGTTACTGTTATCGTTAATATCAGCATTATCTTGAGCTATTGAGAACTTACGAGCAAAATGACGGTAAATACTCCAACCAGCTATAAATATTAATCCACGAATTATGAATCCTGTCATATTTAAGAATCCTGATTTACCTGCAACTAACTTGTCATAATCTTCGTGATCTGGGTTAGTCATATTTTCATTCATCCAAACAAAAATACTATTGTGTCCTAAATAGTGTGAAGCAACTGCAATTGCTAATACTATTAATCCACCAGGTAATACATAAGATGTTATCCCTTCCATAACTCTAAACAGTACTGGAGACCATCCTGCTTGAGCTGCATATTGAATTGCATAAAAAGCAAGTACTCCTAAAGCTATCATGAAAAAGAAAAATGCTGCAACGTATAATGCTGCCCAAGGTCTATTATGTATTTGGTGCATTACATGCTCTACATGTTTTTTGTGGTCGTCACCATGACTTACATCTGAATTAGCATGAGCGTTAGTTGCATGAGCATCTGTAGTGTTGTGAGTATCATGAGCAGGTGAAGCATGCGCTGCATCTTCTCCATGACCTCCACCATGATGTGAAGCTGACTCAGCCACTAACATGGTTTCAACGTCTTCAAAAGATTTATGAGATGTCATAAAACCATAAACAACGCCTATTGCCCCAATAATCATTAATGCAATAGAAAGTGTCTTTAATTTATTTGAAAATGTGTACATATCTATATATAATCTTTATCTGTCTTATTTTTCTAAATCAGCTTTTAATTTCATTACATAAGCAACTACTTGCCAACGCTCTTCTTCGTTCAATTGGTTTGCATAAGAACCCATTGCGTTTTTACCATAGTATATTACATGGTAAACACTACCTTCGGTAATTGCCCTTCCAACATCATCATAACTAGGTATACCTAGTATCTTTTCACGCTTTACAAGGTTACCTTGTCCGTCACCTTTATTACCATGGCAAATACCACAATAAATATCATAAAGTTCTTTTCCTCTAGTGAAATCTACTTGAGTAGAATCTAATTTATTAGTCAGTGTAGCTTTTGCAAGCTCATATCCTTCAGTTGTGTTATCAATATCAAAAGGAGTATGTCCTCTTGGAATTGTTCCTTCTACAGGCAATTGACCTTCTTTTCCGTTTTTAAATGCATCAGACTCTGAATATGTTTCGTAACCTACAGACTCGTACATATTAGGCATGAATTGGTAATTAGGTCTTGAATCTTTTTTACAAGAGACAAACGCTACTAATACTAATGCTATAACTGCTACTTTAATTAAGCTCTTCATATTAATGTGCTTCTTCTTTATCTACTAAATTAATTTCTACTGCACCTGTTTCTTTAAGTAAACTCTCAAGTTCTTCTTCATTTCCATGAACAGCTATCTCCATTAAGAAATGGTCGTCAGTAGTTCTTGGATCTGGGTTTTCAGCTTTTTTGAATGGCCACATTCTACTACGTAAATAAAATGTGATTACCATTAAATGGGCAGCAAAGAATACTGTTAACTCAAACATAATTGGCACAAAAGCTGGCATATTTTCTATGTAGCTAAAACTTGGTTTTCCACCTATGTTTTGAGGCCAATCTTTAATCATGATAAAATTCATCATGGTAATAGCAACAGTTAACCCTACACAACCATACATAAATGCAGCAATTGCAATACGTGTTGGTGCTAATCCCATAGCTTTGTCTAATCCATGAACTGGAAAAGGTGTGTATACTTCTTCAATATGATGTTTTGCTGCTTTAACTTTTTTAACCGCAGACATTAATACATCATCATCTGTATAAATAGCGTGAATTACTTTTGAAGATTCCATATGCTACTTTTAGTTTATTAGTTTTTTAGCTTGTCCAGACCAATCATCACGTTCTGCTCTTCCTGGGAAAGAACCAGTAATTTCATCTAACAAGTCGTATTCTCTCTTTGTCATTTTACTTACCTGAACATAAGTAAAAATACCTATACTGTTAAGTACGTCTTCCATTTTTGGACCAATACCATTAATCACCTTAAGGTCATCAGCAGTTTGAGTACTTGGGTCGAACTTACCTATACTTTCAAATAAGCTATTTACTTTATCAGTATTGTCCTTTACTTCAGCTTTTGTTGCTGATTTTACTTCAACAGCTTTACCTGAAGTTCTTTCATCTGCTCCAGTACCTGATAAACTTTCACCAGCTTCTCTTATTCTCTTATATCTTTCACCTGAAGATTTTAAAATAGTCTTAACCTCTGCTTGAGCGATTACTGGGAATGTTCTAGAGTATAATAAGAATAGTACAAAGAAGAATCCAATAGTACCTATAAATATTCCTATATCTACAAATGTTGGAGAAAACATTGTCCATGAAGATGGTAAGTAATCTCTGTGTAATGATGTAACGATAATTACGAAACGCTCAAACCACATACCTATGTTTACAACAATAGAGATAAAGAACGAGAACATAATACTAGTACGTAGTTTCTTAAACCACATAAACTGTGGAGAGAACACGTTACAAGTCATCATCGCCCAATATGCCCACCAGTAAGGACCTGTTGCTCTGTTAAGGAATGCATATTGTTCATACTCTACACCAGAATACCAAGCAATAAATAACTCAGTAATATAAGCCACACCTACTATAGAACCAGTAATCATGATTACAATATTCATTAACTCGATGTGTTGTACAGTAATATAGTCTTCTAGATTACACACTTTTCTCATAATGATAAGAAGTGTGTTTACCATTGCAAATCCTGAGAAAATCGCACCAGCAACGAAGTAAGGAGGGAAAATTGTAGTATGCCATCCTGGGATTACTGAAGTTGCGAAGTCAAAAGATACAATGGTATGTACAGAAAGTACAAGTGGTGTAGCTAAACCTGCTAATACCAATGATACTTCTTCAAAACGTTGCCAATCTTTAGCACGTCCTGTCCAACCAAAACTGATTAGAGAATATATTTTCTTTTGGAAAGGTCTAACAGCTCTATCACGAATCATTGCAAAATCAGGTAATAAACCAGTCCACCAGAATACTAATGATACTGATAAATAAGTTGAAATCGCAAATACATCCCAAAGTAATGGAGAGTTAAAGTTAACCCATAGTGAACCAAACTGGTTTGGAATTGGTAATACCCAATATCCTAACCATGGACGACCCATGTGAATAATAGGGAACAATCCTGCTTGTACTACTGAGAAGATTGTCATCGCTTCCGCAGAACGGTTAATTGCCATTCTCCATTTTTGACGGAATAAAAGAAGTACTGCAGAAATAAGTGTTCCTGCGTGACCAATACCTACCCACCATACAAAGTTGGTGATATCCCAAGCCCAACCTACGGTTTTATTTAAACCCCAAGTTCCAATACCTGTTGATATGGTATATAAAATACATCCAATTCCCCAAAGAAAAGCTACCAGTGAAATTCCAAAAACTATCCACCACTGCTTATTTGCTTTACCTTCAATAGGTCTTGCCACATCCACAGTAACATCGTGGTATGATTTTTCACCTGTAACTAAAGGTCTTCTAATAGGTGCTTCGTAATGAGACGCCATAATTTGTTTATAATTGTTTCTTATTAATTCTTTTGTTAAGCTTCAGTTGTATTTCTAACTTTAGTTTGATATACAACGTTTGGTTTTGTACCAATATGTTCAAGTAAGTGATATGCTCTGTCATCTTCTTTAAGATGAGCTACCTTACTTTCTTTATTGTTAATGTCTCCAAAAATCATTGCTCCACTACTACAAGCAGCTGAACATGCTGTTTGGAACTCATCCTTTCTAACCTCTCTACCATCACGTTTAGCATCAAGAACTGTTTTTTGTGTCATTTGAATACACATAGAACATTTTTCCATAACACCTCTTGAACGTACTACAACATCTGGGTTTAATACCATACGTCCTAAATCGTCATTCATGTGATAATCGAACTCATCGTTTTGGCTATATAAGAACCAGTTGAAACGACGTACTTTATAAGGACAGTTGTTAGCACAGTATCTTGTACCTACACAACGGTTATAAGCCATATGGTTTTGACCTTGACGACCATGTGATGTTGCTGCCACAGGACAAACTGTTTCACAAGGTGCGTGGTTACAGTGTTGACACATTACTGGTTGGAAAGCTACTTGAGGATTTTCTGATGGGTTTTCCATCTCACCAAACTCACTTAATGAGCTTCCTAAACCAGAGATATTATCTTTCTTTTCATTATCGCCTTCAAAAGAGTCTTCTGAAGAATAATATCTATCAATACGTAACCAGTGCATATCACGACTACGACGAACTTCTTCTTTACCTACTACAGGTACATTGTTTTCTGCATGACAAGCAATCACACATGCTCCACAACCTGTACAAGCATTTAAATCGATAGATAAGTTGAAGTGATGCCCAATTGAACGATCAAACTCGTCCCAAAGGTCAACATCTGGAGAAGTTACTGGAGTTTCCTCATGGTTAAGAGAAACAACAGGTATCTTATTCCAACCGTGTTTGTGGTCTTCTTTATCGTAAGTATTAAATATTTCAAGTGTAGTTTCTTTAATGATGTCTCCACGACCCATTAATGTATTGTGCAACTGAACACATGCAAACTCATGCATTCCAGCAGCAGCAGCTACAGTTACACTTTGAATATTATTAAAATCACTGTATAATTGGTAAGCATTAACTCCTGTTTTCATTTCATCTTTAAGTCCAGCCTTACGACCATACCCAAATGATAAACCTACAGAACCATTAGCTTGTCCTGGTTGAATTAATACAGGAACATTCTTTAAAGTTGTTCCGTTTACAGTAACATCAGCATAACTTCCATCTAAAGCTCCTGTTGCTACATGAACATTTTTAAGTCCAAGTTTATCAGCATCAGCTTTAGAAACAGTTAAATAGTTATCCCAAGACACACGAGAAATAGGATCTGGGAACTCTTGTAACCATGGGTTATTGGCTTGTTGACCATCTCCCATTCCTGTCTTACTATATAATGTAAGTTCTAATCCTGAACCAGCTTTTGCAGAAGACGCTAAAGCCCTTGCTGCATTAGTTGAAGGTGCCTCAGCAGTATCTTCTTCTGTTGTAGCTTCTTCAACAACATCAATTGACACATTACTTACAAAAACACCATCATGTAACGCTTGGTTAAATGATCCTCCATTAAGTATTGAAGAATTCCAAGTATCTTTTACATAATCATGATACGATACATCACTTCCAGACCATTTTAATAATGCATCTTGAAATTGTCTTGTATCAAACAAAGGACGAATTGTTGGTTGCATTAATGCATAATGTCCTTTTTTCATTTCTACATCACCCCAAGATTCTAAGTAATGTGGTGCAGCAGCAATATATGTACAGTTAGTTGACGTCTCATCAGCTTTCATAGAAAAAGCGATAGACACTGTAGTATTTTTTAATCCTTCAGCAAAGTCAGCAGCGTTAGGTAATGTATATAATGGATTAACTCCACTCATTATAATTGCTCCAACTTTTCCTGCTTTCATATCACTAACCAAAGTAGATACAGCTTTGTCATTACCTTGTCTAGTTTTTATTGGTGAAGCAGTATTGAATGCTTCACTGTTTAAGTACTCATTAATTTCTAATGCAACGGTTTGTGCATTTATATCGTTAAGTCCAGTTACAACTACAGCTTTTCCTTTAGCGTTTTTAAGCTCAGACGCTGTTTTAGTAACGGCTTGTAAAATATTTTCTGGTAAATCAACAGAAACAGAACCACCAACTACTTCGGCATAAAGCTTAGCCAATACCATTTTTTGTTGTGTTGGAGTTACTGGTACTCTTTTATCAGCATTAGCTCCTGATAGAGACATGTTTGATTCAAACTGAATGTGACGAGACATTTTTCCATGATCTGGAATTCTCTTTTTAGCATATGCAGAATCAAATCCACCACCTTGCCAATCACCTAAAAAGTCTGCTCCTACAGATACAATTGTCATTGCTTTAGAAAAATCGTAATCCGCTAATCCACGTTCTCCATATTTTGCTTGAAAAGCATCTAATGCAGCCGACTCAGAAACAGCATCGTATTGTACATGACGTACATTACCATATTTTGCTTTAAAATCAGCAATCAATCTAGATGTTGAAGGACTAGCAAATGTTTGTGTAAATAACACAATTTCTTTACCAGAATTCATTGCATCTGTTAAGGCTTGATTGGTTTCAGCATCAAATTGTTCCCAAGAAATTTCAGCGTCGCCTTTCATTGGTTTTTTAACTCTAAGGCTATCATATAACCCTAAAACCGAAGCATTAACTCTAGCATTAGCACTACCATTGGTAGCTGCCATTGTGTTGTTTTCGATTTTAATTGGACGACCTTCGCGAGTTTTAACTAAAACACTTGCAAAATCAAATCCGTCAGCAATTGTAGTTGCATAGTAGTTAGCAACACCAGGAATAATTTCCTCTGGTTGTACCACATAAGGGATTGACTTTATCACTGGTCCTTCACAGGCAGCTAATGACGCTGCAGCTGTACTAAAACCAACGTACTTTAAGAAGTCACGACGTGTTGTAGAAGAACTTTCTAATGAGGCTTTATCTCCTAAAAACTCATCAGTTGGAATTTCTTGAACAAACTCGTTCTGTTTTAGCGTCTCAACAACAGAGCTGTTTTGGTCTAGCTCTTCAACACTTTTCCAGTATTTCTTGTTTGATGACATATTATATAATTGAATTACTCTTTATTAATATTAAATTAGTAATGGCATTTACCACATTCCAGTCCACCCATTTGAGCAGCCGTTAATTTTTCAACTCCATATTTCTTAGATAACTGCTCATGAATTTTTTCATAATAGCCATTATCTTGAACTTTAACCTCTGTATCTCTATGACAGTTAATACACCATCCCATTGTAAGTGGAGCATGTTGATACATAATTTCCATTTCCTCTACAGGACCATGACATGTTTGACATTGAATTCCTGCTACAGACACGTGCTGTGAGTGGTTAAAGTATGCAAAATCAGGCAGGTTGTGAATTCTAACCCACTTTACAGGTTGTGCTTGACCAGTATATTTTTGATCTGCATCACTCCATCCTGCTGCTGCATATAATTTTTGAATTTCTCCATCATAAAACTCTTTGCTATACTCAGCAGTAGTTTCACCTGTATATTCAACAACTGATTTATGACAGTTCATACAAACGTTTAATGAAGGAATTCCTGAAGTTTTACTTACTCTTGCAGATGAGTGACAGTATTTACAATCGATACCGTTATCTCCTGCGTGTATTTTATGAGAAAAGTGTATTGGTTGTACTGGTTGGTATCCTTGATCAACACCTACTTGCATTAAATAACCATACACAAAATAACCACTAGTCAATAAAAAGAAGATTGCAGTAACCAATACTAAAAATTGATTTTGCACAAACGCTTTCCATAATGGTAATCCTTTGTCTTTTTGAGGAATCTCGATTCCTTTAGCCTCAGCAAATCTATTTAGTGTACGTCTTACCAACACTAAAGCAAAAGCCAACAATGCAAATAACAATGCTAATGCCCAAAGGATTATTTTGTTAGAAGTTCCTCCATTTGTAGCACCTTCACTATTAGGATTCTCTGGAGTTTCAGGTTTCTTTACCACAGCTTCTTGGGCTGTATACGCTAAGATATCTGAAATGTCTTGATCAGTTAATTGCGGGAAAGCCGTCATAGGCGTACCACTATATTCATTGAATATTTGGTTACCATAGGCATCGCCAGATTTAACAACTCCAGCACTGTTACGAATCCATGCAGCAATCCACTCTCTATCCAAACCATGGTCATCTGCTAATCTTTGCTCTACATGACGTAACGCAGGACCAGTCATCTTTCGATCTAGGTTATGACAAGAAGCACAATTGGTATTGAAAATAGATTTACCCTTAGCAGGATCACCTTCTTGAGCGTTAAGTGTTGTTGAAAACGTGAGTAAAAGAATAAACCCTAATTGAAGTATATTAGCGGTTAATTTACGGTATATCACCTGTTTCATATTGTTAGTTGAATTATCTTCCAAACTTTGGTATGATTTTTTCATTTAAAAAGAAAAAAATACAGTTATAAAATCTCACGCAAAAATAATACTTAAAGTCCATTTTAGAAATGTTACAGAAGTGTTAATTGGTAATTTATAAAGATTCTAAATAATATTGAAGCTTGCATTTTACTTAATTAAACACAGATATACTTTTGCTGAAATAAATTTTTTAATTTTACCGAATTGAAAAGTTGTTAATACTAAATGGTTTAGTATTTGCGTTTGAAAATTTTAATACTCTTAATAATAGATACGTATGACAAAAATGAACATAAAATCACTACTCGCCTTTTTAATTTTTATTGGATTTTCCTCAATAGGAAATGCTCAAGATGGTGTTGTTACTGTTGAACAAGACAAAGACATTGAAAAGTTATTACAGTTTAAAAAAGATGCTAAAACTGTTGACTTGTATAAAATACAAGTTTATCAAGGAAATCACTCTGGAGCTCAAAAAGCTGAGGCTGATTTTATGAAAACTTACAGCGAATGGCCTGTAAGCATGGAGTATGAGACACCAAACTACAAGATTTGGGTAGGAAATTTTAGAAGTAGACTTGAAGCTGACAAGGCTTTACTTAAAATTAAAAAGAACTACAACAATGCTTTTATTTTTAAACCTAAAAGAGATAAAAGCTAAAACGAAAGATTATATCAAACAAAAAAGCGACTTAAATAAGTCGCTTTTTTTATATCTAATTGAAAGAGTAATTACTTCAATTTTTTCTTCACTTCTACTTCTTGGAATGCTTCTAAAACGTCACCTTCTTTAATGTCGTTGTAGTTTTTGATTTGCAATCCACAGTCATATCCTTTAGATACTTCTTTAACGTCATCTTTAAAACGTTTAAGCGATGCTAACTCTCCTGTATAAACAACAACTCCATCTCTAATTAATCTTATTCCTGAGTTTCTATATATTTTACCGTTAGTTACCATACATCCCGCAATAGTACCAATTTTAGACACTTTAAATAGTTCTCTTATCTCTGCAGTACCAGTAATTTCCTCTTTAAGTTCTGGAGATAACATACCTTCCATTGCATCTTTAAGGTCATTAATAGCATCATAGATAATAGAGTACATTCTGATATCGATTTCTTCCTTATCTGCAATTTGACGTGCATTACCCATTGGTCTTACGTTAAATCCGATAATAATTGCATCAGAAGCAGTTGCTAAAAGCACATCACTTTCGGTAATGGCTCCAACACCTTTATGTATGATATTAACTTGAATTTCTTCGGTAGATAATTTCTGGAACGAATCGGTTAAGGCTTCAACAGATCCATCAACATCACCTTTTAAGATTATGTTCAACTCTTGGAAATCTCCAAGTGCAATACGTCGTCCAATTTCGTCTAAGGTAATATGACGCTGTGTTCTTACAGATTGCTCACGTTGTAATTGTGTACGTTTAGCTGCAATTTGTTTAGCTTCACGTTCATCTTCAAATACGTTGAATTTATCACCTGCTTGTGGTGCTCCATCTAAACCTAAAATAGATACAGGAGTTGATGGTCCTGCAGCAGTAATGTCATTACCACGCTCATCATGCATAGCTTTTACCTTACCACTGTTTCTACCAGCAAGTACATAATCTCCAATTTTGAGTGTTCCGGCTTGTACCAAAATTGTTGATACATAACCTCTTCCTTTGTCTAAGAATGCTTCAACAACAGTTCCGTTTGCAGGTTTATTTGGATTTGCTTTTAACTCTAATAATTCAGCTTCTAGCAATACTTTTTCAAGTAATTCATTAACACCTTGTCCTGTTTTTGCAGAGATATCATGCGATTGAATTTTTCCTCCCCAATCTTCAACCAATAAATTCATGTTTGCTAATCCTTCTTTAATCTTATCAGGATTTGCTGTTGGTTTGTCAATTTTATTAATTGCAAATACAATTGGAACACCTGCTGCTTGCGCATGTGCAATTGCTTCTTTGGTTTGAGGCATGATATCATCATCAGCTGCTACAACAATAATTGCCAAGTCAGTTACTTGAGCACCACGAGCACGCATAGCTGTAAAGGCTTCGTGACCAGGAGTATCTAAAAATGCGATTTTTTGTCCGCTTTCTAAAGTAACTCCATAAGCTCCAATGTGCTGTGTGATTCCACCTGACTCACCTGCAATTACGTTTTCTTCACGAATGTAATCTAGCAACGATGTTTTACCATGATCTACATGACCCATTACAGTTACAATTGGTGCACGAGATTTTAAGTCTTCTGGTTTGTCTTCTACCTCTTCAATAGACTCTTCTATATCAGCAGTTACAAACTCAACTTCATAACCAAATTCATCTGCTACAACCGATAGTGTTTCAGCGTCTAAACGTTGGTTCATTGTTACCATCATACCTAACGACATACATGCCGAAATAATTTCGGTAACAGAAATATTCATCATAGTAGCAACTTCACTTGCAGTAACAAACTCGGTTACTTTAAGAATTTTACTTTCTGCTGCTTCAGCTTGTAAGTCTTTTTCAGTTTGTTCTCTATGTTGTTCTCTTTTCTCTCTACGGTATTTAGCTCCTTTACCTTTGTTGGATTTACCTTGAAGCTTTTCTAGAGTTTCTCTAATTTGCTTTTGAACTTCTGCTTCGCTTGGTTCTTCTTTAACAACAGCTGGACGTTTTCCTTTACCTTTGAAACCGCCTCTTTGGTTATTGTTTCTGTTAAAGTTATTATCTGATCCTGGTTTACTAATACGACGCCTTTTCTTTTTATTGGTGTCTCTATCAGATGAAGCCGCAGGTTTTTTATCTTCTTTTTTCTTCTTAGGCTTATTGAATTGAGATAAATCGATCTTATCACCAGCTATTTTAGGTCCTGAAAGTTTTTGGTATTGCGTTTTTAGTTTGTCATCACCAACAGCACCTTCGGTTGGAACTTCTTTAGCTTTAGGAGTTTCCTTTTTAGGTTCAGGTTTTTCGACTTTTGGAGTTTCCTCTACTTTAGGAGTCTCTTTTTTAACCTCGACTTTTTCGACTTTTTCTACCTTTTCAACCTTGTCTACTTTTTCTACCTTTTCAGTTTTTTCAACTTTAGGAGCCTCCTCTACTTTAGGAGTCTCTTTTTTAGGTTCGGTTTTAGGTTTGTCTAAATCAATTTTACCTACTTGTTTCGGACCGCTTAATTCAGCTTTGGCTTTAACGACTTTAGCTCGTTCTTCTTTTTTCGCCTTTTCTTCAAGCTCGCGCTCACGTTGTTCACGCAACTCTTCTTTTTCCTTAAGCTTTGCTTCACTAACTTCTTGAGACGCTACTTTTTTACTTGCATCTGTTTGAAACTCGTTGGAAAGAATTGCATAAACGTCTTCTGATATTTTTGTATTAGGACTTTTTTCTATCTCCACGTTTTTTGATTCTAGGAAATCAACTGCACGGTCAATAGAAATATTGAGTTCTCTTAATACTTTATTTAATCTAATTGTTTGCGCCATAAATTGCTTGTAATATAACTTAAATATATGTTATTCTTCAAATTCTTCCTTAAGAATTCTGATAACATCAATTATTGTTTCTTCTTCTAAATCTGTTCTCTTCACAAGGTCTTCAATATCTTGCTCTAGAATACTTTTAGCCGTATCAAGACCTGCTTTATTGAATTCTTCAATAATCCATCCTTCGATTTCATCAGAGAATTCAGTTAATTCTACATCTTCATCTTCTTCAGTTCCTTCTCTAAACACGTCAATTTCATAACCTGTTAATTGTCCTGCTAAACGTATGTTATGACCTCCTCTACCAATAGCTTTACTTACTTCTTCTGGTTTTAAAAGTACTTCGGCACGTTTTGCTTCTTCATCAATTTTTATTGATGTTACTCTTGCTGGACTTAATGCTCTTGTAATGTATAATTGTAAGTTGTTGGTAAAGTTGATTACATCAATGTTTTCGTTACCCAATTCTCTTACAATACTGTGTATTCTAGATCCTTTCATACCTACACATGCTCCAACTGGATCTATTCTATCATCATAAGAATCTACAGCTACTTTTGCTTTTTCACCTGGAATTCTTACTACATTTTTTATGGTGATTAATCCATCAAAAACCTCTGGTATTTCTTGTTCAAATAACTTCTCTAAGAAAACAGGAGCTGTTCTTGACATGATAATTGCTGGCTTATTTCCTTTAAGCTCAACACTTTCAATAATTCCTCTTACATTTTCCCCTTTTCTAAAGAAGTCAGAAGGAATTTGTTTGTCTTTTGGTAAAATAATTTCGTTACCCTCATCATCTAGCAAAATAATTGCTCTGTGACGAATGTGGTGTACTTCGGCTGTATAAATTTCACCTTCTAAATCTTTAAATTGCTTATAGATATTAGTATTGTCGTGTTCGTGTATTTTTGAAATTAAATTTTGTCTTAATGCTAAGATAGATCGTCTTCCTAAATCTATAAGTTTAACTTCTTCTGCTACATCTTCTCCTACTTCAAAATCTGGTTCTATTTTACGTGCTTCACTTAATTCAATTTCTTGGTTTGGTTCTTCTACTTCTCCATCTGCTACAACAATTCTATTTCTCCATATCTCTAAATCTCCTTTATCTGGGTTTATAATGATATCAAAGTTATCGTCATCTCCATACTTCTTTTTTAATGCATTTCTTAACACATCTTCTAAAATCGCCATTAACGTTACACGATCTATTAACTTATCGTCTTTAAATTCTGAAAAAGAATCAATTAACGCAACATTTTCCATATCTATTATGAATTAAAATTTTATTATAACTTTTGCCTCTAAAATATCATCGTATTTTATCTTGGCTTCTTTTTTAACAGTAACTTTTCCTTTACCTACTGGCTTAGGTTCTCTTGCTTTCCACTCTAGCATTATCCCTTCTTCATCTTGATTAACAAGTGTTGCTTCAAATTTTTCGCTAGCTTTTGTCTTTACACCTAAAACTCTACCTATATTTTTTTTGTATTGTCTTATATGGCTTAATGGTGTTGTAGCACCAGACGACATTACTTCTAAAGAAAAATCCTGATCTTCTCTGTCTAGATTATGCTCAATTGCACGACTTACAAATATGCAATCTTCAACAAGTACTCCGTTGTCGCCATCTATAATAATCTTAATGGCATTATTGTCTAACACCTCAAAATCAATCAAGAACAAATCTTGTCGTTCTTCTAAGGCTTTATCAAGTAATTCTTTTACGGTATCTCTAAACATTTTTAGTATAAAAAGAGGGGACTTCCCGTCCCCTCGTATTTTCTTTTTCCTTACAACGCTGCAAATATACAACAAATTAATTGATTTCTGCAAATAGGGTAAAGTCGATTTTTATTATTAAATTTATGTAATAACATTCAACGTCATCAATATGAAAAAAATTCTTGTACCAACCGACTTTTCTAAAGAAGCAGAAAACGCATTAAAAGTTGCTGCTCAATTAGCCAAAAAAGAGAATAGTGAAATCTACCTACTTCACATGTTAGAACTTCCATTACAGGAAGTTGATGCCATGAGTTCTCATAGCGCATTACCCGAAGCAATGTTCTTCATGAAATTAGCGCATCAAAAATTTGAAAACCTTATGGCTAGTGATTATTTAGAAGGGATTACTGTACACGAAACTGTAAAATCTGACACCAATTTTGGCAACATCATTGACAAGTGTCATGAGTTAAACATAGACCTAATTGTTATGGGCTCACATGGTGCTAGTGGTTTTAAAGAAATGTTTGTTGGTTCAAATGCTGAAAAGGTTGTAAGAACGTCTGATATTCCTGTATTGGTGATTAAAAACGAGCACACTAGCTTTAATGTTAAAAATTTTGTGTTTGCTTCTGATTTTAAAAACGACAACAAAGAAACCTATAAGCAAGCAACCGATTTTGCCAGTGCATTTGGTTCAAAAATACATTTACTCATGGTAAATACCGCAAATACGTTTACAACTACAGCAAAAGCTAAAGAACGAATATTAGATTTTATAAAAGATTATGAATTTGACAATTACACGCTAAACATATACAACGACACCACTGTGGAAAGTGGCATTTTAAACTTCTCTAAAGATATTGACGCAGACCTAATAGGAATAAGCACTCATGGGAGACAAGGAATTGCTCATTTTTTTAACGGCAGTATAAGTGAAGACCTTGTGAATCATGCTAAAAGACCTGTGATTACGTTTAAGATATAATCTCAAAACCCTAAAACAAAAAAGTCTTCCAATTGTGGAAGACTTTTTTTGTTGGCCTACTAGGGCTCGAACCTAGACTCTTCTGGACCAAAACCAGACGTGTTGCCAGTTACACCATAGGCCATCATTTCAAATGAGGATGCAAATTTATAACAAAGTTTCATTTGCACAAAAAAAAATCAAGAAAATAATTTAAAAACCTTAACGTTTACTTAAAAACCTTAGTGTTTATCATATTTATTATTAAATTCGCCCGCAACAATACTTAACACATATGACACATTTCAACTTCAAGAAATGGAATACCATTTTAGGATGGTTTGCTTTTACCGTAGCCCTTATTACATATGCGCTAACCATAGAACCAACAGTTAGCTTTTGGGATGCTGGAGAGTATATTTTAACTTCTTCTAAGCTACAAGTTGGGCATCCTCCTGGAGCTCCATTTTTTCAAATGATGGGTGCATTTTTCTCAATGTTTGCTCTTGAACCTTCTCAAGTTGGCATGATGTTAAATATGATGAGTGCTGTAGCAAGTGCATTTACAATCTTGTTTATGTTTTGGACCATAAGCCTACTTTTAAGGAAACTAGCAGTTGCTTCACTACCTAAAAAAGAGGCTATCAATGATGAATATGACACTACTTTATTGTCTAAACAACAAAACGTTGCCATCTTAGGAAGTGCTCTTGTAGGGAGTTTAGCTTTTACTTTTACCGATTCATTTTGGTTTAATGCTGTTGAAACAGAAGTATATGCAATGGCTGCCTTAATTATGTCTATTATGTTCTGGTTAGGGTTACGTTGGGAACAAGACATGAATACTCCTAGAGGTAACAGATGGTTAATTTTAATAGCTTTTGTTATAGGTATGTCTTTTGGTGTTCACTTTATGGGATTATTGACCATACCTGCTATAGGACTTATCTATTACTTTAAAAACTACAAAGAAATAACGGTTAAAAACTTCATTATTGCCAATGTAGTAGCAGTAGCTATATTACTTTTTGTGTTTAAACTATTAGCTCCAAACATTATGAGAGCGTTTAGTGCTTCGGAATTGTTTTTTGTAAATAGCATAGGATTACCTTTTAACTCAGGTTCAATTATTGCTGGTATTGTTTTAATTGCTATTATTTATTTCGGATTAAAATACACACGTCAAAAAAACTACAAGCATTTAAACACAGGAATTCTTTGTTTAACGTTTATTATCATTGGTTTTTCTTCATGGTTGATGCTACCAATTAGAGCCAATGCTCAAGTTGTTATTAACGAAAACAACCCTTCTAGTGCCAGAGAACTTTTAGCATATTATAACTTAGAGCAATACCCAGAAACTCATTTGTTCTATGGACCATTGTTTACAGAGCAATACACTGGTTATGATGCCAATCAACCTTTTATTGATGATAAACCTAAATACGAAAAAGACGAAAAGTCTGGAAAGTATATTGTTGTAAACGATTGGAAAAACGCCAAACAAAACTACAATTCTGAGCAAGCTTCTATTTTACCAAGAATGTGGAGTACAGAGCATGCCGAAAACTATATGATGTTTACTGGCCTACTAGATTTTAAAATCAAGCCAGAATATCAAATGGAAAACCAAGTAAGAGCTTTGGTTAATGATTTTAGACAGCAAGTTGCTGAAGGTAGAATTGATTATGAAGATTACCATTTATTCCTTAAAAGATACGGTCAAGAGTTTTTAGACATTGAAAAACCGTCATTACTTCAAAATGCTGGATACATGTTAGAGTACCAATTAGGTTATATGTATTGGCGTTATTTTATGTGGAACTTTGTAGGAAGGCAAGACGATATTCAAGGAAAGTATGACGATTTACACGGTAACTGGATAAGTGGCATTGATTTTATTGACGAAATGCATTTAGGCATGTCGCAAAAAAACTTACCAAGCGATGTAGAAAACAATAAAGCACGAAACACCTACTATTTCTTACCGCTTATCTTAGGGCTTATAGGGTTTTTATTTTTACTCAGTAAAGACAAAAAACTGTTTTGGACTATGCTAGTTTTCTTTTTGTTTACAGGTTTAGCAATTCAATTCTATACAAATATTCGACCTTTTGAGCCTAGAGAAAGAGACTATTCGGTTGTTGGTTCGTTTTATGTGTTTGCCATTTGGATTGGTTTTGGAGTATACTCTATTTTTGAAGGCTTAAAAAAGTATTCGTCTTCAAAATTCTTAGCGCCATCAATAACCCTTGTATGTTTAATTCTTGTACCAGGAATTCTTGCGGCAAACAATTGGGATGACCATGACAGGTCTGAAAGAGAAACAGCCCATGCAATGGCTATTAAGTATTTACAATCTTGTGCGCCAAATGCCATTTTATTTACTATTGGTGATAATGATACATTCCCGCTTTGGTATGCTCAAGAAATTGAAGGAATACGAACTGACGTAAGAGTTGTAAATACTAGTTTATTCCAAACCGATTGGTATATCGATCAAATGAAACGAAAAGCGTATGAGAGCGACCCAATTCCTTCTCAACTAACGCATGACCAATATAAGTTTGGAACAAGAGACTATATCATGAGAAGGGAAATTACCAAAGACACGCTGATGATAAAAGACTTTATGAACTTTGTAAGTAGTGACGATCCTAGATACAAGCTAAAATATATTCTTCAACGAGAAGGTGAAGACCTTAGCTACTACCCAAGTAATTTATTAAACTCTAACTATTTTCCAACATCTCACATTAGAGTTCCTGTTGACAAGGCTTCTGTTTTAGAACATGGTATCGTAAAACCTAAAGATGCTGATAAAATACTACCTTATTTAGACGTTGAAATAAAAGGAGGCGCTTTATATAAAAACAGATTACTGATGTTAGATATAGTAGCTAACAACAATTGGAAACGTCCAATTTATTTTACTGGAGGTGCATTTGGTGACGATGATTATATCTGGATGAAAGACTACCTGCAACTAGACGGTTTATGCTACAAACTTGTGCCAATAAAAACACCTGTTGACAGAGCAAACCCTTTTGATATGGGACGTGTAGATAGCGAATTAATGTACGAAAAAGTTATGGCTTGGGATTGGGGAAATAGTGGTAACGAAAACGTATACCACGATACCGAATCTAGAAAGAATGGGATAACTTACAGAGGTAATCTTGCGCGTTTGGTGGAGCAACTAATTAATGAAGAGGAGTACGATAAAGCTGAAAAAGTAGCTGATTTAGCTATGGAAAAAATGCCTGTTGATATTTTTGGGTATTACACACTTTTAGAACCATACATTAGTGCTTACTACGAAGTAGACAAAGTTGAAAAAGGTAGAGACCTATTTAAAAAGGTAAGTAAAAAATACCAGGAAAGTTTAACCTATTACAGTGGATTATCTATAGAAAATCAAACACGTTATCTTGACGAAATTGTTACTGATATTGAACGCTACCGTGCTTTAGTAGATATATTAGTGATTTATAAAGATGGTGATTTTGCTTTAGAAGAAACTGAAAGGTTTAACAATTATCTTAAGCTTTTCAATCACTTTGCTGGAGACGAACCAGAAGATGATGAGCAGCCTTTAATGGATGACTTAGATATTATATCAAACGACTCGGTTGATAGTCTTTTTAATATGGAATAAATTGTTAGGGTTTTCGTATGAAAATAACTCCTACTAAAACACCTTTGGTGGTAAAGAAGATGTTTCCAAATTACATTTGGGACATTCCTACTGAACAAAAAACAATTTATCTCACTTTTGATGATGGTCCAACACCTGAAATAACGCATTGGACTCTAAACACATTAAAACAATACAATGCAAAAGCGACGTTCTTTTGTATTGGTAGTAATATTGAAAAGCATCCTGATATTTTTCAGGATATAATCAATGAAGGTCATAGCATTGGTAACCATACCTACAACCATTTAAAAGGCTGGAAAACCCAAAAAAAAGAATATATAGACGATGTTTTAAAAACCCAATCTTTAATAGAACAACAACAAACATCTAAGTTATTTCGTCCTCCTTATGGAAAAATAAAACCCAAGCAAGCTAACGAGTTAATTCAAATGGGTTATAAAATTATAATGTGGGATGTATTGTCTTTTGATTGGGATGCTACAATATCTAATGCAGCTTGTTTAGAAAATGTAATCTCCAAAACAAAAAAAGGGAGCGTTATTGTTTTTCATGATAGCCTCAAAGCTGCTTCAAATCTGCAATATGCTTTACCTAAAGTTTTAGAACACTATAGCAATCTTGGATTTTCTTTTAAGAATATAGTTATATCTGATTAGATATACTCTTGAATAATACCTATTAAAGTATTAGCGTCTTGCTCACCACTGTGACGCCATTTCATTTCACCACCTTTGTAGATAATTAGCGTTGGTAAGCCTTTAACTCTTAAAGCTTCAGCAAGCTCTTTGTTTTTATCAACGTCAATTTTAATGACCTTAGCCTTATCACCAAGAGCAGCTGCAACGTCTCTTAATACAGCATGCATTGCCTTGGATTGCTCATTCCATTCTGTAAAAAAGTCTAACAGAACAGGAATGTTAACATCTATTAATTCCCCAAATTTTGACATACTTTAAAGTTTTTAGTCAAATGTTGTTATTAAACCTAGATGATTTTAGGTATGATTTAACTAATATCATCTAGTAGATTCACTCTTACTTATTTATAAAAATAAGCAATTTTAAGAGTAAATATAACATTTCCTTGCAATTAAGCGTTTTTTGTTCCTTTTTTGAGCTCTATAACGGTTACTTCTGGCCATATACCAACTCGTCCTGGAAAGGCATGATAACCAAAACCCCTATTAACATTTATATATCTTCCAAACTCTTCATATAAACCTGCCCATTGTTTATAAACATACTGAGAAGGACTCCATTTGAAAATCCCTGGAATTTCAATTCCCATCTGCAATCCATGAGTGTGACCACTAAGCGTAAGTTGATAATTAAAATCGTCTTTCTTTACCTTGTACTCCCAGTGAGATGGATCGTGAGATAGCAATATTTTAAAATCGTCTTTATTTATTCCTTCGGAAGCTTTAACCAAATCACCTGATTGATTAAACCCTTTTCCCCAGTTTTCAACACCTACAATAGCAATTTTCTGACCGTCTTTTTCTATGTAACGGTTCTCATTCAGTAATAATTCAAATCCTATTTTTGGATGAATGTCTTTTACCGCTTTAAAATTGTTAACCTTATCTTCTTTTGTTAACCAATCAACATAGTCGCCATAATCATGATTTCCTAATACTGAAAACTTACCCATTGGTGCATCTAGCTGTTTAAAAACATCAACCCAAGTATCCATTTCATCAGCCTTATTATTTACAATATCACCAGTAAAAAGAATAATGTCTGATTTTTGTTCGTTAATTAAATCAACACCATACTGTATTTTGTTCTTATTGGTAAAACTCCCTGAATGTATATCGGAAATCTGTGTAATGGTTAAACCATCAAAAGCCTCAGGTAAATCTTCAAAAGACAATTGATATTTTAAAACCTTGTAGTTATATCTTCCCTGAATAATTCCGTATAAAAATGAAGCAAATGGGATGGCTGCCAACCCTAAAGCCAGCTTAGAAACAAAAACACGCCTACCAACAAAAGATTGCGTTTCTCCACTTGAAAATACTGAAACAAGTTTTAGAATAACTCGTACAATATCTTCGCCAAACATCATTATAATTAATATTGCTTTTGGGATAAGAATTGTAAGCATAAAGCCAACTGCATACTGAAATTGCATGGTTTGCCCTAAACTTCTTGGAGTAGAAAACATTACATATATTAAGTTGGCATAAACTAATGCAGAAACACCTAGCCAACTCCATTTAACAACACGACTTTTAGTAACCGTTTTTAAGGCTTGAAAAGTATAAATTTCAGCTACCAAAATAATAGCTGAAAGTATCACAAGCCTAATAATCCATCTCGACATAAACTAAATTTAATCAAAGATAACCGAATTTAAAATCTTTTATCTTCAATCATTTTATATTTAACTATATGTTAAGATTTAGTATCTTTTGCCTCCAATTTAATACCTCAGCATGAAACGTTGCTTTTTTATTGTTTTATTGACATCCTTTTTTTTCGGATGCACTGAAAACAAACCATTTGAACCTGCTCAAAAAGACAAATCTTTAATTTCTTATGTTAATCCGTTTATTGGTACTGGTGGTCATGGCCATACCTATCCTGGAGCAACTATACCTTTTGGTATGATGCAACTGTCTCCAGATACGCGACTTGATGGTTGGGATGGTTGCTCTGGATATCATTATTCAGATGAATATATCTATGGCTTTTCGCATACACATTTAAGCGGAACAGGAGTTTCTGACTATGGTGACATTTTATTAATGCCAACAAACAAGGTTGCTTTTAATAATGGAGCTAACGGAAAATCAGGTTACAGAGCACATTTTTCTCATGACAACGAAATTGCTGAACCTGGTTATTATAAAGTACATTTAGATTCTACAGAAATTGATGTAGAACTCACTGTTTCCAAACGAAGTGGTATACATAAATACCAATTTCCTTCTTCTGAAAATCAATATGTGATTTTAGATTTAGACCATCGCGACCAACTTTTGGACTATAAAATTCAGATGGTCGATAGTCAATCGATTAAAGGTTACAGACATTCCAAAGCTTGGGCAACAGACCAACGTTTGTTTTTTGACATGTATTTTTCAAAACCTATTGAAAGTATTTCTTATGTTGAAAATGACACTGAAGTTTCAAAAAACTACAAATACCAAAGCAAAAAGGCAGCAATAAAATTCAAAAACCCAAACAATGATCCTATTTATATTAAAATAGGTATTTCAGCAGTTGATGAAGCTGGCGCAAAACATAATTGGGAAACTGAAATAGGAGACAAAACTTTTGACGATATTAAAACCGAAGCTCAAAACACTTGGGAGCAGCAACTAGAAAAAATTGTGGTTGAAAGCCAAAACGACGATTACAAAGCAAACTTTTACACAGCATTATATCACACCATGATTGCGCCAAACTTATATCAAGATGTTGATGGAAGATATCGTGGTATGGATTTGGAAATTCATGAAACCAAAGATTTTGAGTATTACACAGTGTTCTCACTTTGGGATACCTATCGTGCAGCGCATCCGCTTTACACCATTATTGAAGAAGACCGAACAAACGATTTCATCAATACATTTTTAGCAAAATATGATGAAGGCGGCATCATGCCAATTTGGGATTTAAGCGCTAATTACACGGGTTGCATGATTGGTTATCACGCAGTTCCTGTAATTACTGACGCTTACTTAAAAGGGATTCGTGAGTACAACACCGAAAAAGCTTTTGAAGCCATGAAACACAGTGCAACAAGAGATAAATTAGGATTGAAAAGCTACAAAGAATTTGGATTTATTCCTGTAGAAGAAGAAAGCGAATCGGTTTCAAAAACTTTGGAATATGCTTATGACGACTGGACCATTGCCCAAATGGCAAAAGCCATGAACAAAACCGAAGACTACAAAACTTATACGGAACGTGCGCAATATTATAAAAACAGTTACGACCCAGAAACCAAATTTATGCGTGGTCGTTTTAGAAATACATGGTTTGCGCCTTTTGATCCTTATGAAGTGAACTTCAATTATACTGAAGCCAATTCTTGGCAATACAGTTTTTATGTGCCTCAAGACATTTCTGGGTTTATGAATTTATTAGGCGGAAAAGATAAACTCGAAACCCAATTAGACACCTTATTTACTGCCAATGACAAAACTTCTGGACGTCATCAAGTAGATATTACAGGTTTAATTGGACAATATGCACATGGTAATGAGCCAAGTCACCACATGGCTTACCTTTATAATTTTGTAAATAGGCCACATAAAACTCAAGAACGCGTACACCAAATTTTAACCGAATTGTACACTAACACACCTAATGGTATTTCGGGTAATGAGGATTGTGGACAAATGAGCGCATGGTATGTGTTTTCATCAATGGGATTCTATCCTGTGACTCCAGCAAGTAATGAGTATATTATTGGCACACCTTTATTTGACAAAGCCACAATCAATATGGAAAATGGCAAGCAATTTAATGTTATTGCTACCAATCTAAATGATAAAAACATTTACATTGAGCATGTTTACCTCAACGGAAAATCGCTTGACAGAACATTTATTTATCATCACGAAATTGCAGAAGGTGGCACATTGGAATTTAAAATGACCGACAATCCTGCTGTTTGGGGAAGTCGAGAAGGACAAGAGCCTAAAAAAAGCATTGACGAACACCTCGTTGTTCCTGTGCCTTTCATTGCAGAAGGCGATGTCGCTTTTAAAGGTGAAACCGAAGTTGTTCTAGAAAATGTAGATGAAAGCGCTTCCATTTTTTATAGTTTGAATGATGAAGATTTCAAATTATACGATGCGCCTTTTAAAATTTCAGAAGCTACAAACTTAAAAGTGTATTCAGAAAAAAACAAAATCAAAAGCGCAACGGTTGAAACCAAGTTTTATAAAATAGACCCTAACCTTTCTATTACTCTTGAAACCGAATACGCCAACCAATACAATGGTGGTGGTAACGATGCCTTAATTGATGGTATTCTTGGAACCCAAGATTTCAGAACTGGTACTTGGCAAGGGTATCATAACACTGATTTAATAGCAACAGTAGATTTAGGAAAAGAAACCCTTGTTAATCTGGTTACCATAAACTTTCTGGAAGATCAACGCTCTTGGATATTTTATCCTACTGAAGTTACTTGTTTTGGTTCCAATGATGGTAAAACATTTACACCTATTGATTCACCTCGCGTATCAGAAAACATTTCTCCAAATGAAAACGTAGAAATCAAACAATTTCACTTTAAACAAGTGCCAAAAAAATACCGTTATATAAAAATAAAAGCCAAAACACTAGGTGAACTTCCTGAATGGCATTTAGGTTACGAACACGACGGAAGAAGCTGGCTATTTGCTGATGAAATTACAATTAAATAAAACTAACTAACATTTAATCATGACCCAACAAAAATCCTATCGCTCATCATTCATTCTACTTACTGTATTATTTTTCCTTTGGGGATTTATAACAGTTTTAGTCGATTCACTTATACCTCGACTAAGAGAGCTTTTCACGCTCACCTACTTCCAAGCAGGCATGGTTCAATTTGCATTTTTTGGTGCCTTTTTCTTACTGTCAATTCCTGCGAGTTATATCCTCTCAAAAATTGGTTATAAAAAAGGAATTATTCTAGGCTTGGTTACTATGGCATTAGGTTGCTTGTTGTTTTATCCTGCAGCATCCTATCGTGTATTCGGAATATTTATGTTGGCTTATTTTATTTTAGCTGGAGGCATTACCATTTTACAGGTAGCAGCAAACCCGTATGTTGCAGTTTTGGGTTCTGAAGATGGTGCATCTAGTCGATTAAATTTATCGCAAGCCTTCAATTCATTAGGAACTGCAATTGCTCCTGCCATTGGCGCATTATTCATTTTAAGTGATAAAATTAAAACTAAAGACGAAATAGATGCTTTGGTTGGCACTGCTAAAGAACAATATTTAATTGCTGAAGCTTCAGCTGTTCAAACACCTTTTATTGGTCTAGCATTGTTTATCGTGCTTATTGCTATCTATTTCTTTTTTGCTAAACTCCCAAAACTTATTAGCGAAACCGAAACAGGAACTTATAAAAATGCCTTAAAACAGAAAAACCTTATGCTTGGTGTATTTGGCATTTTCTGTTATGTAGGAGCCGAAGTTGCTATAGGTAGTTACTTGGTAAATTATTTCATGGATATGAATTTAGTATCACTCATCAAAGAAGAAGGGTTTATGAAATCAATCGCTGAATCGCTATTAAATTCTGGTTTAGCTGAAAAAGATGACAAAGCAGTTGTTGGTGTATTTGTTACCTTTTATTGGTCAGGTGCTATGATTGGTCGTTTTATAGGTTCGTACTTAACTAAAATCATTAACCCAGGAAAAGTACTTGGTATATTTGCTACTTGTGCTGTTGCTTTAATCTTGATATCTATTAGTACAACAGGATTGGTTTCAATGTGGAGTATTTTAGCGGTAGGATTATTCAATTCTATTATGTTCCCTACCATTTTCACATTGGCTATTGATGGTATTGGGTCATTAAAACCAAAAGGTTCAGGGCTTTTATGTACTGCTATTGTTGGTGGTGCTATTATTCCGCCTGCATACGGATTTCTAACAGATAACATCGGATTTAAACCTGCTTTATTTTTAGTGATTTGTGCTTATGCATACATCTTGTATTATGGCTACAGAAACTCTAAAAAAACTTTTAATTTATGAAACGCAGACACTTTATAAAAAACGCTTCACTTACTGGAGTTGGATTAACCGTTGGTTCATCATTAATTGCATGTGCTCAAGAGAATTCAAAAACCGAAAAAACTTCAGTTGTTGCAAACCCGAAAGCATCACTTCCATTGGTTATTGCTACTTGGAATGTACCTAATGCTACTTCAAAAGCTTGGGAAACTCTAAAAAATGGAGGTTCTGCATTAGATGCCGTTGAAAAAGGCTGCATGGTTGAAGAAGCTGATGTCAATAATACTTCCGTAGGAAAAGGTGGTTTACCAGATCGTGATGGTCACGTAACGTTAGACGCTTGCATTATGGACAAGCATGGTAATTGTGGATCGGTAGTATATCTTGAAAATATTGTACATGCTGTTTCAGTAGCCCGTAAAGTTATGGAAGACACACCACATGTTATGCTTGCTGGAAAAGGCGCTGAACAATATGCCTATGAATTAGGAATGCCAAAGGACAACTTACTAACGGAATCATCAAAAAAAGCTTGGGAGGAATGGAAAGTAAAAAGCGAGTATAAGCCTATCATTAACATTGAAAACCACGATACTATTGGTATGCTTGCTATTGATGAAAATGGTGATATTTCTGGTGCCTGTACAACAAGTGGTCTTGCTTATAAAATGGCTGGTCGTGTTGGTGATAGCCCAATAATTGGTTCTGGTTTATTTGTAGATAACGAAATTGGTGCTTGTGTGGCTACTGGATTGGGTGAAGAAGTTGTAAAAACAGTTGGCAGCTTTCTGGTGGTTGAATTGATGCGTCAAGGCAAATCGCCGCAAGAAGCTTGTGAAGAAGCTATAAATCGTATTGTTAGTAAACCTAATAGTAATTACAAGGATTTTCAGGTTGGGTACATTGCAGTAAACAAACAAGGAGAAACAGGAAGTTACTCTATTCATAACGGTTTTAGTATGACAAAATTTCAAGATGGAGAGAATACCAATCAAACATCTAATCATTTTATTAAAACAGAATAAGCACTTTTTTAACAACTTAACCTTTAATTAAAATAGGTATTGCTATCTTTAAATTATAAAACAATGCCTTATGTCAGCCATTCGTGTACTTATTATTGAGGACGACCCAATCATTTCTGATGACATAAAAGATATGCTTACTAGTGCAGATTATTTTGTGGTTGGTATTGCCTATGATAAAAATGACGCTTTACAAGCAGTAGATGAATTGCAACCTGACTTAATACTTTTAGATATAAATTTAGAAGGTGAATATGAAGGTTTTGAAATTGCTGAACATATAAATAAAACACGTAAAATCCCGTTTTTATATCTGACTTCGTACTCTAGTAAAAACATTATTGAGCGCGCAAAAAACACATTCCCTATGGGATATATTGTTAAACCTTTTAATGAGCGTGAACTATTTTCTAGCATTGAAATTGCCTTACATAATTTTTCAAAGTTTGTACTTCCTGTAGCACTTAATCGCGACACAATAAATAATTTAATAACAACACCTTTAACGCAAAAAGAATTTGATGTGCTAAAAGGACTTTACAGCGGAAAAACAAATCAGCAACTAGCCGATGAGCAATTTGTAAGTGTCAATACTATTAAAACCCACATTAAAAATATTTACGAAAAACTGAATACACATACACGGTCAGAAACTATTACACTTCTTAACGAGCTGCTTTATTAGTTTTAGGAATTGTTATACTTATATGCGTTCCGTGAGTATTATTAGTCTCAATAGTTGCTTTCAACTTTTGCGTTAACGAGCGTATTAATCGTTGTCCGAAGGTTTCTTCTTTACCTCTTTTTATTATTTTTTCTGAAATACCAACACCATTATCAAAAACAACAAGGTTATAGTTCATTGCTGTTTCAGTCATTTCAATCTGAATTTTTGGTTCTAAATTTGCTTCTACATTATTAAAAGCGTGTTTTAAAGAATTGGTCACCAACTCATTCACAATAAGCCCAATATGAATTACCTTTTCAATATCTAGCACGATATCTTTTGCTTTTACTGTCGCAGTAATTTCTTTTCCTGTTTTGTGATACGAACTAAAAATGCTATCAACCAATCCTTCAAAATAGCTTTGAATATTAACTGTTGTTAAATCTTCGCCAGTGTATAAATTTTTATGAAGAATTGCCATAGACTGAACGCGATTTCTTCCATTTTGAAGTGCCTCAAGCGCTTTCGGGTCTTCTACATATTTAGACTGTAAATTGAGTAAGCTAGATATCATCTGTAAATTATTCTTTACACGATGATGTGTTTCATGAAGCAACAATTCTCTATCACTTAACGCCTTGGAAATGGTGTTGTTTTTACTTTTAATTTTTCGATAAAGTTGATATAAAGCAATGGCTGCAATACTCAACAATAGCAAGGCTACAAGCGATATGAGTTGAATAGATTTTGATCGTGATAATTTAGTTTCAGAAAGCTCTTTTTCTTTATTGAGCAATGTAATTTCAGCATCCTTTTTTTGCTGATTGTAGCGCGCATCTTTTTCGGCTATAATCTCGATAGATTCTTCCGAATAAATTGAATCACTCAACCTTTTAAAGGCTTTAAAATTGGTTAAAGACGATTTATAATCGCCATTTTTTTCATAAGCCTCAGATAGTAATTGATAAGCCGCTTGTTGCTGATACAATGATTGATGCTCATCATAGCTAAATACATCTTTTAAATGTGAAATAGCTTCAGGATAACGTTTCAGCTTAATGAGTACTTCACCCATATTTAGCTTTGATTCGCACAAATTATAGGTGCTACTTAAGTTTTCTCGAATTTTTAAAGCTTTTAAATGTTCTTGGTAAGCGTCGTTTAACCTACCTTGTTCTTGCCTTAACACACCTAAAAAATCATAATGAAAGCCCATTTCTCGCAACGTAGGAAACACTGCATTCAGCGCTTTTTGTTTCATTAGATGCATTTCAGCTTTATCAAACTCACCCAATTCAGTATAAAGCATCCCTAAATTGGCATTAGCACTTGCCATACCAGCACTGTCATTGAGCTTCTCATATTGTTCTAAAGCTAAAAGGTATTTGTCTTTACCTTTTTCAATTTGATCCATATTAAGGTAAAACCCAGCCAAAGAGTTATTGATATCAGCTTTTTGTTCGGCAGTTCCAAGCTTATCATAAATGCTAGCAACCTCAATCAAGTGGTTTTGAGAAATAACATTATTACCCAAAAACATATTTATAGTTCCTATAAAATGACCGCTTTTAGCCATGTCAATAGAATCTTTTTTTCGTTTGGAATAATTGTAAATAGACTGATAATAATCTAAAGCCGTTTTATAATCACCTTGCCAACGATGACTAGCGGCAAAAATGTAGTTATTGCGTATTACAGCACTACTATCAGTTGATTTAATATAAGCCTCCTGAAGTTTACTTGCTATGTTTTCAGCTCTATCAGGATCACGCTGTACCAAATGCTCACCTAGCAAAAAAAGCGCGTCCTTTTTTAAAGTTTTAGAGACGTTGCTATCAATAATTGTTTGCAAACTATCCTGATAAGCGTCTGGTTTGGCATCTTGAGCATACGAACACAAACCGCTTAAGGTTACGAAAAGGCAAAAACTAAAAAATTTACACATTGATTTTCAAGTTAGTGAAACAAATTTACAAAACCATTTCTTCAAAAAATCACCCAAAAGTATGAAATAGAGTTGCCTGTATTATAAGAATTTAGCAACGCTATATTAATCACAACTTTATTACTTATGAAAACAAGATTTACTTTTTTGGCTTTTTATGTTCTTTTTGGAATAGCAGTATTTGCACAACCGAGTAATGATGCCTGTACTAGCGCACAATTTATTACTATAAACACATCATTTCAAAATATTGATTTTGATTTAACTAACGCAACTGTCAATAATGAATCTGGTTGCTCTGGAGATCCGGCAGATGACTATGTAGATGTTTGGTATCAATTTATAATGCCTGTTACAGGTAAACTTTACATTAATGGTTCAGTTACTAAAAACAGATTTAATATTTATAATAGCTGTAATGGTACAGAATTGCACTGTTTTACCAGCAACAAGCTTATTGATGACCTTATACAAGGAAGCTCCTATATATTAAGAGTTCGTAGATGGCTGCCACACAACGATGGTAATAATCAATCTTTTTTAATAAGAGCCTACGAAACTCCAGCAAATGACACCTGTAATAATTCTGAAACGATTATTGTTGATAACACTGTTCAATCAGTAGACTTTAATATAGGAGGTGCTGTAATAAACAATGAGGCTGCCTGTAATGGAGACTCTCCTGACGATTATACTGATGTATGGTTTGATTTTACAATGCCTGTTACTGGTTATTTCAACATTGAAAGTAACTCTTCATTTAACAACTTTGTATTATATGATGCTTGTGGTGGCAATGAAATAGTATGCTTTAACCAATCACAAACACTAACAACTTTAACACAAGGGCAAAACTATAAACTACGCATTTTTAGAAGTGAAACAGCAACCCTTTCGCATCTCGGTTTAAGTTTTACTGTTCAAGCTTATGAGTTTAGCCTTAATGACAATTGTTTAAATGCAGAAAACATCAACCTTACAACAAACACTCAAACAGTAAACTTCAGTATGCTTGGAGCAACTATTAATAATGAAATTGCCTGTAATGAAAGTAGCGCTGATAATTATGCTGATCTTTGGTACAGTTTTACAATGCCTGTTGATGGGTCATTAGAAATAATGAGTGCCTCAACCATCAATAAGTTTTCATTATACAATGCTTGTAATGGTACTTTAATCTATTGTTCACCTTTATTTTACGAGACTTCTATCCCATTATATGTTGATGAACTTGAGCAAGGAGAAAGTTATATATTAAAGGTATATAGAGAAGAAGACCAAGTGGATAATATGTCTTACAATTCCTTTACCTTAAAAGCGACTGACCCAACTATTTTAGATTGCTCATCTCCAGAAGTTCTTACGGTTACAACAACTGAAACCACTATCGATTTAGACTTGGATTCAGCAGTTTATAATCATGAAATAGGTTGTGATGATACAGATATTGATGACTACACCGATTTTTGGTATGAATTTACAATGCCAGTAAACGGCAATCTTTATATAAATCCATCTACATCATATAATTACAACAAAGCAGCTATTTACAACGCTTGTGGCGGCAATTTGCTGTATTGTTTTTCAGAAAATAAACTCATAGATGATTTAGTACAGGGACAAACATATCTGTTACGTATTTACAGACCTCGAACTATATATCCTGACGGGAACCAGTTTGCAATTAGAGCTTATGAGCGTATATCAAATGATATCTGTAGTAATGCCGAAGTATTACCTACATTAACTTCAGATAATACAGCAATTTACTTCAATTTAGGAGGTGCAAGTGTTAGCACTGAAGAAACCTGTATAGGTGATTCAGATTATATTCTAGATGCTTGGTGGCAAGTCACTATGCCTATAACAGGAAACTTATTTGTTGACACTCCTGGAGGGAATGGTATTGCTGTTTATGATGCTTGTAATGGTAATCAGCTATTTTGTGCTTTAGAAACCTCATCAGCTTTTAAACTCATTGACAATTTAATTGAAGGCAACACGTATTTAATTCGCTTTTTTAACACAGAATCAACTCTATTTGGTCCTGCTGATTTTCATTCCATGAATTTAAGAGTTTTTGAAAGAGCTGAAAATGACGCTTGTGCAAATGCGGAAACCATTCCAACAATAACAGATACTGCACAAGAAATAAATTTTTACACATTTGGTTCAGAGATAAATGAAGAATACGGTTGTGGCACATTCAATCTAGAAGATTATGTTGATGTTTGGTTTGAGTTCACTATGCCCAACCTTCCCGGAAATCTAACTATCACAAGTTATGTTTACAACCATTATGCAGTTTTTGATGCTTGCAATGGTAATGAAATACATTGCTTTCAAGGATCAGACCAAGTGGAAGGCCTTATACCTGGAGAAACCTATATTTTGAGAGCTTTTCAAAGACAAAACGAAATGTTTCATCCCTATGCGTTTTTTGATATTTGGGTAGATAATACTTTAGGAATTGAGGATCAATCTTTAGAAAACACCATTAACATCTACCCAAATCCAGTAAGGGATTACATCAATATTTCAATTGCAAACAATCAAACAATAACAGCAATACAATGTTATGACTTAATGGGAAAACAAATTTTCAATTCAACCTACAAAGAACAAATTAATGTTAGTTATTTAAAATCTGGTCTTTATTTGCTTAAAATTGAAACGCTCTCCGGAAGTTTTATAAAAAAGATTATGGTTGAGTAGTGTTTTTTAGTTTAGTTAGTTAAAAAGGAACAATCTATGAGGTTGTTCCTTTTTAAAACCATTTAATAGTTAAGTCTACTAATTTCTGCTTAAAGTTATTGTAAGGAGGCATTAGTAAATCTACAGCTCCAATAGTATGTTGTTTTAACACAGATCGTTGATTGGTAAATTCCAAAAAACCAAAATACCCATGCGATTTCCCAATGCCACTATTGTTTGAGCCTCCAAAAGGCAAGTTATGGTTTAAAAACTGTAACAAATTGTGGTTAACACAAGTACTTCCTGCTCTTGTGTTGTCAATAATGTGTTTTATAGTCTTATTGTTTTTACTAAAAACATATAAGGCAAGCGGCTTTTCTTTTGAATTAATATAGTCGATAACCTCATCAATATTACCGTAAGTTTTTACAGGAAGAATTGGCCCAAAAATTTCGTTTTTCATCAGTGCACTATCTTCAGAAGCATCAAAAACTAAAGTAGGTTCTATATAATTATCTTCTTCTTTATAGCTTCCTCCTATTTCTATAGTTGCATTTTTTAATGATGCATCTTCTAAATAAGACTTTAATCGTTCAAAATGTTTTCTGTTTACTATCCTTGCCAAAGAGTTGGACTCAGAGGCTTTTTCTGAATAGAATTCATCTAAATGCTTTTTAAAACTTGCTATAAATGCTGTTTTAATAGTTTCGTTTATGAACACATAATCTGGAGCAATACAGGTTTGACCAACATTCATAAATTTTCCAAAAATTATTTTCTTCACCACTTTATCCAAATTGGTGGTATCATCAATTATGGTTGGCGATTTCCCTCCAAGTTCTAAAGTTACTGATGTTAAATGCTCCGAAGCTGCTTTCATTACTATTTTACCAACTTGTGGAGAACCTGTAAAAAAGATATGATTAAAAGGTAGCTTTAAAAGTTCCTGAGAAACTTCTACCTCTCCTTCAACTAGCGCAATTTCATTATCGTCAAACAGCTCCTCAATTATATCACTCATCACTTTAGAGGTATGAGGTGTCATTTCGCTAGGTTTTAAAATCACAGTATTGCCTGCTGCTATTGCAGAGACTAATGGTCCAAAAGTAAGATTGACAGGAAAATTCCATGGTGAAATAATTAAACAAACACCTTTTGCCTCGTTTTTAATGTATGATGAGCTTCCTAAAAGAGAAATGGGTGTTTCTACTTTTTGAGGCTTTAACCAAGATTTTAGATTTCGTTTTACAAAATTAATTTCATCGATAACAGGATATATCTCAGTTAAGTCAGTTTCTAACTGTGGTTTCTTGAAGTCACTATACAATGCATCTCTAAGCCTTTGTTTATAGGTAAACTCTAATGCGTTCTTTAAACGGTTAAGTTTCATAATACGTGCTTTGTATGTTGTATTCCCAACAGAAAACTGATTGATTTTCTGACTGTTAAACAGATTTAAATAGGTGTTTTTACTCTTATTTACCATTTCTAAACAACGTTTTTATTGGGCTCAAAGCTCATTTTGTGCATTTCACCGATGTTTTTTACCATGCTTTTCATCTTATCTAGTAATCGACTGTTTTCATCTAAAATATTTAAACTAGCCTTAAATGTTACGTTTCTTTGACAAGAATTTTAAAATAAACCCTTTATAACAAGGTCATGAAAAAAGTTTTAATATTTTTAGTTTTTTTAAGTTTACCTCTACTTTCTGTAGGACAAAATGATATCGCTACTAACAAAAATAGTGATACTATTGAAACTACAACTAAGAAAGAAGATACTCAGTCTAAAAAAGAGACTACAGATAGTTCTAAATTCAAATCAGAATTAATGAACTTAAACCACAAAAAAAGCAATGATATTATTAGTATTAAAGCTTACAGAAAAAGTTTACAAATAAAAGTAAAGACCATAAAGCTTTGCTAGAATAAATAAAGATTATAAAAAAAGCCGAAACAATTGTTTCGGCTTTTTTTATTAGTATTCTTAAGTTTTGTAGTTTTATAGACTTCAAAATTTCAAAAAATGTCAGACCAAAAACGTCTTTTCCTAGTCGATGCTTACGCGTTAATTTTTCGTGGGTATTATGCCTTTATTAAAAATCCAAGAATCAACTCAAAAGGCATCGATACTTCGGCCATTATGGGTTTTATGAACTCACTTTTAGATGTTATAAAACGTGAGCGTCCAGACCATTTAGCCGTATGTTTCGATAAAGGCGGAAGTACAGATAGAGTAGAAATGTTTGAGGCTTACAAAGCTAATCGCGACGAAACGCCAGAAGCCATAAAAGTTGCTGTACCTTACATTCAAGAGATTTTAAAAGCAATGCATATTCCTATTATGGTGAAGGAAGGCTATGAAGCCGACGACGTTATAGGAACCCTATCAAAACAAGCCGAAAAACAAGGTTACCAAACCTTTATGGTAACGCCTGATAAGGATTTTGCGCAGTTAGTGTCTGAAAACATTTTTATGTACCGACCAAAATCGTTTGGTGGCGGTTATGAAACTTGGGGCATTCCAGAAGTGCAGAAAAAATTTGAAGTTGAAGACCCTTTACAGGTGATTGATTTCTTAGGAATGATGGGTGATGCGAGTGATAACATTCCAGGTTTACCAGGTGTTGGTGAGAAAACCGCAAAAAAATTCCTGAAAGCCTACGGAAGTATGGAAGGTTTATTTGAAAACATCCACGAGCTGAAAGGGAAAATGAAGGAGAAGGTAGAAGCTAATCAAGAATTAGGTTTACTATCGAAAAAACTGGCTACCATAATGCTTGATGTTCCGGTAGAATTTGATGAGAAAGATTTTGAAATGTGCGCCCCAGATATTGAAGCGGTTAAAACTATTTTTCAAGATTTAGAGTTTAGAAGACTTACTGAAAACTTCTTAAAAACTTTTACTGCAGAAGCTGAAGTCACGGAAAGTACTTCAAAAACCGCAGATACAACTGTTTCCCCTTCAGGGAAAATGTCAGCAGGACAAAAGGGGACTGCTGGTGCAGGACAATTTTCTCTATTTGGTGGCGATGTTCATGAGGCAGATACCGAAACAAGTTCAGCATCGCACATCCGAAAAACTGCAGAAAACACAAGCCATTTTTACCAAAGCGTTGCTTCTGGTATGGCAACAAAACTTTTTATTAAAAATTTAATGAACCAAACTTCGGTGTGTTTTGATACCGAAACTACAGGTTTAAATCCGTTAACTGCCGAATTGGTTGGTATTGCATTTTCATGGGAAGTTGGCAAAGGCTTTTACTTACCATTTCCTGAAGACAAAACCGAAGCGCAAGACCTAATCGAAACATTACGTCCGTTTTTTGAAAGTGAAACCATTGAGAAAATTGGTCAGAATTTAAAATATGATATAAAGGTTTTAGCCAAATACAACATCGAGGTCAAAGGTAAGTTGTTCGACACCATGTTAGCGCATTACCTCATCAATCCAGATATGCGCCACAATATGGATGTTTTGGCAGAAACCTATTTGAATTATACACCAATTTCTATTGAAACCTTAATTGGCAAGAAAGGAAAAAATCAGCTTTCAATGCGCGATGTTCCTTTGGAAAAACAAACGGAATATGCCGTTGAAGATGCCGATATCACCCTACAATTAAAAGAACATTTTCAAAACGAATTAGGCGAAGCCAATACCCAAACCTTGTTTGATGATATTGAAATTCCGTTACTGCGCGTTTTAGCGGCAATGGAATTGGAAGGCATTAATCTAGACAAAGACTTTTTAGCATCTCTAGCAGAGCAACTAAACAATGATATTGCTACACTTGAAAAGCGCATTTACGAAGCTGCTGGTGAGGAATTCAATATTGCTTCACCTAAACAATTGGGTATTATTTTGTTTGAAAAAATGAAATTGGTTGACAAGCCAAAAAAGACCAAAACTGGGCAATACTCTACTGCAGAAGATGTATTGAGTTATTTGGCTAAAGACCATGAAATCATTCAAAACATTCTTGATTTTAGAGGTTTAAGTAAACTTAAAAGCACGTATGTTGATGCGTTACCGCTTCAGGTTGAAGAAGCCACAGGACGCGTACACACCGATTATATGCAAACTGTTGCAGCCACAGGTCGTTTAAGTAGTAACAACCCGAACTTACAAAACATTCCTATTCGTACCGAACGTGGTCGTCAAGTGCGAAAGGCGTTTATTCCGCGAAGCGAAGATTACACCCTTTTAGCTGCCGATTATTCTCAAATTGAATTGCGTATCATCGCAGCGTTAAGTGAAGAGGAAACCATGATTGAAGCCTTTAAAAACGGTGAAGATATTCACGCTTCAACCGCTGCAAAAGTATTTAATGTGGCTATTGAAGACGTCACGCGCGAACAACGTAGCAACGCCAAAACCGTAAATTTCGGTATTATTTATGGTGTTTCAGCTTTCGGATTAAGCAATCAAACTAATTTATCTCGTAGTGAAGCCAAAGAGTTAATCGACACGTATTACGAAACTTATCCGAAGCTAAAAAACTACATCAGTAAACAAGTAGATTTTGCTCGTGACCATGGTTATGTGCAAACGGTTTTAGGTAGACGCAGATATTTAAAAGATATTAATTCTAGAAATGCGGTTGTTCGTGGTGCTGCCGAACGAAATGCGGTAAATGCACCAATTCAAGGTAGTGCTGCCGACATTATTAAACTCGCTATGATTGCCATTTACAACAAACTTGAAGCTCGCAATTACAAAACAAAAATGCTACTGCAAGTGCACGATGAATTGGTTTTCGACGTTTATAAACCAGAACTGGAAACCATTTCAACCTTAATTAAAACCGAAATGGAAAACGCTTATAAACTGTCTGTACCGCTCGATGTTGAGTTAGATACTGGTGATAATTGGCTGGAGGCGCATTAATTTTTTAATCTTTTTATAATTTGAAAATAGACAAGTTTGTTCTTGCTATTATAATCGTTGTTATAACAGCATATATTTACCCACATTTAGGTGCTGGTGAAAGCGCAAAAGTTTTAAATACGCTGAGCAGTATTGGTATTTCACTCATCTTTTTTTTCTACGGATTAAAATTGAGTCCAGAACAGATAAAATTAGGGTTAAAAAACTGGAAATTACATGTGCTTATTCAAAGTATAACGTTTGTAGTTTTCCCTTTAATTGTGTTGGCAGTGCAACCCTTTATTTCTTCCAATAATAAATCGTTGTGGTTAGCTTTTATGTTTTTGGCAGCTTTACCTTCAACCGTTTCGTCCTCAGTGGTTATGGTATCTATTGCAAAGGGTAACATTCCTGCTGCTATTTTTAATGCGAGTATTTCGGGACTAATTGGAGTTGTGCTCACACCGCTTTGGATTGGTTTTTTTATGACTTCTACCAATACCGATTATAGTTTAATCGATGTGTATCAAAAATTGTTATTGGAAATATTAGCACCTGTTATTCTTGGTTTATTATTAAGACGTTTTTTAGGTGCTTTTGCTTTAAAGCACAGTAAAAAAATAACACTGTTTGATAAAAGCGTGATTTTATTAATTATCTATAAAAGTTTTTCAAAATCCTTTTTAGACCGCATTTTCGACAACTTAAGTATTATCAACTTAATTGGAGTTTTTCTTCTAGCTGTTGTATTGTTTTGGCTTGTATATTTTTTAATAGGCTTTATAAGTAAAAAACTGAATTTCAATATTGAAGATCGCATTACAGCTCAATTTTGTGGCACCAAAAAATCGTTAGTTCATGGTACGGTATTTTCAAAAATACTATTTCAAAACGCTTCTTTTTTAGGAGTTATTTTACTACCAATTATGATGTTTCACGCATTTCAAATTTTAGCTATAAGCGTGATTGCTTCAAAACATTCTAAACGGAATTAAGTGTTATTTGAATTAAAGTTTAGAAATAGCCTTTTCTAGAATACTTTTTATCTGATGCTTTAAACTTTCAGGTTCTATGATTTTTGCATAATCTGAAAAAACTATATACCATCTTGAAAAACCATGTTCTACATAAGGTGTTAAGAACGTCATTTCAACATAATTGCCTTTTACTTTTTCTGATACAAATCCGTGTTGCCATTTGCTATTGTTTATAAATCGAACGACAGATTTATCTACTTGAATAACTACTTTTGTTTTTTCTACGTCATTCAATTTATTACGGTAATCATCTAAGGTAATGTGCTCTCTTGTAAAACTATGTTGGGTTGGTTTTATGGCTTGCATTCTATCGGTTCTAAATTGTCTGTAATCCTTCCGAAGATGACAAAAACCCAAAACATACCAAAATCCCGTTTCGTGATAAATACCAACAGGCTCTACAAAACGTTCGGTAGGATTTTCGTTGTTAAGCGCCTGATATTTTAAATGCACTTGACGCTTTTCAGCAATACTTTCAAAAAGTACCTCTAGTGCATTGGGCAAATCATCATTAAATAGTTTATGAGAAGGGTCGACTAATATTTGAGATTCTAAAGCAGAAATCCAGTCTTTTTCACGTCCACGTAACACCGATTTCAACTTCAGCATTGCTGATTCGTAGTAATTTCCTAACGATTTATCTACAAATTTCTGCATCAGTTTTTCGGCAGCAACAAAACTACCTGCTTCTTCGCGTGTAAACATAACTGGTGGCAAACGGTAGCCTTCCATTATTGAATAGCCAACACCTGCTTCGCTAACTATTGGCACTCCCGAAGCTTCAAGCGTACGAATATCGCGATAAATGGTTCGTAAACTTACCTGAAACCTATGGGCTAATTCTTGTGCTTTTACAATGCGTTTGGATTGCAATTGAATAAGTATAGCTACAATTCTATCAAAACGTTTTACAGTGTCTAAACTCATAATGCTGTAACATATATCCCAAAGATAGGTTTTCAGGTTGAAGTTTGTATTTAATTTACCCTTCAACATAATTATTAATCATTAATAAGACACAAAAATAGATGTGGTGTATGACAAGGGTTTGTCAGTTGAAATTTTTTAAAACTTTATTTTTTACTACTGACACAAAGCTGTCACTATGCACTTGTAATTTTGATTTCAAATAACAAGAACATCAAAAAACAAAAAACATGGAAACAAACACCAACACTACATTACAAACAGTAATTACACCTGAAGAATTATTAGCGCAATGGCAAGGACATCGTAACTTAACTCGACGTGTTATTGAAGCTTTTACAGAAAAAGACTTATTCAATTTTTCAATAGGTGGCATGCGTCCTTTCTCTGAAATGGTTGTTGAACTTTTAGCTATTGCAGCACCTGGTATCAAAGAAATTGTTACTGGTAAAACTGCAGCGTTTAATGAAGACATTAACCATGAAAATAAGAAGGCAAAACTGCTTGAGCTTTGGGATAAAACAACCGAAGATATCAATACATATTGGGCGCAAATAAAGCCAGAACAATTTCATGACACTATTAAAAGTTTTGGTGAATATGAAGGTACTGTTTGGTCTTCAATTTTTTATTTCATAGATAATGAAATTCATCATCGCGGACAAGCCTATGTGTATTTACGTGCTTTAAATATTGAACCACCTTTCTTTTACGAACGCTAAAATTTACAGCATGAATTCTGTTTTGGTCTTTAAAACATCTATCACTTCAAATCGTGAAATTAAACAGTTAAAGCCTGTTTTAAATAGCTTAATTGCCAAAAATGGATATTGGAATTTTGACTTGGAAGATTGTGACAATATCTTCCGAGTTGAAACCAAAACCATTACACCTTATGCTATTTCACAGGCCTTTAAAAGTCTTGGTTTTTATTGCGAAGAATTGGATTAGAAAACCTATTTACGTTTTCTCTTCTTATACTTCACCTTATTTTTTCGTTGGTTAAAAGGTACAGCATCGTTAAAGGTGTTTTTAGTTTTACCAGGTTTATTTTTACGCCATTTTTCATCTTTTTTAGGCAATAAAACATCAAGTAAATCTTGTCTTCCTAATTTATTAAGCGTGTTTTTTATCCAGGCTTTGTTTTCATCTTTATACCAAAAGAAAAAACGGTGTTGTTCGTCCTTTTCCTTTCTGGTTTTTGGCGTATTCACTTTTTTAAGTGTATACGGATGGTAACCACTGTAATAAATCACCGTAGCCACCGTCATAGGTGTTGGCGTAAAACCTTGTACTTGCTCAAGCTGAAAGCCCATATCTTTAGTTTCGGCAGCAAGATTTGCCATATCTTCCACTTCGCATGCTGGATGATTTGAAATGAAATACGGAATTAACTGTAAGTTCAGTTTATTCTTGATATTGATTTTATCGAAACGCTCCTTAAACTTATGGAAGTAACTAAACGATGGTTTTCGCATTAATTTTAATACGGGATCACTAGTATGTTCTGGCGCTACTTTAAGTCGACCAGAAACGTGCTTGGTCATCACTTCTTCGGTATAATCGTCTAACTCTTTAGGATCTGCGTTTTTATTAAATTCTGGCACCAACATATCGTGTCTAATTCCAGAACCGATAAATGATTTTTTAACCTTCGGATGACTATCAACCGCTTGATACAATTCGGTTAACGGTTTATGAGACGTATCTAAATTGCTACAAATTACTGGCGAAATACAACTTGGTGCAACACATTTATCGCAAATAGATTGTACTTTACCTTTCATTTGGTACATGTTTGCACTTGGCCCACCAATATCAGATAAATAGCCTTTAAAATCGGGCATATTCGCCACTTTATCAACTTCTCTTAATATAGACTCTTTACTACGACTCGCGATAAATTTTCCTTGATGTGCCGAAATGGTACAAAAACTGCAACCACCAAAACATCCACGGTGAATGTTTATAGACGTTTTTATCATCTCGTAAGCAGGAATTGGTCCGCGCTTATTGTATTTTGGGTGTGGTAAACGCGTGTAAGGCAAATCGAAAGACGCATCAATTTCGGCTTCCGTCATTGTAGGATACGGCGGATTTATCATCAGCATCTTATTACCTACCTTTTGAAAAATACGTCTTGCAGCTAATTTATTGGACTCTTGCTCTATAACTTTAAAGTTAGACGCGTATGCTTTTTTGTCTTTTAAACAAGTTTCGTGAGATGCGATTTCAACATCTTCCCAATTCTTGTTTTTAGGAATATCGTTTTCATCATTAATAAGAATTGCTGTTTGATTAACAGTATTAATGCTATTGAAAGGTACACCACGTTCTAACAGACGCACAATTTCACGTAATGGCTGTTCGCCCATTCCGTACACCAACATATCTGCTTTAGAGGTTTCTAAAATAGTTGGCATTAATTGGTCACTCCAATAATCGTAATGTGTGACACGACGTAATGAACCTTCAATACCACCAATTAAAACTGGTGTATCAGGCCATTTTTCTTTTAAAATTTTACTGTAGACGGTAGATGCGTAATCTGGTCTAAATCCTATTTCGCCATTTGGCGTGTAAGCATCTTTATCTCGACGCTTTTTATTGGCGTTGTAGTTGCTAATCATAGGATCCATGCAACCACCTGTAACACCGAAGAATAAACGTGGTTTACCCAACTTTACAAAATCCTGAAGATTATCATTAACATTTGGTTGCGGTACTATAGCCACACGTAAACCCATACTTTCTAGCAAACGTCCGATTACTGCAGGACCAAACGTGGGATGATCTACATAAGCATCGCCGCTAAATAGAATTACATCCAGGTATTCCCATCCGCGAATTTTCACCTCTTTATTTGTGGTAGGTAACCAACTAGAAAGTCTTAATTCTTCTTGCATAACGGCACAAAGGTAAATAGAAATTACTACTTAATTGCAAACACACCTGTTAAACCACACAAATGCAACACAATAGCAGTATGTTTTAATGAAAAATTATAAATCGAGGGCTTTAATATTTTCTATACGATTACGTTCTAGGAAATCATCAATAGTTTCAAAATGTTCAATAACACGTTGATTTTTAAATTCGAATACTTTCTTTGATAAGCCTTGAAGAAAATCACGATCGTGAGATACTAAAATTAAGGTACCATCAAATTCTTTTAGAGCGTCTTTTAAAACGTCTTTAGATTTTAAATCGAGATGGTTGGTTGGTTCATCCAAAATCAGTAGGTTTACAGGTTCTAATAGTAATTTTACCATGGCTAATCTGGTTTTTTCACCACCAGAAAGCACACCAACTTTTTTGTCGATATCGTCGCCTTTAAACATAAAACGACCTAAAATATTTTTTATTTGCGTACGAATATCGCCTTTGGCAACTTCATCAACCGTTTGAAAAATAGTTAAGTCTTCATCTAAAAGTGCAGCTTGGTTTTGTGCAAAATAACCTACTTGAACATTGTGACCTAAAGAGCAAGTGCCTTCTACATCAATTTGTCCCATAATGGCTTTTATCATCGTTGATTTCCCTTCACCATTTCTACCTACAAAACATACTTTTTCGCCACGCGCAATCGACATGTTTGCATTTTTAAACACTACGTGATCATCGTATGATTTAGAGACATCTTTTACCGTTACAGGATAATCACCCGAACGCTGTGTTTTTGGAAAACGCAGTTTTAAAGCTGAAGTATCAACATCGTCAACCTCAATAATTTCTAACTTTTCAAGCATTCGCTCTCTCGATGCCACCTGATTGGTTTTAGAATAGGTGCCTTTAAAACGCTCAATAAAGGCTTCGTTGTCCGCTATAAATTTTTGTTGTTCCTGGTAGGCTTTTATTTGATGCGCTCTTCTGTCTTCACGAAGCTGCAAATAATGGGTATAATTTGCTTTGTAATCATAAATGCGTCCCATAGTTACTTCTATGGTTCGGTTGGTAATGTTATCTACAAACGCTCTATCGTGCGAAATCACGACCACTGCTTTTGCCTTATTCACTAAAAAATCTTCTAGCCAAATTACCGATTCAATATCTATATGGTTGGTTGGCTCATCAAGTAGAATTAAATCGGGTTTTTGAAGTAAAATTTTCGCCAATTCAATTCGCATACGCCATCCACCTGAAAACTCACTTGTTGGTTTATTGAAATCTTCAGGCTTGAAACCCAAACCTTTCAACGCTTTTTCAACTTCAGCAGTGTAATTTACTTCCTCTAAAGCATAATACTTTTCACCCAAATCTGATACGCGCTCAATGATTTTCATGTATTCATCAGATTCGTAATCGGTTCGTGTTTCAAGCTGCTTGTTTAACGCATCCATTTCATCACGCATTTCAAAAATATGACTAAATGCTTTGGATGTTTCTTCTAAAACTGATGTATTATCTTCGGTTAATAAATGCTGAGGCAAATAAGCTATTACAGCGTCTTTTGGTGCTCTAACATGTCCTTTTGTAGGATTTTGAACACCAGCAATAATTTTCATCATTGTAGATTTTCCGGCACCATTTTTACCCATAAGGGCAATTTTATCATTTTCATTTATAGTAAAAGACACATCACTAAATAAGGTGTGACCACTAAATTCTACAACTAAATTATCTACAGAAATCATAGCTTTAATTTTAAAGGCGCAAAACTACTAAAAGCCGAAAGATAAATCTTTGATTTTTTTGAAGTAATGTTAGTTTTTACGGTATTACATATATAACATTAATAAAAACACTCAAAACCTCTAAGAAAATTGACATTATAATGTTTGGTATACTTTAAATAATCAATCTAAAATCATCTCTTATTTTACACAATTGTATATCAAAACTATTCCATAATTATATGAATAGAAAAACCTATAAATGACAAATTGCAACCTAGTATAAAACAAACCTTAATTCAACCTTTTTAAACAGCCTGATTTTCAACGAAAAAAAACATCTAATTAGAATTTGGTAATCAAATATATAATCGTAAATTTGCAAACTCTTTTTGAGAGAAGAATGTTTAATTATTAAATTAGAAAGTGTGGACACATTAAGCTACAAAACAGTTTCAGCAAATAAAGCCACTGTAAATAAGGAGTGGGTTTTAGTTGATGCTGAAGGACAGACTTTAGGTCGCTTAGCTTCTAAAGTTGCAAAACTTTTAAGAGGTAAGCATAAACCTAACTTTACACCACACGTTGATTGCGGAGACAATGTAATTGTTGTTAACTCTGAAAAAATCAACTTAACAGGAAACAAGTGGAACGACAAAACTTACATTCGTCACACAGGTTATCCAGGTGGTCAAAGAAGTTTATCTGCTACAGAAATGTTTGGAAAAGATCCAGCAAGATTAGTAGAAAAATCAGTAAAAGGAATGTTGCCTAAAAACAAATTAGGCGCAGATTTATTCCGTAACCTAACAGTTGTTGTTGGTACTGAGCATGCTCATGAAGCTCAAAAACCAAAAGCAATTAACTTAAACGAATTCAATTAATGGAAGTAATTCACAAAATCGGCCGTAGAAAGACGGCTGTTGCTCGTGTGTATGTTGCCCAAGGAAAAGGAAACATCACGATTAACAAAAAAGACATGGCGGTTTATTTTCCTACTGCAACTTTACAGTACAAAGTAAACCAACCTTTAGCTATGACTAACAATGATGGCAACTTTGATATTACAGTAAATGTATATGGAGGTGGCATAACAGGTCAAGCTGAGGCAATCCGTTTAGCATTATCTCGTGCTATGTGCGAAGTAGATGCTGACAACAGAGGTATTTTAAAACCTGAAGGTTTATTAACTAGAGACCCAAGAATGGTAGAGCGTAAGAAATTCGGACAGAAGAAAGCGCGTAAGAAATTCCAGTTCTCTAAACGTTAAAATCCCCAACTTGATTTCGGGATCTGTATTTACAGTTTTACAATCAAGTTATTTAAAACATTTAAACCAGTTATTGTTGCCCATGACCTTTGTGTCAGGGTTTAGTTTAGCATCTAAATGATTAAGGCGAGCGAAAGCAACCACTCAATCATTGCTAATTCAACAGAACGTAAACTATTACAAAATGGAAAAAGTAGAAGTAAAAGAATTACTTGAAGCAGGTGTACATTTTGGACACTTGACTAGAAAATGGGATCCAAACATGGCTCCTTACATTTATATGGAGCGTAACGGCATCCATATTATCAATCTTTACAAAACTGCTGCCAAAATTGAAGAAACTTCTCAAGCTCTTCACAAAATTGCAGCTTCTGGAAAGAAAATCTTATTTGTTGCTACAAAAAAACAAGCTAAAGACATCGTTGCTGAAAAAGCAGGTGCAGTAAACATGCCTTACATTACTGAAAGATGGCCAGGTGGAATGTTAACTAACTTTGTTACTATTAGAAAAGCTGTTAAGAAAATGGCTTCTATTGATAGAATGAAAAAAGATGGTACATTCAACACACTTTCTAAAAAAGAGCGTTTACAGGTAGACCGTTTAAGAGCTAAATTAGAAAAGAACTTAGGTTCTATCTCTGATATGACTCGTTTACCAGGTGCTTTATTTGTTGTAGATATCAAGCGTGAACACATTGCAATTAAAGAAGCACAAAAATTAAACATTCCAATCTTTGCAATGGTTGACACTAACTCAGATCCAAGACAAGTTGATTACTTGATTCCATCTAACGATGATGCTTCAAAATCAATTAACAAAGTACTTTCTTTGGTAACATCTGCAATTGCAGACGGTTTATCAGAAAGAAAATCTGATAAAGCTGATAAATCAGAAAAAGCAGCTAAACCTGCTAAAACTGCAAAAAAGAAAGCAGTAGCTGAAGAAGAAGAATAAATAACAATTTCAAAACATAAATAAGTCGTTTAGTTCTTTTCTTTGTTGAAAATTAATTGGACGACTTTTTTAAATTTTAAACTCATGGAAAATACTGTAAAAATTACAGCCGCAGAAGTAAATAAACTAAGACAAGCAACAGGAGCAGGAATGATGGATTGCAAAAAAGCCCTAGTGGAAGCTGGTGGTGATTTTGACAAAGCTATTGAGGTTTTACGTAAAAAAGGACAAAAAGTTGCTGAAAAAAGAGCTGACCGTGACTCATCTGAAGGTGCAGCTATCGCAAAAATTAACGATGATAATACTGTAGGTGTTGCTATTGTATTAGGTTGCGAAACTGACTTTGTTGGTAAAAACGAAAACTTTGTGAAATTAGCTAACGATTTAGCTGATATCGCTATAAACTACAATACAAAAGAAGAGTTTTTAGCTGCTGATTTTGGTGGAATGACTGTTGCTGATAAACTAACTGAACAAACAGGTGTTATTGGTGAAAAGTTAGACATCACTGCTTTTGAAAAGTTAGAAGCTCCTTATGTTGGACAATACGTTCACATCAATAAAATTGCTGCTTTAGTAGGTTTATCTGCAAAAGTAGACAACGCTGATACTTTAGTAAAAGACGTTGCAATGCAAGTAGCTTCAATGGGAGCAACTACATTATCTTACAAAGATTTTGATCCTGCATTTATCGCTTCTGAAACTGAAGCTAGAATTGCTGTTATTGAAAAAGACAATATTGAATTAGGTCGTTTAGGTAAAACTTTAAAAAATGTACCTCAATACATTTCAATGGCACAATTAACTCCTGAAGTTTTAGCTAAAGCTGAAGAAGATGCAAAAGCTGAATTAAAAGCTGAAGGTAAGCCAGAGCAAATTTGGGATAGAATTTTACCAGGTAAAATGGAGCGTTTCATTTCTGATAACACAACTTTAGACCAAGAACAATGCTTATTGGATCAAAACTTCATTAAAGACGAAAAAATAAACGTAGCAAAATATGTTGCATCTTATGGAGATGTTGAAGTTACAAGTTTTAAACGTGTAACTGTTGGATAATTAAAATCCAATTTTCCAAAACATTAAAAAGCTTCTCATAACGAGAGGCTTTTTTTATAATTTAAAAACAAAAAAATTATGTAGTTTTGCTAAACTTTCAAAATCAAAATGAAATACAAAAGAATTCTCCTAAAATTATCTGGTGAAGCCCTAATGGGAACACGTCAATACGGTATTGATCCTGTACGTTTATCAGAATATGCAAACGACATTAAAGAAATCATTGAAAAAGGTGTTGAAGTAGCCATTGTTATTGGTGGTGGAAACATTTTTAGAGGTGTTGCTGGTGCAAGCAATGGAATGGACAGGGTTCAAGGTGATCACATGGGTATGTTAGCAACCGTCATTAATGGTTTAGCTTTACAAAGTGCCTTAGAAGATGCTGGTGTACCTACTCGTTTACAGTCGGCAATAAGTATTGATGAAGTTGCTGAACCTTTTATTAGAAGAAAAGCACTTCGCCACTTAGAAAAAGGGCGTGTTGTAATTTTTGGTGGTGGAACAGGAAACCCATATTTTACAACAGATTCTGCTGCTGTATTAAGAGCTATTGAAATGGAAGCTGATGTTATTTTAAAAGGTACTCGTGTAGATGGAATTTACAATGCTGATCCTGAAAAAGACTCAAAAGCTGTAAAATTTGATTATATTTCTTTTGATGATGTATTGCGCCAAGGTCTTAAAGTAATGGACACTACAGCCTTTACATTGAGTCAGGAAAATGAACTTCCAATTATTGTTTTTGATATGAACAAAAAAGGAAACTTACTAAAAGTAGTTTCTGGAGAAAAGATTGGAACTAAAGTAAACTTATAATAATTTTAAAGGTTTGGCTCATTTTTTGAAATGGCTTTTTAAGAATTAAAATACTTTTAAAGATGAACGAAGACATACAATTTATACTAGACTCTGCTAAAGAATCAATGGATGCTGCAATAAAGCATTTAGAAAAACAATTAGTAAACATTAGAGCAGGAAAAGCTAGTCCTGCAATGTTGGGAGGTGTAATGGTTGACTATTATGGGTCTCAAACACCATTAAATCAGGTTGCAAACGTAAACACTCCTGATGGTAGAACCATATCTGTTCAACCTTGGGAAAAAGGAATGCTACAAGAAATTGAGAGGGGAATAATGATTGCTAATCTTGGTTTTAACCCTATGAACAATGGTGAAATGATTATTATTAATGTGCCACCATTGACTGAAGAGCGTCGTCGTGACCTTGCTAAACAAGCTAAAGCTGAAGCTGAAGACGCTAAAATTGGTGTTAGAAGTGCAAGAAAAGATGCTAACAACGAAATTAAAAAATTAGATGATGCATCGGAAGACCTACAAAAAAATGCAGAGATTGACATACAACAAATGACCGATAAATACGTTAAAAAAATTGACGATATTTTAGAAGTCAAAGAAAAAGAGATAATGACAGTATAATTAAAAGCGACAATTATGTCGCTTTTTCTTATCCTTTTAAAACCCTTCCCTCTTACATGCATAAACACTGTGTTTTTATTTTTTTTATACTCTGTATTTATACTACACAGTCGCAAACAACTTTAAAAGATTCTACTAAAGTTAGTCAGGACTCTATTAAAAAAACCGAATTTCTTAAACAAATAGGCAATGGTTTTTTTCCAACCAATTACTTAAACATAGATTTACGATACCTTTTTAAATACAACCAATATGAAGGTGTAAGAACAGGTTTAGGCGGCATTACAAACAAACGCTTTTCAGAACATTATAGGCTTAATGGCTATCTTGTTTATGGGTTTTTAGACCATAATTTTAAATACAGTATTGGTGGTGGGTTTAGACTTGCGTCAAAATCTAACACTTGGCTAAACTTATCATATACTGATGATCTTCAGGAAACAGGAAGTTCTGCTTTTTTAACCGACAAACGTTTTTTTCAGTTCTTTGAACCTCGATTGCTTAATATTAATTTGTTTCATAAACACATTACTAAAGCTATAACTTTAGAGCATAAACTAAGTAAACATTTACTTACCGAAACGCAATTTGCCGTTAGCAACATCAACCCTACTTATAGCTATGAGTATTTAAAAAATGACAAAATATTAAACGAATTTCACTTAAGTACAGCTAAAGTTGCATTGCAATGGAGTCCGTTTAGTAAGTTTGAAGTTTCAGAAGATGACTTAATAAAAGAAATTAAATCTGGCTATCCTAAATTCACACTACAATACACACATGCTTTTGAAGATGTTTTTAGAAGCAATATTAACTTTTCAAAGTTAGACTTTAGAACTGTTTATCAGTTAAATTATACTAAAGAGTCGTACACACAAGCAACAGTAGTTGCAGGAATGGTAAGTGGCGATACACCCTTAACGCATTTATATCATGCTTATCCAAACAATATCACCAAAGAAACTATATTACAACGATTTTCGGTTGCAGGTATAAATAGCTTTGAAACCATGTATTTTAATGAATTTTTCTCTGATAGGTTTTCAACCTTTCAGCTGAAGCATTATTTTCAACCTTTTAATATTTCTGAACGCTACAAACCACAATTGGTATTGATAACAAGGTATGCTATTGGAAACATGGGCAATATTGACAGACATCAAAATATAACATTCAACACCTTAGAAGATGGTTATTCTGAATCTGGTTTTGAAATCAATAAACTTCTCTTTGGTTTCGGACTTAGCTTTGCATATCGTTATGGAGCTTACCACCTACCAAAAACCGAAGATAACGTAGCTTTTAAATTTACCTTTAACGTTTCGTTATAAACACAATAATAAACTTGTTTTTCTTAGCTAATCCTTAGCTTTTTTCTACCTTTGTCGCTGTTTTTGTAACACTATGTTTAAACTATTTACAACAGGATTCTGGGAAGTTGTTGCGCGAGTTATTTTGCGTAATAAAATAGCAATACTTATTGCCATAATTCTTGCTACAATTTTCTTTAGTTATCAGTGGAAATATATGCGCTTCACCTATACTGAAGCCAATTTATTACCTGATGATCATGAGGTAAATGTTACTTACAATGAGTTTTTAGATATTTTTGGTGAAGAAGGTAACCTCATTGTTTTGGGTGTTAAAGACTCAACACTTTTTTCGGTTGAAAAACTTAACGCTTGGAATCAACTTTCTGAAGACTTTAAAGCTTATGATGAAGTTGAAACCGTTGTGTCAATTAAAGACCTACAAAAACTTGTAAAAAACAACGATGCTCAAAAATTTGAATTAGAGCCTTTTATAAAAGATTCTATTCATTCTTTGGCGCAAATAGATACGCTTCAAAACGAACTGTTTAAACAGTATCCTTTTTATGATAATTTTCTGTTTAACAAGACCACAAAAACCATTCGAACAGCTATTTATCTTAAAAAAGATATAGTAAATACACCTGCAAGAAAAGATTTTATAATTGAAACGCTTCAAGATAAAATAAACACGTTTGAAAGTGAAAATGATTTAGATGTTAGGGTTTCAGGTATGCCTTACATTCGTACACTAAACTCACAAAACATTGTTGATGAAATAGGACTATTTATTGGAGCAGCTTTACTAGTAACTTCGTTAATTTTCTTTTTCTTTTTCAGGTCGTTTAGAGCCACATTTATCTCTCTTATTGTAGTGTGTATTGGTGTAATGTGGACTTTTGGTATACTTGGGTTGTTAAAATATGAAATTACTGTTTTAACAGCTTTAATTCCGCCACTTATTATAGTTATTGGTATTCCTAACTGTATCTTTTTAATAAATAAATACCAACACGAAGTTAAAAAACATGGTAATAAAGTAAAGTCGCTACAGCGTGTCATTACAAAAATTGGTAACGCTACGTTAATGACAAATGTTACTACTGCTTCTGGTTTTGCTACTTTTATTCTTACTGAAAGTACGTTGCTTAAAGAGTTTGGTATTGTAGCTTCGCTTAGCATTTTAGCTATTTTTATATTGTGCCTTTTGGTAATACCTATTATTTACACCTTTTTACCTTACCCTAAAGAACGTCACTTAGAACATCTTAACAAACGTTGGATTGGAACTTTTGTAGATTGGATGGAACGCATGGTAAGAGAGCACAAAATTGCTATTTATGCAACTTCGGTTGTTTTACTTACTGCCAGTATTATTGGTATTTACCAAATAAAAATTTCGGGAAGTTTAATTGAAGACATGCCTAAAGAAAAAGAGTTTTTCCATGACATTCGCTTTTTTGAAAGTGAGTTTAATGGTATTATGCCTCTCGAAATTATGGTAGATACTCAACGTAAAAAAGGCGTTATGAAGTTAAGTACTTTAAAACGCATGAACGAGTTAGAGGAACTCATCATTGAAACACCAGAACTGTCAAGACCAATATCAGTAGTTAGTTTGGTAAAATATTCTAAACAAGCCTACTATAATGGTAACCCAAAATATTACCAACTCCCAACCAGTCAAGAAAACAGCTTTATTTTATCGTATGCAAAAAACTCATCTTCAAATGTAGATTTGCTGAATAACTTTGTAGATAGTACAGGTCAATATGCGCGTATTACAACCTTTATGAAAGATATTGGTACTGATAAAATGGAGCGTATTGAAGAAGACCTTCAAAACAAAATCAACAAAGTGTTTCCTGAAGAGCGTTATAAAGTTACCATGACAGGTAAAGCATTGGTATTTCAAAAAGGAACAAAGTATTTAGTAAAAAACCTAGCAATATCATTATCCTTAGCCATAATTTTAATCTCATTATTTATGGCTTATATGTTTAGATCTTTTAGGATGATTATTGTATCCTTAATTCCTAACATATTACCATTACTAGTAACCGCAGGTTTAATGGGTTATCTAGGAGTGCCTATAAAACCTTCAACAATTCTAGTATTTAGTATTGCTTTTGGTATTTCGGTAGATGACACTATTCACTTTTTAGCAAAATACCGTCAAGAGCTTCAAGCCAACCACTGGAAAATAAGAAAATCGGTTTATGCAGCATTGCGCGAAACTGGTGTAAGCATGTTTTATACTTCAATAGTATTATTCTTTGGCTTTTCGGTATTTACCATATCTAGTTTTGGAGGTACAGTTGCTTTAGGTGCTTTAGTTTCGGCCACATTACTGTTTGCAATGTTGTCTAACCTATTGCTTTTACCATCGTTATTATTATCGTTAGAAAGAAGCATTGCCAATAAAGAAGTATTACGAAAACCAGCAATAAACATTATTCCTGAAGAAGATGATGAAATAGAAAATTCTTCAGAATAATCATAAAAAATTATCTTTGCATTTTAAATTTAATATCAAATGAAATTACACACTGTTGCAGAACTATTGTCAAGTGACATTACACTACAAGACATTGAAATTAAAGGATGGGTTAGAACGTTTAGAGCTAATCGTTTTATAGCTTTAAATGATGGTTCTACAATTAATAATATACAATGTGTAGTAGATTTTGAAAACACAGACGAAGCCACCTTAAAGCGCATAACTACTGGTGCTGCAATACATATAAAAGGTGAACTTGTAGAAAGTCAAGGAAAAGGACAAAGTGTAGAAATACAGGTTAAAACCATTGATATTCTTGGTGATTCTCACCCAGACGAATATCCTATTCAACCTAAAAAACACTCGTTTGAGTTTTTACGTGAAAATGCACACTTGCGCACAAGAACAAGCACATTTAGTGCTGTAATGCGCTTGCGTTCTTCATTATCGTTTGCTATTCACAAGTACTTTAATGAAAATGGGTTTTATTACATGCACACACCTATCATTACAGGTAGTGATGCCGAAGGTGCTGGTGAAATGTTTAGAGTAAGTGCTCTAGATGCTAAAAACCCTCCATTGACTGAAGATGGAAAAGTAAACTACAAAGAAGATTTCTTTGGAAAAGAAACCAACTTAACCGTTTCTGGTCAGTTAGAGGCCGAAACCTATGCAATGTCATTAGGTAAAGTGTACACATTTGGACCAACATTTAGAGCGGAAAATTCTAACACATCGCGTCACTTAGCTGAATTCTGGATGATAGAACCAGAAGTGGCTTTTATGGATTTAGCTGGCAACATGGATTTAGCCGAAGATTTTATGAAATCGGTGTTAAGCTATGTTCTAGAACACAACATGGACGACCTAAAATTTTTAGAAAACCGTTTACTTGACGAAGAAAAAACAAAACCTCAAGCTGAACGTAGTGAAATGAGCTTAATTGAAAAGTTGAAATTTGTTGTAGACAACAACTTTAAGCGTGTAAGCTACACTGAAGCCATAGATATTTTACGTAATAGTAAACCAAACAAGAAAAAGAAATTCAATTATATTATTGAAGAATGGGGAGCAGACTTACAAAGCGAACATGAGCGTTATTTAGTTGAAAAGCACTTTAAATGCCCAGTAATCTTATTTGATTATCCTGCAAACATTAAAGCATTTTACATGCGTTTAAATGAAGACGGAAAGACCGTTAGAGCTATGGATATTTTATTCCCAGGAATTGGAGAAATTGTAGGTGGTTCACAACGTGAAGAGCGTTTAGACGTTTTAAAAGAAAAAATGAAAGCGCTTGATATCGAAGAAGAAGAACTATGGTGGTATTTAGATTTACGTAAATACGGAACTGCTGTTCACTCTGGATTTGGATTAGGTTTTGAGCGTTTAGTTATGTTTGCTACAGGAATGGGTAACATTAGAGATGTTATACCTTACCCAAGAACACCTCAAAATGCTGAATTCTAATTGCAGAAGACACTGAGATTTTTAATTTATATCGCTAGATGTTTATTAAATGTATCACTTCAAAATAAATAATGAAATAAAACAATCTACGTTCTAACATAATGTAGATTGTTTTTTTTATTTTTACTCTAAACCCAAATAACACAATGCTTAAACAGTATTTACAGTTTAAATTATCACAAAAGTTGTCTCCGCAACAAATTCAATTAATGAAATTGATTCAGTTGCCTACACAAGCGTTTGAGCAAAGATTAAAGCAAGAATTAGAGGAAAACCCAGCTTTAGAAAGTGGTAAGGAATCATCAGATGAATTTGATGATAAATATGATGAATTTGACAACTCTGCTGACGACTTTAATGACAACGAATCTATAAATGCCGAAGACATAAATGTAGATGAATATTTAAGTGATGATGATATTCCTGACTACAGGACTCAAGCCAATAATTACAGTAGCGACGATGAAGAAAAAAATGTACCTTATGCTGCTGGAACCTCTTTTACTCAGCATTTAACCAACCAGTTAAACACATTTCGACTAGATGATAACGAATATGAAATCGCTGAATTTTTAGTTGGAAGCGTTGATGAGAGTGGTTATATACGTCGCTCTTTAAACGATATTGTTGATGATTTAGCATTTACTCAAGGTGTGTACACTGATGAAGCATCGGTTGAAAAAGTACTACATAAAGTACATCAACTAGATCCTGCTGGTGTTGGCGCAAGAAACCTTCAAGAGTGTTTAAGCATTCAGCTACATAGAAAAGAAAAAACACCTGATGTTGAACTTGCCATTGATATTATTGATAAAGCTTTTGAACAGTTTACCAAAAAGCATTACAAAAAGCTACTTCAAAAATTTGACATTACCGAAGTACAGCTTAAAGATGCTATAGATGAAATTGAACATCTTAACCCAAAACCTGGTGGTTCTTATGCTGGTAATAATAGGATTGTTGAGCACGTAGTACCTGATTTTGCTATTAAAATTATAGATGGCGAACTTGAGCTTACCTTAAACGGAAGAAACGCTCCTGAGCTTCATGTTTCAAGAGAATATAGCAACATGATGAAAGGCTATAAAGAATCTAAAGACAAGAGCAAATCACAAAAAGATGCTGTGCTTTTCATTAAGCAAAAACTAGATGCTGCAAAATGGTTTATTGAAGCTATAAAACAACGTCAACAAACCCTTTTTGTGACCATGAGTGCAATTATGCATTATCAAAAAGAGTATTTTTTAACAGGTGACGAACGTAAGTTAAGACCAATGATTTTAAAAGATATTGCTGATGAAATAGACATGGATGTATCAACAATATCAAGAGTTGCTAATAGTAAATATGTAGATACACCTTATGGTACTAAATTGATTAAGGAATTTTTCTCTGAATCGATGACAAATGACCAAGGTGAAGAAGTTTCAACTAGAGAAATTAAAAAAATTCTAGAAACGGTTATTGAAGAAGAAAACAAAAGAAAACCACTAACCGACGAAAAATTAGCTTCAATTTTAAAAGAAAAAGGCTATCCAATTGCTAGACGTACTGTAGCAAAATACAGAGAGCAATTAGATATTCCTGTGGCAAGATTGAGAAAAAAGATATGATAAACCATATTCTTAGAGCCATATCATTTATTTTCCATCCTGTTTTAATGCCTTTATTAGGTGTAATCTTTTATTTTTCAAAAACACCTAGGTTTATTCCTGTTCCTATAGTAAAAGCTAAACTATTTTCGGTTTCAATACTCACTATTGCACTTCCTATATTGCTATTTTATCTACTTAAAACCATTAAAAAAATAGACTCTTTTTACCTTGAAACAACTCAAGAACGTATTATCCCTTTAATTCTTAATAGTGCAATCATAATACTTGTTTTAAATAGGGTTTTAACCTATAATGAAATTCCTGAATTATACTACTTTTTTGTAGGTGTACTTTGCTCAACTATAACGTGTCTTATTTTGGCTTTTCTAAAATTTAAAGCAAGTATACATATGATTGCTGCAGCTGGTTTTTTCATGTTTGCAGTTGCAATAGGTATTCATTTTAAAATAAATATTAATGGTACTATTGCACTTATGTGTATCATTTTAGGCGCAATTGCAAGCTCTAGGCTGCATTTAAAAGCGCATAGTAGCATAGAACTAATTATAGGCTTTTTTATTGGATTAATTCCACAATTAATCTTACTTAATTATTGGCTATAAAATGTAAAACATTATTCCAATTCTGGCAACTGACATGTCAATAGTGGCATCTTCAATTTTCGCACTACTTTCAAAGATTGGATTTAAAGCATAGTAAAAATGAATGTTCCAAGTATCATAACCAGCACTTAAAGTCAAGCCATATTGTATTGTATTGAAGTCAGAAACATTAGTAAGCTTAATGGTTTCTGAATTGCCTTTAAACTTTGTAGAATTAGCAAAAACGTAACCAAATTTCAGTCCTGAATAAATCCTCCAAAACTTATATGTAGAGGCGTCAGATGTCCTCCATCTGAATTCTAGTGGTACCTCAAGAACGTAGGTAGTAAATTTATTCTTTGAAAAAGACGTTTCGTCTTCATCTAAAACAGTATATGTATATCCTCCAGGAATTTCATCGATTAATAGATTCTGATTATAAGAATTAGCTGATAAACCAATACCTAAACCAACAGCTACATTTCTTTTTTTATTGATAGGCATATCCCTTATAAAGCCCAAATGAAAACCACTAGAAAAGCCTCTTTGAGAAACATCTTCGTGTTTATTTGCTAGTAAGTTATAAGTTGCCGAAACATAAAATTGGTCTTCTCTATAACGAGAATCAACTTGAGTAGAATCGTTAGTAGTTTGTCCCAATACAAATTGTGACAATAATAGAAATGCAAATAGGAGTTTGAGATTCATTTATACAAATATATGGTAATGATTAAAATATAATGTATAAAAAAACATCCTGATCAAAATAACCAGGATGTTTTAGAAATTTAACAAATAAAATTATTTTCTATTAGCAGAGATATCACCTTGTTTAGTGGTGTAGTTAATTTTTAAAGCATTCTCTTCTCTAAGTTCCTGCTTAATATCTCCAATTAATCCCATATTTGCTTCTTTATCTACTTTTAAAGCAGTTGTAAGAAACGGGATTAGTTCTTCTCTTTTAGATGCTCGTTCTGCAGCTATAAAAGCTTTTATATCACTTACATCAGCAAATTTATCATTTAACTGTATACGTGATTCTTTACCAAATTGGCTTTGATATCTTTCAGTAGGTTGTCCTACGTATATATACATCACCAAATCTTTTTTATCTAGCTTTTCAACTTGGTCAGCACTTGGTAATTCGTTTTTAATTTTTAAGGTATTATCTCTCATTACGGTAGCAACCATAAAGAAGAATAATAACATAAATACAATATCAGGTAAAGACGCAGTTGAAATAGCTGGTAAATCGCCTGATTTTTTCTTATTAAATTTAGACATATCTTATGTTTTCTAAATTACTTTTGTTGAACTTCAGATAATTTTTGAGGGTACTCAAGTTTTATCTTTTCAATCTTTTCTTTAAGCTTGTCTTTACTTCCAACCCAGTTTACGTCGTCATAGTTAGCTTGCATTTGTAAAAATGAAGTTCCGTAAAGCTCTTGCGCTCTACGATTTCTAAGTTCATTGTATGCTGCTACTAACTCATTTTGAACAGAAATATAAGTCTTGTAAGTAGTTTCACGCTCGTTCTTTAAAGATATGATAGCTTTATCAGGATTGTCAGATGACTTAGGGTCTCTTTTCCCTTTACAATAGTCACATCCATCCTCTCCAGTTCCTCCTCCATTATCAAGGAATTCTACTGCAGCTTTACGCAAATCTTTAAGATCCATCAATTCGTCCTCAACAAGCAATTGGTCTTTACCATTAATAAGTACGGTAAAAATATTTTTTTGCTTGATGATTACATCTTCTTCACTTTCTTCAATTGGAGGCAATTTTCTATTTAAACCTGTATCAGTCTCAATAGTTGTTGTAACCAAAAAGAAAATAAGAAGTAAGAATGCAATATCAGCCATTGAGCCTGCATTAACTTCTGGTGCTGATCTTTTTGCCATAATTACTTAATCATTTTTTTTGCTCCAGCAAATAACATTGCCGCAGCTGCTCCAATTATTAATATGTAGAAAGCAATTAAACCTGCTCCTACCATGTGAGATTGTCCTTCAGTTGCTACTTTGTTATTGTACATATATGTATTAGTGTCTCCACCAGATACTGCGTATGCAATTATAAGTACAGCAGCAAAAAGGCCTACTCCTATTAACGTGTTTTTTAAGGATCCAGTATTTGTGAATAGATTTTTTAACACAAACACTACAACAAATAGTAATACGAGTCCAAGAACAATATAAGTAACTATTGCCATTGGGTCTACAATTGCTGTATCTCCTTCTAAGGCAGCTGCTTTAATAGCTTCGTCTCCTTTAGAAATAATTCTAATTAGGAAGACAATACCTAGTAAACTAAGTACAGCTGCTACTATTTTTAAAATCTTATGCATAATTTTTCTATAATTTATTGCTTATTATTTTTTGTGCTTTACTAACATGTCCATTAATGTAATAGACGCATCTTCCATATCGTTAACGATACTATCAATTTTTGCAATAATATAGTTGTAGAAAATTTGAAGTATAATTGCTACAATAAGACCGAATACAGTTGTTAATAAGGCAACTTTAATACCACCTGCTACTAAAGAAGGTTGCATGTCACCAGCTGCTTCAATTTTATCGAATGCTTGAATCATACCAATTACTGTACCCATGAACCCAAGCATTGGTGCCAATGCGATAAATAATGAAATCCATGATACGTTTTTCTCTAATTGTCCCATTTGTACTCCACCATAGGCAACAACAGCTTTTTCAGCAGCATCGATATCTTCGTCTGCTCTGTCTAATCCTTGATAAAAAATAGATGCAACAGGTCCTTTTGTGTTTCTGCAAACTTCTTTAGCTGCTTCGATACCACCTGATGCTAATGCATCTTCTACATTTTGAGTTAATTTCTTAGTATTTGTAGTAGATAAGTTTAAAAAGATAATTCTTTCAATTGCAATTGCTAAACCTAAAATTAAACATAGCAATACAATTCCCATAAACCCAGGTCCACCTTCAATAAAACGTTTCTTTAATTCTTGGTGAAATCCAAGGTCTTCTTCAGCAGGAGCTGCAGCCTCTTCTTCTTGTGTTACAGTTGCAACAGTTGTTGTTGCGGCAGTTGTAGTTGTAGTAAATGCGTTTGCATTAACAGTTCCGAAAGCCATGGTTCCTGCTATGGCTAGGATAGAAAATAGTCTTTTCATTGTTCTTATTCTTAATTTTATTAGTTAAAGTGTTAAAGATATAAAAAAATTACAATTAAAAATAAAATAACAGCAGAGAGGAAGGGATTCGAACCCTCGATACGCTTTTGACGTATACACACTTTCCAGGCGTGCGCCTTCGACCACTCGGCCACCTCTCTGTAACTTTATCTTTAATTACAGTGGGTCAAATAACAAAAAATTCTTTGAATGTTAAAATTTTGAAAGTTAATTTTAAGACATTTCTCCACGTAAAGGCGTTTCAAATATGGTTTTGAACGTTTTAGCAGAAATGTTTTCTCCCAACATATACATTAATTTTGCTATTGCAGCTTCGGTTGTAATGTCTTTTCCTGAAATTACACCTGCTTTTTTAAGCTGCGAACTGGTTTCATACTGTCCCATATTGACACTTCCTCCTGAGCATTGTGTTACATTTATAATTTGCACCCCTTTTTTTATAGCAGATTCCATTAAGTCAATAAACCAATCTTCGGTTGTAGCATTACCTGCTCCATAGGTTTCTAAAACAATACCTTTTATATTTGGATTATGTGTCATGCATTCCAAAACCGATTTCGAAATACCTGGAAACAGCTTTATTAAAGCAATACTATTATCAAAAGATTTATGCACAACCAACTTTTTTCTAGCATTTGGTTTATACAAGTCTTCATGGTTTACCTTAATATGTACTCCAGATTCGGCTAAATGAGGATAATTTAAGGACTCAAATGCTTCAAAATGTTCTGCATTTATTTTAGTTGTACGATTTCCTCTATATAATTTGTATTCAAAATATAACCCTACCTCTCTTATTAATGGTCTGTTCCTAGTTTGCAACGATGCCATTTGAATTGTGGTTATCAAGTTTTCTTTGGCATCGGTACGCAAATCACCAATTGGTAATTGCGACCCTGTTAATATTACAGGTTTAGCTAAGTTTTCTAACATAAAACTTAATGCTGAAGCTGTATAGCTCATGGTATCACTACCATGAAGTACTACAAACCCATCAAAGCTATCGTAATTGTCTTCTATAATTTCGGCTATTTGAACCCAATAGTCAGGATTCATGTTTGAAGAATCTATTGGATCTTTAAAGGATATTGTACTTATATCACAGTCTAATAGTTTTAATTCAGGAATACGTTTTAACAGATTATTAAAGTCAAAGGACTTCAATGCTCCAGTATTTGGGTTTTTAATCATCCCAATAGTTCCACCAGTATATATTAAAAGTATTTTTGGGCTATTGCTTTCCATACCTATTATATATTAAATATGTCTTTTGAGTTTTGTGTTGTTATTTCTGCAATGGTTTCTTGAGGAAAATTATACAGTTCTGATAGTTTCTCTAACACCTTTATTATATAACTACTTTCATTACGTTTCCCTCGATATGGTTTTGGTGCTAAATATGGCGAGTCGGTTTCCAAAACAATATGTTTTAAGTCTATTTGATTTAAAAACTGGTCTATTTTTCCATTTTTAAATGTTGCAACACCACCTATTCCTAATTTCATATTGTAAGAAATTGCTTTTTGTGCTTGCTCAAAAGTACCAGTAAAGCAATGAAAGATACCAAAAAGCGCATCGTCTTTTTCGGTTTCTAGAACTTCAAATATTTCATCAAAAGCATCACGACAATGTATCACAATTGGCAACTTGTATTTTTTTGCTAACTGAATTTGATGCTTAAATGCTTTTTTTTGAATTTCTAAAGTAGAAGTATCCCAATATAAATCGATCCCTATTTCGCCAACAGCATAAAAGTGTCTTTTTGCCATTAACTCCTCAACATGTTGTAATTCTTCTTTATAGTTATCTTTTACAGAAGTAGGATGCAAACCCATCATTAAAAACACATGATTGGGAAATTCTTGTTCCAACTGTAACATAGATGTTGTGTAGCTAGAGTCTATTGCTGGAATAAAAAAACGAGAAACATTGGCATCTATAGCACGTTGTATCATTTCCTTTCTATCTTCATCAAAAGCCTCACTGTATAAATGAGTATGTGTATCGGTAATAATCATTTTGCTAAAATAATTCTTTTATACCACTATATTTGTAAAAAAAGCTATGGAAAACAGTCTTCAAGAATTTCTGTTAGAAAAAGGATTTACTAAAATAAAGTTACACCTAACTAGAACCAATCATTTTGAAATTCGCGCTACAATAAATGGAGTAAAAGGTTTATTTATTTTAGATACTGGTGCTTCAAACTCTTGCGTAGGCTTTGATGCTGTTGAGAGATTCAACTTAAAAGCAAAAGACTCTCCTATACGAGCTGCAGGAGCTGGCGCAACTGATATGGAAACCCAAATTTCCAAAAAGAATAAAGTAAAAATTGGTAAATGGAAAAAAGACAAAGTAGCTTTAATCTTATTTAACCTAACACATGTAAATACTGCACTAACAAGTCATAACTCAAAACCAGTTGATGGCATTATTGGTGCTGACATCTTAAAAAAGGGAAAAGCAGTGATTGATTATCAAAAAAAATATTTATACTTAAAATTGTAGTATAATTCTTTCTGAATATTTCAAAATTGTGCTTATATTTATAGTCAATCCCTCAATTAATTAATAGCACAAATGCATGCCTCTATAATAATAGCAGACGATCATCCATTGATCCTAAAAGGTCTGAATGATTTTTTAAAAGAAAAGAACTACAATATAATAGGTAGTGCCGAAAATGGCAGAGACGCCTACAACCTTATAGAAACTCAACAACCTGAAATTGCCATACTAGACATTAGGATGCCACATTTGACAGGTTTGGAAATCGCAAAAAAGTGTTTCGATAATAATTTACCAACAAAAATTGTCCTTATAACTTTTGAAAAGGACGAAGAAACCTATTACGAAGCCAAAGCACTAAATATCTTTGGTTATGTCCTTAAAGAATTTGCTTTAGTTGAAATTGAGCAATGTATTTCTTCGGTATTAAAAAACACACCGTATTTTAGTCCTGAACTTATTTCGCATTTAGAAATTAAAGAAGTCCCAAAAGAACTTGAAGAGTTGACTCCAACCGAAAAAGAAGTATTAAAACATATTGCGCAAAACAAAACTGCAAAAGAAATTGGAGAACTAATGTTTATCTCTAACAGAACTGTAGAAAAACACAAAAGCAACATCATTAAAAAGCTTGATATCACTCCGTTTCAAAACAGTTTATTGATTTGGGCAAAGGAAAATCAGGAATTTCTTACTTAAAAATACGTAATGTTACGTATTGTTTGGCATTGATATAATGCTCACCTTTACAGTGCTATTAATCAAACTACTTAGGGGATAAAAAGCTCTTGGTTATTAGCTTAACTAGGAGCTTTTTTGTTTTTAACAAATATTCTCGAAGTTAAAAATTACAAAAAAATGAAACAGAAGTTGTCACTCTTTAATTCACCTTTGATTGTTACTCTAGTTTTAAGTGTCGTGTTAACAATAACATTAAATATTTTAGTCTGTTTTCAATGAACTTAACCATACTATGATGATTGAAAAAAGTGCAAACCCTCAAAATTTGCACTTTTTTTATTACAAAAAACCAAAATATACGTAACGTTACGTATTGTTTGGCTTTCAATTATTCTAGACCTTTACAGTGCTATTAATTTTTTATAAGGGAAACTTGAAAGCTCTGGGCTTAATTGCCCAGGGATTTTGAGTGAAAATATTGACTCGATTAAGATGAAACATAATTTAAAATCTTCTAATAAGCTTTTTATTATTGGTTTAGTAATTAGTGTCATTTTAATAATATCTATAAATATTCTTGTCAATTTTTTTTAGTTATTAGTTAGTTATTTTCAAGAAAAAAGCGCAATTTAAGGGGAATTGCGCTTTTTGTTTTATATGATATGTCTATTACTTTATAACTCTAAAGCTTTCTTAACATCATTATTCATTAATAACTCAACTGGGTTTTCAAGTGCTTCTTTAATTGCAACTAAAAATCCAACAGACTCTCTACCATCAATAATTCTGTGATCATAAGATAATGCTAAATACATCATTGGGTGAATTTCAACTTTACCATCAACAGCAATTGGACGCTCAATAATATTGTGCATTCCTAAAATACCACTTTGTGGTGGGTTGATAATTGGTGTAGATAACATACTACCAAATACACCTCCATTTGAAATCGTAAATGTACCACCTGTCATTTCATCAACAGTAATTTGACCATCACGAGCTCTTAATGCTAAACGTTTTACTTCAGCTTCAACACCTCTAAAGGTTAAGTTTTCAGCATTTCGTATTACTGGAACCATAAGTCCTTTTGGTCCTGACACTGCTATACTAATATCACAGAAATCGTAAGAAATCATTTCTTTTCCATCTATCATAGAGTTAACAGCTGGATATTCTTTTAATGCTCTTACCACTGCTAACGTAAAGAAGCTCATAAAACCAAGACCTACACCATGCTTTGCTTTAAACTCTTCTTTGTATTGTTTACGCAATTCAAAAATAGGTGTCATGTTAGCCTCATTAAAAGTGGTTAACATTGCTGTTTCGTTTTTAGCAGATACTAAACGCTCTGCTACTTTACGACGTAACATTGATAGTTTAGAGCGTGACTCTCCACGGCTTCCTCCTGTTGGAGTTCCCATAGATGGTTTTGCGTTTACAGCATCGTCTTTGGTTACTCTACCGTCTTTACCTGTGCCTTGTATTTGAGAAGCTTCCATTCCTTTTTCAGCTAAAATCTTTTTTGCTGCAGGACTTGCTGTTCCTGTTGCATACGTTTTGTTCTCTGCAACTGGTTCTGCTTTCTTTTCTTCAGCTTTAGGTGCTTCTTCTTTTTTCTCTTCTTTTGCAGGTGCATCAGATCCTTCTGGTTTTGCTGCACTTGTATCAATTAAACAAACCACTTCTCCTACTGCAACTGCATCACCTTCTTCTGCCTTTAAGGTAATCGTTCCGCTCGCTTCAGCTGGAAGCTCAAGAGTTGCCTTATCACTATCTACTTCAGCAATGGCCTGATCTTTTTCTACATAATCACCATCTTGCACTAACCATTCTGCAATTTCTACTTCAGTAATAGACTCTCCTGGTGAAGGTACTTTCATTTCTAAAATCATTGTTCTATAATTTTATGTTTTTGGATTTGTTTTTATTTTATCGTTGGTTGTTTTTTGTTTTATCGAAAACGAAATCAATAACTTCTTGATGACGTTTTTTAGAACGTACTGAGCTTCCTGCTGCAGGTGCTCCATAAGCTCTTCGCGATGCTACTCTAAAGTTTTTAGCTTCATCTAAATGCATTAACATAAAGCTATAAGCTCCCATATTTCTTGGTTCTTCTTGAGCCCAAACCATATCTTCAACATGACTGTATTTTTCCAAAACAGCTTTAATTTCTTTTTCTGGTAATGGGAATAATTGCTCTATTCTTACTAAAGCAACATCGTTTCTTTCTAGTTTTTCGCGTTCTTCTAATAAGTCATAATAAAACTTACCTGTTACAAACACTAGCGTTTTTACAGCATCAGTTTTTACAGACTCATCGTCGATTAGCATTTGGAAACTACCATTTGCAAACTCATCAACTGTTGACACACACAATGGATGACGCAATAAACTCTTAGGCGTAAACACAATTAAAGGCTTACGGAATTTTGCTTTTACTTGTCTACGTAATAAATGGAACATGTTAGCAGGTGTTGTACAGTCTGCTACATACATATTATCTTTTGCACATAGTTGTAAGTAACGTTCCATACGTGCTGATGAATGCTCTGCACCTTGACCTTCATAACCATGAGGTAATAACATTACCAAACCATTTTGAAGTTTCCATTTATCTTCAGCTGCAGAAATATATTGGTCTAGCATAATTTGAGCTCCATTACTGAAATCTCCAAATTGCGCTTCCCAAATGGTTAAGGTTTTAGGGCTTGCCATAGCATAACCATAATCAAAACCTACCACACCATATTCTGATAATAGTGAGTTATAGATAAAGAATTTTCCTTGCTTATCACTCAACTTATTAAGTAATACAATTTCTTCTTCGCTATCTTCTACTTTTACAACGGCATGTCTGTGAGAGAATGTACCACGTTCTACATCCTGACCAGATATACGAACATCGTGACCTTCTTCTAATAAAGTACCATAAGCTAAATGCTCAGCCATTGCCCAGTCTAACTTGTTTTCATCAAACATAGTTTGTCTGGATTGTACTAAACGCTCTATTTTACGTATGAATTTTTTGTCTTTTGGTAATGAAGAAATTACTTCTGTGATACGCTTTAATCCTTCAGCAGAATAAGCAGTATCTACAGGTTTCATCATTTTATTTTCATCAACAGTAATATATTCAGTCCATTCATTTTGCATAAATGGAGTAATTACTGTTTTATCCTCTTTACGAGAGTCTTCTAATTTTTCTTCTAAAGATGCTTTGTAATCTTCTTCTAATTGTGATACATGGTCTTTAGTGATAATACCTTGGTCAATTAGTTTTTGAGCATAAATGTCTCTTGGGTTTTGATGCTTTGCAATAGCTTTATAAAGTAATGGCTGTGTAAACTTAGGTTCATCACCTTCGTTATGACCATACTTTCTATAACCCAATAAATCTATAAATACATCGCGTTTAAACTGCATTCTAAAGTCTAAAGCAAACAACATGGCATGTACTACAGCTTCGGCATCATCAGCGTTTACGTGTAATACAGGTGACAATGTTACCTTACCAACATCAGTACAATAAGTACTTGACCTTGCGTCTAAATAGTTAGTAGTAAAACCTATTTGGTTATTTACTACAATATGAATGGTTCCATTAGTTTTATAACCGTCTAATTGTGCCATTTGCACAACTTCGTATACTAATCCTTGACCAGCAATAGCTGCATCACCATGCACAACTATTGGTAGTACTTGAGATGGGTTTTCAGGATATTTATCGTCTTGTTTTGCTCTAGTAATTCCTTCAACAACTGCTCCAACAGTTTCCAAGTGTGAAGGGTTTGGTGCTATGTTAAGGTTTATTTTTTTGCCAGAGTCGGTAACTCTATCGCTTGTCCAACCTAAATGGTACTTAACATCTCCATCAAAAATTTCTTCTTCATAATCCTTACCATCAAACTCACTAAAGATGTCTTTTGCAGATTTTCCAAAGATATTTGTAAGCGTACTTAAACGACCTCTATGTGCCATACCCATTACAAACTCTTTAACACCATAGTCTGCTGCTTTTTCAATTACAGCATCTAATGCAGGAATTAAAGACTCTCCTCCTTCTAGAGAGAAACGCTTTTGACCTACATACTTTGTATGCAAGAAACTTTCAAAAGAGACAGCCTCATTAAGTTTTTTAAGGATATGCTTTTTTTGTTCTGCTGAAAAATTTGGTTGGTTATCGTTGATATTTAATTTTTCCTGAATCCAATTGATTTCCTCAGGTTTTCTAATATACATGTATTCAACACCAATAGAATCACAATAGATACTATCTAGGTGTTTGATGATTTCTCTTAAAGTTTGTGCTCCAATCCCTAATACTTCACCTGCATTGAAAACAGTATCTAAATCACTATTAGACAATCCAAAATGTTCAATATCTAGCGTTGGAACATATTTACGTCTTGCTCTTACTGGGTTAGTTTTTGTAAACAAGTGACCTCTGCTACGGTAACCATCAATAAGTTTTATAACCTGAAACTCTTTTTGTACATGCTCAGGAATTTGGGTAGAAACGCCTTCAATAATTTCACCTTCCATTCCGTAACTCTCACTACCAAAATCGTAACCTTGAAAAAATGCTCTCCAACTTGGTTCAACTGAGTCTGGGTTTTGTAAATATTGTTCGTATAAATCAGCAAAATATGCTGTATGTGCTGCGTTTAAAAAGGAATATTTATCCATAAGTAGTTAAAAACTGTATCGTTCCGACAAAATTTATACAAAAGTACAACTTTTACTATAATACACTTATGTTTTATTATATTTATAACATCTCTTTTTCAACTATTTATACTATGAAGACCTTTTCTACAAAATTTAACCTCAAAAAAATCATCTTATTAATACTTATTTCGGTTTGTTTTAACACTGTAAATGCCCAAGAAAACACTAGCGATTTTTGGAATCATGTGCGATTTGGAGGAGGAGTAGGACTAAGCTTTGGTGATGGCTTTTTTAGTGGCACTTTAGCACCAAGTGCTATTTATGAATTCAATAATCAATTTGCGTTAGGGCTTGGACTTAATGGAACTTACAACTCCAGAAAAAACTTTTATAAATCCACCATTTTTGGAGGTAGTTTAATTGGTCTTTTTCAACCTATAAATGAAGTTCAGCTTTCTGCAGAATTTGAAGAACTCAACGTGAACAGAAAATGGGAAGATAATTTAGGTATTGAAGACCAAAACTATTGGTATCCTGCTTTATTTATTGGTGCTGGTTACAGAACTCAAAATGTAACCTTTGGTATTCGATATGACGTTTTATATGATGAAGACAAAAGCATTTATGCTGACCCTTGGATGCCTTTTGTTAGGTTTTATTTTTAAGAGTATTTATGCTTAAACCATACTTTTTGCCATTCGCGAAGCAAAATTAAAAAGGTAACCTCTTCTGAAAGTTTTAGAGTATCATCACCATTTAGCTGCTTTATTTTATGTTCAGGCACATCAATGATGTAAAGTAAGTTAAGGTACTCCGCAAATTTTTCTTGAATGAGTTTGTAAACGGTTTCATGAAGCAGTAGCTTTAAACTTGTTGGTAAAATAGCTTCATCAAAATCTAAATCAATATTAGCAAATAAGAAATCCTTGTTTAATTGCTTTACTAATTTAGAATACAACTCAAGCTTATTTGCCTCATCAATTAATTCTTCAAAAGTTGCTGGTAGCTGCATTATACATTTCTGTTCATTAATTGTTCCCCAAATGCTTTAAGGATAGCTTTATTTTCATTTGAAATATTTAGATGCTCTAAAACTGAAAACGCCTTTTCGGTATATTTTTTTATTTCTTCTTTTGTAGCTTCAGAAGCACCACTCGACTCAAACAACTGCTTTACGGTTTCTATTTTATCCTTAGCGTCTGTTGGATTAATACTAAAAAGATGCTGCAACTGTAACTTATCATTAGCATTTGAAAACTCTAGGGTTTTTAAATATAAAAAGGTCTTTTTATTTTCTATAATATCACCACCTACTTGCTTTCCAAACGTTTTTGGGTCTCCAAAAGCATCCAAATAATCATCTTGTAATTGAAAAGCTATACCTAAGTTTTTGCCAAAAGCATAAATACCTTCTTGGTCTTCTTTAGAAGATTGCGCTACAATTGCTCCCATTTGCATAGCAGCACCAACCAAAACAGCGGTTTTATACTCAATCATTTTTAAGTACTCAGGAATAGTAACATCATCTCGTGTTTCAAAATCAATGTCATACTGTTGTCCTTCGCAAACCTCTAAAGCTGTTTTGCTAAACAACTTTGCCAAAGCCTGAAAAGTAGTCGCTTCATAGTTTTCGAATAACTGATATGCTAAAATTAACATCGCATCACCAGACAAAATACCTGTGTTAATATCCCATTTTTCATGAACAGTTTCTTGACCTCTTCGCAAAGGTGCATCATCCATAATATCGTCATGAACTAATGAAAAATTATGAAACACCTCAACACTCAAAGCTGCATCAAGCGCTTTTTGGTATTCACAATTAAAAACTTCGGCTGCCATTAAAGTTAAAACAGGTCGCAAGCGCTTTCCTCCTAACTTTAAAATATAATTAACTGGATTATAAAGGTTTTCTGGCTCACGTTGTTTTGTAAACTCTTCCAAATAAGCTATAAACTGCTCTTGATAATATTGTACTGTTTGCATGAAACAAAAATCGGTATTTGTCGTCAGTATAACAAGCACAATCTTCAATATTAAATAATTGTTAAAACTTTGGAAACTTTTTTTGTTTTTAAAGTTTCCTGTCGTAGTTTTGCCTCAGAATTATGAAGCAAGATATTTTAAAAACAGCAGTCGATTTGTTCTTAACCTATGGGTTTAAGAGTGTAACTATGGATGACATTGCCAATGCGCAAGGCATCTCTAAAAAAACAATATATCAGTATTTTGAAAACAAAACCGTATTGGTTGAAGAAGCAGTAATGCTTTTGTTTCAAATTATTTCTACTGGTATTGAAGAGATTAGAACCCAAGAAAAAAACCCTATTGAAGAGATTTATGAAATCAAACAGTTTTTGATGAAAAACTTAAAAGATGAAAAGTCTTCTCCTCAATATCAACTAGAAAAATACTATCCAAAAATTTTCCATAACATTAAAGAAAAGCAAATGTGTGTTATGGAAGATTGTGTTGGGTGCAACATAGAACGTGGTAAAAAAATGGGATTATTTAGAGAAGATTTGAATTCAGATTTCATTTCAAAAATCTATTTTAATTGTATGATGGCTTTAAAAGACAAGTCATTATTTCCATTAGAACATTTTTCTATGAGAATGCTTATGAACAATTATCTAGAATACCATTTGCGAGGTATTTGTACAAGCAAAGGACTAGAACACTTAAACAAGTATTTACAAATCAATCAAAACAATAATTAATGAAACACATCTCAATTATCCTTTTAGGGTTATTCTTGTCTTGGTCAGCTTTTGCTCAAGAAGAGAATGTCTATAATTTTAGCCTACAGGAAGCTATAGATTATGCTCTAGAAAACAATCGATCGGCACAAAATGCTACTCGAGATATAGAAGCAGCCAAAAAGCAAAAATGGGAAACCACTGCTGCAGGATTACCACAAGTTAATGTTGGTGTAGATTATCAAAACTGGTTAAAACAACAAGTTCAGCTTTTACCTGCTGCTGCTTTTGACAATACTCAAAGCACTATTGATATAGTGAATGACTATTTTGATGTAACTCAAGACAACTTCAATGTTACTACTCCTCAAGGGTTTATTCCTTTACGTTTTGGAACAAAGCAAAGCGTAACTGCAACAGCTACCTTGTCTCAATTACTTTTTGATGGATCGTATCTTGTTGGCTTACAATCGGCAAAAGTGTATTTACAAATTTCTGAAAATGCTAAAGTTAAAACCGACTTAGAAGTAAGGAAAGCAGTAATTAACGCTTACGGAAATGTATTACTTGCAGAAGAAAGTATTTCTATTTTAAAAAGAAACTTAGAAGTACTAACTAAAAACCTTAACGAGACTACTAAGATTTATGAAAATGGTCTTGAAGAAGAAGAGAGCGTTGAGCAATTAAAAATCACATTATCTAGTGTAGAAAGTAACTTAAGAAATACTGAGCGTTTAAAAACATTAGCTTACCAAATGCTTAATATAACTCTTGGTATTGACTTAAACTCTCAAACAACACTTACTGATAATTTAGAAACCTTAACTGCACAAAATATAAGCTTAGAGTTATTAGAGGCTGACGAGTCTGTTGAAAATACTATTGATTTTCAAATTTCTGAAAACGATATGATTTCAAAAGAGCTTTTGGTTAAACTAGAGAAAAGCAAAGCATTACCAACACTAAACGCTTTTGTTAATGGTGGTTATTCTGCATTTAGCGATGATTTTTCCTTTTTAGAAAAGGATCAAGATTGGTTTGGTTCTTCATTATTTGGTGTAAGCTTAAACATTCCAATATTTAGTTCAGGTATGCGAAGTGCTTCAACACAACGTGCTCAAATAAATCTTGAAAAAGCAAAAGCTGATTTAACCGAAACCGAACAACAAATAAGGCTTAAAATAGCTAACGCTAAAAGCGAATACCAATTTGCTATTGAAGAATACGACAACAAAAAAGAAAATCTTAATCTAGCCGAACGTATCGAGCGTAAAAACCAAACCAAATTTTTTGAAGGTGTAGGTTCTAGCTTTGAGTTACGTCAAGCTCAAACTCAACTATATACTGCTCAACAAGAATTTCTACAAGCTATGCTTAATGTAATTAACTCTAAAGCAGAATTAGAAACCACACTTAACACTATTCAATCAAACTAATCAATTACGTAATACCACATCATGAAAAAAATATATTTATTAGTAATTACAGCTTTAGTTTTAGTCTCATGTGGAGGCGAAAACAAAAAGAACTCTATGGAGAATGTTTTAAGCTCCAACAATCTAGAATTATTACGCCAAAAACGTGCTGAAGTTGTTGCAGAACAACACGAAGCAAATGAAAAGCTAAAACAACTAGATGCTGTTATTTCAAAACTAGATACTGTAAAAAAAGTACCACTTATTACTACAATTACAGCTAAACAAGAAGCGTTTAACCACTATTTTGAAGTTCAAGGTAATGTTACAACCAAAGACCTTTTAGTAATCACACCAGAGTATAATGGTATTCTTACCAATGTATATGTAAAAGAAGGACAAAAGGTAACTAAAGGACAAGTGTTAGCTAAAATTGATGATGGCGGATTAGGTCAACAATTGTCTCAGCTTCAAATTCAAGCAGATTTAGCTAAAACCACTTACGAACGTCAAAAACGTTTATGGGATCAAAACATAGGTAGTGAAATTCAGTTTTTACAAGCAAAATCTAATTACGAAGCGCAACAAAAAGCTGTTGACCAAATAAAACAGCAAGTAGCCAAAACTACTGTAAGAGCTCCTTTTTCTGGAACTATTGATGACGTTATCACCGAACAAGGTAGTGTTGTAGCTGCTGGTCAATCGCCTTTAATGCGAATTGTAAACCTAAGTAATATGTATATAGAAACTGAGGTTCCTGAGCGTTACATTAAAGACGTTACTGTAGGTAAACATGTAGATGTTGAGTTTCCTGTACTTGGTAAAACTGTTGAAAGTAATGTTCGTCAAGCAGGAGATTTTATCAATGCTGCTAACAGAACATTTAAAGTTGAAATTGGATTACCTAAAGGAGACAATACTATTAAACCAAACTTAACAGCGAAGTTAAAAATCAACGATTACACTAACGAGAATGCTATTTTAATTCCTCAAAGTGTTATTTCTGAAAATGCTGAAGGCGAGCAATACATATATGTTGTTGAAGATAAAAATGACAAAGAAGAAGGTGTTGCTAAAAAAGTAATTATCAAAACTGGTAAAACACAAGGAGATGTTATTGAAGTCCTTTCAGGAATTGAAAAAGGTGCTGAAATCATTAAAGAAGGTGCACGTAGTGTTAAAGACGAGCAAACAGTTAAGGTAATTAATATCAATAAAGACTCAATCAATTAACGATCAACCAAAGTTATGACTGACAAACAGAAAAAAGTCAATAAAGAATTTGGGTTGTCCTCATGGGCAATCAACAATAAAACGACAATGTATGTCCTTATATTGGTATTCTTTTATCTAGGTGTTTCGGCATTTTTTGATATGCCACGAGAAAACTTCCCAGAAGTAAACGAAACCAAAATATATGTAAGCACTGTTTTTCCAGGAAACACAGCTGAGGACATTGAAAAACTAGTAACAGACCCACTAGAAGACCAGCTAAAAACCGTAAGTAATGTAGTAGAAATAACCTCTACCTCAGCCGAAGATTACTCTATGGTAATTGTTGAGTTTGACGAAAACTTAACCGTTGAACAAGCCAAACAAAAGGTGAAAGACGAAATAGAATCTGAAACTGCTGGCGAGGATTGGCCAACATTTAATGGTGCAAAAGTAGAACCTGATGTGTTTGAGCTAAGTCTTTCAGAAGAAATGCCAATTCTAAACATTAATATTTCTGGTGATTATCCTGTAGAAAAACTTAAAGAATATGGTGAGTACCTTCAAGATGAAATTGAAGACTTACTAGAAATTAAAGAAGTTGCTATTCGTGGTGCGCAAGAAAAAGAAGTTGAAGTTGCAGTAGATATTTATAAAATGACCGCAGCTAAAGTAACTTTTAGCGATATCATTAATGCCATAAATGGTGGAAATGTAACTATGTCTGCTGGTAACATCAAAGCGAGTGGACAACGTCGTACTATTAGAGTTTTAGGTGAAATCGAAACACCTTCAGAATTGGAAAACTTTGTTGTAAAGTCTGAAAACGATTATCCTATCTATTTAAAAGATGTTGCAACGGTCAGCTTTAAAGAAGAAGACAAAACCACTTATGCTCGTGAGTATGGACATCCAGTAGTAATGCTCGATGTAAAAAAACGTGCTGGTAAAAACATGGTGGATGCTGCAGAACAAATTCATACTATAGTTAAAGAATCTAAAGAAAATGTTTTCCCTCAAGATTTAGACATTACCATTACTAACGATCAATCTTCAGTTACTATTGGTCAAGTTGATGATTTGGTAAACAATATCATTTTTGGGGTTATTCTGGTAGTAACCGTTTTAATGTTCTTCTTAGGATTCAAAAACGCCATATTTGTTGGGTTTGCCATACCAATGTCTATGTTTATGTCACTCATGATACTGAGCATGTTTGGTATTACCCTAAATACCATGGTATTGTTTGGGCTAATTATGGGACTTGGTATGTTGGTAGACAATGGTATTGTGGTTGTTGAAAACGTCTATCGTTTAATGGACGAAGAAGGCATGAGCCGAATTGAAGCTGCTAAAAAAGGTATTGGTGAAATTGCTTTCCCAATTATCATTTCAACAGCAACTACTGTGGCTGCCTTTATTCCATTAGGGTTATGGCCTGGAATTATGGGAGAATTTATGATGATTTTACCTCAAACACTATCTATAGTATTAGGGTCATCATTATTCGTGGCTATTTTCTTTAACTCTGTTTTAGTATCTCAATTTATGAATACCGAAGACAAAGACATGCCACTTCACAAAATCATAAGAACAACAATTATAATGGCTGTTATAGGTCTTATTATATTTATTGTTGGTGGAGAATACAGAGCTTTAGGAACCTTAATGGTATTTACAGCTGTTATGCTTTGGGTGTATCGATTGTTTTTACGTAAATGGGCAAATAATTTCCAAACCAAAACATTAGTAAAACTAGAAAACTGGTATGAAAGACAATTGCGTAAAGCCTTAAAAGGTTGGCGTCCTTACGGTTTAGCTATCGGAACATTTTTACTGCTTATTATTGCTTTTATAGCTTTTGGAGCTTCATTAGCTACCCAACGTACCAAAGTAGAGTTTTTCCCAGATAATATCCCGAATCAAATCATTGTTTACATTGAATATCCTGAGGGTACAGCAATTGAAAAAACCAATGCTATAACTAAAGAAATTGAAAAGATTGTTTACGATGTTTTAGATGACGACCAATATAAAAATGGCGATTACAACTTTATGGTTGAAAGTGCTGTATCTCAAGTTGGTGAAGGTGCAGGAAACCCACAAACCGATGGTGGTTCAGCTGCCGAAATGCCTCACAAAGCAAAAATTACCGCATCAATGCGTGAGTTTAAATATCGTGAAGGTGAAGACAGTGAGTTACTGCGTCAAAAAGTTCAAAAAGCTTTAGTTGGCATATTCCCAGGTGTATTAATCTCTGTAGAAAAAAATGTTGATGGACCTCCTGCAGGAGCTCCAATTAATATCGAATTAGAAGGTGAAGACTATAACGAACTTATCAATGCTGCTGAGCAAATGCGTGAGTTTATCAACAGTAAAAACGTAGCTGGTATTGATGAGCTTAAAATTGATGTTAACAAAGACAAACCTGTAATGCGTGTTATTGTTGACAGAGAAAAAGCAGGTGAATTAGGTGTATCTGCATCACAAGTTGGGCAGCAATTACGTAATTCTATTTTTGGGTCTAAAGCTGGTATTTACAAAGAAGGTGGTGACGATTATGATATTTATGTGAGATTTAATGAAGATAACCGCTACAATAAAAGTGCACTTTTCAATCAAAAAATCACATTTAGAGATATGGCAAGTGGGCAAATTAAAGAGATACCTGTTTCTGCCATTGCTCATGCCGAAAATACTTCAGGTTTTAGTGCTATTAAACACAAAGACACCAAGCGTGTGGTAACAGTTTATTCAGCATTAGCACCAGGATTTACTGATGCAGGAGCTGTGGTAAATCAAATTCGAAATGAAATGCAGGCTTACGAAGGTTTGCCTAAAAACATCAAAGTAGATTATACTGGTCAAATTGAGGAACAGGAAAAACAAATGGCCTTTTTAATGGGTGCATTCTTTACAGGTTTAGGTTTAATTTTCTTCATTTTAATATTTCAGTTTAACTCTATTTCAAAGCCAACAATTATCATGTTAGCGATCTTCTTAAGTTTAATAGGTGTATTTGGAGGAATTGTTATAACAGGAAGTGCCTTTGTAATTATGATGACTATGGTTGGTATTATATCACTAGCAGGAGTTGTGGTAAACAATGGTGTTGTACTCTTAGATTACGCACAACTGTTAATTGACCGAAAAAAGGTAAATCTTAATCTTGAAGATGACGATTACCTTGAAGAAGAAGATTTATACGAAAGTATTGTAAAAGCAGGTAAAGCACGTTTACGTCCAGTACTATTAACTGCAATCACAACTATATTTGGTTTAGTACCATTAGCCATTGGATTAAACATTAATTTCTTTACATTATTTAAAGAGTTTGATGCTAATGTATACATTGGTGGTGACAACGTTATTTTCTGGGGACCATTAGCTTGGACAGTAATTTACGGATTACTTATTGCAACGTTCCTTACCCTTATTATAGTTCCTGTTCTATTCTTCTTAGTCACTAAGTTTAAAATGTGGCTCCGAAAAAGATCATCTGGCAATGAAGAAGAGGAGCAAGTAGCGTTTTCTATGAATGAACGCATTGAAGAATAATGAAAGTACTATCTTAACCCTGTTTAAGTAGTTTGATTAATAGCAGAAAAGCCTCGACAAATGTTGAGGCTTTTTTTATTTGATAATCATTTAACTTCATTAAATTTGCACATCAAAATTTATAGTATGTATAGAAGTCATAACTGTGGTGAGTTAAGAGCATCACATATTAATACAGAAGTAACACTTTCTGGTTGGGTTCAAAAAGTTCGTGATAAAGGCTTTATGGTTTGGGTAGACTTACGCGACCGTTATGGTATTACACAACTTATTTTTGATGAAGAACGTACTTCTAAAACCATGATGGAACAAGCTCAAAAGCTAGGTCGTGAGTTTGTCATTCAAGTTACAGGAACTGTTATTGAACGCGCTTCTAAAAACCCTAACATACTTACAGGTGATGTTGAAATATTGGTAAGCAAATTAACCATTTTAAACTCTGCCAAATTACCGCCTTTTACTATTGAAGATGAAACTGATGGAGGTGAAGAATTACGTATGAAGTATCGTTACTTAGATATTCGTCGTAATCCAGTAAAAAACAGTTTAATATTTAGACATAAAGTTACTCAAGAAGTTCGCAACTATTTATCAAAAGAAGGTTTTATAGAAGTAGAAACTCCTTATTTAATTAAGTCTACTCCTGAAGGAGCTCGTGATTTTGTGGTACCTTCTCGTATGAACGAAGGTCAATTTTATGCGCTTCCACAATCACCACAAACTTTTAAGCAATTGCTTATGGTTGGTGGAATGGATAAGTATTTTCAAATTGTAAAATGCTTTAGAGATGAAGATTTACGTGCCGACAGACAACCTGAGTTTACACAAATAGACTGTGAAATGGCGTTTGTAGAACAAGAAGATATCTTAAACGCTTTTGAAGGTTTAACACGTCATTTACTTAAAGAAGTAAATGGAGTTGATATTCAAGAATTCCCAAGAATGCTTTATGACGATGCTATGCGCTTGTATGGAAACGACAAACCAGACATTCGTTTTGGAATGGAGTTTGGAGAACTTAACGAAGTAGCACAACATAAAGACTTTGGTGTTTTTAACAACGCTGAATTAGTAGTAGGAATCGCTGTTCCTGGAGGAAACAGTTACACAAGAAAAGAGATAGACAAACTTATTGACTGGGTAAAACGTCCGCAAGTTGGCGCTTTAGGAATGGTGTATTGTCGTTGTAATGATGATGGTACTTTCAAATCTTCAGTGGATAAGTTTTATGACCAAGACGATTTAGCTAAATGGGCTGAAGTAACTGAAGCTAAAGCAGGAGATTTAATTTGTGTGCTATCTGGTGACACAAATAAAGTAAGAACACAGTTAAGTGCTTTACGTATGGAGCTTGCTGAACGTTTAGGATTAAGAAAACCTGATGAATTTGCGCCTCTTTGGGTAATGGATTTTCCATTATTAGAATGGGATGAAGACACAGAGCGTTACCATGCCATGCACCATCCATTTACCTCTCCAAAACCAGGACAATTAGAACTTTTAGAAACCAATCCTGGAGCTGTTAAAGCAAACGCTTATGATTTAGTGTTAAACGGAAACGAAATTGGTGGTGGTTCTATTAGAATTCATGATAAAAAAACACAAGCCTTAATGTTTGACTATTTAGGGTTTACCGAAGAAGAAGCAAAAGCACAGTTTGGTTTCCTTATGAATGCCTTTGAATATGGAGCTCCTCCTCATGGTGGTTTAGCTTTTGGACTAGATAGACTAGTGGCTATTCTTGGAGGACAAGAAACCATTAGAGATTTTATTGCATTCCCAAAAAACAATTCTGGTCGAGATGTTATGATAGATGCTCCTGCTCCTATTGATGAAGAGCAACTCACAGAACTCAATTTAAAACTCAATTTAAAATCATAAAAATAAAATCCTGCTACTTGCAGGATTTTTTAGTAGTTTTAATTTATGCCAGCAAAATCATTCTTAAAACGAATACATATTTGGAGATACAAGTATATTTCCCATAAAAACTTTGTATTTCTTTTAAGTATTTTAATTGGCTTACTAGCTGGAATTGTTTCAGTAATCATAAAAAATATCACCTATGGTATTGAGTGGTTTTTAGAAACCATTACTTTTTCTCAAAGTAGTTTTTACTTCATTTTTCCAATTATTGGTTTGTGGTTAGTGTATTTATTTGTTAAGCATATTTCAAAACAACCTATTGAACACGCTATCCCAACCATACTATTTTCACTTTCCAAAAAGAATGGTTTATTAAAGCGAAGTAAAATTTATTTACCGCTAATTACTGCTCCAATAACAGTAGGTTTTGGTGGTTCGGTAGGACTATTAGGTCCTGCAATAGCTTCTGCTTCGGCTATAAGTTCTAATATTGGTCAATTATTTCATATTGATAGAAAAACAAGAACTTTATTAATAGGTTGTGCATCTGCAGGTGCTATAGCTTCTATTTTTAAATCGCCTATTGCAGCAATTATTTTCGCTATTGAAGTTTTTAGCTTAGACCTCACATTTGCTTCATTACTTCCGCTTTTAATTGCTTCGGTATCTTCGGTATTGACATCTTATTTCTTTTTAGGTGATGAAGTGCTGTTCAACTTTACCGTTGTTGATAAATTCACCATTAAAGACACGCTGTTTTACTTAGTACTTGGTGTTGGAACAGGAATAGCTTCTATCTATTTTTCTAAAATATACTTTGGCGTTTATGCATTTTTTAATCGGTTTAAAACCAATGGTCAAAAGCTCATTATAGGTGGTTTAGCAATAGGTACTATGCTTTATTTTATTCCGCCTTTATATGGTGAAGGTTTTGGTTTTATAAATGATTTATTACACGACAACCATCTAAAAGCATTAGGAAAAACTCCTTTTGACGCTTTTATTGATAACATTTGGGTGGTTATTGCTTTATTAATAGGGATTACAATTTTTAAAGCCATTGCCATGACCACAACTCTTGCAGCTGGTGGAGCTGGTGGTATTATTATCCCAACAATGGTTATGGGTAGTGCCTTGGGAAATGTTGTGGCAAAAATCATTAATAATCTTGGACTAAATTTTAATGTTTCTGAATCTAATTTCACTTTAATAGGAATGGCAGGTTTAATTGCTGGTGTACTTCACGCGCCTTTAACTGCTATATTTTTAATTGCCGAAATTACTGGTGGCTACGAACTTTTTGTTCCGTTAATGATTACAGTTTCTATGTCGTTCATTATTACCAAAAATGCTGTTGAGCACACTATTTACACTAAAGAATTGGCTGAAAAAGGCGCTTTGTTAACTCATAATAAAGACAAAAGTGTATTAACATTAATGACATTAGATGGCGTGATTGAAAATGATTTTACGCTTTTACATCCTGAAATGTCTTTAGGCAAAATGCTTCATAAAGGTGTTGCAAAATCAAGCAGAAATTTGTTTCCTGTTGTAGATGAAGACAAACGATTGGTTGGTATTATTTTACTGGATGACATAAGAAATGTGATGTTTGACCAAAGTTTATATAACACTACCTCAGTTGAAACTTTTATGCATAATCCACCAGATTATATAAACTACAATGAAGATTCCATGCAAAAAGTAATGCAGCGCTTTCAAGATTCTGGAGCTTGGAATTTACCAGTGATAAAAGATGGGAAGTACTATGGGTTTGTGTCAAAATCTAAATTACTCACTGCCTATAGACGCGAATTGATTAATTTTACATCATGATTCGATTTATAAAAATTTTTACAGGCATTGCGTTTTTTGCTTCACTAGCATCTATTATCTGTGGTTTTGTTATTGATGCTGAATACTCTCAAAAACTTATTGGATTAGGTGTGGTAGGGTTGTTTTTTGTTGTGTTTCCGTTGTTTTCATACTACAGATGGAAAGATAAAAATCTTAAAGACTATATGATTACCAATGAGAATTTAGAAAAAATGCGAAATCGTGAAAAAAAACGCTGATTATCAATTTTTTAATAAAAATACAATTTGTTAACATATTGCTTCATTTAATATTATACCTTTGTCCTTTAATTAATATTTTTTTACAATGACTGGAACAGTTAAATTTTTTAATGATTCAAAAGGATTTGGATTCATTACCAACGACGAAACAGGAAAAGACATTTTCGTACACGTTTCAAACCTAAATGGTGTTGAACTTCGTGAAGGCGATAGTGTGGAGTACACAGAAGAAGAAGGAAGAAAAGGGATGGTTGCCGCTAACGTGCAAGTTCTCTAAGCGATATACTTTATTTATCACAGTTTCAACGCTCAACAGAAATGTTGGGCGTTTTTTTATGCTCTAATTTAAATTGCGTTTTTCAATAAAAAAACGCTTTAACAGTTGCGAAGCTTCGTCTTGCAGTACACCTCCTACCATTTTAGTTTTTGGATGTAGTTTTGTTTTTAGGTTTATACAACCACGCTCTTCATCACTAGCTCCATACACTATCTTAGATATTTGACTCCAATACAATGCGCCTGCACACATCTGGCAAGGTTCTAGAGTAACATATAATGTGCAATTGTGCAGATATTTACCTCCTAAAAAATTTGCTGCAGCAGTAATGGCTTGCATTTCGGCATGAGCAGTAACATCATTGAGTAACTCAGTAAGGTTATGTGCTCTTGCAATAATTCTATCTTCAATTACAATAACAGCTCCAACAGGAATTTCGCCTTTTTCAAAAGCAATTTCAGCTTCCTGCAAAGCTTTTTTCATAAAATAGGTATCGTCAAAAGGGTTTTCCATGATTGTAAAAATACAATTCTAATTGAATCAAAAACAAATCGGCAAGAAATTTGATATTCAAACTACAAAGCTATTAATTATGAAACCTCACTATTCAATTTCTATTCCCAAACCATGTCATGAAAACTGGTTGAAAATGACGCCTAATGAAAAAGGACGTTTTTGTCAATCTTGCTCCAAAACCGTTGTCGACTTTACAAACATGACCACTGATGACATTCAAGACTTTATCCATGCCAACAAACACCAGCGCATTTGTGGACACATTAAACAAAGTCAATTAGATACCATTAACCTAAAAGTGTCTCAAAGTGTTTTTGATCAAACACTAAGTTTTCATAAAATGTTCTTATTGGCATTATTATTAGCCATGGGAACCACTATTTTTAGTTGTGCTGATGAAAAAGGCAATACAAAGAAAATTGAAAGCATTGAGTTGATAGATGCAAAAACAGACACTATTGAAAAAATGGGAGAAATTGATAAAGATATTGAACATATACTTGATGAAACTCTAGAAAAGAAATCAAAAAAAGATACTATTAAAGGCATTAAACCACCACCAAAACCTGTGTTAACTGGTATAGTTATTGAAATTGATGAACACCCAAAAACCGATAAAACTTCCTCAAAGACATCAAAAAAAGATTCTACAGAAATTACTGCTCCTCCTTTTTGCCCTATTCCTAATGTAACTGGAGAAATTATTGAAGTTGAAGGAATGCTTGAAGTCGACGAAAAAAATATAATATTAAGTTTTATTCAAGTTGAAAATCCTCCTGAGTTTAAAAACACACCTAAAAGTTTAAGTGTTGTTGAAAAACGAGATTATTTTAATAAAAAAATCGAAGAATTTGTGATTGAGAATTTTAAAATACAGCAAGGACATTTAGATTTATCTGGCAAACAAAAAATGTATGTCCAATTCACTATAGATGAGCAAGGTGCTACAAAAGACATCAAAATAAGATCGCCTCATCCCTATTTTGATAAAGAAGCCACACGAGTTATGGAGCTACTTCCTCAATTTATTCCAGCAAAACAGCGTGATAAAAATGTTGCATCAGTATATTCTTTACCTATTATTTTTGATATTAAAGACTAATTAATTCTTGTACTTTTGTATAGTGCAAAAAAGACATTTAGACCATATTAACGTTCCTAAGGATTTACGTCAATTATCAGTTGATGATTTACCTCAACTTGCCAAAGAACTGCGTGAATTTATCATTAACATTATCGCAACTAAAGAAGGACATCTTGGTGCTAGTCTTGGTGTTGTAGAACTTACAATAGCATTACATTACGTATTTAATACTCCTGATGACATTTTGGTTTGGGATGTTGGTCATCAAGCGTATGTGCATAAAATTTTAACTGGCAGAAAAACCGTTTTTGACACCAACAGGCAATTTGGTGGTATTAGTGGGTTTCCTAAACGTAGTGAAAGTGAGTTTGACACCTTTGGTGTTGGGCATTCTTCTACATCAATATCAGCAGCTTTAGGAATGGCAATTGCATCTCAATTAAAGGATGAAAACAAACACCATATTGCAGTCATTGGTGATGCATCGATTGCTAGTGGAATGGCTTTTGAAGGTCTTAATCATGCTGGAGTAACTAATGCTAATTTGTTGGTGATTTTAAACGACAATGCTATTGGAATAGACCCAAGTGTTGGCGCTTTAAAACAGTATTTAACCAACGTAAAAAAAGGCACTCAAAAGCAAGACAATATTTTTGAAGCTCTAAACTTTAACTATTCAGGACCAATTGATGGCCATGATTTACCACTTTTAATCTCAGAGCTCAACAGACTAAAAACCGTTAAAGGACCAAAGTTTCTTCATATAATAACTACTAAAGGAAAAGGGTTAAAGCAAGCTGAAAACGATCAAGTAAAATATCATGCTCCAGGAAAGTTCAATGCTAAAACAGGCGAACTGATTGTTAAATCGGGTTCTAGCCAACCTCCTAAATTTCAGGATGTATTTGGATTAACCATTGTTGAGCTTGCAAAAAACAACAAAAACATAATTGGGATTACTCCTGCGATGCCTACTGGAAGTTCTTTAAAATACATGATGAAAGAATTTCCTAAACGTGCTTTTGATGTTGGTATTGCCGAACAACATGCAGTAACTTTTGCTGCTGGTTTGGTTACCCAAGGATTTACTGTATTTTGTAATATCTATTCTACATTTTTACAACGTGCTTACGACCAAGTAATACACGATGTTGCTACTCAAAATCTTCCTGTCATTTTTTGCTTGGACAGAGCAGGATTGGTTGGTGAAGATGGAGCGACACATCATGGTGTTTTTGATTTGGCTTACTTACGATGTGTCCCTAATTTAATTGTTTTTGCACCTAGAAACGAAATTGAATTACGCAATATTATGTACACTGCGCAATTAGGTTTAGACCATCCAATTGCAATAAGATATCCTAGAGGACGAGGTAGTGTAATAGATTGGAAAACACCTTTTGAAACCTTACAAATAGGTAAAGGTATTCAACTAAAAGAAGGTAAAGACATTGCTGTTTTAAGTATTGGTTCTATTTATAAAAACGTTGAAAGTGCTATTGAAAATTGCAAGTATACTGATGCAATTGCTCATTATGATATGCGTTTTGCTAAACCTCTTGACGAGAGTTTAATGCATCATATATTTAAAACGTTTAAAGGTGTAATAACTGTTGAAGACGGAACAGTAGTTGGTGGCTTTGGTAGTGCAGTTTTAGAGTTTAAGTCAAAATATGATTACTCAGCAAAAACAGAAGTTGTTGGTATTCCTGATGAATTTATTCAACATGGAACTGTTGACCAATTACAAAAGGTTTCTAAAATGGATGTAGATAGCTTAGTTAAAACTATTGAAGAGCTATTCCTCAGTATCAGTAGTAGCTAAATCTGGTTGCTGATCTACATTGTACATATCAATGTTTTGTACATGCTGTGAATTTTTGCTTTTAGAGATATCGTCTATCATTAGCAAAAACGCTACTGTTACAAAAAATATAACTATCGCACCTAATAGATTTTTTTTCATCTTAGTAGATTTATGGGATTGTGTTAACAAATATAACAAATCATCGTTAAAACACAAATTTTATCGATGAAATGCGATTATTTAATTTCCCATCTATACTCTCAAAGTTCAGGCTTAATTCAACCACTTTTAAAAAAAACAATTGAAAATTATCAACATTTATATTAACAATTGGAGTATTTATAGGTGATTCCCTTTAAGTTTTCTATAGGTTAAAATTGCATTACTGTCAGAAAGTTTAGAAATATAATTACATACAGCCATTAGGCAACTGTAAAGATTATCATCATTCAAATTAACAGTTTTAGGTAATGATTTTAGAACTAAACTATTAAAACTAGAAAGTGAATTATTCAATTTATTGTCGACAGCATCAGTATATACACTCAATAACTGATTTAGGACTTCATAACCCGAAATTTCTTTATCAATCACCTCTTCAGACTGGTAAACATTTGAAATGCTTATTTGAATAATATCCTTTATTTGAGCTTTGTATTTGCTCAAATCCAATAAAGCTTTAGAAAATGTTCCATCCAAAATAGCTTCTTCATTTTCAATAAACAATTCAACAGCTTCGTTAATTAATGTATTAATGGCTAAAGCTCTTAAATAACTAACTCTATCTTGTGTGGTCGTTAATTCGTGGTATTTTGAAGTATTAATTGAGCCTCTAACAAGATTAATAAGATACTCTAGCGCATATTCTTCTTGTATTAACCCAAGATTGATACCATCTTCAAAATCAATAATAGTGTAGCAAATATCATCAGCAGCTTCAACCAAGTAAGTTAGCGGATGTCTACTAAAACTAATATCATTATCATTACCACGCTTTACAAGACCTAGTTCTTTAACAACATCTAAAAAAACTGATTTTTCACTTTGAAAAAAGCCATATTTTTTATCAGCAATATGAGTCGTTGGCTTTTTAGGCAATGACTCTTTAGGGTACTTTATAAAAGCACCTAAGGTAGCATAGCTCAACCTTAAACCTCCTTCTCTACCTGGTCTACTCTCGGTTAATATTTTAAAGCCATTGGCATTTCCTTCAAAGTCGCATAAATCTTGATACTCTTTTTGCGTAAGTTTATCTTTAAACTTTACACCTTTTCCTGTTTTAAAAAACTCACCTATACTTTTTTCTCCAGAATGTCCAAAAGGCGGATTACCAATATCATGCGCTAAAGCAGCTGCGGCAACAATAGCTCCAAAATCATTTGCTTGATAACCATGAATATTTTGTAAATAAGGATGCTTCTCTATTAACCTTTGTCCTGCCTTTCTACCTAAAGACCTACCCACGACACTTACCTCTAAACTGTGCGTTAAACGAGTATGAACAAAATCGGTTTTAGAAAGTGGAATAACTTGAGTTTTGTCTTGAAGACTTCTAAACTCCGAAGAAAATATAACCCTATCATAATCAACCTCAAACCCTAATCTAGTCTCATCCTGCTCCTTTCTTAGCCTTTTATTAGTATCACCAAATCGTTTTAAAGAGAGTAACTGTTCCCAATTCATAACAAAATATTAAGTGCTCGCAAGATAGCTAATTCAATGTTAATTTAATGTTTAGAGAAACTCAAAAAATCAAGGTTTGGTAACATTTAAATAACTTTTTTATTACCAATGTTTAACTTCTGATTAACCTTGTCTTTACAGTTCAACAGTTTCTTTGCAGCATCGATTTAATATAACAAAACTATTTTAAAAAAAAGTAAAATGAGAAAATTAACTTTAGCCGTATTAACAATGCTATCATTAGTATTTACTGGCTGTTTTAAAGATGACGATACTCCTATTATTATTGAGGAAACTACAATCATCAACCAAGGTGGTGGAGATGGTGGAGGAGATATTTGCCCTACTGTTTCTGTAACAGGAGCAATTACTTCAGACACAACTTGGTCTAGCGACAACATTTATGTTTTAAACCAAAAAGTAGTGGTAGACAATGGTGCTACTTTAACTATCCAACCAGGTACAATAATTAAAGGTTCTCCAGGAACTGGTTCATTAGCTTCTGCATTAATTATTGCTAGAGGTGCTAAAATAAACGCTGTAGGAACTGCTTCTCAGCCAATTATCTTTACTTCTACAAGTGATAACATTACTTGTGGAGAAACTGCTGGTACTAACCTAGATGTAAACGATAGAGGTCTTTGGGGAGGATTATTAGTTATGGGTTATGCTCCATGTTCTTTCTCTGGAGATATTACTGAAGCTCAAATAGAAGGTATTCCTGCTGATGACACATTTGGTCTTTATGGTGGTTCTGATGCTGCTGACAACTCTGGTGTATTACAATACATTTCTATTCGTCATGGTGGAGCTTTAATTGGAGAAGGTAACGAAATTAACGGTTTAACTCTAGGTGGTGTTGGAACTGGAACTCTTATTAGCAATATTGAGGTTGTTGCTAACGTAGACGACGGTATTGAATTCTTTGGTGGTTCAGTTAACGCTTCTAACTTATTAGTTTGGGGACAAGGAGATGACGCTTTAGATATTGATCAAGCTTACTCTGGTACTATTGATAACGCTGTTGTAGTATTAGGAGAAGCTTCTGACCACGCATTTGAAATTGATGGTCCTGAAGGTTCTTTAACAGGTTCTTTTACTTTACAAAACGCAACTATTATTGGTAACACTGTAACTGCTGATGGTGAGTATGCTGACTATAGAAGTAATGCAATGGGAGCTACAAACAATATTCTTGCTTACGGATTTAAAGCTGAATCAGATGTTGAATTAGACAACGATGGTGTTGCAACTAATTACAACGACGGTTTAGTAACTTTTAGCAACTGGGAAATTGTTTTACCTACAGGTGTTGCTAACGTAGAAGACATCTTTGTAAATAAAGCTGAAACTGTAACAGTAACAGGTTTTGGATCTGAAGCTACTGCTGTAACTCTAGGATCTCAAACAGTTGGAGCTGATTTATCAGACTTTGACTGGACTTATGCTAGCGCTTCTGGTGCTTTGCAATAAATCTAGACATTAATCTAGACAACGTTTTAACTCCCTTAAAAAAAACAATTGTCCACTAAAACAGGGTGGACAATTGTTTATAGAATATTTATTATGAAAAAAAATATATCTACATTTATTTTCTTTTTCTTTCTTGCAGTTTCTTTTTCTTATGCTCAAAAGGGTAAAGTTGCTGGAACAGTAATGGATGGTGAGTTTGTTGAGCCTATGGCTTTTGCAAACATACTTGTAAAAGGCACTACTACTGGTACAACTTCAGACTTTGATGGAAAATATGAATTAGAATTAGAACCTGGAACTTATACTTTAATATTTTCTTTTGTTGGTTATGACACTCAAGAAATAAGTGAAATTGTTATCAAGTCTAACGAAATTACTGTAATTGATGTTACCTTAAGTACAAACTCACTTGAAACCGTTGTAGTAACCACAACAGTAAAAAGAAATACTGAAAATGCAGTATTGAACATGCAAAAAAAGTCTGTGACTTTATTAGATGGTCTTTCTGCTCAATCCATTAAAAGTAGTGGAGCAAGTTCAGTAGCTACGGCTGTAAAAAGTGTACCTGGTGTTTCTATTCAAGGTGGAAAATATGTGTATGTTAGAGGTCTTGGAGACCGTTATACTAAATCTATTTTAAATGGTGTTGATATTCCTGGTTTAGATCCAGACAGAAACACAATTCAAATGGATTTATTCCCAACAAGTATACTTGATAATGTAATAGTTTTAAAGTCTGCTTCTGCTGAGTATCCTGCTGATTTTACAGGTGGTGTAGTTGATATTATCACAAAAGATTTCCCAAATAAATTTGAGTCTTCAATTTCTCTAGGTATGGGATACAATCCTGATATGCACTTTAATGACAAATACTTGACATATACTGGTAGTGATACTGATTTTTTTGGTTATGATGATGGCACAAGAAACCTTCCAATAAACAGATACCAACCTATACCTGGTACTTTTGAAAACAGATTGTTATTAACTTCTTTAACAGATAAATTCAATAAAGAATTAGCTGCTAAGCAAGAAAATAGTGGAATGAATTTTGACTTAGGTTTCACACTTGGTGATCAGTATGATTTAGGCAATGACATGAAACTAGGTTACCAAACCTCTTTTTCTTACAAAAATGAAACAACATTTTATGAAGAAAGAATAGATGGAGCTTGGATAAGACAAAATGGTGACCCTTCTGAATACCAACTTAACAGCACATTAAGCTCAAGAGGATCTGAAGGTATTAACAATATTATTTTAAATGGACTTGCTGGTGTATCTCTTAAGACTAAAAAGTCAAAGTACAAATTTAATGCACTACATATTCAAAATGGTGAATCAACTGCAGGTGTATATAACCAAGAGATCTCTGAAGATGGAACTGGTGGAGCTCAAGCACCTATCTATAAAAATGCACTTACTTATACTGAGCGTTCTGTAACTAACTTTTTGCTTAGTGGTAGTCATAGATTTAGCAATGACGAAAATGCATGGAACTTAGATTGGAAACTTTCTCCTACCTTTTCTAAAGTGTACGACAAAGATCATCGTATTACACCATTGAGACCTTCAGACAATAACACATTTGTTATTAGTCCTAGTACTGCTACATACCCAATAAGAATTTGGAGATGGCTTCAAGAAGAAAACTGGGTTGGTAAAATTGACTTAAAGAAAAAATACAACCTTTTTAATAGTCCTGCGCAATTAAAGTTTGGTGGTAGCTATGTATATAAGTTTAGAGATTTTAGTATTGATGCATTCACTTTTCAAATAACTGGAGACGATTCATTTATTGAAAACGGAAATGTAGATAACTTATTAGCTACACAAAACATTTGGACACCTGACTCTGATAGCGGAACTCATATTACCTTTGGTGATACGTTTAATCCAGATAACGCTTATGAAGGTGAACATAACATTGCTTCAACTTACATTTCTAATGAGTTTAACATTACTGAGAAATTCAAGACCGTTTTAGGTTTAAGAACTGAGTATTTTAAAGCTTATTATACTGGTGCAGATACTCAAGAAGACATTGTTTATGAAAGAGAAGAAGTTCAAGATAAGTTTGACTTTTTCCCATCAGCAAACTTAATTTATTCTTTAAATGACAATGTAAATTTAAGAGCTTCTTACTATCGTACTACAGCTAGACCATCATTTAAGGAACAATCGAACTCACAAATCTATGACCCAATTACTAACAGACTGTTTATTGGTGATTTAGACTTAGTTCCTTCTTACATCAACAACTTTGATTTAAGGTATGAGCGTTATGGCGATTCAGGTCAAATGTTTGCAATAAGTGGTTTTTATAAAGACTTTAAAGACCCTATCGAAATTACATTTTTCGAATCAGCAGCAAACCAATTAACACCTGCTAATTTAGGTAACGCTACTGTAATAGGTGGTGAGTTTGAATTTAGACAACGATTAGGCTTTATTTTAGAAAGTTTAAATGACCTTAAATTCAATGCTAACGTATCTGTAATAAGTTCAAAACTTGAAATGTCTCAGCAAGAATATAACCGTAGAGTACTTGCTGCAAGAGAAGGAGAATCAATAGATAGAGAGCGTGACCTACAAGGACAATCACCATTTTTATTAAATATTGGTTTAGACTATAACAACGAAGACATTGGTTTACAAACGGGATTATTTTATAATGTACAAGGTAAAACACTTGAGGTTGTTGGAACAGGAATTGTTCCTGATGTTTACACACAGCCTTTTAACAGTTTAAACTTTACATTAAACAAAGCTTTTGGAGAGACCAAAAACTCTTCTATAGAATTAAAAATAAGCAACCTATTAAACGATAAGAAAGAAAGCTTATCAGAATCTTTTAGAGCAGATGATCAAATATTCTCATTAAGAGATCCAGGAATTGAGTTTTCTTTAGGTTATAGCTTTAAATTTTAATCAAATTAGTTTTATAAAATAAAAAAAGGCACTCTTTTCAGAGTGCCTTTTTGGTTTAATTTAATAAGGATAAACTTAATTTCTTATAGCTACATCAGTAGATTGTTTCCACTCTTGTACACTAGCAATTTTAGAGTCTTTGTAGTCTACTTCTTTTAGTGTATCATCTACCCAAAAAAACCATTTACCAGACTTTTGACCATTGTTATAATTACCAACAGCAACTTTATTACCTTTTAAATCGTAACTTGTCCAAACACCATGCAATTCACCCTTAGCATTAAAAGTTCCTTCTTGTTCAACATTACCATTATCATGATAATAAGTAACCATAGTTAAATCTCCTTTTTTTTCTACCTTAGCATCTACCTGAGCAAAACTTAAACTAGACACCAACATCAATACAACTAATACTATATTTTTCATGTTACTTTGGGTTTTAATTAATGATTATGTAACAAATATAAAGATATATTTACAATTTTAAAACATTTTGGTAACACTTACATAACATTAAATTAACATTGGAATCATAATGTACTGATTTACAATTATTTAATTTTTTAAAAAATTAAAAATTTAACATTGGAAGTTCACATTTCATAATAAAAACAATAGCTAACCTACTTCTATAATATATGTTAGTTAAAAAGAACATAACATTTTGGTAACATTTCGTTCAATTTAAAACAAGAAATTTGCTAATTAAATTTTGACTCTTTCTTAATGGAAAATATTTATATCTACATGTTGGTCGCTTTAGCTTTTTTAGCAATAGCTGACCTTGTAGTTGGTGTTAGTAATGATGCTGTTAACTTTTTAAACTCTGCTATAGGTTCTAAAGCAATTACGTTTAAAACTATAATGATAGTCGCTAGTCTTGGTGTTGCTCTTGGAGCGTTATCATCTAGCGGAATGATGGAAGTTGCAAGAAAGGGTATCTTTAATCCTGGGCAATTTATGTTTGATGAAATCATGGTCATTTTTATGGCTGTAATGATTACAGATATTCTTTTGCTAGATTTCTTTAATACACTTGGGTTACCTACTTCAACTACTGTATCTATTGTATTTGAATTATTAGGAGCTTCGGTTTGTGTGGCTTTACTTAAAATAAATGCTGATGACACTCAAAGCATTCTAGATCTTGGGACATATATCAATAACGAGAAAGCTATTGAAATCATATTAGGTATTCTACTCTCAGTAGTTATAGCATTTAGTGTTGGTGCACTAATTCAGTTCATATCAAGAATTTTATTATCGTTTAAATTCGAATCTAAACCAAGTTGGTATGGAGCTGTATTTAGTGGGTTTGCAGTAACTTCAATACTTTATTTCATAATAATAAAAGGTTTAAAAAGTGCAACATTTATGAGTGGTAACTTTTTAGACTTAGTACAAGAAAACACTCTTGCTTTTTTAGGCATCAACCTTATTGCTTGGTCTTTAATATCAATGGTTGTTATCTCTGTATTTAAAACCAATATTTACAAAATGATTATCATCATAGGAACTTTTGCGTTAGCTATGGCTTTTGCAGGTAACGACCTTGTAAACTTTATTGGTGTTCCTATTGCTGCTTTTGACTCTTTCAATAAATGGTCTGCTAGTGGTATTTTGCCTACTGAATTCAGTATGGGTTCTTTAGCTGAAAAGGTTAAAACGGAACCTTACCTTTTACTTATTGCTGGATTAGTAATGGTGCTTACCTTATGGTTTTCTAGTAAGGCAAAGGCTGTTGTAAAAACATCAGTAGATTTATCTCGTCAAGATGATGTAAAAGAGCGTTTTGAACCAAACTTTTTATCGCGTAGTATCGTTAGAGGAAGTATTGCTATATCTAGTAGCTTCAATAGTCTTCTTTCTGCTTCTGCTAAAGAAAAAATTGAAAAACAGTTTGTTAAACCTGTACTTTCTTATACCTCATCTAAAGAAGATGCACCAGCTTTTGACCTTGTAAGAGCATCAGTAAACCTTATGGTTGCTAGTGTACTTATTTCTATAGCAACATCTATGAAATTACCTTTATCAACTACTTATGTAACATTTATGGTTGCAATGGGTACATCATTAGCTGATAGAGCTTGGGGAAGTGAAAGTGCAGTTTACAGAGTTGCTGGAGTTTTAAATGTTATTGGTGGTTGGTTCTTAACTGCTTTGTGCGCTTTTACTGCTGCTGCTATTATGGCTGTTATATTATTTTACGGAAAAGGTTATGCGCTATCTGCATTATTAACTATTGCCATAATTCTTCTTGTAAAAAACTATTTAAACCACAGAAAAAAATCTTTATCAATTAAAGAAACTGATAGTTTAAATAAAGCTGAAAGTAGCTCGTTACAAGGCGTTATCGTTGAAAGTGCTGGTAACATTTCAAACGTTATTAAAAGAGGAAATAAAATATATTCTGGTGCAATTAATGGTTTAGCTACTCAAAACTTAAACGCACTTAAAAAGAATAAAAAGAATATTGAAAAACTATCTTCTGAGATTGAAGATTTAAGAGATAACATCTTCTATTTTATTAAAAATCTTGAAGACCCAAGTGTTAATGCGAGTAATTTTTACATCAATATTTTAAGTTACTTGCAAGATATGGCGCAATCTTTAGAATACATTTCTAAGGTAAGCCACAAACACATTAACAACAATCACAAAAAGCTTAAGTTTAGCCAAATAAAGGAACTTAAAGAGGTTGATGACCTAATTCAACGTTTATTTGATGATACAAAAACTTCATTTGACTCCGAAACTTTTGAAGAAATTGGCAAAGTGCTTAACAATAAAAAAGTGATTTTTGATACGCTTACACAAAAAATTCAAAAGCAAGTGGAACGTACTCGAACTGAAGAATCGAGTCCTAAAAACACGACACTTTATTTCAGCATTCTATTAGAAACTAAAGATTTGCTTACAGCTACTATGAATTTACTAGAAGAGTATTATCAGGCTTATGACGATACCGTTGTACCTGCAACTATAGCTGTAGACAAAAACAAATCTAAATCGTCTGAAGAAGAGTAGTAGTTTACTCGATTAGAGTATTACCAATAGCTTCAAGGTTAATTTCGGTTTGCTTTTTAGATTCAAATTTATCAATGTCAACAACATAAGTTTTTGAGATAGAATCGTGCCATCCTTTACCATTTGTTCCTAAAAAGGATAACATATCAAAAGGAATTAATCTGCACAGGCTTCTTATAAAAGCATCTTTTAACGTTATAGGCTCAGCGTCAATTTTAATGACTTTTGTTCTTGTTACATATTTACCTAATGTTCTTTCGGTATACCCTTCCATTAAGGTGTAATAGATAAGTAATAGTAAATAAGTAAAAACGTAGTCCATTACTGTAGACATTCCATTAAACCAATCACTCAATGCATAATTTCCTGTGAACTCCCCTAAATAGTAAAATCCATAAGACAGCCCATATATAACTGCATATTGTGGCACTAAATCTATAAGATGGTTAACAAAACGCTTGCCTTTGCTTGCTAGTAAGTCTTCAGTAATTTCCATAGGTATGATTTGTTTTTTGAGCTATGTGCATATTGCGATTTAACCAAAAATAATACGAGAAAACTTACAAAACAAAAAAGAGAGCCTAGACAAGCTCTCTTTTTCCCCAATAATTAACTAAACTAACTAAAACTTTTTATTTAAATTAAAAGGATAGTCACCTTAAACCCTGTGGAAAATATAAAAGTCAGGAATAAACCTGACTTTTATTTGTTGATTAATAGCATTTAATCAGATAAGTGAATCCCCACGATCACTTTATATTATGGTTAGGTTTCTATAAAATTTGTTACATCAAATATCTATAAATTAAATTGGTTTGTAAATTAGGTTTGTATAAATGGTTATGAAAATTGTATAGTTGGTAAGTAGGAATTTGATTTTTTTTGTCAAAAACGCATTATTTAACGTTAATATTTAACATATTACACAAAAACACTGTCAAACTACACATATATTTAAAGTCGCAGATAATATATTGTTATATTTGATATTATGATAAAAGCTGTAATAGTTGATGATGAGCCAAAAGCTATTCAAAGTTTATCTTGGGAATTAACTAATTTTAGTAATGAGATAGAAATTACAAAAACATTCTCTGACCCTGAAGTTGCCCTAGAATACTTAGAATACAATACTCCTGATTGTCTGTTTTTGGACATTCAAATGCCAGCAATGGATGGATTTCAATTTTTAGATAAGTTACAACACAAGGATTTTGCTGTTGTAATCACTACAGCATATAATGAATATGCCATTAAAGCTTTAAAACACGAAGCTATAGATTATCTTTTAAAACCTATAGACTCTGATGATCTTCAAGACACAATAAAAAAAATCAAAAAGTTTAATTCCAGACTTTTAAATTCATCAAAAATCGAAAAGGCTCTCATAAACTTTAATGCTAAATTTGACCAAAAAAAGATTACCATTAATACCGATGGAAAACTCATATTCGTTACTCTTGATGATATTTTATTTGTTGAATCTGACGGAAATTATAGCACTATATTTTTAGCTGACGGACAAAAAATTGTAGCTACAAAAAAACTAAAAGAAGTCAACGAAATTTTACCAGAACATTACTTTTTTAGAATACACAACTCTTTTATTATTAACCTTAATAAGATAAAAGAGTTTATAAAAAATGAAGGCTATGTTGTTATGCAATCTAACCACAAAATACCTGTAGCCAGACAACGTAAATCTGATTTTTTAGAAAAATTATAGCATGCACAATTTATTGGCAAATACAACTTACAGTAAAAAAGCTCTAGTCATTTTCTTGTTACTATGCGTTAATTGCATAGGTATTTTAAGTATAAGCGCTCAAAACAATAAAAGCACAGACTTTAAAGTCTTACTTGAAAATGTTTTAGACACAAAACCTAACTCTTACACTGTTTTAGACTCTATATTTTATAGAACCAAGTACGACAGCATTAATATGAAAGAGCTAGTCTCTAAGTCTAAAAAACTTGAATATCTTGAAGGTGAAAGCTATGGACTAAATGCACTAGGAACTATATACCGAAATGTCTCGCTATATGATAAAGCAATAGAAACTCATTTAAAATCAAAAGAAATTGCTGTAGAAGCAAAAAATCAAGAACTAGAAGTTATTAATCTAAACATGCTAGGTGTTGTGTATCGTAGGATGGACTTAGTAAAACCCGCTTTAGATTATCATAAAAAAGCGTTGGATATTGCAAACTCGTTCAAAAACCCAACACAAGAAATGAAACACAGTATTGCTGTATCACAAAATAGTATGGGTAATATTTATTTAGCGTTAAAGCAATACGATTTGGCAATTGCTCAATTTAGTAAATCTCTAGTTTTTGAAACCGAAGCTAATAATAAGTTAGGACTAGCCATAAACTATCAAAACATTGGATATGCTAAAGAAGCCAAGGGCAACTTAGAAGACGCTTTAAAAGATTACCAAACTTCATTACAGTATAATAACGAAATAGACTCCGAAATAGGACGCGTAATTTGCTTTAATAGTATAGGGAAAATCTACATCAAACAAGGTAAATATAACGATGCTAAAACCATACTTGAAGATGCTCTGAAAAAAGCACTTCAGGTTGGAGACCAATTTTATATTGCTTCGTCTTACACCAACTTAGGTTGGGCTCAAATAGAGTTAAATTTAGATACTGAAGCTGAAGACAACTTAAAAAAAGCATTAAAAGTTGGAGAAACTTACGGATTAAAATCTGCAGTAGTTGAAGCCAATGAACATTTATCTGATTTATACACCAAAAAAGGAGACTATAAAACTGCTATGCAGCATTACAAAACCTCTATAGAGCTTGAAGAAACCATCTCAAACGAAAGAAACCTACAGTATGTTAATGATATTATTGTTCAGTATGAAAACGAAATAAAAAACAATCAAATTCGTGCGCTTGCTAGCGAAAATGAAATGGTAAAATCCAAGCTTGAGAAAAACAAAAAAATATTTTGGTACACACTAGTAGGCCTAATACTTGTTGCTGGAGTTATAATTACACTTAACAGACAACGACAACTAGAGCAAGAAAAACAAATTTTAACCTTAGAGCAAGATATGTTAAGGAGTCAAATGAACCCTCATTTTATCTTTAATTCCCTAAACTCAATAAAGCTCTATATTATAAACAACGAAAAAGAAAACGCTGTTTATTACCTAAACAAATTCTCAAAGCTTATTAGAAAAATACTCATTGCTTCAACTGAAAAGGAAATTTCTTTAGAAGACGAGTTGGACACTATGAGGCTTTACATGAATATTGAAAACATTCGTTTTTCTAACGAAATCAATTTTAAAATTCATATTGACGACACGATAAATACCGCAAGTGTAAAAGTGCCTTCAATGATTTTTCAACCTTTTTTAGAAAATGCACTTTGGCATGGGTTATCTACCAAAAAGGACAATAAAAAAATTGACCTTCATGTTACAAAATCTTCTAATGATTATGTTACTGTTACTATTTCTGATAATGGAATAGGTAGAAAAGAATCTGAAAAAATTAATAAGAGTAAACTATTAAAACGGAAATCGGTAGGTATTGCTATAACAAAAGCACGATTATCAAACTTTTCAAAAGGATATACCAGTCAGTACAAATTAAAGATTGATGATCTTTATGACAACCAACAAAAACCTGTTGGTACAAAAGTTATTATTGATATTCCTATACAATCCCAAACTTTAAGAACTGCTTAAAACTATCGGTCTTGTTTTTGAGCTACTTTTTCGAGCTCCATATACCAATCTTCTCCAAACTTTCGTATTAGTGCTTCTTTTACGAATTTATATATAGGAACCTGAAGTTCTTTTCCCAACGTACACGCATCATCACAAATGTGCCATCTATTATAATTAACTGCTGAAAACTCGCTGTAGTCCTTAACTCTAATAGGATATAAATGACAAGATACTGGTTTTTTCCAGTTGACTTCTCCTTGGTTGTAAGCTTCTTCAATAGCACAAAGTGCAGTTCCTTTTTTATCAAAAATAACATAAGCACAATCAGCGCCATCAATTAAAGGCGTTTCAAACTCACCATCTTCTGTGGTAATAAAAGTACCTTGTTCTTCTATTGACGCAATCCCTTCTTTTCTTAAAAAAGGCTTTACTTTAGGATAAATATCTTCTAGAATTTTTGTCTCATCTTCCTCCAATGGAGCTCCTGCATCACCATCAATACAACATGCACCTTTGCATGCCGAAAGGTTACAAACAAAGTCATTTTCTATAATATCTTCTGAAACTATGGTTTTTCCTAACTGAAACATGCAGCAAATATAGGTTATATTCAGCATAAAAAAAGCAAATAAACTTTACTGTTATTTAATAGCATATTTCATTTATAATTACCGAAATTTGCAAAAAATTTAAAACCCTATTCTGATGCAATTCGATGTTAAAGAAATATTTACGGCTTTTATGGTGTTATTTGCTGTAATAGATATTATTGGTAATATTCCTATCATTATCGACTTACGTAAAAAAGTAGGTCATATTCAAAGTGAAAAGGCTTCAATAATTGCTGGTATTATAATGATTATGTTTTTGTTTTTAGGAAAAACAATTCTGTCATTAATTGGCGTTGGTGTTAACTCATTTGCAGTAGCTGGTGCCTTTATTTTATTCTTTATTGCCTTAGAAATGATTTTGGGTATCACTTTATACAAAGAAGATGAAAACACTGCTATGACAGCTTCGGTGTTCCCTTTGGCGTTTCCGCTAATTGCAGGACCAGGAAGTTTAACCACACTGCTTTCTTTGCGTGCTGAATATAGAATTGAAAATATTATAATTGCTGTAGTACTAAATGTAATTATTATATTTATAGTATTAAAAACCTCTTCTAAAATTGAGCGTTTAATTGGCCAAAACGGAATTAATATTATCCGTAAGGTATTTGGTGTTGTATTATTAGCAATCGCTGTAAAACTGTTTGCTCACAACATTAAAGCGCTGTTTGAAGTTGTTTAAAACTTATATTAAATGAAAATTTTCACCATAATAGTAACTGTTATTGCTATTGCATTAATAATTTTTAATATCACTCAAGTAGATGTTAATGCTCCTTTTGAAGGACAAAGTGTTATTGCACTTATCACTATTTTAACCTCACTTTGCGCAATTGTTTTGTTACAAATATTGAGAACCTCAAAATTAATTGAGAAAAAAACTAAAGAGAATAAGTAATGTTTGACACTTTAATTATTGGAGGTGGAGCAGCAGGTATGTCTTGTGCATTAGTGTTAGGTTCTGCTAAATTAAAGCCCTACGCTGAAGACAAAAAAATAGGTATTATTGTGCATCAAAAAGCGTCTCATTTACAAAACGCTTTATTTTATAATGTACTTGGTTTAGCCGAAGGCACTACAGGAGAAGCTATTTTAGAAAATGGCAAATTGCATTTAGCATCTCGTTATCCTCATGTTGAACAGATAGAAAACGAAAAAGTTTTGGAGATTTCTAAAACTGACAACTATTTTACTGTTACTACCAATAAAAGTAGTTACCAATCTAAAACTATAGTTGTAGCTGTTGGCTACACTAATCTTTTATCTATTAAAGGGTTGGAAAGTTATGTAGAACCTCACCCAAGAGCTGCTATAGAAAAAGACCGTATTTGGCTTAAAAACGATGATCATTTAATAGAAGAAGGTTTATATGTTGCTGGCACATTAGCTGGTTGGAGAAGTCAATTCGCCATAGCATCAGGTAGTGGTGCACAAGTAGCGACTGATATTCTTACGTTATGGAATAATGGCAAACAAAGCCATGTGCATGATAAGGTTTAGAAGTTTTCATCTTCACTAAGTTTAATCACTTCTAAAATCATTTCATCTTTTTCATTTATAATTTGCTCACTGGCATTACCACCATATAATTGGTCTGCTAAGTCTGCTTTTATAAGTTGCTTCATAGCATCATGATACGCTACAAATGTGATTTTAGTACGCTCTTTTAGGTTTAGATAATCCTGAAACTTTATAACAATGTCATCGCTTACTTCAAAATTCTTTATAAAATCGTCTTTAGTTACGTTTTCATAAACACTTCGATCTCTATCTAATTCTTCAAACACAAAATTACTTATGTAACCTCTACGTCTTATGTAGTTTAAAGTTTCGTTTTGAATACTAGTATCTAGTGGCACAAAAATATCAGGAATAATACCACCTCCACCATATACCACTTTTCCGTTAGGTGTTGTAAATTTTAAAGAATCGGCAACTTTTATATTTTCTTGTTCACTCAGCTCACCACTACTTAAACGCTTGTAATAATCGTTATAGTAATCGTCACTATTACCATTATGATATGGTCTTTGTATGGAGCGTCCTGTAGGTGTGTAATATCTTGAAACCGTTAAACGCACAGCACTACCATCTCCTAAAGCCATTTCGCGTTGCACCAGCCCTTTTCCATAAGAACGACGACCAACAATGGTTCCTTTGTCATTATCTTGTAAAGCACCTGCAACTATTTCGCTTGCTGAGGCTGAGTTTTCATTAATAAGAATATAGACTTCGCCTTCTTCAAAATCGCCTCTTCGCGTAGCGTAGCTTTTCTCAATTTTTCCCGATTTGTTTTTAGTAAATAAAATCAGTTTATCGTCTTCTAAAAACTCATCTATAATTTGTTCAGCAACTCCAAGAAAACCTCCTGGATTATCTCTTAAATCTAATGCCAATTGGGTTGCTCCTTGATTTTGTAGTTTATCTAATGCTTTTTTAAATTCTTTATAGGTAGACTCTGCAAAACGATTGATTTTTATATAACCCAATTTGTTGGTAAGCATATAAGCAGCATCAACACTTTTAATAGGAATATCAGTTCGTTTTACAGTAAAATCTAGAAGTTCGTCCTCTCCTTTTCTTAAAACTTTTAAATGAACTTTGGTGTTTTTCTCGCCTTTAAGTTTTTCAATAATAGCTTCATTACTCCATTCTCTTCCAAAAATAGAATCGCCATCAGCCATAATAATTCGGTCACCACCTTTTATTCCTGCTTTTTCACTTGGACCTCCTTCGGTTGGTCTTATTACTGTAACAGTGTCTTTATAAGTATAAAAACTCACGCCTATACCAATAAAATCACCTTTCATGTTTTCGGTAACACGTTGTAATTCGCTTTTTGGAATATAAGTAGAATGTGGATCGAGATTGTCTAAAATCCCATTTACAGTTACATCAACAATACTATCGGTATTTACCTCATCAACATACTCATAATCAATATAATCTATTAACCTATTGAGTTTGTCTTTTTTACTGTTTGATGTAAATAATCTATCTGAAGTATCTGTAAAGTTTAATTTGCCTCCAATAAAAACACCTGCTGCAACAGCAACACCTATAATAAATGGTATGTATTTTTTTTGAAATGACATTATGCTTTTACATCTTCTATTAATTGTAATTCAATTCCTGCTTTTTCTAAAAACTTTAAACCTGAATCATCTTTATATGCAGCACTATACACTACTCTAACAATACCTGCTTGATGAATAAGTTTACTACACTCTTTGCATGGTGACAACGTAATGTAAAGTGTTGCTCCTTTGCAAGACTGTGTTGATGCTGCTACTTTTAAAATAGCATTAGCTTCGGCATGTAATACATACCATTTTGTGTAGCCTTCATCATCCTCACAGTAATTTTCAAAACCAGTTGGTGTGCCATTATAACCATCAGAAATTATCATTCTGTCCTTTACTATTAAAGCGCCTACTTGTTTACGCTTGCAATGTGACAGTTTTCCCCATTCTTTTGCTATTCTAAGATAAGCTTTATCGTATCTTAATTGTTTTTCTTTTGGCATTAATTAATTTGAATTGTGCGTTTAAAATCAAACATTTAACGAATATAAGTGCTTCGCAGTTTAATTTATAATAATTATGCGTTAAAATTTTATCAAAAAAAATATAATTTCTACGAAAATATATTGCTTCGAATAAGCATTGGTATAAGTAACCCAACAACTATAGCAGAAACAACCATAACCCAGTCGCGTTTAGAAAACCTAAAAATGGTTTGACATAAGAATCCTAAAAACACAACAATAAAAGCAACTATAATTTGCCCTACTTCTATACCTAACGAAATCTCTAATGCTGAAAGTAATTTATTATCTGATGCTTTTATAAGAGACTCAAAAGTACCTACATAACCTAAGCCATGTATTAAACCAAAAAATAACGTTGACAAAAATAGTATACCAACCTTTTCGTTATGCGCTTTTTTACCTGCTGTAAATACATTATAAAGCGCTACAACAAGTATTATAAGTGGTATTAAAAAACCAACCAAACTACTGTTAACGCTAATTACATTGTAAGTAGCCAACAGCAAAGAAACGGTATGACCTAAAGTAAAAACTGTTATTAAAAGTAGTATACGTTTCCAGTCCTTAAACAAATAAGGCACTGCTAACACAATTAAAAAAACAATGTGTTCGTAGGCATTTACGTTTAGGATATGGTAAATTCCATGTTGTAAGTTGGACAAAAAATCGTCAAGCATCGTTTATTGTATTTGGGTTAATTCAAAGTTACAATTAATAACGTATTTGCAAAACAAATTTTAACATAACTGACCCACAAAAAATTATAATTATAAAGCCATTTGCATTAATTTTATACACATGTTTGCACTTGTAGATTGTAATAATTTTTATGCCTCTTGCGAACGCGTATTCCAACCTCAATTAAACCATAAGCCTGTTGCAATATTATCAAACAATGATGGCTGTGTAATATCGCGTAGTGATGAAGCCAAAGCGTTGGGTTTACCCATGGGAGCTCCTGCGTTTAAATATGATGCGTTTTTTAAGGCAAACAATATTCATGTATTTTCTTCAAACTATCCATTGTATGGCGACATGAGTAGTCGTGTTATGAAGATATTAGAACAATTTACTCCAGATGTAGAAGTGTATAGTATAGACGAAGCTTTTTTGCAATTTAAAGGGTTTGAAAACTATAACTTTAATTCCTACGGAAATGACATTAGGCTGCGCATATTAAAATGGACAGGAATTCCTACCTGTGTTGGTATTGCACCTACAAAAGCACTTTCTAAAGTAGCCAATAAAATAGCACGAAAATTTCCTAAGCAAACCAAAGGCGTTTATGTTATTGACTCTGAAGAAAAACGCATTAAAGCCTTAAAATGGCTAAAAATTGAAGATGTTTGGGGAATTGGTTACAGGCTACAAAAACGATTAAAAGCGAAGGAATGTCATACCGCTTTTGATTTCACTCAACTTTCAGATGAATGGGTTAAATCTAATTTTTCAATTACTGAATGGCGATTAAAAAAAGATTTAGAAGGCATCTCTAAAATACCTTTAGAATACAAAGAACCTAAACGCTCTATTGCTACAACCCGAAGTTTTGAATACACCTATTCAGACCTAGAAAACATAAAAGAGCGTATTTCTACATTTGCTACTAGTTGTGCTGAAAAACTCCGAAAGCAAAAATCGCGTTGTCATGCAATAATAGTATTGCTTAGTAGCGACAGACACAAAAAAGAACTACCACAACATAAAGCGAGCAAAATGGTTGCTTTACCCTACCCAACCGATTCCTCGTTAACTATTAGCCAATGTGCTGTAAAAGCAGTTTCTGAAATTTATAAATCTGGAATTAAGTACAAGCGCGCTGGCGTTATTGTTACTGGCTTGGTACCAACTGACAATCATCAACTAGATTTATTTATTCATGAAAACCCAAAACATTCTTCATTAATGCACTCTATTGATGTATTAAACCAAAAATATGAAACCTACAAAATAAAAATAGGTAATCAAGATTTAAAACGCACCTGGAAAATGCGTCAAGAACGATTATCTCCAAGATACACCACAAATATTAACGAAATACTTACTGTAAAATGTCATTAAAATTCTTAACACCAAAAAACGCATTAGAGTTCTACTCTCCTGATGATTCTCACGATTTAGAAGTTGTGCTTGCGCAAACAGGTATTTCTGCTGGATTTCCATCACCTGCTGATGATTTTAAAGAATTTAAAATAAGTTTAGACAAGACTTTAGTTAAAAACAAAGAAGCTACATTTTATGCTAGAGTAAGTGGTCAATCCATGATTGGTGCAGGATTGGATGATGGTGATTTACTGGTTGTAGACAAAAGTTTAGAACCGCAACACAATAAAATTGCAGTATGTTTTATTGATGGCGAATTTACTGTAAAACGTTTGAGAGTGACTAAAGAAGGGGTTTACCTTCAACCAGAAAACCCTGCTTACGAGCCATTATTAGTAACCAATGATAACGATTTTCAAATTTGGGGAATTGTAACTCATGTTATAAAAAAGTTGTAATACAAAAAAGCTTCAACATTTCTGTTAAAGCTTTTCTAAAAAATCCATTTTAAAATGGTTATAAAACCAATGATTATTAATACGATTAAAGAAATCAAGAACCCTCCTATAACATACCCAACTAATTTATCTTTCCAACTCTCTTTATACTCTGAAATAGATTCAATTTCTAATCTAGGTTTATTCAATAGCTCTATATAATGGAAATCAAAATCCGTATTTTCTGAAATAAAATCTGGAGATAGTGCAAATGTTTCAATTTTGTTTTTATCAAAACTTCTTTTGTTTATCTCTAATCCGGCTTCAAGAAGATAGGACGCATAGAGCAATAACCCCTCTTTATTTGCTTTTATACAACTTTCATCTATATCTCTTCCATATTGAAAAAAGCCTAAATAAGCTTTCTCTTTAGAATTTCCTTCTTTCAATTGATTAATGATTGTATGAATAATATTATTTGTCATCTTTTTTTATTTCTTCTTTTTTTCCAAGGCGCATTTTTCTTCCAATCACCTGCCATGATACATCCATAAGGCATCACTTCATCTATTACTTTTCCTAAACCAAATTCATCCATTTGATTCCTTACGGTTTCTGCATTTTTATAGGCACTTGGTAATTCTGTAATATCAATTTCTTCAGAGAAAAACCTAACGTCCAATCCTTGCGTTTCTTCATTAAATATCTCTTGAAACGTTCCTGTTTTACTCTTTCTATGTTGTGTTCTACTCACATTTCTACCTGCTCCGTGTGGTGCAAAACCTAAATTAGAGTTTGTTGTTTCTCCTTCAACAATCAAAACAGGTTCAGACATATTTAACGGAATCAATCTTGGTCCTGTAATATCTGGCATAAACTTTTTATCTAAAGGCGTTGCACCTTTAGCATGGTAAAACAAATCACCATCTTTGAACACAAAATTATGCTCATTCCAAAACCTGTTTTCTTTATCAATTCCTAATTTTTCTAAAGTAGCATCGTGCAAAACCACGTGGTTTTTCTTTGTCCATTTTCTAATAATCTGCAAAGCTTCCCAGTATTGTTTTCCTTCTTCTGTTTCAAAAGGAATCCATGCATTTTGTTTTAAGGTGTCTGGAGACAATTCTCTTCTGAATTTCTCAGCAACTTTCATCCCTTTGGAATATAAGTTAGCTCCAAATCCTCTACTACCATGATGCGTTACCATCATAGTGTTACCTGTCTTTTTAGATTTACCAACGAATAAAAAGTGATTTCCATCACCTTGTGTTCCTAAATGAGACCTTGCAGATGAAATACATTTTTGGTCATTTAAAAAATAGTTCGCTTCTATCTCAGCTAACAAATCCATAGGAAATCTAAACTGGCTTTCTCTAGAACGTCCACCTGCACCAAAATGAGTTATACTATGAGCTGCATCTAAAACATCTTTTGGGTCTGCTTTTCCAAAATCTGTCAACATCACCGAACAACAAATATCTGCGCTATGCATTCCCGGATGAATAGCGTTTTTTGCTACCACAACACCACCCACTGGAATTGTCCCTTTTGGTCCTGTTGGGCAAGCATCTGGCATAATTGCTCCATCAACCAGAGTAGGCGTTTTCATAAGCTCTTCCATAGTTTCAACAACAGAATTCACATTAGTTACTTCTAATTCATTTTCAGCTTTAATGTTAATTGAAAATGGAATGCTTTCTACATGCAATGCAATAGGGTCAGGGGATTTAAATTGCTCTAGGTAGTTACTTAAAGCATCACCTTCCAATTCATTTTCGTTAATATGGTCTAAAGCTTCTTTAAACCATTTTCCTGACCTAAATCCTAAGTTAATTAAATCGTATCCTGTTATCTTGTTTGTGTTTTTCATCTTAAATTAATTTTAAGCTCCGTTAGCTTCCCTGTCTAACGGAGCACTACTTTAAAGTCTTTCAAAAGACTTATTCATGATTCCGATACAAATATTTTATCTATATGCGCAATCTTTTTGCGTAGATAAATTTATTTCTTATTTTTCATTAAAATTTCCTCTGTGGCTTTAAACAAAAATGCTCTAATACGCTATAAGACTATTGACAAATGTCTTCAAAACAATTTTAGGCAATGGACTCTAGATAATTTAATAAACGCCTGTTCTGATGCATTATATGAATATGAAGGAAGAGCAATAAATGTTAGCAAACGAACAATTCAGTTAGATATTCAAATGATGCGTAGCGATAAATTAGGTTACAATGCACCTATAGTTGTTTATAACAAGAAGTTTTACAAATACGAAGATGAGGACTACTCTATAACTAATATTCCTTTGAATGAGAATGACATGAATGTGCTTTCTGAAACTGTAGAAATGCTAAAACAGTTTAAAGATTTCTCTTTATTTTCTGAATTAGGAGGTATCATTCAACGATTAGAAGACAAAGTATATACGGAAAAGACAGACCAATCAGCCATCATTCATTTGGATAAAAATGAAAAGTTAAAAGGTTTAGAACATTTGGATGTTTTGTATCAGTCTATTATTAAGAGAATGGTTTTGAAAATAAAATATCAGTCATTCAAGGCAAGGGAAGCTTCTGAAGTCATTTTTCACCCCTACATATTAAAGGAGTTTAACAACCGTTGGTTTTTAATAGGAAGACCTGGGAAAGAGGCTAAAAAACCTATAGTTACTTTTGCTTTAGATAGAATTTTATGTATTGATTACGACACTTCTATTACATATAAAAATAATAATTTCAATGGAGATGAATATTATAGAGATGTTATTGGTGTAACAGTTTCTAATAATAGAGCAGAACGTATCCAACTTTGGGTTGATAAAAAAAATGCACCTTATGTAATCACGAAACCCTTCCATCGTTCCCAAAGAATAATAAAGAAAACAGAAGATGGTGTCATTTTTAATATTTTTGTTCAGATTAACTTTGAACTTGAACGCTTAATTTTAGGGTTTGGTGATTCTATTGAAGTTATTAAACCCAAACGTCTTAGAGATAGAATGAAACTAAAGCTTGAAAAAGCAGCAGGATTTTATAAGGATTTTGGTGAAAAACGAAGTCAATCGTACAAATAATGAAAACAAAAAACCTCAACATATTCATAATTAAATAGTTGAGGTTTTAAAAGTACTCAAGGTGGGAATCGAACCCACACTTCCGAAGAAACTGGATTTTGAATCCAGCGCGTCTACCAATTCCGCCACTTGAGCAAATTTGGATTGCAAAACTATAAAATAATTCTATACCAACAATCAAAAATAGTGGGTTTTATGCTTTTTCAGTTCAAATAAATTCCTAAATTTGCACCTCATTTAACAAAGGCGATTTAATACGTTACAAAACAATATTTTACAAATGCCAAATGTAAGCACAGAAGCAAAGATTTTTGGATGTACTCAAAGTAAAGAACTTGCTGAGAAAATTGCAGCTAATTTTGGAGTGAAATTAGGTAATGTTATTACATCAACTTACAGCGATGGTGAGTTTCAACCATCATACGAAGAATCAATAAGAGGAACCCGAATTTTCATTATCGGATCTACACATCCTGGTCCTGAAAATTTAATGGAAATGTTGTTAATGATAGATGCAGCAAAACGTGCATCTGCAAGACACATTACTGCTGTTTTACCTTACTTTGGTTGGGCAAGACAAGACAGAAAAGACAAACCTAGAGTTCCTATTGCTGCAAAATTAGTAGCAAAAATGTTAGAAGCTGCTGGTGCAACACGTATTATTACTATGGACTTGCATGCTGATCAAATCCAAGGATTCTTTGAAAAACCTGTAGATCATTTATTTGCATCTACAATATTTTTACCATATCTAAAAAGCTTAAATCTAGATAACCTAACCATTGCATCTCCTGACATGGGAGGTTCAAAAAGAGCTTATGCTTATTCTAAAGCTTTAGAAAGTGATGTGGTTATCTGTTACAAACAACGTGCTAAGGCCAATGTCATTTCGCACATGGAATTAATTGGAGACGTTACTGGTAAAAATGTTGTTCTTGTAGACGATATGGTAGATACAGCAGGAACGCTAACAAAAGCAGCTGACTTGATGATGGAAAGAGGCGCAAAAAGTGTAAGAGCTATTTGTACACACCCAATTCTATCTGGAAGTGCTTATGAAAAAATAGAAAATTCTAAGTTAGAAGAATTAATTGTTACCGATTCAATCCCTTCTAAACAAGCTTGTGAAAAAGTTAGAATTTTAAGCTGTGCTGAACTTTTTGCTGATGTAATGCAAAATGTACATTACAACAAATCAATTAGTTCAAAATTTGTAATGTAATTTTTAATAATTATATAAATAATGAAAACAAGTTGATTTTTAATCAACGAAGTTTCCATAACACAAATAAGTAATATAAATAAACAATTATGAAATCAATTACAATCAACGGATCTCAAAGAGAAAGCGTGGGCAAAAAAGCAACAAAAGCCTTACGTAATGCTGGTCAGGTTCCTTGCGTATTATACGGAGGAGATAAACCAGTGCATTTCTCTGCAGATGAATTAGCATTCTCAAAACTGGTTTATACGCCTAACGCGCATACAGTTGTGATTGCTTTAGACAATGGTGACACTTTCGATGCTGTATTACAAGACATCCAGTTTCACCCAGTAACAGATAAAATCTTACACATAGATTTTTACCAGTTATTCCCAGACAAGCCAATTACTATGGAAATTCCTGTTCACATTATAGGAACTTCTAGAGGTGTATTAAATGGTGGTGTTCTTAGAAAGAATAATCGTAAGTTAAAAGTAAAAGCTTTACCAGCAAATTTACCAGACTTTTTAGAGGCTGATATTACACCTTTAAAGATTGGTGGTAAATTATATGTAACTGCATTAGCTAGTGATGACTTTACAATCATGCACCCAGACAACACTGTTGTTTGTCAAGTTAAACGTGCAAGAGCATCAGTTATGACTGATGATGAAGACGAAGATGAACTAGAAGAAGGAGCTGAAGCACCAGCAGCAGAAGGAGAAGCTCCTGCTGAAGCTTAAAAAACTTAATAGTTTAAATTATAAAAAGCATTCTGATAACTCAGGATGCTTTTTTACTTTTACAGAAATTGATAAAAATGTGTAAATTTCTGTTTAACATATTTAAGAAAAAACAAACTTCCTTTAACGAAGAAGAACAAGTAATGAAGAAATTTTTAATAGTTGGATTAGGAAATATTGGTAGCGAGTATGAAAACACACGCCATAACATTGGGTTTAAGATTTTAGATTTTTTAGCGGAAAACGAGTCGCTTACTTTTGAAACTCAAAAATTAGGTGATTTATGCACTTATAAAATTAAGGGCAGACAGTTACTATTATTAAAGCCTAATACCTACATGAATTTAAGCGGAAAAGCCATACTATACTGGATGACCAAGGAAAAAATTCCTCTTGAAAATTTATTAGTTATTACTGATGATTTAAACCTTCCTTTTGGAACACTACGTCTTAAAACAAAAGGTAGTGATGGTGGCCATAACGGATTAAAGGACACTCAAAACAAATTACAAACCACCAAATACAACAGGTTTAGATTTGGAATAAGCGATAGTTTTAGCAAAGGCAAGCAAGTAGATTATGTTTTAGGAGAATGGACAGAAGAAGAATCGACTCAACTAAAAGAACGCTTAGAAAAATCGGTTGAGATTATAAAATCATTTGCTACAGCAGGTGTAAACAATACTATGAATACTTTTAACGGAAAATAAAAAGAGGAGCTTACAGCTCCTCTTTTTTTTATTTCAAACTAAAAAACGACTACTCTACAATAATCTTTTTAGTGGTTTTATTTACACCATCACTTACGGTAACTAAATACATACCTGCTTCTACACTATTTAACCTAATAGTTTGTGTAAAATCAGAAGCGTTAACATAAGAGTTATTAAAAATTCTTCTACCTCTAACATCATAAACACCAATTGTAATATCTCTTCCTGAATTTGAATTTAACTTCACTGTAAACTCTCCTTGATTAGGATTAGGGAAAATTGTAAATTCACTTGTAGTAAACTCATCAATTGATAACGAGCCTTCTGTACAAAGCTCTAGAGTAAACTCAGTAATTTGACCTCCATCAAAAAGACCAAAATCATCATCTACTGATAAGGTCCAATCTCCTCCAGACATTTCACCATAAAGTGTAGATAAATCTCCCTCTGGAATAAACGTTCCAGTAAATGGTGATGTTCCACTTGTTATTGGTGTAGATGCTTCTTGATCAAAAACTGTATCAACATAATCATTATCTCCATCTGCACCATTATCTGTTGAAAGTTCAACAGTTGTTCCTGATGGGCTTATTAAAAATATATCTAAATCATTATTCCAGTCGTGTTGAATATTGATGGTTACGTTAACATCAGTAATTGGAGCGTCGTTTGCTACGTTAATGATTGATGTGTAATTATCCGTTCCATTACCTGTTTCAAGAATATCTATAGGTAAATCGGTTGCACTATAAAAGTTACATTCAATATTAGCAGTTGTAAAACTAAACACAGCCGATGAATTTGCTGTTCCACATAAATTAGATGCTGTAACTCTCCAATAATACAGTGTGTTAGTTGACAGATTACTTACTGTATAAGATGTGCCTTGTACTGTAGCACTTTCAGTTATTGATGCAAAATTTGCTTCGGTAGAAACCTCAACAAAATATTCTTGTGCATTGTCACTTCCATTCCACATCAAATCTGCTTCTAAACTTACACCTGTTGCACCATCAGAAGGTGATGTAAGTATTGCAGGCGCTACTGTAGCACTATAGACATTCATTTCTAAATTTACAGTTTGAGTTATAGCTCCTGAAACTCCTTCAAGTGTAAAAGGATAATTTCCTGTTGCAAGAGACCCTGTACCACTAATAGTAATTGTACCTGTGGTTCCGTCAGCAATAGCTGAAGTTGGGTTTATCGTTGCACTTGCACCAGCAGGTAGCCCTGTAACACTAAAGTTTGTTGTATCACTAAACCCTAAAAATGTATTGTAAGTAAAAGAATATACTGCATCATTCGGTTGGCAAACATCTAACGAAACCTCATCAACCGTTATAACAAACTCTGACTCCTGAATACTAAACTCTGATGAGTTTACTGCATAAAATATATTATTGTTTCCTTCAACAATTACTCTTGCAGTTGAAGTATCTCCTCCTGTTAAAGGAACAGTAATATCATGTGATCCATCATTTGGCACATCAGAAGCTAAAGTATAAGGAAACGTTTGCCCACCATCAACAGATAATAAAATATTTACTGTTGGTGTATTTACAGAACCTGCATCAGTTCCTGCAACATTCCAGGTAACAGTTTGAGTTGAACCAGCATCCCAAGTAACATTTGAATCTTGAGATGTAACTGTAAAAGGCCCTGAACTTCCATCAACTGTAACTGTCATGGTATCGTAACTTGTTTGAGGTGTCTGCCCAACTCCTCCAGTTTCTTGTCGGTCTCTAACAGTTAAAGCAAAGTTTAAGTTTCTTCCTACAGTAGAAACAGTTTCCCAAGTTGTATTATCTATAGATTCAACAGGGTTGCTCTCGGTAAGTTCTCCGTCTAAAACTCTTTGAAGAATTGGCATATAACGATTAGGAGATGTACTAGGAGGTCTTGATCTCCAAAGTGCTCCAGTAGTTTTAGTAGGTCCAAAATTGCTTGATGTGGTTACACCATTATCAATTTGCTCCCAAGTATAGGTTAATATATCTCCTCCATCAGGGTCAGTAGCACTTCCTTTTAAAATAAATGCTGTTCCTTGAGGAATTGTATAATTAGTTCCTGCATTAGCTACAGGTGGATTATTAGTAATGTTTGTTGTTACTGCACAATTATTTGGAGCAGACGAAACATTAGTCAAAATTTGATTAATTGAAAAATAATGGAAGTAAGGGTCGCTATGATCCTGAACATCATTAGCTCCTGTTATACCAGCGTAACCCATAATTGTTGTACCACTTCCTGGTTCGGCATTTACTCCTGTACCTTCAGATCCATAAGAAAAAGTATGGTTAGCTCCCATTTGATGACCAATTTCATGTGGTACATAGTCAATGTCAAAAAAATCAGACATGTATGGACCTCCATCATTATCTAAAAACGAATGCGAAGAAAACCCACTACCTTTTCCACTTTCACAAACACAGCCAATACAACCTGCATTACCATTATTTCCACCATAATCTAATAAGTGACCTATATCATAATCAGACTCACCAACTGTTGCTGTTAAATTTGTTTGTAAACCTCCATTTAAGTCACTACCATAAGGGTCAGGGAAAGTAGGTGAATAAATAAGATCTAATGCAGGATCATCTACAGTATCAACCAATAGAAATGTAATAGCCATATCTACTTCAAACACTTCATTAGTTCTATTTAAAGTTGATACCATTTGAGCTAATGCATCTTCTCTATCAATACCATTGGCGTCATTTCCATCATCCCAAAAGCTAGTATACTCTTGAGTAACTGAAACAGCTATTCTAAAAGTTCTTAATAACTGGTCATTAGCATCTCTTGCTAACAATGTATTCATAGTCTCTCTAGAAGATAAATGAAGGTCTTCTGTTAAACATTCAAATGCATTATTAACAGTTGTTTCATTTCTTGCACTTCTGTTATATACAAGGTATTGTCCGTTAGAAACCTTAGTTACTGGTTGAATAAAGTAAGTTTCCTTTCCTGGTTCAGAAACCATTGCATTAAAGCCTAAAGGTGTAACACTAAAACGAATTCGAGTTCCTGAATTATCAAGCCTAGAACCCAAATAAGTTTTTATATTTTTATGAAGACCAGCATTATCTTGTGAAGAAAAGATTGCTGTTTCAACAATTCTAAATTGTTGCAAATTACCTAAAACATCAGGAAAATAAACCACTGTGTTTGATGTCCCACTGTATTCACTTCTTAATGGTGCATCAACAAGTTTTGATTTTAAAGATTCTATATCTAGCTGAAAAATGCTAAAATTATCTTTGTCTAAATTTTCGAGACTGACGTCTTCTACTTTTCTAACTTCTTTTAATCGCTGCCACTCGTTATTTTGAGCAGACAACATTAATGGTAACAATAAGAAGAAAAGGGCTTTGATGGAAAGTAATTTAATTCTCATAATATTGAAAAAATTTTTATTTACGTAAAGGTATTAAACAAAAAGAGAGACGTTAGTGTCTCTCTTTTTATAAATTTTAAAAATTATTATTCTACAATAATCTTTTTAGTTATTTTCTTAGCTCCATCACTTACGGTTACTAAGTACATACCTGCCTCTACACTATTAAGCTTAATAGATTGAGAGAAATCTGAATTATTTCTAGAATAAGAGTTGTTAAATATTTTTCTTCCTCTAATATCAAAAACATCAACAGCGATGTTGTTTCCTGAGTTTGAGTTTAATTTGATAGTAAACTCACCATTGTTTGGATTAGGGAAAATTGAGAACTCATTAGCTGAAAACTCATCTACGCTAAGTTGTTGTTCTGAACAAATTTCAATTGACCAATTATTTAATGTGCCCTCATCTCCTGCAAAATAGTCTAACATAATCAATGTCCAATCTCCTTGAGATTCTAACCCAGAAAAAGCACTTAATGCTTGAGCAGGCTGAAAAGTTCCTACAGTAGGAGAACCACAAGTAATAGCACTAGCTTCATCGTCAAAAGTCACATCAAAGTCATCGTTATTACCACAGTTTAAATTCCATAGATAGATAAAATCTGTTTGATTAGGGTGAAGTAAAACAGCTCTTACATCAGAAACATAAGTATGAGAAACATTAACATTCACTGTCATACTTTCTATTAATCCTGAATCAGGAATATTAATTACATGCTCTAAAATTGGTTGACCAGCCGAACCACCAGCACCATCTGTTATTGTTAAATTCAAGTTTGGAGCTGACTCATATGTATTACACTGTATTTCTGTACAATTATTATTTAAAACAACGTCAAAACTCTTAGTTACTGAACTAGAAGTTCCCGTAACAGTTATTGTATAATCTCCTTGAGCAGTCATTCCTAAGTTACCAATAGTCATAGTAAAACTTCCATTACTATTTAATGACGTTGGACTAAAGGCTACACTTGCTCCAGCAGGAACGCCAGAAGCAGAAAAAGTTGTAGTCTCATTAAAATCTAAAATTGTTGAATAATTAAACGTAAATACAGCTTCTGTGTCTGTATTTGGACAACTGAATATTTCATTATCTGTTGTTGCTAAATTAAAACCTGGTGTAGCTGGCTCACAAACTCCTGGTTTTATTTGAGATGCTAAAACACTTGAAACATATGCATCAACAACATTCATTTGATCTGGTGTAAACATATACATACAAGCATCGTTAACATAATCCATATAATTCATCGTTAATGAATATTGACCTGGTGTACAAGCATTCACTGATCCAGCTGGTGGACAGTTATAAGATTCTGTGTCAATATTTGGCGTATCGGCAAGCCCATCATCACCTGTACATGTAAAGTCCGCAAATGTATGATTTAGATTATAAAAATGCCCTAACTCATGCGTCACTGTTCTACCAAGATTAAAAGGTGCTCCAGGTACAATTCCAGAACCAGGACAACCAGATCCAGTTCCAAAAGTACTAAGATTCATTACAACAGCTCCTCCATTTTCAATACTACCTCCTAATGGTGAATACCCAAGAGTTGTACCATCTAATGGTTTGATCAGAAAATTCATATATCCAGCCCAATTAGAGTCTAACTCTGGAAATCCAGAACCATTTGCAAAGTTATAACCAATAGTAACAGCTGGCTCTCCTTCAAGTAATTCTGGGTCAACTCCAACAGGGTGATCGGAAACTGCTAAACAAAAAGAAATATTTGCCACTCCAGGTTGTAATCCTGGATAAAACGGACTTGCTGCAGTCCAATTAGAAATGTCAGCATTCATTGCTGTATAGTCAGCATTTAAAACATCTACCTGACTTTGAGCCAATGCAACAAGACAGTCTCTATCTGCCTCATTTCCTGTTGGAAAGTGAACAGCTACAGGTATAACTATTGAAGCTCCTCTAGCACTATAGTCTCCATTAGCTCTTCTAGCAAGCTCTGCTTGAAATTTCTTTTGATTTTCTTCATATTTTTTAGCTAACTCAGGGTTTTTGAGCATTTCTTCCATATACTCATCCACTCCACAAGTCCTTTGTTGAGAGTAGCTATTAGCAACGCATATTAGCATAAGCATTGCAAAAAGGGATTTAATAGTAAAGTTCATTTTCATATAAATTGTATTAATTAAAAAAGGATAATATCTATAAACATCCTCCAAATTTAATCAAAATCAATTGTTATATTAAGTTTTCTTTAACAAAATGTGATTTTTTAACATAAATAAACTCTAATATTTGTGAAGTTATTACCTTTTAAGCCTTCCTTTTTATTTCAATGCTTATTAGCTATTTTTACAAAAAAATCTTTTGAAAATATATAATTCCCTAACTTCCTATTCTAAAGCGCCATCAGTACTTACTATTGGTACTTTTGATGGTGTCCATTTAGGACATCAAAAAATAATTAATAGGTTAATAACTGTTGCAAAAGAAAAAAACCTAGAATCTTCATTGCTAACATTCTTTCCGCATCCTAGAATGGTATTGCAAACTCATGCTGATATTAAATTGTTGAATACTATTGATGAGCGCAAAACTATTTTGTCTCAAATTGGTATTGATAATCTTATTATAAAAAAGTTTACTCAAGATTTTTCTAGACTATCAGCTAACGATTATGTAAAGCATATTTTAGTTGATGAATTAAACGTTAAACACGTTATCATTGGTTACGACCATAGGTTTGGAAGAAATAGAAGCGCAAACATTGAAGACCTAAAAGGTTATGGTGCTCAATTTGATTTTGAAGTAGAAGAAATTTCTGTTAAAGACATTGAAGATGTTGCTATTAGTTCAACTAAAATTAGAAATGCCTTAAATAATGGTGATGTTAAAACCGCAAATACGTATTTAGGTTACAATTACTTTTTATCAGGTAACGTTGTAAAAGGAAAACAAATTGGTAGTAAAATAGGATTTCCTACTGCTAATGTTAAAATACCTGAAGATTATAAACTCATCCCAAAAAATGGTGCTTATGTAGTGCAATCTAATATTAACAACACTACAGTTTATGGGATGATGAATATTGGAACCAATCCTACTGTTAATGGAAAAACGCAATCTATTGAAGTACACTTTTTCAATTTTAATGAAGATATTTATGACACTTCAATACAAGTGGAATTAATTGACAGACTTAGAGACGAGCAAAAATTTGATTCGGTTGAATTACTTAAAGAACAACTCAACAAAGACAAAGAAAAAGCATTAACTTTATTTAACTAGATGAACAGGTTTTTATTTAAACATATTGACAACAGTGCATTAATTATATTCCGAATTATTTTTGGACTACTTATTTTCTTAGAAAGTGTTGGAGCCATCTTTACTGGTTGGGTAAAACGAACGCTTATTGAACCCGAATTCACTTTTACATTTATAGGGTTTGAATGGTTACAGCCTTTACCAGGAAACTGGATGTATCTCTATTATGCTATTATGGGAATATTTGGCCTTTTTGTAATGATAGGTTATAAATACAGATGGAGCATGTTTGCATTTACCATCATGTGGTCTGCCACTTACTTTATGCAAAAATCGTCTTATAACAATCACTACTACTTATTAATGTTATTGAGTGCCATAATGGTGTTTCAACCTGCGCACACTTACCTTTCGGTTGATGCCAAACAAACCCCAAAATTAAAAAGAGGCTCAATGCCACAGTGGTGCAAATATGTATTTGTTATTCAGCTCTTTATTGTATACACATACGCCTCAATTGCCAAGATATATCCTGATTGGTTAAACACCACTACTATTGAACTCATGATGAAAGCCAAACAACATTTTGTTTTAGTTGGTGATATTTTACAATACAAGTGGTTACACTATATGCTGGCTTATGGAGGCATTTTGTTTGACGGACTTATCATTCCGTTGTTACTATGGAAAAGAACAAGAAAATTTGCGTTTATCATTTCTATTTTCTTTCATCTGTTCAATTCATTCATTTTTCATGTAGGTATATTTCCATATTTATCTTTAGCCTTTATTTTATTCTTTTTTGAGCCTAAAACCATTCAAAATATATTCTTAAAAAAGAAACCGTTTTATAATGAAGCTGAAGTTATCATCCCTAAAGGAAATCAATTTTATGTAGGGTTATTTTCAGTGTATTTTATTATTCAAGTACTATTACCTATTCGTCATCATTTTATTCAAGATAATGTGCTTTGGACCGAAGAAGGTCACAGACTGTCATGGCGAATGATGCTGCGCTCAAAAAGTGGGTTTTGCACTTATAAAGTCATTGACAAAAACACTAACAATGTATTACCTGTTAAATTAAACGACTATTTAACCCGAAAACAACAACGAGGTGCAACCACCAAACCAGATGTCATCTGGCAATTTGCACAACATTTAAAACAAGATTTTGCAAAAAAAGGATTTGACGTGCAAGTCTTTGTAAACTGTAGCATAAGCGTAAATGGAAGACCAAGACAACAGCTTATAGATCCTAATATTGACCTTGCCAATGTAAAATGGGATGTTTTTAAACACAGCTCGTGGATTTTACCTTCAAAACTCAATTAAATGTTTTGGCAATTCATTAAATTTGTCGCTTAAATTTTTCACACTATGTTACAAGTCCCTTTTATTAGAGAAAACAAAGAGTTGGTTATTGAGCGTTTAGCAAAACGTAATATTGATGCTGGACAATCTATAAACGATGTTATTACTTTAGATGAAGACCGAAGAAATCTTCAAGCAACTTTAGATAACTTAAAAGCTGAATCTAATAGTATCTCCAAAGAAATAGGGAACTTGTTTAAAGCTGGAAAAGCACAAGAAGCCAATGCTTTAAAAGAAAAAACAACTCAACTTAAAGAAGATACTAAACAATTAGAGCAAGAGCTTAATGATAAAGCTGATGCACTAAACGCGCTTTTATACCAACTTCCAAACGTACCTCACCAAAGTGTTCCTAAAGGAAATACCGATGAGGATAACGAAGAAGTGTATAGAGAAGGTGACATTCCAAAATTAGTTGATGGTGCATTACCACATTGGGAATTAGCTAAAAAGTATGATATTATCGATTTTGAATTGGGTAATAAAATTACAGGAGCAGGATTTCCTGTGTATAAAGGCAAAGGTGCAAGATTACAACGTGCCCTTATTGCTTACTTTTTAGATAAAAATACCGAAGCAGGTTATACGGAGTTCCAGTTACCACATTTGGTTAATGAAGCCTCTGGTTTTGGAACAGGACAATTGCCAGATAAAGAAGGTCAAATGTACCACGTTACTGGTGACAACTTATATTTAATTCCAACTGCTGAAGTTCCTGGAACCAATTTATTTAGAGATACCTTACTTAACGAAAGCGATTTACCAATAGGTATTACAGGCTACACACCTTGCTTTCGTCGTGAAGCAGGAAGTTATGGCGCACACGTTAGAGGGTTAAATCGACTACATCAATTTGATAAAGTTGAAATTTTACGTGTTGAACATCCTGAGCGTTCTTATACAGCTCTAGACGAAATGGTAGAGCATGTAAAAACCATTTTAAAAGAACTGAAATTACCTTACAGAATTTTACGTTTATGTGGTGGTGACTTAGGATTTACATCAGCATTAACCTACGATTTTGAAGTATTCTCAACTGCTCAAGACCGTTGGTTAGAGATTTCTTCAGTATCAAATTTTGAAACCTTTCAAGCAAACCGCTTAAAATTGCGTTTTAAAAATTCTGAAGGTAAAAATGAATTAGCACATACCTTAAACGGAAGCTCATTGGCACTACCAAGAGTACTTGCAGGAATTTTAGAAAATTACCAAACTGAAGATGGTATAAAAATCCCTGATGTTCTAGTTCCTTATACTGGATTTGATAAAATCTAAAATCTGTAGTATTTTTTCTACAAATTTCGATAAAACGCTAAAAAAAGACGTTGTTTAACGAATTTTTAGCGTTTTCTTTTGTTTTTTCATAAAATTTTTTGATGTTAGTAAAGTATTAAAAGCTAACCTACTTATGAAAAATATCAAACGCATTATAATACTGGTTTCACTGGTCGTTATGGTCAGTAAAATTTTCTTTTAGAATATACCTTTGGTTAACAATAAAAAATGCCAGAGCAGAATAACTGAATCATTTTTTTAAAATAATGGTTAATAGCACATTTATTTTGGTTGGTAATGCCTAAACTTGCGTTTAGGCATTTTTTTTATCAAAACATTTACAATATCCAAAGCTAGCATTTGTTATATTTACTAAATAATCGAAATAAGCGCACCAAAACCTGTATTTAGGTTGTTTATTTAAATTAGCTTTATGAAGAGGATATTAACTTTTGCCCTAATACTGTTTAGCACTTTAATGCTTGCCCAAAGTGAGCAGTTGGCAAGTGATTATTTTAAACGTGGTGAATTTGAAAAAGCCCTTATTGAATACCAAAAATTATACACTGAAAAACCAAGTACAACTTACCTTTACAAAATAGTTGAAACATTACAACAGCTAGAACGCTATACCGAAGTTCAAAACCTATTGCTCCAACGTTTAGAGAAAAGTACTTTTCCAACCCTTATGGTTGAATTGGGTTACAACTATCAACTACAAGACAGTATAGAAATTGCAAAAAAATATTATAACGATGCGCTTTTAAAAATCGATGAAAAACCTATTTATACAAGTAGTATTGCTAGACAATTTGAAAATCATTCCCTTTTAGATTATGCCATTTCTGCCTATAAAAAAGGTGCTGAACTTAATCCTAAACAAAACTATAACATTCAACTGGCACGAATTTATGGTGAGCAAGGTAATGTGGAGCAAATGTTTTCTAACTATATAGATTATATAGAAACCAACCCTAGCTTTTTAAATAACTCAAAGCGCGCTTTTAGCGATTTTGTTTCAGAAAACAGCGAAAACGAAAACAACATTTTCTTAAAACGGTTATTACTTAAAAAGCTGCAAACCAATCCTGATGTGTATTGGTATGAGTTACTGAGCTGGTTATTTGTTCAAGAAAAAGAGTATAACAAATCCTTTACTCAAGAGAAAGCCCTTTATAGAAGAAACCCTGAAAGTCTAGACCGAATTATTGAACTTGCACTTACAACTCTAGATGAAAAACAATACAGTACTGCAACCGAAATATTCAATTTTGTATTAGAAAATTCACAAGATATTTCTAGTCTTTTAAGAGCACATCAATTTTTATTGGAGATAGAAACCATAAATGCTACTAAAAAAGATTTTAATACGATAAACGATAAGTATCTAGCGCTTTTTAATCAATATGGCAGGTATGAGCAAACCCTTTCTTTACAAATTGCATATGGCGATTTTTTGGCGTTTCACTTACACAAACCTGAAGATGCTAGTAAGTTTTTAAAAGAAACATTAAACCTTAATGTTTCTGATTTTCAAAAGGCTACTGTAAAGCTAAAACTTGGTGATGTTTTGGTGTATCAAGAAAAATTTAATGAAGCACTTATTTATTATTCTCAAATACAAGCCAATTTAAAAAACAGTACAATTTCGCAAGATGCACGTTTTAAAGTTGCCAAAACTAGTTATTATAAAGGTGATTTTGATTGGGCTGAATCGCAACTTAAAATTTTAAAATCATCAACATCACAGCTTATTGCTAATGATGCTTTAGATTTAAAACTACTTATTTCTGACAATAAATATGAAGATTCTTTACACGTAGCGTTAAAGCTTTATGCAAAAGCAGACCTTATGGCATTTCAAAATAAAACTGATGAAGCCATAACACTTTTAGACAAGATTCTTACAGAGCATGAAGGTGAAAGTATTGAAGGTCAAGCTTTGTTAATGCAAGCACAACTTTTCGAAAAAAAGAAACAGTATGAAAAAGCAACGGTTAACTATCAAAAAATTATAACAGACTTTAGTGACAGTATTTTAATTGACGATGCTTACTATTTTTTAGCTGAACTTTACAATAACATTTTAGGCGAACCCGAAGAAGCTAAAGCACTTTACGAAAAAATCATATTCAATCATCAAGACAGTATTTATTTTGTTGAAGCCAGGAAAAACTTCAGGATGCTACGTGGTGATACTATAAATTGAAATTATAAATGAAAAAAATTGGTTTCTTATTTATAGTGTTTTTAAGTATTAATTCTTTTAGTCAAAATTTAACTTGTAAAGATTTTAAAGAAGGTACTTTCTTTGTTCCTAGTGATTCTGAAACATTAGTTTCTTATAAAATAATACGAAATGGAAATTCTCAAGTTGAGATTGTTACAGACCCTGAATTTGAACAAACAATATATGTGATTATTGAATGGATTGACGATTGTTCATATAGAAGTTTTTATGATACAGAAAAAATGACGTTAAATGATTACCAAAAATTCATTAACGAAAATGGTGGCATTTTAACCGAACTAAAAGAAATCAAAGGCAAGTGTTTCTTTTTTAAATCTACTTTATCTGCAAATGATGATATTCAGGTAATAAATGGAAAATTTTGCTCAGAATGATTATAGCTCAAACCAACCGACTACAACTCTCCAAAATTACTTTAGAAGATGCTCCTTTTATACTAGAACTCATGAATTCCCCTCATTGGTTAAAATATATTGGTGACCGAAATGTGAGAACTGTTGCTCAAGCTGAAGACTATTTAAAAGAAAGAACCTTAAAAAGTTACGACACTCACGGATTTGGGTTTTATAAAATTCAACTAAAAGATGAAAGTCTAAAATCAATTGGTACTTGTGGTTTGGTAAAACGCGATGAGTTAGAATATGTAGATATTGGTTTTTCGCTACTTCCTAATTATGAAGGTAAAGGTTATGGGTTTGAAGCGTCTTCTGAAATTATAAAACTTGCCAAAGACCAATTCAAACTAAAAAAAATAACAGCAATCACATTGCCTACTAATACAAACTCAATTAAACTATTAGAAAAATTAGGCTTATCTTATGAAAAAAGAGTAAAACCTTTTGAAGATGATGAAGAACTCCTGTTATTTGCAAAAACACTATAATACAAGTTTTGTCTTTCCGTAACCAGTTCGGAATCCATTAAAATAACAACCATGATAATATACAACGTAACCGTTAATATTGACAAAAGCATACATGAAGAGTGGCTCAATTGGATAAAAAACCACATTGCATTGGTTTTGGCAACAGGTCATTTTACTGAAGCTAAACTAACCAAAGTACTTATTGAAGAAGAAATGGGAGGCACAACCTACTCCATTCAATATCGTGCAAAATCAAGAACCGATTTAGAAGACTATTACAACAATCATGCTGATGCTTTACGTCAAGATGGACTTAAACGATTTGCAGATAAAATGCTAGCGTTTAGAACCGAATTAGAAGTAATCGACGAATTTTCAGTAAGCTTTAATTAATACTATGTCAGTAAAAGCAAAAAAACATTTAGGACAACATTTTTTAACCGACGAATCTATTGCTGAAAAAATAGCTGATAGTTTATCGCTTAAAGGCTATAAACACGTTTTGGAGATTGGTCCAGGAATGGGTGTACTCACTAAATATTTGCTCAAAAAAGACATCACAACCCACGTTATTGAAATTGATACCGAATCGGTTGAATACCTTAAAGCCAATTACCTAAATCTTGCTGATAGAGTTATAGAACAAGACTTTTTAAAGTTCGATATCACACAAGTTTTTGGCGAGCAGCCTTTTGCTATCATAGGTAATTACCCTTACAATATTTCATCGCAAATTGTATTCAAAACCTTAGAAATGCGCGACCAAATCCCTGAATTTTCAGGGATGTTTCAAAAAGAAGTTGCGCAACGTATTTGCTCTAAAGAAGGTAGTAAAGTATACGGTATTTTATCTGTTTTAACACAAGCATTTTACAATGCCGAATATTTATTTACAGTTCCACCTTCGGTGTTTAATCCACCACCAAAAGTAGATTCAGGTGTACTTTTATTAACAAGAAAAGAAAACTACACCTTACCATGTGACGAAACCTTATTTTTCAAAGTCGTAAAACAAGGATTTCAACAACGTCGAAAAACACTTCGTAACAGTTTAAAAACATTCAATTTGTCAGATAATTTAAAAGCAAATGTTATATTTGGCAAACGTCCTGAGCAGTTAAGCGTTGAAGAATTTATAACTCTCACGCAATTAATTGAAAACGACACTCAAGAATAACACAATTTGTCACTTCAACAGTGTGCAACGACAAGAAATTTTATGCAAGAGGAAAAAGAGCACATACAATTTGAACTAACAGATGAACTCATCGAGCAAGTAGAAGTTCTTATCGAAGAGAAAAACGATAAGGAACTCAACACGCTTTTTAGTGAGTTTCACTATGCTGATATTGCCGAAGTTTTAGACGAACTAGATCTAGAAGATGCGACTTATGTTATAAAACTTCTTGATTCTGAAACCACTTCGGATGTGTTAATGGAACTCGATGAAGACAATCGAGAAAAAATACTCCGTAATCTTTCTGCTAAAGAAATTGCCGACGAAATTGAAGAGTTGGATACTGATGATGCAGCAGATATTATTGCCGAACTTCCTGAAGAACGTCAAGCCGAAGTAATTTCAAACATTGAAGACCAAGAGCATAAAGCCGAAATTGAAGAACTTTTAGCTTATGACGAAGATACAGCTGGTGGACTCATGGCAAAAGAGCTTGTAAAAGTGTATGAAACTTGGACCGTTGCTGGGTGTTTACGTCGCATTCGTGGACAAGCCAAAGAGGTTACAAGAGTACACTCAATATACGTTGTAAACAAACAAGACAAGCTTATTGGCAGACTTTCACTTAAAGATTTAATTGTTGCTAAAAGTGATCAAAAAATAGCCGATATCTCTAACAGCAGTGTGGATTGGGTTCATGTGCAAGACGATGTTGAAGATGTGGCAAGAGTTATGGCAAAATACGATTTGGAAGCGATTCCTGTTGTAGATGACAACCAAACACTTTTAGGTAGAATTACTATTGATGATATTGTTGACGTTTTAAAAGAAGAAGCCGATAAAGATTATCAGTTAGCAGCAGGTATCTCTCAAGATGTAGACTCTGATGATAGCGTTTGGAAACTTACCAGAGCACGTATACCTTGGTTATTTTTAGGTCTTGTTGGTGGTGTTGGAGCCTTTTTAATTATGGAAGGTTTTCACGAAGCGTTTTCAAAATATGCAATCCTATTCTTTTTCACACCACTTATTGCAGCAATGGCTGGTAATGTAGGTGTTCAATCTAGTGCAATTATTGTACAAGGTTTAGCAAATGATGATATAAAAGGAAGTATTAACAGTCGTTTAATGAAAGAAATGCTTTTAGCAGCTCTTAATGGAGTTATTTTGGCTATTTTCTTATTTCTTTTTGTTTGGGCAACCCAACAAGATGCCGCAACTGCTTTTGCTATTTCAATTTCGTTAGTTGTAGTAATCATAGTAGCTGGTTTAATAGGAACTTTTGTACCATTATTCCTTGACAAACGTGGTATTGATCCTGCTATTGCAACAGGACCTTTTATCACTACCAGCAATGATATTTTTGGAATCTTAATTTACTTTACCATAGCTAAACTTATTTTAGGGATTTAACTTATGAAAGTCCTACATCTAGATACCAATCACGAGCTTCTCATTAATCAACTTAATACATTAGGCTATACAAATCATGAAGATTACAACTCATCAAAAACTGATGTTGAAGCAATAATTCATGAGTATGATGGTATTGTAATTAGAAGTCGTTTTACTATAGACAAGCAGTTTCTTGATGCTGCCACAAACTTAAAGTTTATAGGTCGTGTTGGTGCTGGTTTAGAAAACATAGATTGTGATTATGCCGAAAGTAAAGGCATTTATTTAATTTCAGCACCAGAAGGTAACCGCAATGCTGTTGGCGAACACGCTTTAGGAATGTTGCTTTCCTTATTCAACAAGCTCAATAAAGCTGATAACGAAGTACGACATGGTCAATGGTTACGTGAAGCCAACAGAGGTATTGAGCTAGATGGTAAAACCGTTGGGCTTATTGGTTATGGCAACATGGGAAAAGCCTTTGCTAAAAAACTTCGTGGGTTTGATGTTGAAGTTCTTTGCTATGATATAAAACCCAATGTTGGTGACGATAACTGCAAACAAGTATCGCTTGAAACTTTACAAAAAAACGCAGATGTTTTAAGTTTACACACACCACAAACACCACTAACGCTCAATATGGTTAATGCTGATTTTATTAACGGGTTTCAAAAACCGTTTTGGCTCATTAATACAGCACGCGGAAAAAGTGTTGTGACTACTGATTTGGTTTCAGCTTTAAAAAGTGGTAAAATTTTAGGTGCAGGATTAGACGTTTTAGAATATGAAAAAGCCTCTTTTGAAAGCCTTTTTTCTTCTGATATGCCAGAGGCATTTCAATACATCATTCAAGCCGAAAATGTATTACTAACACCTCATGTAGCTGGTTGGACAGTTGAAAGCAAAGAAAAACTAGCGCAAACCATCGTTGATAAAATTAAAGCTAGATTTTGTTAACTTTCAACTATGAAGAAAACAATAGCTGTTTTTGCTGGTTTAATTTTTGCCTTGTTACTACTTTTTCAGGTTAGCAAATACGCTATCATATCTGGAAATGTAAACATAGAAATTGTAATTGCTGTTATTGCGATTGTTTTCCTAATTGTTGGTATTTACCTCAACAAAAAAAGCCTTCAAAAAGAAACTGTTGATACGACCGAAATTGATCACAATAAAATAAAGGAACTAGATATTACTGAGCGAGAATATGAAGTGCTTCAACATATTGCTCAAGGGTTATCAAACAAAGAAATTGCCGAGACATTATTCCTATCAGAAAGCACTATAAAAACGCATGTATCTAACTTATTGGTTAAACTAAATGCCAAGAGACGCACGCAAGCACTTCAAGTTGCAAAAGAACTTCAAATACTATAAAATTATGTATTTTAGACCAAAGTACTAACGGTTTGGTACTTTAGTATGAGTAGATTTTTAAAGGCTTCTCATAGTTTTGTATCAATAATTAATCAATACCACACAATTATGGAATTAGGCGCATTTTCAATTAGTTTAAGCGTAAAAGACATTACTGTTTCAAAAGCATTTTATGAAAATTTAGGATTCACCGTTTTTGCTGGTGATTTAGAAAAAAACTACCTCATTATGAAAAATGGAAATGCATTAGTTGGACTGTTCCAAGGCATGTTTGAAAACAACATACTTACCTTTAATCCTGGTTGGGACGAAAATGCAAAAACATTAGATACATTTACTGATGTTAGGCAAATTCAGCAGCATTTAAAAAGTAAAAACATAGCGTTACAAAGTGAAGCAGACGAAACAACTTCAGGACCTGCAAGTTTGGTTGTAACCGATCCTGATGGTAATACCATATTAATTGATCAACATATTTAAACTCTTTTTTTAACTCTTAAAACTAACTAACAACATGAAAAAAACTGTACTAAAATATGGAGGCTACGGACTTATAACTGCCGCTGTTTTATTCTTTTTAGCATTAACCTTTGGTAAAAACTTAAGCTATTCGGCTCAAGAAGTTATTGGTTATGCGTCAATGATTGCATCATTATCATTTATATTTTTTGGGATAAAACACTATCGCGACAAAGTAAATAATGGTGCTGTAAGTTTTGGAAAAGCTTTGGTTATTGGCTTATTAATTTCAGCTTTAACTGGACTAGGAATTGCTATGGTAGATTACATTTATACAACCGTAATTAATCCTGATTTTGCTTCAGAATATTTAGAAGTCACTTTAAAAACTTATGAAAGCACTTACTCTGGTGAAGAACTAGAGGCTAAAAAAGCTGAACTCACACAACAAATGCAAGATTATGGTGGCTCTGGATTTATGGCTGCCTTAATGTTTGTAACCGTTGTGTTAATTGGGTTTGTACTATCTTTAATATCTGCTTTAATTTTACAACGAAAAAAATAAATTATTATGCAATACAAAGCATCATCTCCCGAAGATTATATAAGTCAAGTTCCTGAAGAACGTCAAGATGTTTTAAAAACATTACGCAAAACCATTAAGGCCAACTTACCAAAAGGCTTTGAAGAAGGTATTCAATATGGTATGATAGGCTATTATGTGCCACATAGCAAATATCCTGATGGTTATCATTGCACACCAGAAGAACCATTACCATTCATGAGTTTTGCTTCACAAAAAAATTCAATAAATCTTTACCATAGTGGTATTTATGCTGTACCAGAAATACACGATTGGTTTGTAAATGAATACCCAAAATACAGTAAGTACAAGCTAGATATGGGAAAAAGTTGCGTGCGTTTTAAGCGTATTAATGATATTCCAATGGAATTAATTGCTGAACTCTGCACAAAACTAACTCCAGATCAATGGATAGACATATACGAAACCAACCTTAAAAAGAAATAAAATGAAAAAACGCGTTACAGGCATTGGCGGATTGTTCTTTAAAACAAAAGATCCAAAAGCAACAAAAGACTGGTACAAAAAGCATTTAGGGTTTAACACCGATGATTATGGCTGTACCTTTTGGTGGAAAGATAAAGAAGGTAACGATTGCTCAACACAATGGAGTCCGTTTGCTGAAGACACAGCCTATTATCAGCCTTCAAAAAAAGATTTCATGTTTAATTATCGCGTAGAAAATCTTGAAGAATTACTAAAAACATTAAAAGACGAAGGTGTTACCATTGTTGGAGAAATGGAAGAATACAGCTACGGAAAATTTGGTTGGATTATGGATAACGATGGCAACAAAATTGAACTTTGGGAACCTATTGATAAAGCTTTTTTGTAAACCATTATATTTTTTTGTTACCTTTAGACTTCTAACCATATAAACAAATTTACAAATGTCAGATGAAAAAAATTTAAGCGACGACCTTAACGATATGTTAGACGACGCAAAAGATGGTGCAAAAAAAGCAGCAGACAAAGCAGAAGATATTGCTGATGACGCTAAAGAAAAAGCAAAAGAATTTGCTAGCGAAGCAAAAGAAACTGCAAAAGAATTTTCTGATGGAGCCAAAGAAGCTTTTGGTAAAGCATCAGGAGATAACAAAAAACTACTAGCTGGTATTTTAGGTATCATTTTTGGAGGCTTAGGTGTTCATAAATTTATTCTAGGTTACAACAAAGAAGGAGGAATCCTTTTAGGTGTTTGGCTATTAGGAGCAATACTATCTTGTGTAGGTATTGGTATTTTAATCGTTTGGATTCCTGGAATTATAGGTTTAATTGAAGGTATTATTTACCTTACAAAATCTGACGAAGAATTCTATAACACATACCAAGTGGGTAAAAAACCTTGGTTTTAATCATACCTTAAAAAAACAAAAAAGCCGCAAACACTGTTTGCGGCTTTTTTATTCTAAAAATATTTTTTTCTGAGCCAAAAGGCTACTTTAACTAATAGTATTAATGCAGGAACTTCAACTAATGGACCTATAACACCTGCAAATGCTTGACCAGAATTTAACCCAAACACTGCAATAGCAACAGCAATTGCTAATTCAAAATTATTACCTGCTGCTGTAAAAGCCACAGCTGTGGTTTTATTATAATCTGCTCCCATAGCTTTTGTTACAAAAAAGCCAATAATGAACATTATAGTAAAATACAATAGCAACGGAATAGCTATAATAAAAACATCCATTGGAATTTCAACAATCAGTTCTCCTTTTAAAGAAAACATGACTATAATTGTAAATAATAATGCGATTAAAGTTAATGGTGAAATTTTAGGGATAAATGTATTGTTATACCAATCTTCTCCTTTGAACTTTACTAAAATTAATCTGCTTAAAATTCCTAAAACAAAAGGTAAACCAAGATAAATTGCTACACTTTCAGCAATTGTAGCTATTGATATGTCTACAATAGCTCCTTCAAATCCAAAATATGGTGGTAATACAGTTATAAATATCCAAGCATAAAAACTATAGGCAAACACCTGAAAAATACTATTTAAGGCTACTAATCCTGCTCCATACTCACTACTACCTTCTGCAAGGTCATTCCAAACTAAAACCATAGCAATACAACGTGCTAGCCCAATTAGTATTAACCCAACCATATATTCAGGATAGTCTTGTAAAAAGATAATGGCTAAGGCAAACATTAATACAGGACCAATAATCCAATTGAGTACCAAAGAAATGGATAGAATCTTCACATTTTTAAACACCTTTGGTAACAGTGCATAGTTAACTTTTGCTAATGGAGGATACATCATTACAATCAACCCAATAGCTATGGGAATGTTAGTAGCTCCACTACTCATAGTATTTATACGCTCAGGAATTGTTGGCACAAAGTATCCTAAAGCAACACCTAATGCCATAGCTAAGAAAATCCAAAGGGTCAAGTTTTTATCTAAAAAGCTAAGTGATTTTTTTGCACTCATAATTATTGATTTACATTAGAAAACACATAAAATAACTCTGCTGCTATTTGCAAGCTACGCTCTTTATATTTTGCTTCTTGTTCTGGAGTACCATCAAAAGCTTTAGGATCTTCAAAAGTAATAGGAATACGTTTCTCAGCTCCTGGTACAAAAGGACAGCCTTCATCGGCTTGCGAGCAAGTCATTATTGCTGCAAAACCCGAAGTTGGGTTAAAAGTATTATCCATACGCTTAGAAAAGCCAATGATAGGTTGCGCATTTTCAGCATATTTAATGGCATATACAGGATTTTCTGCTTCAGATAATTTTTGAATTTCAAAACCTGATTGCTCTAATACGTTTACAACCATAGGAAACAATGCAGTAACTTCTGTTCCTCCTGAATAGCATGTTACTGTATGAAAACTGAAATGTTGTGCTATAGCTTGCGACCAAATTTGTGCTAAATGACTTCTTCGGGAATTATGGGTACAAATAAAATTAATATTAACAGGTTGTCCATTATCAATTTTACTTTGAATAAACACTACAAGTGGTTGCAGTGTTTCTTTTCGGTCTTCTGAAATTGAATTTGTAGTTAAACTTTCAATTACTGAGGTTAGTTTTTCAAACATAACTAAATTTTAAAACGTTATTATTGTATTAGCAACAATTACCATCTGGTGAGCAACATGGTTCGTTACTTAAATCGGCTAGTTTTAGTTTTGGTTTTTTTACAGGAATTCCACAATTGTCTTTTGCTAAACAATCGGTTTGTTTTGTGGTTAATAAAAAGTGGGTACCATCAAACTGTAACCCATATTTTTGAATAGACTCTCCTTGGTATTCTACTTCAATGTCTAAATCTTCCAAGCCTAGTTTAGCTTCAGAAAGTTCTATAATATGGATTAACTTTTCTGGATGCAGCCTGTGATTATAATCATTTGCACTCCAAAGCTGTAAACTTATAACGCTCTCGTTACGTAATGTGCCTCCACAATCGATAAATTTTTTATCAATTTGCCCTACTTCAGTCACATGAAAATGACTTGGTACTAAACTACCATTTGGCAGTTGAAATGCAATCTGCTGTAATGGTTTTAAATTTGTTTTTAATTCTGAAAGTTTCATTTTAATATTGTTTTATTGCGATATTACGATTAATTGAGATAAATTTTTTTAGCAGCAATTAGATGCATCATCCATATCTTGATCTAAGAACTCTGCAAGTAATTGCTTCATTTGGCTCCAATTATTAGTATCAATACAGTAACACACACTTGTGCCTTCAATTGTGCCTTTAATTAAACCTAATTGTTTTAGTTCTTTTAAATGTTGAGATATGGTAGGTTGCGCTAAACCTATTTCGTTTACCAAGTCACCACAAACACAGCTATTGGTTTTAAATAGGTATTCTAAAATAGCTACACGAGCAGGATGCCCAAAAGCCTTAGCTAATTGTGCTATTTGGTTCTGCTTATCTGTAAATATTTCTGACTTTGTTAAACCCATCGTTTTATTTATTCATTGCAATATTACGATAAATGTGTTTTGTGAGCAAATTTTTGCATTAAAATTATTCAGATAACATAAAATCGAAAGGTAAAGAGTCTCCAATACGTTGGTTACCCATATGACCTCCAAAAAGCACTTGATGTATTGGAGAGTGATTACCATATTGGTCTATAATAAACTCGTCAACCCTCGACTCCATTGCAGACTGTTCATTATCATACAAAATGCTTAGTTTATTCAATAGTTTAACTCCTACAGCTTTGCTACCATCTATTTGTTTTACATTGATGTATCGATAAGGGTTGACTTTAAATCCACCACTAAAAATTTGATAACCTTCTTCTTCAAGTTGTTTTTTAGAAAGCGCTCTCATAAAGTGAAGCACTGAACCTTTATAAGTTTTATTCCTAGATTTAGTAGTTTTTTTAGAATTGGATTCTTCCAACTCTTTATAAAAAGATGTACCAGTATAAATTACTGAATTGATGAAAAAACGGTCTCGCTTAATGTTGATATGATGATAACTTATATCAAAATCCTTAATTTCAAAAGACACCAAATATTGTAATTTTTCATTCTTAATTAAAATAGGTTTTTTAGAACTTGCGCTTAAGGTTTGAGTTTTCTTATTATATCTTAAAATAAGGTCTTCTTCATTAAGTATTGTGCACGATTTGGCATTATCAGAAAACCCTAAAAATTGCTGTCTAAACTGTTGTAGTTTTAGTTCTTTTGGCATTCCATCATCTGTAGTAATCACAACCTCATCTAAAGCATCAATATCTTCTTGAAGCAACACTTTGTAAAACTTACCAACTTGATAATTGGTTATAATCATTCTCTTATAACCTAAAAAAGAAATAACTAAAGGCGAGGTAATTCCTTCTTGATACTCAATACTAAATTCACCTTTATCATTAGTAGAAGTGCCAATTGTAGTGTTGTCAAAATATATAGCAGCACTTTCTATAGGTTGGTTTGTAGCTTGGTCTAAAACAAGTCCGCTTATGGTTTGGGAACAAACAGCAAAATAGCTTAAAAACAAAAGTCCTGTTAAGACAATGTGTTTAAGCTTCTCCATTGTTTTCAGTGAGTTTACGCTCTAATTCAGCCTGAAATTCTTCCATTACAGGTTTTACTGTGCTTTCAGGTAAATCGGCAATTTTTATGTACATCAAGCCATCAACCGAGTTATTAAACAACGGATCCACATTAAAAGCAATTAACCTTGCGTTTTGTTTAATATACTTTTTAAGTAGCACTGGTAACCTAAGAGCTCCTGGTTCAACCTCGTCAATAATTTTATCAAATTTATTTAAATCGGCTTCGGTTTCATCAAACACAAAATCCTTATCAGCATCTTTAAGTTTTACCTTAAACTCTTTTTTAGGGTGAACGTATTGCGCTAAATATGGATCGTAATAATGCGATTTCATAAACTCAATCATTAATGACTTTGAGAAGTTTGAAAACTGATTACTAATACTAACACCTCCTATTAAATACTTATGCTCAGGATGCCTTAACGTAGTGTGTACAATACCTTTCCAAAGTAAAAACAGAGGCATTGGCTTTTGTTGATATTCTTTAATAATGAAGGCTCTTCCCATTTCAATAGATTCGCTCATCATTTTATAAAGTTCAGGTTCAAATCTAAATAAATCTTGAAGGTAAAATCCGTCTATACCATAGCTTTCATAAATTTTAGAGCCTAATCCCATACGATACGCTCCAGCAATGACTTTTGCCTCATCGTCCCATAAGAACATGTGGTGGTAATAAGTGTCAAAAGTATCTAAATCAATAGCTTCATTAGTACCTTCTCCTACTTCCCTAAAAGTAATTTCACGTAAACGACCTATCTCTCTAAGTATATTTGGGATATCTTTAGCTTGAGCCAAAAACACTTCGTAATTTTTACTTTGAAGTAATCTTAAATCGTTATCTCGTAAGGTTTCCACCTCTTTTATCATCACCTCCGAAGCAATAGGAGTTACAATGCGTTTTGGTGGTTTTGGCACTTTTAACGTTGAAGATATGTTGCTTAATAAATTTCCTTTTTCATCAAAGGAATTAGAAAGCATATAGGTTTTTCTTCGTATAAATTCAGAAAACTCTTCGAGTGTTTTATGTTCTTTTTGATCGCTTAATGTTATAGGTCGACCAATCCTTACTTTAATTGTTCTTCGCTTTTGGGTTAACAATTCAGAAGGTAACTTAGCAGTTCTAAAGGTGTCGCTTATTTTAGACAGTTTGTAAAACAACTGACTGTTTTTTGCGTGAAAATATATAGGTACAATTGGCACTTCAGCTTTTTGAATCAGTTTCATTGCTGCTTCTTCCCAAGGTCTATCTACAACTAACTTTCCGTCTCTGTAAGTAGATACTTCTCCTGCAGGAAATACACCAAGTGGATGTCCATCCTTTAAATGCATAATAGCATTTTTAAATCCTGTAATGCTAGACTTGGCATCTTTTCTATCCTCAAACGGATTTACAGGCATAATATAAGGTTTTAAAGGCTCAATTCTGTGTAATAAAAAATTGGCTATGATTTTAAAATCCTCACGTTGTTCTAGCATTAATTTTAGCAACAAAATGCCGTCAATACCACCTAGCGGATGGTTAGAAACCGTTATATAAGCTCCATCTTTAGGCAGTCGTTTTAAGTCTTCTTCAGGGATTTCAAACTTAATTTGAAACTCTTCTAAAATACCGTCTAAAAACTCAAGTTTTTCAAGGTGCTTGTTTCGGTTGTAAATCTTATTGAGTGTGGAAATCTTTAAGGTCTTCATTAGCAACCAACCTACAAATGTTCCTATAAATCCATACTTATCCATTTGTATGGCTTTAGCGACTTCTTTAGCTGTTACTAATCCAGATTTTGGTTGCTTGGTCATACTTACAAATGTAATAAAATGTTTATTTAGTAACTATTTGAACGGTTTCTTGTGTTAATTGCTTTAATAACACCTCTTTATCTTGCTCCAATTGGTTAATTGCAACCTCATTATAATGCCTGATGGTGTATAAAGATACGTTTTCGGTACAATTAACTTTAAATTTTGCTTTTAAATGCTGCAATAAGGTTTCTAGGTTGCGATAGCCATCATCTACACACACCGAAAAACTAATAGCAGAGTTTTGTATGACATCTACTTTCATTTTGTACTGATGCAATAAATTGAATATATCACTGATATTTTCTTCTACGATATAAGAAAAATCTAATGATGATAACGAAATGAGCACTTGCCCTTTTTTAACAATAAAACACGGAATATTAGGCTCAATACCACTGGTTTTGCATACTGTGGTTCCGTTGTTATTTGGATTTAAAAACGACTTTACATGTAAAGGAATTTCCTTTCGCTGTAATGGTTGTAAGGTTTTTGGATGAATTACTGAAGCTCCATAAAACGCTAGCTCAATAGCTTCTTTATAGGAAATGGTATTGAGTAGCTGTGCATTTTCAAAATAACGAGGATCAGCATTTAAAACTCCTGATACGTCTTTCCAGATGGTAACACTTTGGGCATTTAAACAATAGGCAAAAATAGCTGCTGTGTAATCGCTTCCTTCTCGACCTAAAGTTGTCGTAAAATTGTTGGCATCGCTACCTAAAAATCCTTGTGTAATGTTTAAGACATTGTTTTGAAACTGTTTTGTAATATTGGTTTGAGTCGCTTCCCAATCAACATTGGCTCTTCTATAATAGTTATCCGTTTTTATGTAGTCACGAACATCTAACCAAGTGTTTTTAATCCCTGAAGTATTTAAGTATTCGCTAACAATTGTGGTAGAAACCAACTCGCCATAACCTATAGTTTGGTCGTACACAAAGTTGTAGTCTGGAGATTTATTTCTGTCAAAAAACAATGATAATTCATCAAATAGGTTTGCTACTTTTTTAAAAACCACATGCTGTTCATTATCAAACAAATCTAAAAGTATAGCATTGTGAAATTTTCGAACATCTTGAATAGAACTTTGTAACTCACTAGGATTATTAAAGTAATTTCCAATAACTACTTCTAAAGCATTAGTGGTTTTTCCCATTGCTGATATAACTACCAGCGTATTTTTATAACCTACATTTTGTAGTACTTTTACTAGATTTTTAACACCTTCAGCATCTTTTACTGATGCTCCTCCAAACTTAAATACCTGCATGCTATAGTTTTGAAATATAATTTTTAATGGCTTGTTCATCTAGATGTACTACGTCCCAATCTCTCATTACATTCGCTCCTTTTTTTTCATAAAAATCAATTGCAGGCTCATTCCAATCTAGCACCTCCCAACTCACACGTTTTACATTTAACTTTTGACCATATTTAACCACTTCATCTAGCAACGCTCCTCCTAAACCATAACCTCTTTTATCTTGCTTTACTATTAAATCTTCAAGGTGCAAAACTTTACCTTTCCATGTTGAAAATCGAGTGTACACCAATGCTATACCAGCAATATTTTTTTCTGCTTCAGCTACAAAACAATGAAATGCAGGTTGGTTGCCAAAGCCGTAATTTTCAAGATCGTTAACCGTTATTTCAACAGCATCAGGTTCTTTTTCATAAACCGCTAATTCGTTTATGAGCTCAAGTACTTGAGGCATATCAGTTTTATTTGCAGATCGAATAGTAAATTCCATAACCTAATTTTTGATACTCAAAGATAACCTAAACTTAAGGATTATATTATATAAACTTACACGAAAACGTTGTAGTTATCGTAAAAAATAAGATATTTGTACAAACAATCAACACACACTTCATGTCTCAAAAAAATCAAACTTTAGGAGAGTTTATTATTGAAAACCAAGCTTCATTTAAATACTCTTCAGGAGAACTTTCAAGATTAATTAACTCCATAAGATTAGCTGCTAAAGTTGTAAATCATGAAGTAAACAAGGCTGGTTTGGTTGATATTATTGGAGCTGCTGGCGAAACAAATATTCAAGGTGAAGATCAACAAAAACTAGATGTGTATGCCAATGAAAAATTTATCCAAACCTTAACCAATAGAAATATTGTTTGTGGTATTGCCAGTGAAGAGGAAGATGACTATGTGTCTATAAACAGTCAGGATGAAAACAACCAAAACAAGTATGTGGTTTTAATCGACCCTCTTGATGGTTCTTCAAATATTGATGTTAATGTTTCTGTAGGTACTATTTTTTCGGTTTACAGACGTATTACTCCTGTTGGAACTCCTGTAACCATGGACGATTTTCTTCAAAAAGGAAGTCAGCAAGTTGCAGCTGGATATGTGGTTTATGGTACCTCAACCATGTTGGTTTACACTACAGGTGATGGCGTTAATGGCTTTACTTTAAACCCAGCAATTGGTACATTTTATTTGTCACATCCAAACATGCAATTTCCACTTGATGGTAGAATTTACTCTGTAAACGAAGGAAATTACATTCACTTCCCTCAAGGCATTAAAAACTACATCAAATACTGCCAAATGGAAGAAGGCGACAGACCTTACACTAGTAGATATATTGGTTCTTTAGTTTCTGATTTTCATAGAAACATGATTAAAGGTGGTATTTACATGTATCCTAAAAGTTCTAAAAACTCAAACGGAAAACTACGCTTACTCTATGAATGTAACCCAATGGCTTTTTTAGCTGAACAAGCTAACGGGAAAGCAAGTGATGGTTTTAATAGAATTATGGACATTGAACCAACTGAACTCCACCAACGTGTACCGTTTATATGTGGTAGTAAAAACATGGTTGAAAAAGCCGAAGAATTTATGAGGAATGCTGAAAATTAAACATAAAAAAAGCGAACAAAATTGTTCGCTTTTCTTTTTTTATAAGTACTGAATATTATCTATTCATTGTTTTAATTTCATCCATAAAAGTATCAATATCAACACCTTCATGTACTAAGCTTAACGCTTTATCGGTAACATACTTAGCATTGTCTGCTCTAAACCCAAGACCAACACAAAGTTTTTCAAGCATAATAACCTGATCTTCAGTTTCCATATGGTCAACCCATACCATGCGTGCCAAATCGTACAAACGCTCTAAACGTCTATCGTAAGATGTTGGAGGGTTAATAGGATGCGTTTTATAGTCTTTTAATATTTGCTTATAATCGCTATCACTAATATCTAAATTTCTAGCTAATCTATCTAAAAAAGCACGTTCTCCATCAGTGATAATTCCGTCACTCATTGCAACTCTTACTATGGCTGCAAAATGGTCTTCATTACGTTTTCTAAAACCACTATCAAATAAATCTGAAATTGACATATATTCTTGTTTTTTAAAGTCGTGCAAACCTACATATTATTTTTCTTTTTTTAATCATAAAAGACTAATAAAAAGGTTGACTTCTTCCTTAATTTTAAATAAAATACACTTAGAGTAAATATACTATTTATTAATAGTTTTTAAACATAAACTAAGTCACAAAATTTTATATTTGCATCACAAAATACATTGTCTTGAGTAAATCCATCCTCTCGCAAACCTATGCACAGACTTTGCAAACGCAAAATCTGCAGATTGCTATTGCCCAATCCCAAAGTAAAACACACCTTAAAGGACTTATTGGTTCCTCTTTATCTTTTGTAATTACAGAAGTTTTTAAACAAGCAGACAAACCCTTTTTACTGGTTTTTAATGATAAGGAAGAAGCTGCCTTTTACCTTAACGATTTAGAATTGATGCTCAATGATAAAGACGTTTTGTTTTATCCAGGAAGCTATAGAAGACCTTATCAAATTGAAGAAACCGATAATGCTAATGTGCTTTTACGTGCAGAGGCTTTAAACCGCATTAACTCGCAAAAAAAACCTGCAGTTATTGTGACCTATCCTGATGCTTTATTTGAAAAAGTAGTTACCCGAAGAGAGCTAGAAAAAAACACCTTAAAAATTAAGGTTAATGATAACTTGTCTATCGATTTTGTAAACGAAGTTCTTTTTGAATATAAATTTAAACGTGTTGATTTTGTAACCGAACCTGGAGAATTTTCGGTACGTGGTGGAATTGTAGATGTGTTTTCATTTTCGCACGATGAGCCTTATCGTATTGAGTTTTTTGGTGATGAAGTGGACAGCATTAGAACCTTTGATGTAGAAACTCAACTCTCAACCGAACAGGTTAAAAAAATCAACATTATACCCAATGTTGCCAATAAATTTTTAGAAGAAACTAGACAAAGTTTTTTTAAATACATTGCTCAAAAAACAGTAGTGTTTGCTAAAAACACTAACCTTCTGTTTTCAAGAATTGATGACTTTTTTAGTAAAGCCGAAGACGCTTTCCAAAACCTTTCAAAAGATATTAAACATGCTGAACCTGAAGAGCTGTTTTGCAATTCGGCATTGCTTAAAAAACAATTATTAGAGTTTACTTTAATAGAATTTGGCTCAGAAGCTTTCTTTAGTAATGCGTCTGAAAGTAATAGCGCTATTACGTTTAACACGTCACCTCAGCCATCATTTAATAAGCAATTTAATCTGTTAATTGATGATTTAAACTCAAATCATAACAAAGGTTACACCAACTATATTGCATGCGTAAGTGAGCAACAAGCCAAACGTTTTCATGATATTTTTGAAGATGCTAGTGCTGAGCGCAGTCGAAGTATAGAACAAGAAGTACACTATCAAACCATTGTACTGTCTTTATTTCAAGGTTTTGTTGACCATGATGCTAAAATAACTTGCTATACAGACCATCAAATTTTTGAACGTTATCATAAGTTTCATCTTAAAAATGGTTATGCTAAAAAGCAAGCTATTACCTTAAAAGAACTGACCAATTTAGACATTGGCGACTATGTAACCCATATTGATCATGGTATTGGGAAATTTGGAGGGTTACAAAAAATTGATGTCGAAGGAAAAAAACAAGAAGCCATCAAGCTTATTTATGGCGAACGTGATGTGTTGTATTTAAGCATTCATTCGCTACATAAAATTACCAAGTTTAATGGTAAAGACGGGAAACCTCCAAAAGTATACAAACTAGGAAGCAAAGCATGGAAAACCCTTAAACAAAAGACCAAGTCTAAAGTCAAAGAAATTGCTTTTAACCTTATAAACCTGTACGCTAAGCGAAAGCTAGAAAAAGGCTATCAATACAATCCTGATAGCTATATGCAACACGAACTAGAAGCATCGTTTATTTATGAAGACACACCAGACCAAAGTACTGCAACAGCTGATATAAAAGCAGATATGGAAAGCGAGCGTCCTATGGACAGATTGGTTTGTGGTGATGTAGGTTTTGGTAAAACCGAAGTTGCCATAAGAGCTGCTTTTAAAGCTGTAGACAACGGTAAGCAAGTAGCGGTTTTAGTACCAACAACTATTTTGGCTTATCAGCATTATAGAACGTTTAAAGAGCGTTTAAAAGATTTTCCTGTAACTGTTGATTACCTCAACCGCTTTAGAACTGCAAAAGAAAAACGTGAAACCTTAGAAAACCTATCAAAAGGAGGTGTAGATATCATTATTGGCACACATCAATTGGTTAATAAAAATGTAAGTTTTAAGGATTTAGGATTGCTTATTGTTGATGAAGAACAAAAATTTGGTGTTGCAGTAAAAGAAAAATTAAAAACCATTAAAGATAATGTTGATGTGCTCACACTCACAGCAACACCTATACCTAGAACGCTTCAGTTTAGTTTAATGGCTGCAAGGGATTTATCGGTTATTACAACTCCTCCACCAAACAGATATCCTATTGAAAGTCACGTAATCAGGTTTAACGAAGAAACCATAAGAGATGCTGTAACTTATGAAATACAACGTGGTGGTCAAATTTTCTTCATTCATAATCGTATTGAAAACATTAAAGAAGTGGCTGGTATGATTCAGCGTTTAGTACCTGATGCTAAAATTGGTATTGGTCATGGACAAATGGATGGTAAAAAACTAGAGCAACTTATGTTAGGATTTATGAATGGCGATTTTGATGTTCTTGTAAGTACAACCATTGTTGAAAGTGGATTAGATGTACCAAACGCCAACACCATTTTTATAAACAATGCCAATAACTTTGGATTGAGTGATTTACACCAAATGCGTGGTCGTGTAGGACGAAGCAACAAAAAAGCATTTTGCTATTTTATTACTCCAGAATATTCGGCTATGACTAATGATGCTAGAAAACGTATTACTGCCTTAGAGCAGTTTACCGAATTAGGGAGTGGATTTAATATTGCCATGAAAGACCTCGAAATTAGAGGAGCTGGAGATTTATTAGGTGGTGAACAAAGTGGTTTTATAAATGATATAGGTTTTGACACCTATCAAAAAATATTAAACGAAGCTATTGATGAATTAAAAGAAAACGAGTTTAAAGATTTATACAAAGACGAAGGTAAAGAACGAGACTATGTAAAAGACATTACTATTGATAGTGATTTTGAACTCTTGTTCCCTGATGATTATGTCAATAACATTGCCGAACGTTTAAACCTGTACACCAAGTTAAACGATATTAAAACCGAAGCTGAGTTAGATAAATTTGAATCAGAAATTATAGACCGTTTTGGTGAGTTACCAACCCAAGTTATCGACTTAATAAACAGTGTTCGTATAAAATGGATTGCGACAAAAATTGGTTTAGAAAAAGTGGTGATGAAACACGGTAAACTTGTAGGTTATTTTATTAACGATCAACAAAGTGGTTTTTATCAAAGTAGCGGATTTACCAAAGTGTTACAATTTGCACAAACACACCCAAAAGCCTGTAAGATGAAAGAAAAGCAAACCAGAAATGGTTTACGATTATTGCTTACATTTGATAATATAAAATCAGTTCATCAAGCTTTAGCTGCTTTAAAGCCTATTTTGGCTTGATAATTGGTACTTATTTTGAAAACTAAAAACACATGAAAAAACTATTTATACTTGCAGTTTTATGTCCTTTTTTAATGGTTTCACAACATAAAATTGAAGGAAACTTTCAACCAGTAACAGATTATACTTATGCCTTTTTATACCATTCTACACCAACAGGCTCAAACTATATAGATAGAGCTGAACTTGATGAAAAAGGTGATTTCAGCATTTCTTTTGATTCTACTACTGGTCCTGGAATCTATAAAATAGTGTATGCTTTACCTCCTGAAGAAAATAATTTTGACTTTATCTACAACGGAAAAGAAGATATTTCATTTACCTATAGTGATGACAAAGGCTTAGAGTTTACAGCTTCAAACGAAAATAAATTGTGGTCGTCCTATACCAAAAGTATGGAATTGGTAAACATGACAATTAGCAATTTTTACACTCAAGAAAGTACCGACAAAAAAGCGTTTAAAGATATTTTTAAAACCTTAAAAGACACTCAAACTGCTTTTGAAGATGCCTCAAAAGGGACAATGGCAAATGTATTTATTGTTGCTAATAGGCCTTACGTACCAACAGAGTATGAAGACATCTCTACTTACTCTGCAAACCTTAAAGCATCTTATTTAAAACATGTAGATTTTAAAAGTGTGTTGTTGCAAAGTTCTGATTTTTTAACTGATAGAGTTTTGGCTTATGTTTTTGGTATGTCGGCAAGTACTAGCAACGAAACCCATTTAAAAGATATTGACACTTTAATGTCGTATATGAATGGCGTTGATGCTACTGTAAAAGTATCGTTATTGGAGCTGATTTGGCATCGTTTTTCAACCTTACAAAATGACGATGTTGCCAATGCAATTACTGACAAGTACCTTTTTGATTTGGCAAAAGCAACTCACAATGACCAACTCGCTGAATACATTAGTGTTTACAAAAATAATTCAATAGGGAAAAAAGCGCATAATTTCGATATCGCTATTTCTAAAAATGGAACAACTACAACCACTTCATTACACGATTTAAATAATGCAGAGCATTACATTGTTGTTTTTTGGAGCAGCACTTGTGGTCATTGCTTGGAAGAACTTCCTAAGTTAAAACAATTAATGGCTTCAAAACCTGATTACAAAGTCATTGCTGTTGGTTTAGAAGATGAGAATACGAACTGGCAAAAACAAATTGCTAATTATCCTGATTTTATCCATGTGCTTGGTTTAGGAAAATGGGACAACCCAATTTCTAATGCCTATGGTGTTGGGTCAACACCTTCGTATTTTGTTTTGGATAAAAACAAAACCATTACAGCAAAACCTTATGATGTTGAAGCACTAACAACGCTTTTGAAATAATACTTTAATATACTGTATAAAAAAAGCCAACGTAATTGCGTTGGCTTTTTTTATGTATGAGTATTATGCTTAGTCTAAATGCGGAATACGCAATACTTGTCCTGGGTAAATTAAATCAGGATCTTTAAGCATTGGTTTATTAGCTTCAAAAATCACAGGATACTTCATAGCATTTCCATAGAATTTTTTAGCAATTTTACCTAAAGTGTCTCCACTTACAACTGTATGAAACTGAGCTTCTGGCTCTACATGCTCAACAGTCATTTGGTCATCAACAGTTGCAATACCTTCAGTATTACCTACAACTAATACTACTTTTTCTTTTGTTGCTTGGTCATAAGCCATACCTGAAATGGTAGCTAAATCGTCGTTAATATGTACTTTTAAATTCTCTACTTTTAATTGCAAATCAGAAATTGTTTCTTCTAGCTTGCCTGCTGCTGCAGTTTCTGCTTTTAGTTTTGCCTCAGCTGCTGCCTCTGCCGCTTCAGCAGCTTCTTCTGCATCTGTTTTTCCTATGCCAAAAACTTTTGCTCCAGCATTTTTAATGAATGAAAATAAACCCATAATTATAATGTTTAAGTGTTAATAGTTATTGTTTCTTGTAAAGTTTAAAAAAATATGTTTTAAATCCAATTAATGTTAGTAATTAAAATGTAAACAAATCTTCATATATATGACACACAATATCACCTTAAAGTCACATAAAAATCCAAAAGAAAACGCTCAACTAGAACTATCTAGTTGAGCGCTATGGAAACTAAATAACCAACCAAAATTTAGCTCCTTGTATTTTCTCTTGGGTTCTCTTTTTTATCTGTTTTTTGTTTACGTTTTTTCGCTTCATTGGTTTGTTTAACCATTCTTCCTTCTGCATTTGCTTCTCTCATAAATTGTATGTATCCATTACCTGTAAATTCATAAATTGTTCCAGAGGATGGATGGTACAGCTCTATAGTTGCATCATTTAAAACGCTTAATTCAAAGTATTCATTGTCAAAATAATCATAATCTAATGTTAATGTTTTTAGATACATGTTATTTGAAATGTCTCCTACTCCATAAACACCTGTATAATCCCAATAAATATTGTTTGGGTTTGAGACATTTACGTCTTGAGAACTTCTAAACTCTGAATCATTTCCACCAGCTAAAAACTGAAGATAATTTTCATTATCAAACTCATTTAGCATTCCTTGTTGACTTGTATAGGTCTTTTCCCAAGCTTCATACTCTTGAAGGAAATAGTGGATATTATCATAAAACACATAGTCATAATCAAACGTGCTACGTTGGTAACCATGTAAAAAATATGAAGTATCATTAAACGGATTGTAAAGCTCAATGGTATTATTATCTATTTGGTATACATCAAAAGTTTCGTAACCATCAATATCGTGGTACACATCCAATATCATGTTATAAGCATCATAATCTGCTACTGGAATTCCAAAACCGTTACCTTGGTTACCAAAACCAACTAGGTTGTTGTTAGCATACATTACTCCATTTCTAAACGACACTGTAAATGCTATTTGTAAAAATGGTGTTTCACCATAACCTATAGTTTGGTTAATATCTACATACCACAATTCATACGAGCTCAATAATTGATGTAATGAAATTGTTGGTGTATTATTATAGTTATCAACAATAACTTCTTCTCTGTAACAAGACGTCAATAAAGTTGCTGTAAAAGCAAGTGTTAAGAATAATTTTATAGTCTTCATAATCCAACAATTTTAGGGTTAATAATTTTAAGGTTTCAAAACGCGTGCCAAAAATTAGTTGTGCTTTATACAATGTCAACCTTAAAGACTTATATTTTGTGTATTTTTGAATATAGAATTTGAAAATAATTATATGAATACCCCTTTAAAATATGCTGTTTTTGGTTCAGGAAGTTGGGCCACTGCTATTGTAAAAATGCTATGCGAAAACCTTGATGAAGTTGGATGGTACATGCGTAGTGTTTACATAAAAGAGCATTTGCTTAAAGAAGAACACAACCCAAGTTATTTAAGTTCGGTTGAGTTTGATATAAACCAATTAAAGCTAAGCAACGACATTAATGAAATGGCTAATTATGCTGATGTACTTATTTTTGTAGTGCCTTCGGCTTTTATGCATTCTGAATTAGAAAAACTCACTGTAGATATTACTAAAAAAACCATTGTTTCGGCTGTAAAAGGTATTATTCCTGAATCTGGTTTATTGGTAGGTGAACATTTTCATGATATTTACCATATTCCTTTTGAAAACATTGCTGTAATTGCTGGTCCTTGTCATGCAGAAGAAGTCGCTTTAGAACGATTATCGTACCTAACCATTTCTTGTGCTGATAGTAAAAAAGCACAGGACATTGCTGATAAGCTCTCTAGCGATTACATACAAACCAAAATTAGCGATGACGTTATTGGTACCGAATATGCTGTAATGCTTAAAAACATTTACGCTATTGCTGCTGGTATAGCACATGGTTTAGGTTATGGTGATAATTTCCAAAGTGTATTGATGAGTAATGCCATAAGAGAAATGAAGCGTTTTATTAAAAAAATGCACAAAATGAAACGCAACATCAACAACTCTGCCTATTTAGGAGATTTGTTGGTTACAGGATATTCTACATTTTCTAGAAACCGAATGTTTGGTAACATGATTGGTAAAGGCTACACTGTAAAATCGGCTCAAATGGAAATGAACATGGTTGCCGAAGGTTACTATGCCACAAAAAGTGCACATTTATTGAACGAAAAAAATAAAAAGAAAACACGTTTACCTATTGTAAACTCGGTTTACGAAATACTATATGAAGGTAAAAATCCTAAAAAAGTATTTAAAAAATTGACTGAAAAATTAGATTAATATTAACGTATTTAATCTTTACACCTCAATTCTTTAAGTTACATTTGTGCCATGAAAAAGTTAGTATCTTTTCTTTTATTAGCTTGCTCCTTATTTAGTTATAGTTTTTCATCGACTGCTGTCCCTGAAAAAACTATAACCGATTCGGTATTGCTTTTTTCTAAAGCTGAAAAAGAAACAGTTACTTCGCCTTCAAAACCTGCACTTTTAGCAAGCAGCATTGAAACCAATGTTGTTTTTCTTTCAGACTCAAGAACTGGACCTTCACCTTTAGGGTTTAAAAACTCTACATATATTCAAAACAAGGCGTTTAGTTTACACCATGCCTTAACAAGTACTGTTCAGTTTAAACACTATAATAAAACCATAGTTCCCTTTAGAGCTATTGATATTATTTTCCCTTTCCATACGCATTGGTAAACACATTTTACTGCATTTAAAAATTTAAACACTGCCAGCTTTTAAAGCTAAGCAGCAGTAATTTATTACACACTTATTTTAAAATAACAATGAATACAAACAGCACTATAATAGGAGTTGCAATAGCTCTATTATGTTGTATGCCTTATGCGTTTATATACTTTTCTAGAAAAAAGAAGCAAAAGCAAACAATAGCAACATTTAAAACTATTGCGTTAGAACACAACATTCAAATTGATGAATTTGAAACTTTAAATACAAATACCATTGGTATTGATAAAACAAACCGAAAGGTATTATTTGTTAAAAACAACGAAACAACAATTGTAGACTTAAAACAAGCTAACTATTGTTATATTAATGAAGAAAAAAGCAAAACACAATCAATAAGTACTATTGATATTTGTTTTAATCTCTCTAATAAAGAACATCAAAAACTAACCGTTTTTGATAATGAAGATGGTTTTATGCTAGATGGAGAAATTCAATTTTCCAATACTTGGGTAAACACCATTAATCAGCATATTAAAGCTGCATAATTACCTTTTAAAATAAGCCTTGTTTAAAACGAGGCTTATTTTTTTAAAACCCCTTTTACTTTCATTAACGGAATAGCTTGTAAGGCACGTTCATTAATAGTGTTTTTTCTAAACACATAGGTTTTTTCAAACATAGTATTGCCTTCAAAAAAAGTAACTTTAAACTGATTGTTAAGCGCAAAAAGTTCCTCTTGTAATAATTCAATTTTAGCATAGCTTTTTGCAGGTAGCTTATCTATCTTTTTTCTAAATGTAGATGTTATTTTTTGGTCAGAATATCCATTAGTAACAATTAAAACCACATCTAGGTCTTGGTCTTTATCATTAATAATATATGCATTCCAGTCTTGGGTTTTGTAAACATCATTAAACTCGTTTACTACTGCTATATAAACACCTTCCACCTCTGGGATTTCAATATCTTTTTTCATCTTATTTCTTGCTTCTAAAGAAAACCTTTAAATTAGACGCAAAATTAACACAATACTATCTATTGTGCATTTTTTATTAAAAAAAGACAAGGTTGTCAGTTCGAGTGATTTTGAGAAACGAAAAATAGTATCGAGAACTATTTCTTATTCTCGATACAAATTTCACTCATTTCAATCCTGAAATTTACTCGAATTGACGAATTAAGTCTAAAATGTGAATAGATAAATTACTTTAAAAAAATACAATGAAACACGTTTTCTCTGCCCTAATTATTCTATTTGTTTCTTCCTTTTCTACAGCACAAACCAACAACAATTCTCCTCTTACTATTGACCAGATTATGCAAGGCGAAGACTTTGTAGGTTATTTGCCAACAAATATTAGTTGGTCAGACGATAGCAAAGACATTTATTTCAGTTGGAATCCTAATAACGACACCATTCGTTCTAACTATAAAGTAAATATCAACACGCAAAAAATAGAAGCACTTTCTTTTGAAGACGAAAAACAACGCAGTAATGCTGGAGCGCTCTCAAAAGACGGTAAATGGAGCGTTTACGAAAAAGGAGGAGACCTCTTTTTACTTAACATGTCAAATTTTAGTAAACGACAAATTACCAATACTATAAACAGAGAGTCTAACCCAATGTTTTCGGGAGACCAAAAACACATTGTTTACCAACAAGACAATAATCTTTTCCAATGGACAATTGCAGATGGAAGCATTACCCAACTTACTAATTTTAAAAGCGGAAACGAGCGTCCTGAAAGTAAACGCAACGCGCAAGACCAATGGCTTTACGATGACCAATTGGCGCATTTTGACATTCTGCAAGAACGTAAAAACGAAAGTGATGCTAGCAGTTACCGTAGAGAACAAAGACAGTTTAATCGTCCTGAAGCAGTTTACATAGGTGATAAAAGCCTTTTTGATATTGACCTTTCTCCAAATTTAGACTACGCTATTTACAGGCTTTACAGTCCTGCAAACGATAAAAACACTATAGTACCAGATTATGTTACTGATAGTGGTTACACTACAGATCTTAACGCTCGTGCAAAAGTTGGTGGACCTCAATACACTACTGAGGCCTGGGTTTTAAACTTAAAAACAGGAGAAACACACCAACTAAAAACCGAAACTATTGAAGGCATTAAAAACAAACCTGCATTTTTAAAAGACTATGCCGAAACTACTGAAGACTACAATCCTGAATACGAAAACCCAAGACCTGTTTATGTAGATTCTCCTATGTTTTCGCAAGATGGAAAAGCTGTGGTAAACATTACTTCGCAAGATTATAAAGACCGTTGGATTATGTTAATAGACCTTAGCAACGGAAACTTAAAACTTATCGATCATCAACATGACGATGCTTGGATTGGTGGACCAGAAATTGGTTGGTTTGCCAATGGTGTTATTGAGTGGATCGACAATACTACTATTTGGTTTAAATCAGAAAAAACAGGATATGCACACTTGTACACTGCCAATGTAAATTCAGGAAAAATAAAAGCTCTTACCGAAGGTAATTTTGAAATTCAGCAAGTAACACTTTCTAAAGACAAAAAAACCTTTTACATCATTAGCAATAAAGAAAGTGCGCACCAAACTCATTTTTATCACCTACCAGTAAAAGGAGGAAAAATGGTACAAATCACATCTCAAAAAGGTGGTCATGAAGTTTCTATTTCACCAGACGAACGTAAACTGGCTGTAAGATATTCATACACCAATAAACCTTGGGAATTGTATGTTATGGATAACAAAGCTGGTGCAAAAATGACACAACTTACTGAGTCTACAACCGATGCTTTTAAATCCTACAACTGGACTGAAGCCGAAATTATAAACTTTACCGCTAGAGATGGCGCACAAGTACCAGCAACACTTTACAAGCCTAGTCCTGACAAAAACAATGGTGCAGCAGTAATTTTTGTTCATGGTGCAGGATACTTACAAAACGTTCATAATTGGTGGTCGTCTTACTATAGAGAATACATGTTCCATAATATTTTAACCGATAATGGATACACTGTTTTAGCTATAGATTTTAGAGCAAGTAAGGGTTATGGTAGAGATTGGAGAACAGCTATTTACCGTCACATGGGAGGAAAAGACCTTAACGACCAAATTGATGGTGCAAAATACCTGGTTGAAGAACATGGTGTTTCACCAGACAAACTAGGAATTTATGGTGGCTCTTATGGTGGTTTTATAACGCTTATGGCTATGTTTAAATATCCTGATACTTTTAAAAGTGGTGCAGCTTTACGCTCAGTGACCGATTGGGCACATTACAACCATGGCTATACCGCAAATATTTTAAACACTCCTGTTGAAGACCCAAAAGCCTACCAACAAAGTTCACCAATTTATTTTGCCGATGGTTTAAAAGGCAACTTATTGATGCTGCATGGTATGATTGATACTAACGTACATTTTCAGGATGTGGTACGTCTATCACAACGTTTAATTGAACTGAAAAAAGAAAACTGGGAGTTAGCTGTATTTCCTCTAGAAGGTCATGGCTTTGTAGAAAGCTCTAGCTGGAGCGATGAGTACCGACGTATTTTTAAATTGTTTCAAGAAACGTTGAGGGAGTAAACGGTTTGATTTTTTGAGGAACTATTTTCAATAAGTTTAGAGGAAACAATTACAATTTTTAAACGTGTCCTCAATATTGATAGAGAAATTAATCTTTGGCTGAATAAAAGATTTGCTATCTTAGACATATAGTATGAATATACGTAATACGTATATCCAATTGTTGGCGTTAATTTGAAAAATGGGAAATTACAAAAACATAGAACATGACTTTATTGATAGAACAATGAAATTGATTTCGCAATACGATTCAATTCTTCATAAATACCCATTTGAAGAACAGTATAATTACACTCTTCTTTTAAACTGTTTACTTGGTATTATTGTTTTGCCAAAAGAGAGAATATACACTCACATACCAAACCCAAGAATTACTTCGGAACTTAAGAAAAATATGGGATTAACGGAATCGGAAATAAACCCAAATTATAAGAAGTTAAGAGAATTAATTCACGCCTTACGCAACTCAATAGCACATTCAAGTTTTGAAATAGTCTCAAAAACAGATGACTTTTTAGTCGATAATATTGTTTTCAACAATTCTAAAGAAGATGGAGGAACTCAAATAGCAAACTTCAATTCTAAAGAATTATTACCTTTCATTAGATACTATGCAGATTGGGTTAAAACAAATATCCTTGAATACAAAAAATTATGAGTTTTAAAGCACCATTACATAAAGGAAAATCATTTAATTGCCCAAACTGCGGAGTTCTTGCAGAACAGACTTGGTCTCATATTTTTAGGGTTTACTACAAAGAAAAATCAGCTAACGGACAGATTAACACTTTACAATACGACTTACCTCAATATAGTGTTTCAAAATGTAAACATTGTGAAAATGTAAGCTTTTGGAATTTAGAAAAAATGATATATCCCAATGCAGGTAATGTAGCCACACCAAATGAAGATATGCCGATTGATGTAAAAGAAGATTACAACGAGGCGAAAGAAATTGTTAATCTATCACCAAGAGGAGCTGCAGCACTTTTAAGACTTGGATTGCAAAAATTATGTATTCATTTAGGAGAGAAAGGAAAAAATATAAATACGGATATTAAAAGTTTAGTCAATAAGGGACTTCCTGAACAAATTCAACAAGCTTTGGATAGTGTTAGAGTTATTGGAAACAATGCTGTTCATCCTGGACAGATTGACTTGAAAGATGACATTGAAACTGCTCACAAGCTTTTCGGTTTTTTGAATATTATTTGTGATGTTCTAATAACCCAACCGAAAAAAATAAAAGAGTTTTATGACTTGAAAATACCTACAGCAGCAAAAGATGCAATCGACAAAAGAGACGGAACAAAATAAAAACTAACGCCAACAATGGCTATAAGTAATTGCTTGTTCTCGACTACTTCTGAAAATCCTCTCGGATTTTCAGTTTGGTGTGTACTTGCAAAGTTAACCGCTAAACTACGCAACTACTCATAGCCGAGACCGTTGGGCATAATTATTTCAAAACCTTGTAAGACTAAATGAATAACTATATAAAAATCAAAAATAGAGATGGCCTAATTTATTTCAACAAGTTTGATAAAACGGAGCTTGTATATTATAAAAAACCCAATAATAAAATCGTAATAAATATTAATGTTTCAGCAGACTCATTTGATCGTTCCGAAAATGAAAAAGCCTCATTAGAGAAATATTTAAATACGGAATTACACACTGATGCAAATCAATGTTGGATAAAACTTAGACTATTTCATACAGAATTTAAGGACATTGAAGATATAAATAATTCTACGATTAAAATTAAAAGAGGTTATGAAATTAATTCCAAAAATGATTCCGCAGCTCATTATGGAATTTGGAGTCCACGCGAACTATATAACAATGAAATTAAATTTCAAAAAGAGGATAACCAGTTAAAACTAATTTGGACAGCAACTTCCGATGATATAAATTATTACACAAGTAACGCAAATGACAATAACATGGAGTTAGCATGTAATTTAAAACTATTAGGATTTAACTCTGAAAAAGAATATTGGAATTATGAAATGGAACAATTAGGGCTCAAATAAATAAAATTCAATATTTAAATAAAACTATGCCCAACAATGGCTATAATTCATTGCGGTTTTATGCCACACCAAAATAAAACTATTAATCAAAAAGCTGATTTCTAAGTGGAACAATCCTGCGAATGATTCCACAACGAAATCATAGCCGAGACCGTTGTGTGCAATTTTGAGTGACAGTACTCCTCTTAGGCGTATTTAAGTTATTAATATTTTTATTACTTTTAATGAGCTATTAATCAATAAATTGAATAATGAAAAAATTACTTTTTATCCTAATATCAGTTGTTCTAACATCTTGTTCTGAAGATGATAAATCGATGGATAATACAGATAATAATTTATTAAGTTTCAATGGTGAGATAATTCTACCACCTGAAAGTTCGATAAATGTGAACTCATTAACAGTAAGTACCTCTATTGATCAAACTAATGTAGTTGATGGGGAATTTCAAACTAAGATTGGTAATGATTTCACAGGTATATACGTTGAAAACGAATTGAACGAAACTATTTTAATGGGATACCATTATCCAAACAGACCGAATAACAACATAGATGCAAATTCCACTGCATTGGCACTGGTGATGATGTCTCCAAGTATAGTCTTTCTGTCAGAAAATGGCAAACAAGATTTTATAGATTCTGTTTTAAATGATAGTAACTTCACGCCTTTGCTTCAAGAAATCGAAGAAAACCTACTTACGAATAGACCTTTGTTCGATCAAACTAATTCTGAGCTGCAAAATGCTCTAACTTCACTTTTTCAATCTGCAAGTTCAAGATCAGCCAATCAAGAAGGTATTCCTGTTTTGGTAAACAGTGCCGGAAGACTTTTATCCTTTAGCCCAGGACAAGGAAATTTACCGAATGCCTATTCAACCGTTATAAGTGTTCTAAAAGATGATGTTAAAATAGATGAGTTGTTGGTAAAAGGTGTACAACTAGTTCCAAATTCTGTGGAGGATATTCTCTCAGGCAATGGAGGAACATTTGACGATCCAGTCGAAGTAATTTATACACTTGAGGGAGATGGTGATTTTACATTCAAATTTTATACAGGTAAACCTGGTTTTGGAGATGGTAGCACTGAGCATGATAAAGCATTTTATGAAAACTTAGGTACTTTCAGCAATAATTTGCTTCTTACTTTAATACCATTGTTGGATAACAACGACGTTGCATGTTTGTCGACAATCAGGAACAATATCTTATCAACTGTACAAACTATATCAGACGTCTCAAGCAATTCCAATGCTGGAATAGGGACAATATTGTACTCCGCAAATAGCACTATATTAAACAATCTAGATGGAATAGTAACTTGTGGAACAAACTCGGGTATTAATATTAATTATAGTTGGTTTAATAAATTTATAAAACAATGGAATTTTATTAATACTGCCTTTAATTTTATTTCGAATGGAGCCAATACGTTTAATTTCTCTGTCCAATGGGCACAGACTACAAGTATTTCAGAATGTTGTTATAATGCTATCGGTAACGATGTACAAGAATGCGGAGAAATTGACTTATCAGGTCAATGGACTTTAGTTCAGGTAAGTAATTATTTTGCTAATCAATATAATAGCACTCAGTCTTGTGATGAAAGTGGGAACACAACCTATGGTGGGTTTACATATTATGGCACACCAGCAATATTTTCTCAAAACACTTTTTCTCTTTCTGTCGGATTTAACCAAATTTTTAATTTTTGCAGTAATAATGAATGTGCGGATACTAACTTTTGTTTTAATAATCCAAATCAACTTTTACTTGCTGGTAATTATAATTCAAATGGTAACAATACATATACTTATTCAACAAGTAATGGTGGTGGGCAAATTTATGTTGTTAATGAAAATACAATCAATATTGCTTCTACCCTTGGTACTTTGGTCTATATTCGTTAATGTATAATAACTGCACACAACAACGTGTATAGTTCATTACTTCCGATTTTCTCATAGGAAATCCATCAGATTTTACGCAACCAATCCCTAAATTTTAAATCGAAGACTTAAACTGCTCTAAAAAGCGTACATCATTTTCGCTTAATAAACGTATATCACCTATTTGGTGTAGTAGCATGGCAATACGATCTATTCCCATACCAAATGCAAACCCTGAATATTCTTTAGAATCTATACCACAGTTTTCTAATACATTAGGATCTACCATACCGCAACCCATAATTTCTAACCAACCTGTTCCTTTTGTAATACGGTAATCTACTTCCGTTTCAAGTCCCCAATACACATCAACTTCTGCACTTGGTTCTGTAAACGGAAAATACGACGGACGTAAACGTATTTTACTTTTCCCAAACATTTCCGTAGTGAAATATTGAAGCGTTTGCTTAAGGTCTGCAAAACTTACATCTTTATCAATATACAACCCTTCTACTTGATGAAAAAAGCAGTGCGAACGCGCAGAAATAGCTTCGTTTCTATAAACACGACCTGGTGAAATGGTACGAATTGGTGGTTTATTGTTTTCCATATAACGCACTTGTACCGAACTGGTATGCGTACGTAATAAGATATCAGGATCAGTTTGAATAAAAAACGTATCCTGCATATCACGTGCTGGATGGTATTCTGGCAAGTTCAACGCTGTAAAATTGTGCCAATCGTCTTCAATTTCTGGACCTTCGCTTACATTAAATCCTATACGCGAAAAGATATCAATAATCTGATTTTTTACAATAGATATTGGATGACGCGCACCAATTTCAATAGGTTCTCCTGGACGAGACAAATCACCATAAATACCTTTATCTTCTTCTTTGCTCTCTAACTCTTCTTTTAAAGCGTTTACTTTATCTTCAGCAGTCTTTTTTAAAGCATTGATAACTTGACCAAATTCTTTTTTCTGGTCGTTAGCTACATTTTTAAATTCTTTAAAATAATCATTAAGCAACCCTTTTTTTCCAAGGTATTTAATTCTAAATGCTTCAACTTCATCTTTAGTTTCAGCTTTGAATGCTTCTGCTTCAGCAATAAGCGCTTTAATCTTGTCTATCATGATATCAATAAAATGAGTGCAAATTTAGTAAATCTATTCAATAAACTCAGCTTCTAAAAAATAATTGACAATGGCTTCTTTCATTAAAATACTTTGCTCACCTGCTTTAAGGTGAGGCAACTGTTCTTTTACTTTATAATGTGGCCAACCATCGTCATCAAAAAAATCAAATTCATAATACCCATAAGGTTCTAACAGCCTACATATGGCAATATGCATTAAATCTAGTTTGTGGTCTTTTTTAAAACGACGGTGTATTTGTCCTAATTCCTGAACGCCAATAAGGTATATAATGGCATCTAAATCTAACGTGTCGCCATCAGCAAACTGTACAGATAGCTTGTTAACCAAAAGTTCCCATCGTTGTTTTAACTGTTCGTCTCTAGACATATATATTTTCCTACCAAAGCAGGAATCTCAATTTAATTAAGTTGCAAAGTTAAAAAACCTTGATATTTAAACCTACAAGGTTACAGAAACCTTAAAAAAAGTTTTACTTATAATCTAGCTGTTCTAGACTTGGCTAGAACTGACAAATTTAAGGCACAATATTTTTAACTATTAAAAAGTTATATTTGAAAAAAATTAACATAATGGCTGTTATTGATATTGTTTTAGGAGCATTGTTGCTTTTTGGACTTGTAAGAGGGCTTTTTAAAGGGCTTTTTGTTGAAGTTGCTTCACTTGTAGCTTTGGTTGCTGGTGTTTATGGCGCCATTCATTTTAGTGATTATGCTGCTTCTTTTTTTGAAGATAGTGTAGATTGGGATGAAAAATATGTAAACATTCTTGCCTTTGCCATTACGTTTATAGTTATTGTTTTAGCAATTGCTTTAGCAGGAAAAGCCTTAACTAAATTAGCAGATTTTGCTGCTTTAGGAATTTTGAACAAGCTTTTAGGCGCTGTATTTGGGGCACTTAAAATTGGGTTAATATTAAGCATATTGCTTATTGTTTTTGACAACATGAACAACACCATTCCGTTTGCAGATGAAGAAGATTTAGAAACGTCTATTCTATACAAACCTGTAAAATCTTTAGCTCCTATGTTGTTTCCAAGTATTTTAAACAAAGGAAAAGACGTTGATGAAGAAGCTGTCCCTGAAGACACTCAAGAACAAAGCGATACTTAATAGCAGTCGCTTTTTATTTGTTGATTATTTTGATAATAGCTCAACGGTTTGTTATTGTAAGTCGTAACAATATCCTCTAAAACACTTATTACACCTTTGTGCATTGCTAGCGAACCACAAATCATAATCACACCATTATTGTAAAGCGTTTCTGCAATAAATTTTGCGTCATTATATAATTTGTCCTGAACATATTGTCTCATTCCTTCCCTAGATAAAGCTAACTTAAAATTACTTAATCTTTTTTCATAAATAAGGTCATCTATTTGTGTTTTATACATCTTAAATGATTCCGTTGTTCGCAGTCCAAAATATAAATGGGTTTCTGTTTTTTTGTTCTGCTGAAGCATTCCAAGAAATGGTGCAATTCCAGTTCCGTTTGCAATCATAATCACGCGTTTTGCTTTTTTAGGAAAATGAAATGCAGAATTTTTCACCAAACGCGCTTTTAGTTTTGAGCCTATTTCAGCGTTATATAAAAATCCAGAACCTAAACCTTTATTATGTAACTTCACGCTCAAATGAACATTTCCGTTTACTTTTCCTATAGAATACAAACGCTCTCTATAATCGTTTTTTGGATAGATAGCCAATAAATCGCCCGAAGTAAATTGATGGTGCTTTTTAGGTTTTAAGGTGATAAAAAACGTGTCATCAGTATTGGTTTCTGTTTTGCTGACTACCTTAAATTTTTTAAGCTGCTTGGGTTTGGTCACTAATTGCTCTTGCGGAATATTCACAGTAATTCCTGTAGCGTCGCACCACTGATTGACCCATTGATTAAACGCTTCAACCGACTTGTCATTGATGGTAAACACAGAAACATCTTGTTGAAATAATTGCTGTAAGGCTTTATCAGCATCAAATGCAAATTGGCAAAAATCAGGATATGCTAACGAGCCAAATCCAACTACTGAAAACTGCAAGGTGCTTGCATTGGTTTCCGATTGTAGTTTTTGTAAAAACATATTGGCGTTTGTTGGTGCATCGCCTTGACCATAAGTCGCAGTCATTATTACCAAATGCTTTGCTTTTGGATACTGCGTGTATGCATTCATTTCGGTAATTACTGCTTTTTTTCCTGCTGCAATAAGTTGTTTATAAAACGCATTGGCATAGTTTATCGTGCTTCCGTTTTCTGAACCCACAAGAATAATAATTTCGGCATCTTGAGGTTTGAACTTATTTTTCAATCGGCTTTTACGACGTTTTAAAGTCATGGCAAACCCAGAATAGATAAAAAACAGAATGTTCGCCGTTGCAATGGCTAAAATGATAGACCATAAAATGCTGCCTCTTCCTGTGTGTAAACTCACACTTAAATTAGAAAACAGCGTGACATTAGGTAGTTGTATATCGCTTAAAACATCACCTGTAAACTGATTAACAAGCAACTCCTTATTCTTTAATTTTACTGTGAAATAATCTTCTACATCACTAGAAAAAGGGAATTCAATAGCTTTTACTTTAGAAAGCGGTGTGTTTTTAAACACTTCAAAATCTGATAACGGTTGTTTTGGCGTTTCAGAAAGCGTATCAAAATCTACTTGATGTGACATTTTAGCTTCTGGTAAAGCATCAAATTTTTCTAACGACAAATACACACCTGTAACCGTAATAATGATGATTGGAATTAAAGACAAACGTCCCAAAACGACATGCCAATACTGGTTAAAATCTTCATTAATTATTTTTGAAAAAAAGCGCTTAAAACCACGTTGTCGCTTTATGATTAGGACAGTTCCAGTAACAGCAATTAAGCACAATAAGAATGAGCATAAACCTACAAAAAATCGGCCGATGCTTTTTAAGAATAACGACCTATGGAAATTGGTTACCCATTGAAAAAAAGGTGATGGTTTTAGCTCTTCGCCAAGATATTGGGCAGTAACAGGATTAAAATAACCACTTAAATCGTTTCCTTCTTCAGTAAATACAGAGGCAACAACAAAATCATTACCATCAACTTTTATGTCAATAATTTCAGGATAGGTCTCTTGAAAAACTGTAAGAGTTTCAGCAAGTGTGATGTTGTCTAAATCTGTAACATGGTAAGGTTCTAATTGTTCGGAAATAGGCTGAAATGCCAGAAGAATTCCGGTTACAGAAGCTAAAACGATAAAAACAAAAGAAGATACAGCCAACGCAAGGTGACTGTATCTCCAAATGGATATGGTCATAATTTATTATTAATTCGGCATCATTCTAATATAGCGAATAAAGCCTTTACCTTCGTGTTTTCCTTTGATGTTTTCTGTTGTTAATGGGAATTGTACATCATCAACAACATATTCATCATCTTCAACAGCGGTTTCAAAACGGATGCTGTAACCTGCATCTATTTTAGAGTCTTCAATATCTATCACTTCTATAGCGCGTTCACCACCAGCAACTGTTGCGCCTGTGATTGCATCAATATTATGACGTTTTTTGCCATAAAATTGCCACCATTCTTCAACCGTATTGTACCACTCATCGTCATCACCTTTTACATACAAGGTTTTTTCATAAGCTCCTTCTGGGTTGATTAACGAAATCACAATGTAAGCGCCTTCTCCAGTATAATTCGTCATTTGAATCATACATTTATACTTGGTAGATTCTGTTAAGGTTGTAAAGGATACTAATCCTAAAACTAAAATGCTTAAAAGGGTTATATATTTTAATTTCATTTTACTTATTATTTTAAGAATCTAATTGAAACATTATTCTCTTTTAGTAGCTCATTTTCTGAAGCTAAATCGTAAGCTGTTTCATCAAAATCGGTAGTGATTTTTTTATCAGCTCCTTGCTCTATCAGGAATTTTAAAATGCTATCATCTTTTGCTTTCATCGCTGCAATTAACAAAGCGGTATTTCCTTCTTTGTTTTTAGCATTGATGTCTTGACCAAATTCAGTAGCCATTTTTAAAAGCTCTAAACTGTTTTTTTCAACAGCTAAATGATACCAAGTGTTTCCATTTTTTTGAGGTGCTTTTAGGTCTAACCCTGTAGTCTTTACTAGGTCTAACTTTTTTAAGAAACCGTCTTTATTTCTGTTTGAATAACCACTAACAACATAGTAAGCTAGATTGTTACCATCAGCATCTACTAGTTCTAAATTAGCTTCTTTTTCTATCAAGAAATTGACAACTTCTGGACTATTGTTTTGCATTGCAAGCATTAAAGGGGTTTCTCCTTTTTTATTAGCCTGATTAATGTTTTCAAGTTTATTATCGTACAACAAGCTTACTATAGCTAAGTCGTTTCTAGAAGCTGCATTTAAAAATGGTGTATTACCATTGTGATCTTTAGCATTTACATTTAATCCATTTTCTAAAAAGTAATTAATGACTTCAGTATCTTTTGATCGTGAAGCAAGTACATGCAATGGCGAAACACCTTCGTGGTTTGTTGAATTAGGCTTTAATCCTTTTTCTTCTAAAAATTTATACACTTCTAAACCATTGGTTTTTCCACGTGTTCCATAAGCAGCAAACATAAATGCTTGGTCGTTTCCTTTAATCCCTTTAGCTATAAGCTTATCCATTAGATCAATATTTCCTGTTTTAGCAACATAGTTAAAGGCATCATTACCATTGGCGTCAGTACTTTTTAAATCTACACCTTTAGACACAAAATAGTCTAACAATTTAAAATCTGAATCATAAGGAGCCGACAATAATAAAGCGTTAGCTCCATCAGGATTTAGGTCTACTTTTGGGTTTGCTCCATTTTTAATACAAAGTTCGTATACCTCAGTGTTTTGTTGACCTGAACCAGCGGCAAAGTTTAAAATGGTGTTTCCTTTATCGTCAGTTAAGTCGGTTTTTGCCCCTTGTTTTAAAAGGTGCTTCATAAACTCTATATTTCCTTTGTAGGCAGCCCAAAAAATATACGTTCTACCATCGTGAGTTAATTTGTTAGCATCATTTCCTTCTTGAGATTGAAGGTGAATAATGGTTTCTAATGGTGCGTTTTGTAAAATCGCATACACTACACCATCAAAATTATTCCTGTTTGCCTCAGCAGGATTGTTGCCTTCTTTTATTTTTTGGTCAATAATCTTAGGTGTAGGTTTAGTATCCCAAAAATCACGACTTAAAAAAATATTGTCTTGTGAAAATCCTTGAACACTAAACAAAAGTGCTAAACCAAGGAGTTTTAGTTTAAAATTTTGCATCTTATTTTTTTACAAATGATTCAATTAACGGATTGATTTCTTCAGCTGTTTTATAGTTCTCTTCATCAAATAAATATTTAAAGAGTCCTTTATTATCAACTTTTTCCTCCAAAGACAAGTTTGTATGTCTTGCAAAAACTTCACTCCATTTAGCACGTACAATAGCCCATTTAGCTTCGTTTTCTTTCCAGTAATCTTGAGCAGCTTTACATTTACTGTCTTCAACTTTAACGTAAGTATTAAACCCTTTTTCTTGAGCTAATACTACATCAGCTTTTCCTTCTTCACGAATTACCTTGTCGTTATCTTGATCGTGAATCCAACCATTATCAACGATTTCATGACGATTTCTTCTAATAGTTACATTGTAATCGCTACGTTTAGTGTACTCACGTCTTGGTAATGGTGCAGACGTTGTGTTTTCCCAATAGCTTTTACCATCAACATGTACCCAAGAAGCAGATCCTTCATAACGAGGGCTATCATCTACTTGAAATACTTTTTGAGTCCATTGTCCTTTAACATCACTTTTAGGAAGACTAACATAATTCCAGCTATTATCATAGTTGTACTCATACAAATCGGTATTTTCAAATTCCCAATCTTGTCTCCAATGTTTTACAATCATTTTATTATTAGGAGGACCAACAATTAATAAGTGTTGCATAGAAATTTTGTCTTTATCATCTTCAACTAATTGAACCCACTCTAAACCTTTATCATGTTTTACTTTTGATGGTATATAAGTTGAATCTCCTGAATATTCAAAAGTTTCAGCAAAGTTAAAAGTAACTTCATAACAACCACACATACTCTTTATGGCGTCCTGGTCTTGCTTTTTTGTGCTTTGAGCATTTAAATTAATTATAAATGCAAACGCTAAAACTGTTGTTAAGGCTAATTGTTTCATTATTAAAGTTTTGTTTTACTGTTTTAAATTTTATTGAAAAAATTTTGTTCTTATTTAGACTGATTTAAAATAACATTTTATATTTGCAGCAAATTTAATCAAGAATGAGTCTAAATAAAAATAAAATCTGTATTTATTTTTCACTTTTTTTTAGCTTGGTAGCGATTGCTCAAGAAGTTGAAACTGATTCTACTGAAACAAAGCAACTTGACGAAGTAATTGTTACTGCAACACGTACAGTAAGACAACTATCTTCGTTGCCATTACCAGCTCAGTTAGTCTCAAAAAAAGAAATAAAAAGTGTAAACTCATTACGATTAAGTGACATATTAAACGAGCAAACAGGATTAATTACAGTGCCTGATTTTGGTGGTGGTGAAGGCATACAACTACAAGGTTTAGACTCTCAATACACATTAGTTTTAATTGATGGAGTACCTCTTATTGGTCGTTCTGCAGGAACACTAGACATTAGCCGAATTACCGTTGGAAACATTAAACAAATAGAAATTGTTAAAGGTGCTTCGTCTAGCTTATATGGAAGTGAAGCTCTTGGTGGTGTTATAAATATAATTACTGAAAACCCTAAGTATGGGTTTAATGGAGAGCTAAACTCTAGAGTTGGAAGCTTCAATACACTAGACAACAGCTTTAATTTAGGCTACAGAAAAGAAAAGTTTTCTGTAAGCGCTTTTGTAAATAGTTTTAGTAGTGATGGTTACGACCTTAATGAAAATGATGCCTTAAACACTGTTGAACCTTTTAAAAACCACACGTTCAACACTAAGCTTACCTATAATTTTAACGAAAATACTAGTCTGTTTTTATCAGGAAGATACTATACACAAAATCAAGATTATGTAGCATCTGAAGATTTAAAAGGCGAAAGTGATATTAATGAGTGGAATGCTCATGCAAAATTAAGCCATACCTATAACGAAAAATGGAGCAGCTATTTTGAGTTTTACGCGACACGCTATATGGCAGATGAATACTTAAACAATACAGACAATTCTAGATTTAGTGAAAGTGATTTTAACCAACTATTACTAAGACCAGAGATTAGAGCGAGTTATAAAGCTTCAGAAAAAAGTGATTTTATTGGTGGTATTGGTTGGAATCATGAAACCTTAAAGCGTACTGATTTTTCGACCAACCCTGAGTTTAATTCTCCTTATGCCTACTTACAGTATGACACCAATCCAACCGAAAAACTAAACGTTATCCTTGGTGCTCGTTTTGACAACCATAGCGAATACAAATCACAGTTTAGCCCTAAAGCTGCATTAAGGTATAAGTTATCTAATAAAATTGCTGTAAAAGGATCAGTAGGTTATGGATTTAAGGCTCCTGATTTTAGACAGTTGTACTTCGACTTTACAAACTCATCAGTAGGTTATACGGTTTTAGGTTACAATGCTGTTACTACTGCAATTCCGCAAATGGAAGCTAATGGAGAGCTTGCTAACATTGTTGTTCCTATTTCAGAATTTGAAAACGAATTAAACCCAGAAAACTCAATTGGTATTAACGTTGGTGCAGATTACAGACTTTCGAATACAGTAAAAGTAGACCTTAATGTATTTAGAAACAATATTGAAGATTTAATTGATACTCGAGTAATCGCTAATAAAACCAATGGGCAAAATGTATTTAGCTACTATAATGTTCATAAGGTATTTACACAAGGATTAGAGTTTAATGTGAATTGGAAACCTAGCAATAATTTAAAATTAATGGGAGGTTATCAATTACTATTTGCTAAAGACAAAGCAGCTGTTGATGCCTTTGAAAATGGTGAAGTTTATGCAAGATTAACTCCTAGTTCACCTTCATTTCAGCTTAAAAAAGAAGATTACTTTGGGTTGTACAACCGTTCGAGACACATGGCTAATTTTAAGATTTTCTACACGTTTGAACGCTGGAAACTCGATGCAAACCTTAGAGGAACTTACAGAAGTAAATACGGACTTTACGACACTAACGGAAACACTTATTTAGATAAATACGATGAGTTTGTAGATGGTTATTCTACTTGGGACATCGCGTTTAACAAAACACTTTATAAGAATTACACATTAGGCTTTGGTATTGACAATGTTTTTGGCTTTACAGATACACAAAACATAAGCAATATTTCAGGTCGCATTATATACGGAAAACTTAATATTCAAATTTAATAAACATTAAATAACACTTAAACATCATGAAGACACTTAAATTTTTAGCATTAGCAATCGTTTTAATAGGATTCTCATCTTGTAGTAGCGATGACGACAATGGAGGTCAACAATTATTAGACGTTGAGGCAGAAACTGTATCAAATTTATACGCACCGCAAACAGGAGGACAAGGTAGTGGAGAAGATATCTCTGGAGAATTTACAAAATTCAGCTTTTCTTTAGGAACAACAACAACTAGTGAAACCGAGTGGGATATTGCTTTTAGAGGTACATCAATAATCTTAAATGGTGGTTCTTCTATGGGTACTATTGATGAGCCGGCAAGAAGTGGCGAAGCTGCTGGATATATAATAGAAGGTACATTTAATGATATTGCATCTGTAAATACAGAACTATTAACACAAGACTCTGAAGAAGGCTATGTACTTAGTGATTGGTACAGTTACGACCCAGTAAACCATGTTATTAACCCAACTGCTGGAAGAGTATTGGTTATTAAAACCCACGATGGCAAATATGCAAAAGTAGAAATTTTAAGCTATTACAAAGACGCTCCTGATAGTCCAAGTATGGAGAGCGAATATAGATACTATACTTTTAACTATGTATATCAACCTAACGAAGGTGAGATTACATTTTAATTTTTCTCATATTTAGAATTAGTTAATTAAAAAAGCCACTCCAATTGGAGTGGCTTTTTGTTTCTGAAGATTAATATAATAAATAACTATTCATAAAAAGTTACTCCTCCTGTATTGATATCATACATTGCACCTACTATCTTAATTTCTCCATTCTTTTCCATTTCTGAAAGGATAGGGCTTTCTGCATGAATTCTTTCTAGTGTTAATTCCACGTTCTTTTTTGATACTGAATCCACAAAATCTAAGTTTTTAGATGTTCTTAAGCTTTCATCTTTAGGCTCTTCAGTTGCATTAACAGCAGGTGTTATCTTTTGTATAAGTTTTGTTAAATTACCCATTTCAGCATGGTCACAAGCTCCTTTTACAGCTCCACAACTTGTATGACCCAAAACTACTATTAACTTAGTTCCTGCAAGTTTACATGCAAACTCCATGCTTCCTAATATATCCTCATTTACGAAATTTCCAGCAATACGAACACTAAAAATATCTCCTAAACCTTGGTCAAATACTAACTCTGCTGACACTCTAGAATCAATACAACTTAAGATAGTCGCAAAAGGGAACTGTCCATCACTAGTATCGTTAACTTGCTCTAGTAAGTTTCTATTTGCTTTTAAATTATTTTGAAATCTTATATTTCCTTCTTTTAAGAATTGTAAAGACTTTTCAGGAGTCATAGTTGCCTGAGATTCTTTTGTATGTGCTTTCATAATTTTCTGTTTTTTTAATATTTGTCTTTTACGTTAATTTTTATCCATTGTGTACACTCTTTAAAATTTTTAAAGATGTGTTCTCGAGGTATTAAATCTGGTATGATATCAATACGCTCCATCATATATTTTGGTTGTTTTAATAAGTCTACAAAAAGAACTTGAACATTATTTTTTCTTAGCTCTTGTAATACATCTTCCATAGCATATAAACCAGATTGATCCATATATTGCATACGCCCTAAACGAATGACTACTGTTGAAGCTGTATGTGGTATTTGAGCTGCTAAACTTTGAAAATCGCTAGTTGAGCCAAAAAACAAAGGGCCTTTTATGTGTTTAATAAAGACTTCTTCTTTCAATTTTACAGGAAAATCAACTTCATCTGCCCAAGCTTTTTCTTCTCCAAGTTTTTTAACATCAGAACGTTGTGCTGTTAAATCTCCAAGTTTTTTCATAAACATCAACGATGCTATTACTAAGCCTATTCCAACAGCGTAAACTAAATTCCAAAAGGTTGAAAGTGTTAACACAACTAACATTATCAATACTTCTGAACTTAATTTTAATGGTCCTAGTTTTATGTCTTTTGGCAATACAGGTATTGCTTTAAGTCCTTTATAGTCCATTACACCTATACCAACTGTTATTAAAATACCTGCTAAAACAGCTGCTGGAATTTTTGATGCAACTGGACCTAATGCCAATAGTATTACTAATAGCATTACACCTGCAATCATACCTGACAATCTTGTTTTTCCTCCAGATTGAATATTAACTACAGTTCTTATGGTTGCACCTGCTCCTGGAATACCTCCAAAAATAGCTCCAATTGTATTACCTATACCTTGTCCCACAAGTTCTTTATTAGGTTTGTGTTTGGTTTTGGTCATATTATCAGCTACTACACTTGTTAAAAGTGAATCGATAGCTCCTAAAAGCGCTAAAGTTAAAGCTGTAAAAATATAAGGTGTTATACTACTGAGTTTAAACTGAGTGATGATTTCTATATTAGGCATTGGAAATCCGCTAGGTATTTCCTCAATAGGTCTATAGTCTAAACCAAATCCTACAGCAATCCCAGACATCACCAATAAAGCAACTAGTGTACTTGGTATCGCTTTTGTAATTCGTTTAAAACCATAAATAATAAGTATTGTGCCTAATGCCAATAAAACTTCAAGTAAACTAATGTTTTTTAAAGCTCTTCCAAAAACCTTAAATGTTCCTAAAACACCTGAAGCTTCTTTAGCTGCTAGCGTTTTAGACTCTTTGAGTATGTCGGCTTCGGTTACTAATTCTGCTCTTCTAATGGTTTCTTTAAAGTCTTCAAGAACCAAGATTCCTTCATCTGCTTCCTCTTCAAGAATATTTTTCAGGATTACACTTTCGGCCTTAGGCTTAAACTTATTTACATACTCTTGGTCTTCTTTAGGGTAATACCCAACAGCAGGTAAAATTTGTGTAATTAAAATAATAACACCTATTGCAGTCATAAAACCCGAAACTACAGGATATGGAATGTACCTTATGTATTTTCCTAAACCTAGAGCACCAAGACCAATTTGCATTAAACCAGCTAATAAAAACACTGTTAAAATAGCAGGTAGAGCCTTTTCAACATCTCCATCGTTAGCAGCAATAATACCAGCAATAATTACCATACTTACTGCTGTCATAGGTGCTGTTGGTCCTGATATTTGGGTATTAGTTCCACCAAAAAGCGCTGCGAAAAAACTTATAAAGATTGCGCCATACAATCCAGCACTTGGACCTAAACCAGACGATACTCCAAATGCTAATGCTAATGGTAATGCTACAATACCTGCAGTAATACCTCCAAATGCATCTCCTCTTATGTTTGAAAAAAGCTTCATATTTAGCAGTTTTTAAAAGTTTGCTTTCTAATTTAACCTTTATTTCTCAAAGAAAAAAGCAATTCTAAACATTAGCTTTGGTTTTATATTATCGTTTTTTGTGGCTTATTTTTACCAAAATATACTTCCTTGTGTATATTCACTTAAGCAATTAAAAGTGATACATTAAGGTTATTTATTAATCGTTCTGCATTAAACATTGAAGACGATTTTGAACTGTTACCAGACCTTGTTTCTTCTTTGTTGAAATACAAAAGATTTACATTGCTTTTTGTTAAATAATTTGACAAGTTACTAATTGCATTATCACTCTTATCAAATACGTATTCAATTACTTTAGAGTTGAATAGTGCACTTGAAGTGGTGGAATGCATTTCGCCATCAACCAACTTAAATGATTTTAATGGTTGGGTGTTTTTCTCAAACAAGTTTTTAACAAAAGCATTGTTTACTGTATCTCCTGAGTCTTGTAACAAACCTAATGACAATTCTTGATTAGGCTCTAAAGTACTCTTTGAAGGTACAATTAAAACGGTTCCTTTATGCTGTTTTAATACATAATTAGCAATCCTATCTCCTACCACGCTAAAGGCTTTCTTTTTCTTACCTAAAACTATTACATCAGGTTGTTGCTGACTTATATAGTTTTTGATTTCGTCTTTAACATTGCCAAAAGAAAACTGATAGTTGATTTTTATATCACATGCTTTTGAAATTGGCTCGACAGTATTTTTTATGTCTTTTTCAAATGCATTGTACTTCTCATTTAAAGTTCTCATGGCTGAAAGTTGACTTTCTCTTTCAACCACATCAGTAAATTTTTGTACAGAGAAGAGATCAATTTCGCCATCAACCTTTTTTGCAAGGTTGACAGCGTTGTTGAGTAAAGTACTTGGTGAATCTTTAAGATCGGTAAGTACTAATATTTTATATTGTTTTGACATGGTGTTTTTAGCTTAAACTTATTTTCGATTTAGGTCTTTCATTAAAGAACCTAATAAAGCTCGAAGGGTTTTCAACCACACCACGTTTAGAGATTAGTTTCATGTCAATATTTCGTTCTTCAGCCTTTAAGATAAAGTCTTCAAGAATTTCTATAATATCATAATCTAGATATCTTGTTTTAATTAAATCAATTTCAAGATATGTATCTCTTGGTATGCTGTCCAACTCCTTAAGGATTGCTCCTTTATTTAAAAAGATAACTTCCTCGGCAAGTGTCATTTTTATTTTATGTTTTCCATTGCTCTTGTCTTCAATATGAAGGAAATGAGAATTTTGGTAACTCTTTAATAAAATAACTACTATACCAACTGCAAGACCTAAACTAATACCTACTAATAAATCGGTAAATACAATACCTATTACAGTGACAAAAAATGGTACAGATTGCTTCCATCCTAGTTTATACATTTGTTTAAACAATGCTGGTTTTGCAAGTTTGTAACCTACTACTAGTAATATTGCTGCTAATACTGATAATGGAATCATATTAAGCAAACGAGGTATAAGAATTACAGATATTAAAAGGAAGAATCCATGAATAATAGCCGATAATTTTGATCTACCTCCAGATTGAATATTGGCAGAACTACGAACAATTACCTGAGTAATTGGTAATCCTCCAATGAAACCAGAAATCATGTTACCAGCACCTTGAGCCAATAACTCTCTGTTAGTTGGTGTTACATTTTTATGAGGGTCTAATTTATCAGTTGCCTCAACGCAAAGCAAAGTTTCTAAACTTGCTACAAGTGCAATTGTAAATGCTACAACCCAAATATCAGGATTAGTGATAGCAGAAAAATTAGGGAAACTAAATTGACCAAAAAAGTCCGATGCGCTTTCTGGTATTGGAACGCTTACTAAATGCGACTCAGCAATAGATAAGCTTTCGTTATCCTTAGTAAACACATACCATATAATACCTAAAATTACAGCTACTAAAGGTCCTTGTATCAATTGGAATATTTTACCTTTTTTAGACAAAACTTTATCCCAAAGGATAAGAATTGCTAAACCTACAGCTCCAATAATAAAAGAGCCCCAAATAATATTATCAGAAATACTAAGCAATGCAGAAAATGTGTTTTCTCCTGAAGCTTCTAAAAAACTATCAGCTCCTTCTGGCTCAGCATCATACCCAAAAAAGTGTGGGATTTGTTTTAAAATAATAATGATACCAATACCTGTAAGCATTCCTTTAATTACTGAAGACGGGAAATAATACCCAATAACTCCAGCTTTTAAAACTCCAAATAAAATTTGAATACCACCAGCAATTACAACAGCTACAAGAAAGTTTTGATAACCGCCTAAAGTTCCAATAGCAGTTAATACAATAGCTGCTAAACCTGCTGCTGGACCACTTACTCCAATTTTAGATCCACTTAAACCTCCTACAACAATACCTCCAACTATACCAGCTATTAATCCTGAAAATAATGGTGCTCCACTGGCTAGAGCAATACCTAAACACAATGGTAAGGCAACAAAAAATACGACAATACTTGCCGGCAAATCACTTTTAATTGTTTTAAACATATTAAAATTTGTTTTTAAAATTTGATAATAAAAATGTGACCTATTACTAAGCTAATAGGTAAAAAAACTAATTATAATATGTGCTGTTCGGGAGGTGGAGAGAGGTTCTCTAGGCTTAGAGAAGAATAGTTAATTTGGTAATGCGAGTTGTGTTTTATACTATTATCAAATACAATTAAATCATCGTATAATGAATTGTCTAAAAACTTAACCTCAACATTTTTACTTATTTCGCTTTGGCTATTTTCCTCTTCGTTTACACTGTAGAAAGCAGCTACATTAAAATCTTTGTCCACAATAGAAATAATTGTAGGTGCAGCTAAAAAAGCTGAAAAGATTATTAGTATAGCTAATGATGTGACTTTCTTACCCATAAAGGAAAATTACATAAGTTGCAAATATAAAACTTGAACTTTAAATATTCGTTAAATATATTTTAAAACTATAGTTCTTTGATATCCTTATTCTGAATCCAGCCCTGTTTTCCGTCTGAAAGTTTAATTTTTTTCCAATCGTTTACTGTATCCAAAATTTGAACTTTAGTGCCTTCATGAAGTTTAAAGGCTTCTTCGCTTCTTAAATTAGGTTCACTCTTAACTTGGCTTTCTTGAGCAAACACTATTGCTGGTTTATTGTTTTTATCGATTTCAAATTTATGAAATGCAAAGGCTAAAGCCACTAATGATAATACTAAAAACAATAAGCTAGAAACGAAAGTTATTCGCTTTTTACCAGTAGATTGACTAAAATAATATACAATACAAAGTATTACAAACAATATAATTCCTACTACCGATAAATAAGCCCAATTATCATAGCTAAATGTATTTGTTGCGCTTTTCATTAGTCTTGAAAAACCAACTTCTGGCATTACATCGATAGCATCAATGGTCATATTCTTTGCAAAAGCCATATTGTTTTTAATATCCTTATCGTTTGGCGACAACTGTAATGCTTTTTCGTAGTAATAAATGCTAGGAGCTACATTATTGAGTTTATAATGTGCATTGGCCAAATTAAAATACAATTCGGCTGAGTGTTTGTCGCTTTTTAAAATAGCATCATACTTCTCTATTGCTTCGGCATATTTACCTTCATTGTATAACGTGTTTCCCTGATCAAACAATGCTTCGTTTTGAGAAAAACCAAAAGAAGACACCAATACTGTTATAATTACCAATATCTTTTTCATCTTATTGCATTTGTTTATCAATTAACGAAATAGTTTTTGCAGCTTTATCATAATCCTGTTGCATCTCCACATTAGAAATTGGTGTGTATCTTGCCAATTCGCAGTTTTTAAGGATTTCAATAAATTCTGATACAACACTAGCATCTACACTTTTTTCAGCAAGTAATGATTGTATTTTATCTTTACTTAAATCGCTTGTTTCAATGTGTAGTTTTGCTTTTAAGTAATTATGAAGTGCCTTTTCTAAAGCTATGTAAAAGGTTTCTTTTTTACCTAAAGCACGTTTCGCTTCGCTTAAGTATTTTTTAGCTAGCTTATCGGCTTTTCTAATTTTATTACCAAACACATCTGCATTACGCTTTTCTTTTTCTCTTCTAAAAACTATTGCTAAAGGAATTGCTAAAAGCGGTAACAACAAAGCACTCCAAAATCCTGTAGACTTGAAGAAATGAGTAGTAGTTGTTGGCGTAAGATTTGTTTCAGTCTTTACAAAAGCAAATTGGTCGTTGCTTAAGACAACCTTCTGTTTGTTATTTGCTGCAGTAGTAATGCTGTTATCTGATGCTGAATTGTTTGTAGGACCTTCTAAAACATCAATTATAATCTCTTTTGAAGATACTCTCTTGTAAGTTTCAGTCTTTAAATCAAAATACGAAAACGACACACTTGGTATAGGATACTTTCCTTTAAATTGTGGCACAACTGTGTAACTATCAGAAATGCTTCCTTGTGTACCATCTAAATTGGTTCTCACGTTTTCAGAATGCTCTGGCTCATAAATTTCTAATGAACTAGGTACTGTGATTTTAGGAAGGTTAAAGAGTTTTAAATTTCCGTTTCCTGATACTTCAACTTTTAACTGTAAAGATTCCGAAGCATTTAATTGACTTTTAGATGCTGAAATATTAAAATCGAAATCACCAACAGCTCCTGTAAAATCAGCTGGTTTAGTACTTTCAGGAAGTGGTTTTACGTTTATAGTTTTGCTACCTGCAGATACTGTTCTATGTACAGAGGTCATTAATCTCCCTCCAAATATATCTCTTCGGTTTGTTGGCACATCTACAGTAACATCTAGCGACAAAGGTTCTATTTCAAGCTTTCCTGATTTTTGAGGGTAAAGCACTGTTTTACGAAGCACTACATAACGATAATCTTCACCATTATACGTTCCGTTTTGAACCTTTAACCCTTTGATATTGATGTTTTGACTCCAAAAATCATTATATCTTGGATTATCAATTTCACGCCAATTACTTACTCCTGTTGAAGACGACACATATAGCTTGTAAACTACTGTTATTGCTTCATTAAGGTAAGGGTTGGTTTTAGAAATTTCGGCAACTAGATGAATATTCTCATTAGCTACATTTTCGGCATTATCAGGATCATTAGGTCTACTCACAGCAGCAGTAACCTCTACTGAAACCGTTTGAGTTTTATACACCTGATCATCAATTTCAATAGTTGCTTGTTTAATAGTAAACTTACCTCGCTTTTTTGGTGCTAAAAAGTAGCTATAGGTTTTAGAAAACGAACGTTTACCGTTTAACCATGTATTACTTACTGATGTGTTTGGTCCACCAATAACCGTAAAATCTTGAAAATCTGGAGGTGTAAAATTGTCTCCATCTTTATTCATTTCAAAATCAATACGTAAGCGTTCATTAATACCTAACTTAGTTTTGCTCACCTTAGCTTCAAACTTAACCTGAGAAATCCCTATACTTGTAACAAGTAGAGCAATTAACAATGTTATGTTTTTTAAGATTTTCATGGTGTAAAACTCTTTGATTTTATGATTTAACGTTTACTGTTATTGTATTTGTTTCTACTAGCTTATGCCTTCCAGCTTCAAGCTATCATTACCAATCCTTTTCTGTTTGTACTTTTATTCCTTTTTGCTTTTCGGCATTCATTTTTTCTTGAACTTTCTGTTCTTGATTATTCATGGCTTCAAGCAAATTCTTTATTTGTTGAGGTGATAATTGACCAGGTTGCGGTTTTTGCTGCTGTTTGTCTTTATCTCCATCTTTTTGTTCTTGTTTTTCATCTTTAGGCTTGCCTTCTTCATCTTTCTTATCGTCACCTTCTTTCTTGTCTTGATCGCCTTCGTCTTTTTTATCTTGATCGTCTTGTTCTTGCTCTTTTTCTTGATCTTCTTTCTTTTCGTCCTCTCCGTTTTCGTCGTCTTTTTTATCTTGATCTTGACCTTGTTGGTTTTCTGCACATTCTTTAGCCAATGCTAAATTGTAACGTGTTTCGTCATCGGTTGGGTCGTTTCGCAATGCATTTTTATAAGCTTCAACAGCTTCTTTACATTGTTCGTTTTCCATTAAAATATTACCAATATTGTGAAACGCACTATGTTTTGCTGCTTTATCAGTTGAATATTTTGTGGCTTGTTCTAATCGATACAAGGCTTCTTCGTAACTCCCTTTTTGAACGTAGGATGTTCCTAAATTATAAGCTCCAACTACATTTGACGGCTGTTCTGAAATAGCTTTTCTATATTCCATTTCAGCAGAAATATAGTCGTCTTTTTCTATTAAATCGTTAGCTTCATATACATGGTCGTTAGCTTTTTTTAAAGCCAATAATTGCTCTTTTTCTTTGTCTTGAGAATAGACAGAAAAAGCGGTCAACATAAGTATTAATAAAGTAATCTGTTTCATGGCATAAGCTTCAAAATCAACGAATATTACTAATTTTTTGACATTTACTATCATAAGTTTTCGTTAAATAAATTCAACTTCTTTAACCAACCTGTCTTACGTTCTAACAACAAAACATCAAAAACCAATAGAAAAATTCCGAAAGCTAAAAACCATTGGTATTGGTCTTTAAAATCGGCAAATTCTTTTGCTTCAAACTCGGTTTTATCCATCTTGTTAAGAATATCTCTAATGCTATCTACAACTTCGTTTGTGTTTTTTCCATTAATGTAAGCTCCATTTGCTTCTTCGGCAATTTCCTTTAAAGTGTCTTCATTTAAACGTGTGATAACCGTTTCGCCTTGGTTATCTTTTTTATAGTTTAAAACCACTCCATTTCGCTTTATTGGAATTGGTCCTCCTTTTTCGTCTCCTACACCAATTGTAAAAATCCTGATACCTTCTTCTCCAGCTTCTTCGGCAACATTAGTGGCAATATCGCTATGGTCTTCACCATCAGAAATAATGATTAACACTCTATTGGTTTGTTCCTCATCGTCGTAATAGGTTTTAGCCAATTCGATGGCTTCGTTGATTGCTGTTCCTTGAGAGGATAGCATATCGGTATTCATATTCTGAAGGAACATTTTTGCCGAAGCATAATCGGTTGTAATTGGTAATTGCGGAAACGCTTTTCCTGCGTAAGCAATAATACCTACTCTATCACTTGCTAAATTGTTTATGATTTGAGTTACTAGCTGTTTTGCCTTGTCCAATCTATTAGGAGCAACATCTTCAGCAAGCATACTTTTAGAGACATCAACTGCAAAAACAATATCTACTCCTGAGCGTTTTACAGTTTCTAGTTTTGTGCCAATTTTTGGGTTTACCAATGCAATTGTAATAAACGTAAATGCTAAACAAAGCACTAATACTTTTAGAATTGACTTGAATAACGATTGATTAGGACTTAATCGTTTTAAAAGTGTTTTATTAGCAAATTTACGCTGCGTTTTATACTTCCATAATTGGAGTAACAAAAAGAACAGTAGTATTACCGGAATAACCAGTAGCAACCAAAACCATATTTTTTCTTCTAATTGAAACATCTATATAAAACTTCTAAAAACTGTATTTTTTAATAAGAATTCTAACAACAGTAAAAATCCTGCCAGTAGCACTAACGGACGGTATTTTTCTTCGTAATTGTAAAACTTGAATTCTTCTATTTCGGTTTTTTCTAACTTATTGATTTCGTCATAAATCTCGGCTAACTTTTTATTGTTAGTTGCTCTAAAATACTTTCCGCCTGTAACCTCAGCGATTTCTTTTAGCAGCTCTTCGTCAATTTCAACCTGAACTCTTCCGTATTGAAAGTTTCCGTTTGATAAAATTTGAACAGGAGACAATGCCATACCATTGGTTCCTAAACCAATAGTATAGGTTTTTATACCATACTCAACCGCTAATTCGCTAGCAATTTTTGGATCGATAAATCCTGAATTGTTTACTCCATCGGTTAATAGAATGATAACTTTACTCTTGGCTTTACTATCTTTTAAACGGTTAACAGAGGTTGCTAAACCCATTCCTATTGCTGTTCCGCCTTCAATAATAGTATTGTATTTAATCTCGTTTAACGAACGAAGCACTATAGCTTTGTCACTTGTTATAGGTGTTTTTGTATAGCTTTCTCCTGCATACTCAACAAGCCCTATTCTATCATTTGGCCTACCTTTTATAAATTGAGCAGCTACCTTTTTTAAGGCTTCCAAACGGTTAGGTGAAAGGTCTTTTGCCAACATACTTGCCGACACGTCAATAGCCATTACAATATCAATACCTCTAGTTGTTTTGGTTTTTGTTGAAACATCAACCGTTCGTGGTCTTGCTAATGCAGTAATTAATAATCCTAATGCTATTAACCTAAACGCAAATAAGAGATGCTTAAGCTTTGGCAACCATGAACTAGTTACCTTAAACCCTTTAAGGCTCGATATCTTTAATTCGGCTGTTTGTTTTTTGTGCTTAAGGATATACCAAACCAACAACAGTGGTAGTAATAACAACAACCAAAACAACTCTTTATTTAAAAACTCAATACCTTCAAACATCTATTCGGTTTCTTTTTGTTGTAATTCAATTGAATTAATTATTCTATCAACAATTTGATTTGCATACTCATCATCTTCAATCCAAGTGATAAGTACTTGTTGAATAACTACACCATTACTGGTAAAACTCAAAATCGTGTATTTACCATGTATAAAATCGGTTGGCGATTTAGGAAAATCTAAAGTTCCATAGGTTTTTAAGCCTTCGGCTCCATTAGGTGTGGTAAACTTATCTGATTTAGTGATAATATTTTTTGCACCTTTACCTTCTAACGTTTTTAGGTTATCTTCAACAGCTAAATTTAAATCTATACCTTCTTGTTTTTGGGCTAAAGTTGTGGTTGAAATGACTATAGTTAGCTCATTTGGTAATTCATAACCAAAAGTGGTCAATTTCATTTTATCCTTCACCTCATCAGGAACAGGAACTTCTATGCGTTTAAGAACCTCTGGTGTTGAAATTCTTATTGGAGGCACACCATAATCACTAGTTACCCAATTACCTTCTAGAAGTTGTTTGGTTTCTTTTCTTATGATGGTATCCACAACATAGTTAAACCCATATTTAATTGAAAACCCTGTAAAAGTTGCTGTCATAAGTGCTAAAACTATTGCAGCAGTTAGTACAATTTTCTTTCTTTTTTTCTTACGTTCTTGCGTTTCTCTATACTGTTGGTCAAGCAGTTTTTCTTCTTCAGAAGGTTCTGGTAAGGCTTCTTTTACATGGTCAATTTCTAGATCAATAGTATTTCGGTCTAATTCAGCTAGAGCAACATCTGGAGCAGATTTAGCGAATTTTACTAAATCGGCACGCTTAAGAATATTCTCAAGGTTTTTAATGTCTTCTTTTGAAATGTCAATTTGATTAGCATCTTTTAAAAGATTCAATCTTGAAATCAGCTCGTCCGTAGTACTTTCTAAGGCTTTATCATACACCTTTTCATCTAAATACCTTCTGATAATAAAGGTCAATTCTGAATAGTATTCTTTTAACTCTGAGTTTTGAAGATAATTAGTTTCGTCTAGCTTTTTTAAAGCAAGTTTTGCTCTGTCATAAGGTGGAAGTAATGCAATTTCCTCTTCTTCGGTTAGTGGCTTTTTTCGCCATATAAACCAATACAGTAAAAAGGCAACTAATGCTAAAATAGCAATTACAATAAGTAGAGTTGTTATCCAATTGGATTTACTTTTTTCAACACCTATAAGTGGTTTAATATCATAAAGACCTTGTTTGGTCGTATCGACAACTACATTGGAAACCTCAACTTTTAACGAATCGGTAAAAAAAGTTTTATCTCCAATAACAATTTTTTGTCTTGGTATGGTGTAGTGACCAGAATCGAACTGCGTTAAACCATATTTTTTGATAAGACTATACTTGGCATCGAGCTTTGTAGTATCTACTTTATAAGACTCAATCATTTCAAGAGGTGAAAATGTTTGACCTTCAGGAAAAACCACAAGTGCAGTGGTGTCTGCTTCAACTTGAATTTTATAAGTGATTTGCTCACCTATTTTTATTTTAGTAGAATCTATTGATGATGTAACCTGAGCAAAAGAGAATACAGAACAAAGCACAAAGCACAGAGACAATAACATTGTTCTGTTCTTTATTTTAAAATTCATATTTCTAAAATCGTTAATCATAAATTGTTTTATCCTCTACGTTTAAAATACCCTAGCAACTTTTTTACATAACTTTCGTCTACTCGACAATCAATAGTTCCTGCACCAGATTTTGTAAAACTATCCTTGTAATAGTCTACACGCTCTTTATAATATTTGCTGTAGTTACGTCTTACAGTTTTAGACTGAGTGTTTACAAGCATTAACTCGCCACTTTCTTCATCTTGCATTTGTACCATACCAATATTTGGTATGTCTTCTTCGCGTTTATCATAAACCCTAATACCAGTAACATCGTGTCTTCCTGATGCTATTTTTAAGGTTTGCTTATAGTCATCAGTAATGAAATCGCTAAGCACAAAAACTATGGCTTTCTTTTTCATTACGTTAGAAAGAAACTTTAACGCCTCAGCAACATTGGTTTGTTTACTTTTAGGTTGAAATTCTATAAGCTCTCGTATAATACGAAGTACATGCGAGCGTCCTTTTTTAGGTGGAATATACAGCTCAACATCATCTGAAAAGAGAATGAGTCCGATTTTATCATTGTTTTGAGTTGCAGAAAAGGCCAGTGTTGCAGCTATTTCGGTTACAATTTCATTTTTGAACTGAGCTTCGGTTCCAAAAAATTCAGAACCTGAAACATCTACCATAAGCATCATGGTAAGTTCTCGCTCTTCTTCAAAAACCTTGATATATGGTTCGTTATAACGTGCAGTTACATTCCAGTCTATATTACGAACATCATCACCATATTGGTACTGCCTTACTTCAGAAAAAGTCATACCACGACCCTTGAAGGTTGAGTGATACTCACCACCAAAAATATGATCAGACAATCGACGTGTCTTAATCTCTATTTTTCGTACTTTTTTTAGTAATTCTTTAGTATCCATTTTTTTTAGTATGCAGTGTTCAGTATGCAGTAAGCAGTCCTAAAATAGCATCCAGTAATTAGTTTTCAGTTTTACACTGAAGACTCACGACTGAATACTGCCAACTAATTAAGGTACTTCAATCTCGTTTACGATTTTATTAATGATGTCTACTGAAGTTACATTTTCGGCTTCGGCTTCGTAAGTAATTCCAATTCTGTGACGTAACACATCATAAACCACAGCTCTAACATCTTCAGGAATAACATATCCACGACGCTTTATAAAAGCATAACATTTTGCAGCAGTTGCAAGATTGATACTTCCACGAGGTGATGCACCAAAAGAAATTAGTGGTTTTAAATCGGCTAGTTTATATTTTTCAGGATAACGTGTAGCAAAAATAATATCGAGGATGTACTTTTCTATTTTTTCATCCATATACACTTCTCTAACTGCTTTTTGAGCATTAAGGATTTGTTGAAGTGATACTACTGGGTTTACTTTTTCGAAAGCACCTTTTAAGTTAGCACGAACAATTAATTGTTCTTCTTCAATTTTAGGATAATCGATAACTGTTTTCAACATAAAACGGTCGACTTGTGCTTCAGGTAACGGATAAGTTCCTTCTTGCTCAACAGGGTTTTGTGTTGCCATAACCAAAAACGGCTTATCTAATTTAAAGGTGTCGTCACCAATAGTTACTTGCTTTTCTTGCATCGCTTCTAGTAATGCCGACTGCACTTTTGCAGGCGCTCTGTTAATCTCATCAGCAAGTACAAAATTGGCAAATATTGGTCCTTTTTTTATAGAGAAGTCGTTTTGCTTCATGTTGTAGATTAATGTACCTGTAACATCGGCAGGTAATAAATCTGGTGTAAACTGAATTCTGCTAAAACTACCATCAACTGCTTGAGAAAGCGTGTTAATAGCCAATGTTTTTGCTAACCCAGGAACACCTTCTAGAAGGATATGTCCTTGTCCAAGTAATCCGATAAGTAATCGTTCAACCATGTGTTTTTGCCCAACAATTACTTTATTCATTTCTAAAGTAAGTAAATCAACAAAAGCACTTTCTTTTTCAATTTTCTCGTTAATTGACTTAATATCAATTGTACTTGTATCTTCCATCATTTTTTGGTTTTTAAAAAGCTCGAATATAGTATGCTTATTTGAGTGATGCAAATTGTTAAAATTTTTTGTGTGCTGTTGTTAATAATTGGTTAAAAAATAAAGCGTAGTGCCAATTGCACTACGCTTTAACAAATATTTATATGTTTTAATAATTTACTCTAAGGTTACAACGCCTAAATCAGTATTTGAGCCTACATTGACTTCAACATTTTCAATAGTCTGTATTGGCAATTCAGAACTTACATCAGGAGTTATTGTAACAGTATAGCTTCCTGAAGCTAATCCTACTAATTGGAAATAACCTGATTCATCTACAAAGGCAGATACAGTATCAACACCATTGGTTGCACTAACTTCTGTTTGGATTCCTATTGGTAAAACACTTCCGCTAATAATACCTGTTTCAGCTTCAACCGAAGCTCTAATAACAGGCTTTAGATTAATATTTCCTGAGTTTCCTGCAATTACCACAGACTCATCTACATCAAAATCTAAAAGAAAAGTATACTCATAATCTGGGAGCAGTGTTTCGTTTACTTGAATTTTTAAACCTGATTGTTGCGCTGAAGGTGTATTTAATGGTTGTGTTTCCCCATCAATTACAATTGTATTGTCATCGCCTAAAACCAAGCGTATTTGATTAAGTGTTCCTGAAGGCACTTCATAATCATCAGCTAAAAGCACATTAATTCCTCCTGTGAGTTCTAGTAAATCATAAACTCCTGTATTTATAGCTTCAACGCTTACCCATCCACTATCATCATCACTGTCGTCATTTACTTTAACCATAACGTCAACCACTTCAACAAATACATTGTCATAATCTCCAGGTGCATCCATTAATTTTACTGAAATCTTTGATGTTCCTTGTGGAGAACTTGTTGTATCATCATCACTACATGCTAAGAAACCTAGTGTTAAAACTGACATTAAAATTAATTTAGCTTGTCTCATAAAAATCATATTAATTGTTTTTTGGTTACATAAATATGTACGCACTAAATAGCATTTTAGATGTTTCCCCTTATGAAACCACGAATAAACAACTAATAATCAATTCATAATAAATATATAAACCAACAAAAGTTTAATAATAAATGTGTTTTAAGTATTTTTATCTGATAATTACAATAAACATTAAAATCTCTTGAACTATTCTAAAATTATTGCAGGTACGATGACCTGGGGAAATTGGGGAAAACAGTTTTCTAAAAAAGAAATGGTGGCCTTTATGCACCATTGCATAGAACAACAAATCACAACTTTTGATCATGCTGATATTTATGGAGGTTACACCAATGAATCTCAATTTGGTGATGCCTTTGCAGAAAGTGGCATTGATAGAGAACACATACAACTAATAAGTAAATGTGGCATGCAGTATATTACTGAAAACCGCAATAATAAAGTGAAGCATTATAACTACAGTAAAGATTACATTATCTGGTCTGCCGAAAACTCTTTAAAACATTTAAAAACCGATTACTTAGATGTATTACTATTACACAGACCGAGTCCTTTAATGCATCCTAATGAAATTGCTGAAGCTATTACAATCTTAAAAAAAGAAGGGAAGATAAAATCGTTTGGAGTTTCAAATTTTACACCTTCGCAAATGGAACTTCTTGGGTTACGAATAGATATAGATGTAAACCAAATTGAGTTTTCACTTACACAACACACAGCTATGCACGATGGCACATTAGATTATATGTTAACCAACGGTATAAAACCAATGTGTTGGTCTCCTCTAGGAACAGTTTTTAAAGATGAAACTAACCAAACCCAACGCATACACAAGCAACTAGAAGCATTAACCGATAAGTATAACGCCTCAAAAGACCAACTGCTTTTGGCTTGGATATTAAAGCATCCTGCTCAAATAAGACCTGTTGTTGGAACTACTAATAAAGAACGCATTGTTGCTGCCTCAAAGGCTGCTACTATTGATTTAGAGCTTGAAGATTGGTTTTTAATTTTAACCGCTTGCCAAGGCCATAAAGTACCTTAAAACAAAAAATATAATGAAGAAAAAAGCCTTTAAATTAATGCTTAGGTTATTAGTTTATTTTTCTATTTCAATAGTTATAGGCTTTTTTATGGTTAAACTTCCCTATCAGAAAAATATATACCTCTTTTGGTCTGTAATGTTTTTAATGGGATTAACCGCAGCAATCATTAGATTTTTTCCTGACAAAACAGAAAGTAAAATTGTTTCATTTTCGTGGCATATTTGTATCACTTGCATTTTTAGTTTTTGTATGTTTTTCATCATCGACACATATTATAAAACTGAAAACTCTAAGTACCTAATTCCACCAGAAAATAAAAAAAAGAGACTATGAAAAAAACAGCGTTAATCACTGGAGCCACAAGTGGTATTGGACGAGCAACAGCACACCTATTTGCTAAACATGGTATCAACTTGATACTTTGTGGTCGTAGGCAAGAACGTTTGGAGATTGTAAAAAAGGCTTTAGAAAAAGAAACCGATGTCGTGACTCTTAACTTTGATGTAAGACACAAAAACGAAACACTAGATGCTATTGCTTCGTTACCTGAAAATTTTAAAACCATTGATATATTAATCAATAATGCAGGAAATGCACATGGACTTGACCCAATACAAGATGGAAGTCTCGACGATTGGGACGCAATGATGGATATAAACGTAAAAGGTTTACTTTATGTTAGCAAAGCGATTATTCCACAAATGACTGAGCGAAAATCAGGTCATATTATAAACATTGGGTCATCAGCAGGAAAAGAAGTCTATCCAAAAGGCAATGTGTATTGTGCCAGCAAACATGCAGTGTTAGCGATTACTGAAGGTATGCGAATAGATTTAAACGAATTTGGAATAAAAGTAACTGCTATAAATCCTGGTTTGGTTGAAACAGAGTTTTCTAAAGTACGCTTTAAAGGAGGTGAGCAAGCAGACTCTGTTTACAAAGGTTACAAGGCACTACAGGCTGAAGATATTGCTGAAATAATTCATTTTGCAGTAACACGACCTACTCATGTAAATATTGCTGACCTACTTGTATTTCCTACTGCTCAAGCGAGCTCGACTATTGTAAAAAAAGAACATTAAACTATAATATAGATTCCTGCTTTCACAGGAAATTTAAATTATGATTAATAAACGCTTACTCATAAAAAACCTACTAGCTCATAACGATGAGAACAGTTTTTATGACAAAAAGCGAAAAGTTGATATTAGTCAAAAGGAAGGAAAAGCTAAATTTTTAAAACACATTTGCGCCTTATCTAATAGCAACCCTAAAAACAATTCTTATATAGTTATTGGTGTTGAAGATTCAGATAATGCTATTATTGGCGTTGATTTTTTTGACGATAGTAAAATTCAAAACCTCATCAACGCTTATCTTACAAACCCTCCTATTGTACAATACGAAAACATTCCATTTCCTCACTTACCTGACGACAAAGTTGTGGGTTTGGTAACCATTAGACCTAATGATAAAATTACTTCATTAAGAAAAAACATTTGGAAATATTATGGTGGCTCAGTCTTTTTTAGAGACGGTAGCATGAGCATGCCTAAAGTGTTTGATATTGAAATAAAAGATGTCAATTCAAAACTTGTTGAAGCCATTGAATCTCATGCGCAAAACAATATAGAACACACACTTGATGGCGTGTTTGATTTTATGACCAAACGTAAAGATTTTAACCCTCAATATAAGGTGTTTAAAGAATACTTTGTAGTGTGTTGGTCAGGGCAGAAAAAAGTAGTGAAAAATGAAATATTCTTTTCAAGAGTAGATATTAAATTGATAAACGAAGAAGTGCGCTTGTTTTATTCAACACTCGATGAAGTTTCTATTGAATACACTGAAAGTTCTTTTAAAATAATTGAATACGTTAGCCTTGGACTTCAAAATTCTTATAAGTATTATCCTCTAGAGGAAACCATAATTAGTTTTGAAAACAACGCAAACTACAACATTAATACACAGCTACTGTTTCAGCCTCCACAATACGACAAAAAAGTACTTCATCATATATACAACACCAACAATAAAATTCTTGAAAAACTAAAAAAAGGGCTTCTTTTAAATAAAAATGAAGAAGAAGATTTATTAAACTTACCAGCAACATACTTAATATGTTACCTCAACCTTTTTCATGAAGCTATTGATAAACTTGACGAAGCTAAACCATTTTTAAAAGCACATAAAAGCAACGTGTATTCACTTTATAAAGACACGATGAGAATTTTAAGAAAAGTGAAATACAGCTAGTTTTTTATTGAATTTACCGTTCATACATTTTTTTCTGCATCTCATAGTATTTTTTTACCTATATATTTAATTTTTATGATTTTAGCAGTGCTATTAATCAATTACAAATCAACCTTATTTCTCCCGATAAAAGTTCGGCATTGAAGTAAGGTTTTTGTTTTATATAAACTTTAGATTCATAAAGTTTTTGTTCAAAATTTTAGTGTCATCTACCATTAACCATTTGTTTAATACTGTAGCATAAATAGACCTAAAATCGATTTCAAATTTTATATCTCCATTGGCATCCAAGTTAGATAAGCTAGCCATATCATTGTAAAGTCCTTGTCGCTTTAGGTTTTCACCAACAATAAATACATTGTTTGCTGAACCATGATCTGTACCATGTCCTGCATTTTGTTTTACGCGTCGCCCAAATTCAGAAAACGTTAAAATAAGCGTGTCTTTAAAGGTGTTTTGCTGTTTCAAATCTTTTACAAAAGCCTCAATACTTTCTGCATAAATTTCTAACAATCTACTATGTGTGCCTTTTTGGTTTGCATGAGTATCAAAACTTCCTAAAGAGGAATAAAACACTTTAGTATCAATACCTGAATTAATAAATTTAGCCATTGTTTTTAGCTGCGCTCCAAATTGGTTATTAGGATATTCTTGAGTTGAACTAATCGTTTTTGTAGTTTCATAAATGTACTTTGCTGATGACTCTGCAGCTATCATACTTTTATACAAATAGCCCAAATTGTGTTCACTTAAGTGTTCATCATTATAGTGGTTAAGTACTCCTCTAAAATATGGGTCGTTTGCGGTTTTAAATAATGCTTCAGGGTTTTTAGTTGCAATACCATTATACTCTTCACCTTTTAAAGCCAATGAAAGACTGTCATCTATTTCAATAGCATTGTAAGGATGTTCGCCATAATTATCCAAAAAACGACCTATCCAACCACTCTGCTTATACTCTTCAGAGCCACTTGCGGTTTGCCAAATGTCAGTAGCTCTAAAATGTGACCGATTAGGGTTTGGGTACCCAACATTGTTTATTATAGACAAGTAACCTTGATCATACAATCGTTTTAAAGGACCCAAGCTAGAGTGTAATCCTATATCATCGTTCAACTTTAAAACATCGTCTTTTCCTAATGCTATTGTTGGTCTTGCGTTATGGTACAAATCATCTCTAAAAGGAACAACAGTATTTAATCCATCATTTCCTCCTGACAGTTGAATAATGACCAATCGTTTAAAGCCTAGTTTAGAACTTGCTACTGTTTCAAAGGCTTTTACAAAGCTTGGAACAAAAAACAAACTGCTTGCTAAGGTTGAGTTTTTTATAAATTTTCTTCTATCCATAACTTAACACATTTGATATTCTGGCAACGACATAAGTTGAATACATACATCTTGTTTTGAAGATTTGTTTAAATTATTAAGATAAGACAGCGTACCATTGTTTAAAGGTTGTTGAATAATATACTCTTTAAGGTTATTGACCTTTGTTTTGCTGAAATTAGACTCAAAAACCGACCATTTAGCATCTGTTTGAAAAGGTAGCTTGTTTTTATTTCTTTTTAATAAACGCTGTTTATAAGCATCAACAAAATCACCATCTTCTTTACTAGATATAAACGCATTATTCAATAAAACCGAAGCTAATCTTAGCCTAATCATAATTGTGTTACTGTCTATCCAACTTCTTCCACCTTTCCAGCCAGCAACATTAGGAGGAGAAAGTAATACTTGACCCAAAACACGTTGAATTTTTAAAGAATCGCGCTCATTTTTCAGCTTAAATGGTACAGTATTATTTATCCCAACAATTAATTCAACTGGTGATTTTATTTTTGAACCAATATGTTCTTCAGCATAAAACCAATCACTTGAAAAAACAAAACGCATTAACTTTTCAATGTTATAATTAGGATAAAATTGATTCACCATCTGTTCAATATGAACTGAATTTACTCTATCATTCACAAAATACTTGTACACCTTTTCACATATAAACTTAGCGCATTGTTTTTGTTCTAAAATAATGTCAATTATATCATCACCATCATACTTTCCTGCCTTACCAAAAAAGTATTTAAACCCTGTGTCATGCTGTCTTTGTCTAAGATTGAAATCACCTTCAAAGTCATGATTATATCCTGTAAATGCTTTTGCACTCTGCTTAATATCTTGCTCAGTGTAATGGCCTGTTCCTAAAGTAAAAAGTTCCATTAATTCTCTGGCAAAATTCTCGTTAGGGCTTTGTTTTCGGTTCTGTTTGGTATTAAGGTACTTTATCATTGCAGGCTCTTTGGATATGGCCTTCACAAAATCGCCAAAATTACCCAAAGCATGTTGTCTTAAAACATTGTTATATTGCTGAACAAATACTGCATTATCTTCTTTTACAACAAAATGATTTGCCCAAAACAAAGTCATTTTTTCTCGTAGCAACTCATTAGTATTAGTGAGTCTTTGCATCCAAGCACCATTAAATTCAAGTATTTTTTCTCGACTTATTTTATTGAAATCTATTCTAGTGGATTTACTCTTTTTAAGCCTATCAACAGAAAAGCTTTCGAGTTCAATTAAGTCGATTACTAAAGGAGTAGTCTTTGAAGATTGCCTAAAGAGCGTATCAACTACCTGTGTTTTGGTTTTACCAATAAGTTGCTCTATTTGCTTTGGTGTAATACCAAAACCCGCTCTCCAGTACAGGTGTAGAATGTGCTTTTGATTCATATATGTTTGACTTACAGAAACCTGAAACGTTTAAAACAATAACTCAAAAACAGTTCCAAAAATTTTAAAAACAACACTAAAAGTTTGTTAAAGCTTTCAATTTTTACTTAATAGATTAACAATATCACTGATTTTTAATCAATGAATTCTTTCAAACTAGTCTATGAAGGTAGATAACACATCTTTACTGCCTAATGCAAAAATTAAGCCTATTCCTATGCTATGATATTTGCCTTTTTCGAAGAATTGGTTCAGCTCAGTTGAAGTATTTATTTCCGTTTTGGTAGTTCTATAAGCATAGTCAATATAAATCATAAAGTGACTACTTAATTCATAATTGAAATAGACTCCAAAACTATTAAGGTTTCCTTTGTCTACTTGATACACATTACTTGTTTTGGAATAGTAATTTTTAAATCTTGAGTCTCCATAAAACGAAGCTAATGCTCCTAATCGCATTCTATCAGCTGGCAAAAACTCATACCCAATATATAGATAACTTTCATTTAATGTTGATTTTTTATAGTTGCCAACCAATTCAACATCTTTAACATCAAAATAACTTGCACCTGTGTAAAGACCTAAAAAAAATTGTTTATAAACATACATTTGAAATTTAAAATCAAAACCCGATTTACCTTGTAAACCATCTCCCATGAAATTATCTCCTGTTGTGTTTGGATTATGATAACCCATAGAAAAAAATCCAAAACGTTGTCTATTATTTTCATAAGAAATATTTGAACTCACGCTATCCTTTTCAGAACTTGACTGGGAAAAAGCACTGAACGCAAACAACACAAAAACAGCAACATAAAATGTCTTAATAGGAAAATATAAACTCATTATTACTATTGTTTTCAACTATGAATGTTTCAGTGCTTTCAGGAGCTTCATTAACTGAATAAATAAATACAACTTCTGTACCAATGGGAGCATAAAAATCTCCCTCTATATCAGGTGTACTGTCATTTAAAATACCATTTAAAAGCTGTTGCGTATTACATTGAGAATCTTCAATATTTAATACTCCTTCATCATATACTTCTGAGCAAAACTCACCAGTAAATCTAAATGAATACTGAATGTTATTTCCCTCTTCGCTAATTCTATTGATAGTATAGTTTACAGCAGTCAACTCTAATAGAATTCTATTTCCTAAATCAAAAGTCAAATTTGTAGGTTCATAATTAATTGTACTGGTTGTATAAACATATTTTGAATAGTTTGGACCTGCATCTATTTCAACCGAAAAGTCTTCATCTTTATCAAAAAGAGAAACTACAGAAAATTCACCATTTGAATCTGAAAAACCGCTTCCAAGTAAAAACTCTTGTTCTCCACCTAAAAAAGAAGTAACACGGCTTGTGTAGACATTTATTTGTGCATTTTGTATTGCTAAATCATATTGATCTTTTACACTCCCTTTAACTAAAATTCTGGTATTATCTTCAAACCGTGTTTCACAAGCTATAAGTAAAGTGAATAACAGAAATAATATAAAGCGTCTTAAAATTATCTTTAGTTGAGCCATAAAGTATTTATATACACAAAAGATGTATTTTGTAAGAAAAGGTTGCGTCAAAAAGTGTTAAAACTAAAAAAGCCACATCTTTCGATGTGGCTTTAATTTATTTAAAAAAACAGTTTATAAATCAAACTTAATACCTTGCGCTAATGGCAACTCAGTAGTATAGTTTATAGTGTTTGTTTGGCGACGCATATACACTTTCCAAGCATCACTACCAGACTCGCGTCCTCCTCCAGTTTCTTTTTCACCTCCAAAGGCTCCACCAATTTCAGCTCCTGACGTTCCTATATTTACATTAGCAATTCCACAATCGCTTCCTGCATGAGATAAGAAACGCTCTGCCTCGCGTAAGTTATTAGTCATAATCGCTGAAGACAATCCTTGAGCTACACCGTTTTGCATCTCAATAGCATTTTCTACATCACCAGAGTATTTTAATAAATATAACACTGGAGCAAAAGTTTCATGCTGTACAATTTTCATGTCGTTTCGGGCTTCAGCAATTGCTGGCTTTACATAGCAACCACTTTCATAACCTTCTCCTGAAAGTACACCGCCTTCAACAACAATATTTCCTCCTTCTTCAACAACTTGTGTTAATGCATTTTGGTACATTTTTACTGCATCAGTATCAATTAATGGTCCAACATGATTGTTTTCATCTAATGGATTACCAATTCGTAATTGCTTATAGGCATCTACTACAGCGTCTTTTACTTTATCGTATATTGAATCGTGAATAATTAAACGTCTTGTAGAAGTACAACGTTGTCCTGCAGTTCCTACAGCTCCAAACACTGCTCCTATAACAGTCATTTTAATATCAGCATCAGGTGTAACAATGATTGCATTGTTTCCTCCCAATTCCAGTAAGCTTTTGCCTAAACGCCCTGCAACTTCTTGAGCTACAATTTTACCCATTCTTGTTGATCCGGTTGCAGATACTAAAGGTACACGTGTATCTTTAGTCATCATTTCACCAACTCTATAATCTCCATTTATTAAACAAGAAATCCCTTCTGGTAAATTATTGGCTTTAAAAACTTCAGCTGCAATGTTTTGACAAGCTACTCCACAAATTGGAGCTTTCTCACTAGGTTTCCAAACACATACATCACCACAAATCCAAGCTAAAGCTGTATTCCATGACCAAACAGCTACAGGGAAATTAAATGCAGAAATAATCCCAACAACACCAAGCGGATGATATTGCTCATACATTCTATGTCCTGGTCTTTCAGAGTGCATCGTTAAACCATGAAGCTGACGAGATAACCCTACAGCAAAATCACAGATATCAATCATCTCCTGAACTTCACCTAAACCTTCTTGGTAAGATTTACCCATTTCATAAGACACCAATTTACCAAGAGCTTCTTTCTTTTCTCTTAATTTATCTCCAAACTGACGTACTATTTCTCCACGTTGTGGCGCAGGCATTACTCTCCAAGTTTTAAATGCTGAAGTAGCTGCTTGCATCACTCTTTCATAATCGTCTTTTGTTGTCGCCTTTACTTTGGCTATCAATTTTCCATCAACAGGAGAATAACTTTCAATAACATCTCCATTAGAGAAGTTATTTACACCTGTAGATGTACCTTCATTTATATCTTTAACTCCTAATTGTTGTAACGCTTCTTTTATTCCGAAATCGGTAGCGATTGCATCCATATTTGTCGTTTTTTTATGAATTATTAAATTTTTATGCGAAGATACTAATAAATTGTCGTTTTAACTTGAGAGTTCATTTTTAAAAAACGTAACTTTAAAACTTTAAGTTCAATTAAAATTTTAAGACTTATTTAACAGAAACCCAAAGACTAAAACTTAAAAATTGAGCGTAATTATTTTATAAGGAATTACCTACACTTCTTTTTATTAAGTTCAATTTTTTAAAACCATCAATCTATGCCATTAAGAAAATTTTTGGCTATCGTAGCTGTGCTTACGCTAGTCGCATCCTGCAAAAAGAAAGAAGTAGAAACCGACAACCTTTTTAAATTTAGAGACTATATAAGTTACACCTCTTCAGGATTAGTTTCGGTAGTTGATCCTATTCAAATTAATTTGGCAAACGATGTTGAGGGTTGGGAAATGGGACAAGAAATTACCGATAAGATCGTGTCTATCTCACCACATTCCGAGGGAAAACTAACAGTAGTGAACAAACACACACTAATTTTTACTCCAGATGAACCTCTAGAACCTGCAACAGAATACACAGTTGCAGTAAAGCTGAACAAGATTTACGATAACATTCCGAAAGGGTTTGAAGATTACACCTTTCAGTTTAAAACCATCACACCAAATTTCAGTATCGTTACCAACAACCTACAATCCTACAGCAAAAACTGGCAGTATTTAGAGTCTATTTTACGTTCGGCAGATGTGATTAATTTAGAAGATGCTAAAAATTTGGTTGAAGCATCTCAAGACGGAAAAAATCTGTCCATTGTTTTTAATGAAAACAACACGCGTTCAAAAGTTTTTGAATTTAGAATTGATAGCATCAACCGAAAAATTGAGGACAGCGAAATTCTCGTAAAATGGAATGGAAAAGCTATAAAAGCAGATAATTCTGGCGAAAACAAAGTGCTTATTCCCGGCATCAACAACTTCACCATTATTGATGTAGATGTCATTCAATCACCTGAACAATACCTTTCTATAAACTTTTCCGACCCATTAAAAAAACAGCAAAACTTTGACGGATTGGTCACTATTCAAAATGTAAAAAACCCAAAATATGTTGTTGATGGCAACGTGCTAAAAGTGTATCCAGACAGTAAACTGGTTGGTAATATTCTGGTTGATGTGTTTCAAGGCATTTCCAACGATGAAGGCTTTAAACTCAAAAAACCGTTTTCTGAAAGCATTGCTTTTGAAGAATTAAAACCACAAGTTCGATTAATCAGCAATGGTACCATTTTACCAAATTCACAGGAACTAAAATTCAACTTTGAAGCGGTAAATTTAAGTGCTGTTGATGTACGCATCATCAAGATTTTTGAAGATAATATTTTACAATTTCTACAGGATAACAACCTCAACAGTAACAACGAATACAACATTAAAAAAGTTGGTCGTCGCATTGCCAAACAAACCATTCAACTACAAACTGCTGCCGAAAACACTGGAAAATGGAAAGCCTACAGCATTGATTTATCCCATTATTTTAAGGCTGATGCTGGCGCAATGTATCGTGTGGAATTGAGTTTCAACAAAAATTATTCGTTGTACGATTGCTCTGCAAACACCTCTGTCACCAATGCAGAAGATGATGAATACGACGATTATTACTACGAAGAAGACTATTATTACGAAGGCGATTACAATGAGACTTTTACCGAAGATGAAGAATTAAAAGAAGAAGAATATTGGGATAACCTCACTTACCGATACCGAAATTACACTTACAATTGGCGTGAACGCGATAACCCTTGTCACGAAGCCTATTACAACGAAAACCGTATAGTATCTCAAAATCTGTTGGGTTCAAACTTGGGTGTCATTGCTAAAAAAAGCACCAACAATTCCTATTATTTTGCGGTAACTGATATTTTAACCACCAATCTGGAAGCCAATGCTTCAGTGAAAATTTACAACTTTCAGCAACAAGAAATCGCTTCTTTATTTACCGACAAAGATGGACTCGTAACTATTGATGCCGAAAAACACGCGTCATTTGCCATTGTCACCAAAGGCGCCAACAAAACCTATGTAAAATTGGCTGATGGCAATTCATTATCGTTAAGTAAATTTGATGTTTCCGGAAACAAATTGCAACGCGGACTTAAAGGCTATATTTATGGCGAACGTGGTGTGTGGCGACCTGGAGACACACTACATTTAACTTTTATGTTGAATGATGTTGCCAACAAACTCCCAAAAGGACATCCCGTAAAACTAGAAATCACAGACCCTAATGGCAAGTTGATCTACAAAAACATTACTGCGGACAACCTCAACAATTTTTACACGTTTACCGTGCCAACATCAACCGAAGACAAAACCGGAAAATACAACGCCAAAGTTTCAGTTGGTGGTGCAACATTTCATAAAGGATTAAAAATTGAAACCGTAAAACCAAACCGATTAAAACTTAAAGTCGATTTTGAAAACGACATTTTAACCAGCAACGAACCATTAAACGGAACTTTGGACGTAAAATGGCTTCACGGAGCTGCTGGAAAAAATCTGAAAGCTGAAGTGAAAGCGAAATTCAGCACGTCGTATTCAGGGTTTAAAAATTATACCGATTACGTTTTTAACGATCCAACGCGCGAGTTCAACACCGAAGAAATCAACGTGTTTGAAGGCAATGTAAATGCCGAAGGTTTAGCAAGCATCAACAAAAAATTGGAAGTCGGCAAAAATGCTCCAGGAATGCTGAACGTACAGTTTTTGGTTCGCGCTTTTGAAAATGGTGGCGATTTCTCAATGGATGCTTTTACCAAACAATATGCACCTTACGAGTCGTTTGTTGGATTAAAATCACCTAAAGGAAATGCCTACGGCTCATTTTTTACAGATGAAAACCAAACCTTTGATGTGGTTGCGGTCGATAAAGATGGTAATCCGATTAAACGCAATAATCTTGAAGTAAAAGTCTATAAAATTGAATGGCGTTGGTGGTGGAATTCCTCTTACGACAACCTATCGAGTTACGTGTCGAGCACCTACCACAGACCGTATTTAGACACAAAAGTCAATACCAATGCCAACGGAAAAGGCTCATTCAGCATAAAAATTCCAGATAACGAACGTGGTCGTTATCTCATTAGAGTGGTTGACCCAAAAAGTGGTCACGCCACAGGACGAACCGCTTATTTCTATAAAAACTGGTGGCAAAAAGCACCTTCAAACGATAAAGAAGCGGCTAAAATGTTAGTGTTTTCAGCCGATAAAGAACAGTACAATGTTGGCGAAACGGCAAAAATCACTTTTAATTCTGGTAACGAAGGACGTGCTTTGGTAAGTATAGAAAATGGCACCGAAGTTCTCGATTACAGATGGGTAAAAACCCAACAAGGCGAAACGGTTGTGGATGTTCCTATAACCAATATAATGGCGCCAAATGTGTTCGTAAATATTTCGTTGTTGCAGCCACACGCTATTTCGGCAAACGATTTACCAATTCGTTTGTATGGCGTCATTCCAATTATGGTGGAAGACCCAAATACCAAGTTGGAACCTCAACTAAAAATGCCAGATGTGTTAAAACCAGAACAAGAATTTAAAGTTTCGGTTTCAGAAAAAAACAACAAATCCATGACTTACACTATTGCGATGGTGGAAGAAGGTTTGCTCGATTTAACCCGTTTTAAAACTCCAAATGCTTGGGATGAATTTTACAAGCGTCAAGCTTTGGGCGTAAAAACTTGGGATATTTTCGACGATGTTATTGGCGCTTATTCTGGTAGTATCGACCAAGTATTTGCCATTGGTGGTGATGGCAGCGCATTGGCTGGAAAGAACAAAAAAGCCAACCGTTTTAAACCTGTGGTTACCTATTTAGGGCCTTTTACCTTAAAGGCTGGTGAAAACAACACGCACAGCATTAAACTGCCAAATTATATTGGTTCGGTTCGCACTATGGTGGTTGCTGGTGACAATACTAAAGAAGCTTACGGAAGTACCGACAAAACCGTACTAGTGAAAAAACCGTTGATGGTGTTGGCTTCGCTTCCGCGGAAATTAAGCCCTGGCGAAAAAGTAATGCTTCCTGTGACTGTTTTTGCGATGGAAAACAAAGTGAAAAACGTCAATATTAGCTTGAAATTAAGCGATGGCATTTCCATAGTTGGTGCGCAAACCCAAAACTTGAGTTTCACAAAACCTGATGAGCAAATGGCGTATTTTGAATTGGATGTGAGTAAAGTAAAAGGTATCAATACCGTTGAAGTAATTGCTTCCGGAAATGGCGAAAAATCAATTTACAAAGTAGAACTGGATGTGGTGAATCCGAATCCAATTACTTCAAAAGCTATCGACAAAACTTTAGAAGTTAAAGCTACAGGTTCATTGGATTTTTCAACCTTTGGTGTTGAAGGAACCAATAGTGCGACAGTAGAATTTTCAACCTTGCCTCCAATGGATTTCACACGCAGACTGCAATATCTAATTCAATATCCTCACGGTTGTTTGGAACAAACCACTTCGGCTGTATTTCCACAGTTATTCTTGAGTGACATTTTCGATTTAACCTATGATAAAAAGCAAAACATTCAATCCAACATTGAAAATGGTATTAAAAAATTAGCCCATTTTCAGCAGCCAAATGGCGGAATGAGTTATTGGATGGGAGAAAATACCGCTAACGATTGGAGCACCAGTTATGCAGGACATTTTATGTTGGAAGCTGAAAAGAAAGGTTTTGTATTGCCATTAACCTTCAAAAGCAATTGGTTAAGTTATCAAAAACAAGCTGCTCGCGATTGGAGACCGAGTTACAGAACCTACAATTCAGATTTGGCACAAGCCTACCGATTATACACTTTGGCGTTGGCTGGTGAACCCGATTTAGCAAGCATGAACCGTTTGCGTGAGTTTTCGGAAATTTCCAACGAAGCCAAATGGCGATTGGCAGCAGCCTACGCTTTGGCAGGACAAAAAGAAGCGAGTGAAAGCATTTCGCAACGTGCCAATATTAATTTTCAACCGCCTCGATACAACTATTACACCTACGGTTCGGTAGATAGAAATAGAGCCATGGCTTTAGAGACTATGGTCTTGACCAAAAATCCAAAACAGCGCGAATTGGCGCAATACATTGCCAAAGAACTATCTGGAAATCGCTGGATGAGTACCCAAACCACAGCTTACAGCTTGTTGGCTATGGCAAAAATGGTGGAAGCTAATGGCGGAAAAGCCTTGAACATAAACTACACCAACAATGGTAAAACCGAAACCATAAACACCAAAAGTGCCATTGCGCAACGCGAACTCAAGGTTATTGATGGTGCTAATTCACTTTCGTTTACCAATAACATTGATAATGTGGTGTATGTGCGTGTACTGAATTCAGGAAAATTACCTTTAGGTGAAGAAATTGCAGAACAACGCGGATTGAGTGTTTCGGTGCAATACAAAGATTTAAAAGGTAACAAAATAGATGTTTCCAAACTGCAACAAGGTCAGGATTTTGTAGCAACCGTTAGCGTAAGTAACCTTAAAAATGAAAGCGTTAACGATGTAGCGTTAACGCAAATTTTCCCTTCAGGTTGGGAAATCGTCAATACACGTTTCACCGATTTTGGAGATACGACTACAAGTCAAGCACGTTATACCGACATAAGAGATGACCGTGTGAATTTCTATTTCAATTTAAGTAAAAAAGGAAAACATGACACCAAAACCTTTAACGTGATGTTGAACGCTTCCTATTTAGGAACCTATTATTTACCAGGAATTCAAGCCGAAGCGATGTATGATAATGAGTATTTGGTGAGAACTAAAGGACAATGGATAACTGTTGAGAAGTAATTGTCATTCCGTACTTGATACGGAATCCAAATGAAATAGATTCTGCGTCGTAGCGCAGAATGACAAAATTAAACTCATAATATGAGAAAGGTAATTTGTTATTTAATTTTTGCATTTACAACTTCTCTTTTAGTCGGTTGTAAAACTGATAATGTTGATGGGATTGTTATAGGTGACACTTTATTTGTTCATCAAAGCTTTAGTAGAAACAAAAAAATGAAAAAGTTGATTCAACAATCCTTGAACAAGGATACTAATGCTTTAGTTAGTTTGAAAAATTTTCCTAATGGAGGTGCTGCTAGTAGTTATGATTTAGGCTATGTAATAACACAAATTATTTACAGACTAGGTGAGGAGGAATTTATAAGTTTAGTTAAAAGATTTCCTGAAAACGAACAAGATTTCGAAGGATTAATCGATGTAGGATTAGAATATGGCGATAATGATTATGATGGTAAAATGGATGATAAACGTTTTAAAGATGAATTCCCGAAGTTGTATAATTATATAAATCATTAATCTCGTTTTGAAAGCAAAAGAAATATTAAAACATACCAAACACAGGCCTTTTGAAGTTCCTTCGCGCTCTTGGAAATATTATCAGGAATGGAACAAAGCCATTTTTTTGCATTGGGAAGTTACTCTAGAGCAAATAACACCTTTTCTACCTAAAGGTTTATCGGTAGATACGATTAACGGAAAAACTTGGGTTAGTTTGGTGGCTTTTAATATGAATAATATTGGTGTAAGAAGTTTGCCTAAAGTCCCACATATATCAGATTTTCATGAAATAAACATACGGGTTTATATTACTTGCAATGGCAAACCCAGTGTTTACTTTTTAAGTATGGAAGGCGGTAAACGCTCCTCGTGCAAGGTTTTAAAAGCAATGTCTAAATTTCCGTATTATTATTCTAAAATGGAACGAACGGACTTTAGCTTTACTTCCATAAACAAGAATTACGACAATTCATTTTACACTGAATATCGTTTTGACAACAAACAGATTATAAAAGATGAAACCGATATTTGGCTAACCGAACGTTATGCGGTTTTTCAGGATTATAAAAACCATATTATTGAGTACGATGTGCATCACGTAGAATGGCCAATGGAATCTATTTCTATAAAAAAGTTAGAACTAGATTACACTAAATTCAATCACTTAATTAATAACAAACCTGATAGAATACACTACTCTAAAGGAGTTCAAGTTTTAACTTGGGACAAAAGAAAGCTCATATTATGAAGAAAGATTTTAAACCATATTATGCAGTCATTTTCACTTCAACTCAAAAAGAGCATATTGAAGGTTATGCAGAAATGGCAAACCAAATGGAAGCACTTGCCAAAACTCAAGACGGCTTTTTAGGTATGGATAGCGCAAGAAACGAAGTTGGAATTACAGTGAGCTATTGGGAAAGTCTGGAAGCTATAAAAAACTGGAAACAGCACACCGATCATCTAGTAGCGCAACAAAAAGGCAGACAAGATTGGTACAGTTGGTATAATGTGAAAATTTGTAAGGTAGAGCGTGAGTATAAGTTTGGAGAAATATAATCAAAGCTGTCATTCCGCACTTGATGCGGAATCCAAATAAAATAGATTCTGCGTCGCAGCGCAGAATGACAAAATCTAGCACTTAATTTGAAACGCCTCTTATCTTACATAAAAAACAACAAAATAAAGTCAGTAGTACTTTTTGTATTACTGATTGCCTATTATTTCTGTTTGCCAAAACAACTTTTCAAAGACCCAACTGCAACGGTTATCACTAGTAAAAACGACGAATTATTAGGTGCTCAAATTGCAAAAGACGGTCAATGGCGATTTCCGCATAACGATAGTATTCCAGAGAAATTCAAAACTTGTATTATTCAGTTTGAGGACGAATATTTCTACAAACACCCTGGTTTTAATCCAGTTTCCATTTTTAAGGCTTTACGCGAAAATCTAAAATCTGATGGTATAAAACGTGGCGGAAGCACCATTACGCAGCAAGTGATTCGATTATCCAGAAAAGGTAAAAACAGAACCTATTTTGAAAAAGCCATTGAAATTGTTCTGGCAACACGTTTAGAATTACGAACTTCCAAAGATAAAATTCTCTCTTACTATAGCAGCAATACACCTTTTGGAGGCAATGTCGTTGGTTTAGATGCTGCTTCGTGGCGTTATTTTAACAGAAATTCGAATGAACTTTCTTGGGCTGAAAGTGCCACTTTAGCTGTTTTACCTAATGCTCCTAGTTTAATTTACCCTGGGAAAAATCAGGAGCGCTTACTTAAAAAACGCAACCGTCTTTTAGCAAAATTGCTTCAAAACCAAATTATTGATTCGTTAACTTATAATTTATCCGTTGCCGAAAGTTTGCCACAAAAACCGTTTCCGTTGCCACAAATCGCACCTCATTTGTTGCAAAAAGTGACTCAAAATTATTCTGGTAAACACATAAAAACAACCATCAACACACCATTGCAGCAGCAGGTTAATCGTATTGTAAAAAGACATTACAATGAATTAAGTCAGAATGAAATTTACAATGCTGCAGTTTTGGTTCTAGATGTAAAAACCAGACAGGTTTTGGCTTATGTGGGCAACACGCCTACCGATAAATCCCACCAAAAAGATGTGGATATTATTGACAAACCAAGAAGTACAGGTAGTATTTTAAAACCGTTTTTATATGCTGCAATGCTTGATGCTGGCGATATTTTACCCAACACTTTAGTGGCAGATGTACCGACACAATTTGGCAGTTACAATCCCGAGAATTACAACAAAACTTATGATGGTGCCATACCAGCAAGTAGAGCTTTGTCTCGTTCGCTGAATGTACCTTCTGTTAGGATGCTTCAGGAGTTTGGGTTGGATCGATTTCATCATTACCTAAAAACACTTCAGCTTAAAGATTTAAAATACAACGCTAATCATTACGGTTTATCGCTTATTCTTGGTGGTGCCGAAAGCAACCTTTGGGATTTGTGCAAAAGCTACGCAGCATTGTCTTCGACCTTAAATCATTTTTCTGAAACGTCGAGCGAATATTATTCCAACGAATTTTGTGAACCTACATTTTTAGCTTCGGAAACGATTGACTTCGGAAAAAAAACCAACGAAAAAACACTGTTTGATGCAGGCTCCATTTATCTCACTTACGAAAGTTTAAAAGAAGTAAACCGACCAGAAGGTGATGAAAACTGGGAGTTTTTTGATGGTTCTAAACAAATTGCTTGGAAAACAGGCACCAGTTTTGGCTTTCGTGACGCTTGGGCTATTGGCACTACAACAGATTACGTGGTTGGTGTTTGGGTTGGAAATGCCGATGGAGAAGGCAGACCAGGTTTGGTTGGAGTACAAGCTGCAGCTCCTATTTTATTTGATGTGTTTGATGTGTTACCCAACAGCCCATGGTTTGCAAAACCTTTTGATGAAATGCAAGAGGTTACTATCTGTAAAAAAAGTGGTCATAGAGCATCGCCAAATTGTGATGATACCGAAAATAAATTCATTCAAATTAGCGGATTGAAAACCAAACCTTGTCCATATCATGTGTTGGTGCATTTGGATAAAAGCGAAACCTTTCAAGTGAATTCTTCCTGCGAAAGCACAAGCAATATTATACATAAATCGTGGTTTGTGCTGCCACCTTTGATGGGGTATTATTACAAAACCAAAAACCCGTTTTACAAGCCTTTGCCCAAATTTAGAAGTGATTGTTTGGGTGAAAACAGTATTTCAATGGCATTTATTTATCCGAAGGAAAACAACAGTATTTTTCTGCCAAAAGATTTTGACGGTTCAACCAACGATTTAGTGCTCCAAATCGCCCATTCAAAACCTGAAACTACTGTGTTTTGGTATGTTGATGATATTTATATGGGAAGCACGAAAGACATCCACGAACTCGCCATTATCCCTAAACAAGGTAAGCACTTAATTACTGTGGTAGATGAATTTGGTAATGAAGCGAAGCGACATTTTACAATTTCAGAATAAGCTTATGCTTATTGATGCCATAAAATCGCTATTTTTGTTTTACAAACATTTTATATACTAACTATGTACGATACTATTAAATTTTTACATTCCTATTGGGCTTACTTGGTGCTTTTGGTTTTAATCATTGCTACTGTTAATGCTCTTGTTAAGTTTTTTGGCAACAAAGAATTTCAAGCCTTTGATTTTAGAGTTTCATTATTCACTCTTATTACTTCTCATATACAGCTCTTATTAGGGTTAATATTCTTTTTTGTATCTGATTATATGGCTTTGATTAGTGATATGGGAATGAATAGTATCATGGGAAATGATGATTTACGTTCTAAAATTATTGAGCATCCTTTTGCGATGATTATTGCTGTTGTACTTATTACAATTGGCTATTCCAAACATAAAAAGAAATTAACTTCTAAACCTAAGTTTAAACTTTTGGCTATATTTTATACTATTGCGTTAGCATTTGTATTGTATATGATACCATGGAAAATTTGGTTGGGTATAGCTTAAATAAAAAAAGCGCAAATAAATATTTGCGCTTTTTTTATTTGAAGAAAATTCTTCTTATTCTTTTACTTCTTTAATGACATAAACATATACTGGAAAGTGGTCACTAAAGCCATCGGTAAATCCACCATCTGCAAAACTTCTTAATGGATATCCTTTATAACGTCCATACTTATTTGTTAAGTAGTTTTTGTTAAAAATACCTGCTTTGTACATTCTAAATGAATCGTAATCTTTTTCAATTAAAGGTTTAGTAACCAAAATTTGGTCAAATAAACTCCATGCATCTCTATATGCTGTTGTTCCTAAGCCATCTTTCTTGAAAAAATCTTCATAAGGGTTATAAATTCCTTTAAGTTTTACTTTGTCTTTACTGTTTTCAGCCTTTAAAACCTTTTTTACACTTTCATTGGTAGGATCGTCATTTAAATCGCCCATAATGAATATTTTAGCATAAGGATCGATAGACTGGAGCGAATCTACAATACGCTTACTAAGTTTAGCTGCTGCAACACGCTTTGGTCTACTACGTGCTTCACCACCACTACGAGAAGGCCAGTGATTAACCACAACATGTACTAACTCACCATCTAATTCTCCGCTCACTAAAAGTTGATCTCTAGTATACACACGTTTTCTACTAATATCATCATAGAGTTTCAACTCGTGAGAACTTGTACTTATTGGTCTGAATAACTTTTTTTGATACAATAAAGCGACGTCAATTCCTCTAGCATCTGGTGAATGGTAATGAATAATACCATAATCTTTATCTAATAATTGAGGATCGTTAACAACATCTTCAAGTACATCTCTGTTTTCAATTTCAGAAACACCAATAATAGCTGGAGCGTTTCCTGTAACATCTGCACCAATTTCAGAAATTACTCTCGCCATATTTTTAACCTTTTTCTCATAAACCTCTTGTCTGTTAGCGCTCATTTCCATAATTGGACTCGCCTCGTCAAACTTTAATGGGTCATTAATGGTGTCGAATAAATTTTCTAAATTGTAAAAAGCAACTGTGTGAATTTTAAATTTCTTTTTCTCTTGCGCATTAGCGGTAAAAAAAGATGCTACAAGTAGTAATGCAGCACAAATTTTCAAGTATTTCATTTATAGCTATGTTATGTTATCATTAATATGAGTACAAAACTCAGGCCAAAAGTATATATTTATTATAAATAATGTAAATTTGCACGCCTTAAATAATAATTATTTAATGTAGACAAGACAATTAACTTAAAATTTAGTATGAAAAAAAGTTTATTAATTTTTCTATTTGGAATTTTTTCATCTCTTACAATGTATGCTCAAAGCACAATTGTAAAAGGTAGTGTTAAAGATGCAGTAACATCTGAACCAATTCCTGGTGTAACGATTACAATAGAAGAAACACAACAAACAACTACTACAGATGCTCTTGGTGAGTTTACATTTTCTTCAAACGTGCCACTAGGTGAGCAAGTTTTAAGAATTTCAAAAAATGGATATACTACTAAAAGATATCCTATTGTAGTAAATGAAGGAAGAACAGTGAATATTACAGACATGACATTAGATATTGATGTCTCTGACTCTGTTGATTTATTTACTATCACTCTTTCTGACGATGAGTTAAACGATGATACCAGTGCTGCTGATAACATTTCTGGTCTTTTACAATCATCGCAAGACATCTTTCAGCGTACTGCTGCATTTGAATTTAGTTCTTCTTTCTTTAGAGTAAGAGGTTTAGATTCTGAAAACGGTTCCATATTACTTAATGGAATTGAAATGAACAAAGTTTTTGACGGAAGACCACAATGGAGTAATTGGGGTGGACTTAATGACGTGTTACGTAACCAAGAATTAACTACTGGTTTAACACCTTCTGCTTACAACTTTGGTGGTGTTTTAGGAACTACAAATATTAATTTAAGAGCTTCTAGCTACAGAAAAGGTGCTCGTATTACATATTCATCTTCAAATAGAAGTTACACTAACCGTTTAATGGCTAGTTATGCTTCTGGTTTAGTAAAAGGTGGTTGGGCTTACACTTTTATGGTAGGAAGACGTTGGGGAAATGAAGGTTTCCAAGATGCAACACTATATGATGCTAATTCATTTTTTGCTTCTATAGAGAAAAAAATAAATGACAAGCACAGCATAAACTTTACTTCAATTTATGCGCCTAACAGAAGAGGAAAATCTTCTCCTAACACACAAGAAATTTATGACTTAAAAGGAATTAAGTATAATGAATATTGGGGTTATTTAGATGGTGAAAAGCGTAACTCTCGTGTAAAAGAAGTTGAAGAACCAATTTTAATGTTAAACCACTATTGGGATATTAGCAGCAAAACATCTTTAAACACAAATGTTGCTTACCAATTTGGTAAATTAGGAAATAGTAGATTAGATTTCTCAGGTGGAGCTAACCCAAGTCCTGCTTATTACCAAAAACTACCAAGTTACTTTTTAGCAGATAATGATGGTCCTGATTATGCAGGTGCTTATACAGCTGAACAAGAATTTATTAACGATGGTCAGTTAGACTGGAACAGAATTATAGACGCCAACCTTACCAATAATATTAATGGTGATAATGCTGCTTATGTTTTATATGAAGACAGAAGTGACGATAAACAAATTACAGCTAATACTATTTTAAGCTCTGAGCTTTCTCAAAATATATTATTAAATGCTTCTGTTAATTACAGAAAATTAAAATCAGAAAATTTTGGTGAAATCATTGATGTTTTAGGTTCTACTGTTGGAGCTTTAAACGTAGATGCTTTTGATGGTTATCAATTTGATGCTCAAAACCCTGACCGTAGTGTAGGTGAAGGAGACAAGTTTAGATATAACTATAACTTACATGCCGATATCGTTTCAGGTTATGCTCAAGCGCAATTCAAATACAACAAAGTTGATTTTTATGTTGCTGGTAGTTTAACAAGCACACAATATCAAAGAGAAGGTCTTTGGGAACACAGTAGATTTGCTGGAGACGGTTCATACGGTAAAGGTGAAAAACTATCATTTACTGGTTTTGGTGCTAAAGGTGGATTTACTTATAAAATTACAGGTAAACACTTATTTGATGTTAACGCTGGTTACATTACAAGAGCACCTTCTTTAAGAAACACGTACTCTAACTCAAGAGAAAACCACAATATCGTAAGAGGTATTGAAGAAGAAAAAGTAACCTCAGTTGATGCAAGCTATATTTTTAGATCTCCAATTGTAAAAGCTAGACTTACAGGTTTCTATTCAAAAATAGAAGATGCTAACGAAGTATCTTTTTACTATGCTGATGGTTTAAGTGGTTTTGATATTCAGGATAACGAAACTTCTGCTTTTGTTCAAGAAGTATTACAAGGTATAGATAAAAGACATATAGGAGCAGAGTTTGGTATTGAAGCGCAAGTAACACCTACAATTAAGTTAAAAGGTGCTGCTTCAGTAGGACAATACACATACGATAACAATCCTAATTTATACTTAACATCAGCTAGTTTCACTTCAGAAGATGGTTCAATCTCTTACGGAGAAGCTAACTTAAAAGATTATAAAATTGCTGGAGGACCACAACGTGCTGCTTCAATTGGTTTTGAATATCGTGATCCAGACTACTGGTGGTTTGGTGCAACAGCAAACTTTTTCTCAAACGCATACTTAGATATTAATCCATTAACAAGAACTGAAAATTTCTATTTAGATGCTGATGGATTACCATTTAATGACTATGATGAAGCTATTGCTACTGAGTTATTAAAACAAGAAGAATTTGACGATTATATGGTAGTTAACCTTATAGGAGGAAAATCTTGGAAAATTGACGATTACTACATTGGTTTCTTTGCAAGTGTAGGTAACCTATTAGACAAAGAGTACAAAACTGGAGGTTTTGAACAAGGTAGAAACGCGAATTATAGAGAGCTTAGAGACGACACTGCAAACCCAAAAAGAGTGTTTGGACCAAAATATTGGTACGGTCGTGGTACTAACTACTTTGTAAATGTGTATTTTAGATTCTAGAAAAAGAAAAATTAAATAAAATTAATTAACAAATTATGAAAACAAACAAATTATTAACGTACGCATTAAGCTTAATGGTATTATTTACTATTACTTCATGTGTAGAAGATGACGACTTTACTATTCCTAGTAATTTAGGAACTGAAGAAAACTTAGGTCTTCAACGTATTTTAGATTCTGTAGCTATGTCAGACAATTGGTCAATGATGAGTATTGCAGATGTAAAAAACTTATATAATGGCGCACCTACTGCAATAGAATCTAACATTGTTGTAAAAGGTTATGTATCTTCTTCAGATTTAACAGGAAATTTCTATAAAGAGTTTTACATGCAAGATGCACCTGAAAACCCTACAGCAGCAATAGGTATACTTTTAAATCAAGTTGATTCATACAATCAATTTAATAAGGGTAGAGAAGTTTATGTTTCTTTAAATGGATTATACATTGGAGAAAACTCTAACGAACTTTTAAGTATTGGATTAGAAGATGGTGATGAAGTAACTGAAATAACAGCTGCGATGGTACCTGACTATGTTTTTAGATCTGATGTTACTGAAACCATTGTTCCTTTAGTTGTAGATCCTTCAGACATTAACTCTTCACACTTAGGAATGTTTGTGTCTTTAGAAAACATGCAGTTTTTAAGTGATTTAGAAGGTAGACCATTTGTTGATCCTTATGATGATTTTGATACACAAAGAGCAATGTCTAGTTGTGAATCAGGTTATGAATTTGATGTATTTACTAGCTCATTTGCAAGTTTTTCTGACTTACCTGTTCCAACTGAATTCAGAGGAACTATTTCAGGAGTTGTTTACCAAACTTACGGAGGAGATGAAATAGTATTAAGCCTTAATGACACTAGTGATATTGACTTTAACGATCAACGTTGCGATCCTGTTTTTGAAGAAGGATTTGGTTCGGCAATCGATAATACTGAACTTAATATTGATGGTTGGATTAACTATGCTGAAGCTGGTAGTGTAGTTTGGACTGAGCAAGTATATTCTGGAAACGGTTATGCTGAGCTTAATCCTTATAACTCTGGAGACTCTTCTAATATTGCTTGGTTAATCACTCCAGGAATTGATATGGATGCTCAAACAGGTGAAACATTTACTTTTGCAACTGAGCATGCTTATCCTGATGCAGGTCATGACCCTTTAGAAGTATTAATCTCAACTGATTTTGATGGTACTGAAGATGGAGTAACAACTGCAACTTGGACAACTTTAACAGTAGACAAAAGTTATATTGTAGATTTTGATACATGGTTTACTTGGGTAAGCTCTGGTTCTGTAGATCTTTCTTCTTATACAGGAACAGCTTATATAGCGTTTAGATATACAGGAAGTGATACATCAAACCAAAACATGACATTACATGTTGATAATGTAAAAATATCTGTAGATTAATTAAGCTAGATAACTTATTAAAAACCTGCTAAAATTATTTAGCAGGTTTTTTTATATTTAATAAATGACAACCTTTGATACTTTATTCTTTTCCTTTTTTAATCAAATTAAAAAAAGGTATAAACAGCGTTCAAACACAATTAGTGTTGCCTACATTTCTTTAGTACAATGTTCATTAGTCTTGCTTTTAGGTATTTTCTTTTCTGAATTCTTAGTCCAAATGAAAGTAAATACTATGTCATCCTCTAAAGCTTGGACACTTTTTATCTTAGTCTCAGTAGCACTTTATTTTAGAAATTGGATGAACTATAGTGGCAAAAAACGAAAAATTCTTAATACTAAAACAAAGAGTAACAATCCTCAATATAGTATTGTCTCTTTAATACTTTTACCAATTGTAACCATAGCTATTGCCATACTATTTCTGGTAAAAATCTCATAAAAAAAGCTCTATCTTTTATGATAGAGCTTTTTTATATTCTTTATTTAAAAGCAATATTACATAGGTCCACCACTAACGATGATGAAGTCTGACCTTCTGTTCATCTGGTGTTGTTCCTCTGTACATCCTGATCCACAGTCTTCCTTAGGCTCACTCTCTCCTTTGCCTGATCCTGTTATTCTTGATCTGTCTATCCCCTTGGATACTACATAGGATACTGTTGTCTTTGCTCTCCTGTCCGATAAGGCCATGTTGTATGATGCTGATCCTCTACTGTCTGTATGTGACGATACTGAGATAACCATCTCTGGATACTTTTGCATCACCTGTAC
>NZ_QKWS01000004.1:0-455645 GCF_004328055.1 Meridianimaribacter sp. CL38 | reverse complement strand
AACATCAGTTAAACCAACCCTTTGTTCAAGCTTACTAGCAGGACTAGATTGTGGTGTTTCAATTTGAGCATTCACGCTAAATGTAAACGCAATTGCCAAAGTGAGTAGTAATAGTTTTTCATTTTTGATTAGATTTTAATTAGAATTAATGTATCGCTTTTAAAAAATTAAAATTACAAATTAGAAAGTCCTCTAGATGTTAATAAAACCTTAAATTAAAGCATAAATCAACCATCTTGACCACAAAAAAAGACTAAACATTCTACAAACTTTTAAAGAACAAATTAACTAACAATTAGACAATTATATAATAAAAACACTATATTTAATCACAAAAAAATCTCATCATGATAAAAAAATTACTTTTAAGTAGTATACTACTTTTTCCTTCTATTTATTTCGCACAGGTAACATTTACTAATGCAACTTCAAATTTGGTAAACCCTAATTTAACTAGTGGAGTGGCCATAGGTGTTTGCGATATGAATGGAGACGGTTTAGATGACATCATTAGACTGGATGATGCAAGATATCTTCAAATAGAATATCAAAATACGAATGGCGTTTTCACAAGATTAAATTATGGAAATTTAGCTGGCACTGGTAATGAATGGGGACTATGTATTGCCGATGTTGATGAAAATGGCTATAACGATATTTTTACAGGAGGAGCTTACAATGGCAAAAAGCTATTAATTGCAAATTCAACTGGAACAAATTACACTTCAAATTCATTAAGTGGTTCAAATATTTTCATTCAAAACCTTAATTTTATTGATATTGACAACAATGGTACAATTGATATTTTTGCTTGTCATGATGAAGGTGTTTCATCTGCTTACAATAATGATGGCAATGGTAATATGACACAAGACAATGCTGGTTTAATAAATGCTGTTTCTACGATTCCTTCTGATAATTCAGGTAATTATGGTTCTATTTGGGTTGACTATGATAATGATGGCGACCAAGACCTTTACATCTCAAAGTGTAGACTTGGAGTAAGTAACCCAAACGATGGTAGACGTGTCAACCTATTATTTCAAAATGATGGCAGCGGTAACTTTACCGAAGTTGGTGTCGCAGCTGGTTTAGTGCCTTATGCACAATCATGGTCAGCTAATTTTGAAGACATAGACAACGATGGCGATTTAGACTGCGTGTTAATAAACCATGATGTTAGCAGTATTATATACGTAAATAATGGTAACGGTACGTTTACAGATATAACTGCAACTTCTGGGATTGCTACAGAGTTGAACGATTTAGGTAGTGGAGGAATTCAGGTTATTATGGAAGATTTTGACAATGACACTTTTATTGATCTTTTTATCACTAGTAGATATGCTTCTCATGCACTATTTAAAAACAATGGCGACCTTACTTTTTCAAAAATGCCATCACCTTTTGGTTTAGGCAGTGACAATATACAAAGTGCTGCTGTTGGAGACCTCAACAATGATGGTTTTATTGATGTTGTAGCTGGTTTTGCTATAGGCTATAACAGCCCAACAAACGACCCAGACATTTTATTCTACAACAATGGAAACTCTAATAATTGGAGTGAAATACGTTTACAAGGAGGTCCAAGTAATATTAATGGTATTGGAGCAAGAATAGAATTACATACTGCGACTGGTGTTCAAATTAGAGAAGTACGTTCGGGTGAAAGCTACGGAACTATGAACTCACTAATGACACATTTTGGTTTAGGAACACAAACTGCAATCACTAAGATAGTTGTTAAGTGGCCTTCTGGTATCGTTGATGAGTTATTTAACCCTAACATTAATGAATCTATATTAATTATTGAAGGTGCAACACTTGGAGACAATCAATTTACTAATACTGATATTAAAATTTATCCTAATCCAACAAAAAACAATGTAACTATTGAAGGCTTAAAAGATATTACTAATGCCTCTTATTCAATCTTTGATATTTCAGGGAAAATGATAAAAAACAATAGCATATTTTTTAACAATGAAGCTACTATAAATTTATCTAGTTATGATAGTGGTGTATACTTTGTACATCTTAAAACTGATAGTAAAAAACTTGTTTACAAGGTTGTAAAAGAATAACCTTGTATAGATACATACAAAAAAAGGCTTCGAAATTTCGAAGCCTTTTTTATACTTATATTTTAGGTTTAGTTACCTTCTACTCTAGTAATTTTTGCACCAATTGCTCTTAAGCGTTCATCAATATTTTCATAACCTCTATCAATTTGTTCAATATTATGAATTGTAGATGTTCCTTTAGCTGATAAAGCTGCTATTAATAAAGACACTCCCGCTCTAATATCTGGCGATGTCATAGTCGTTGCTTTTAATGTAGATTTAAAATCATGACCAATAACAGTTGCTCTATGTGGATCACATAGTATAATTTTCGCTCCCATATCAATCAATTTATCCACAAAAAATAGTCGGCTTTCAAACATTTTTTGGTGTACTAATACACTACCTCTAGCTTGTGTAGCCACTACCAAAACAATACTTAATAAATCTGGTGTAAATCCAGGCCATGGCGCATCAGCTACAGTAAGTATTGAGCCATCAATGTAACTTTGTATTTCGTAACCATCAGTATGCGCTGGTATATGAATATCATCACCTTGTTTTTCAACAGTAATACCTAGTTTTCTAAATACATTAGGTATTTGTCCAAGGTCATCCCAACTTACATTAGTAATGGTCAACTCACTTTTTGTCATTGCAGCAAGTCCAATCCAGCTTCCTATTTCAATCATATCAGGAAGCATTCTGTGTTCAGTTCCTCCTAAGCTATCAACACCTTCAATAGTTAGCATATTAGAACCTACTCCAGTTATCTTTGCTCCCATTCTATTGAGCATTTTACAAAGTTGTTGTAAATAAGGCTCACATGCAGCATTGTAAATTGTAGTAGTCCCTTCGGCTAAAACTGCAGCCATAACAATATTTGCTGTTCCTGTTACTGAAGCTTCATCTAAAAGCATATAAGTACCTTTTAGTTTTTCGGCTTCAACACCATAGAAATAGTCTTCGCGATTGTATCTAAATTTTGCACCTAAGTTTATAAAACCCTCAAAATGGGTATCTAGTCTACGTCTACCAATTTTATCACCTCCAGGTTTAGGAATATATCCTTTTCCAAAACGTGCTAAAAGTGGACCAACAATCATAATTGACCCTCTTAAACCTCTACCATCTTCTTTAAACTCGGCAGATTCAAGATATTTTAAGTTAACCTCATCTGCTTTAAACGTGTAAGACCCAGAACCTATTTTGTTGATTTTTACACCTAGCTTTTTTAATAATGCGATAAGTTTATTAACATCAACTATATCTGGTATGTTATTAATAGTTACTTGCTCTGGAGTTAGTAAAACTGCGCATAAAATTTGAAGTGCTTCGTTTTTTGCGCCTTGAGGTTGTATTTTTCCTTTTAATTGGTGACCTCCTTCAATTACAAATGTACCCATGAAATGTTAGTAGCGTTTTCTGTTACGATTAGAATTACTTTTTTTGTGTCCTTGTTTTTTAGAATACTTCTTTTTACCTCTCATTAAACTTGTTGAGTCCGAAAGGTCTTCATCACTATTCTTAAGGTTTATTTTACCACCTGAAAGTTCAAATAAATGATCAAAAATTACATCGTCTTCAACTGTGTCTTTGTTCCAGTTTAAGAAGCATTTTTTCATGTGGTTTGCAATGGTATAGATTAAAGCGTCTTTTAGCTCTCCTTCTTCCCATGTATTAGCAACGTCAATCATCGTCTTTATATTGTTTCCATAAAAACGATATTTAGGATGATTTTGCGGGTATGTTAAAGGCTCTGGTCTTGCTTGCAACTCATCTTTTGATGGTTGTGGATATGGCGAATCAGCATCTAGCTCAAAATCGGCCATAATAAATAATTGGTCCCAAAGTTTATGTTGAAAATCTGGTACGTCTCTTAAATGAGGTTGCAAATTTCCCATTACAGATATAATGGCTTTTGAGACTTTATTGCGCTCTTCCTTTGTTGGAAGTTCTTTAGCGTAATTAATCATTTTCTGCAAGTGCCTTCCATATTCCGGAATGATTAAATGCTCACGCTCTGTATTGTATTCTAAATCGTTTATCAAAATAAGATATAGGTATTTTATTACTGTGCATGTAGTTGTTTATGCACTAGCGCAAAATACAAAAAAATAATTAGTTCTATCTTAAATTATAATGAAATTACGCCTTCTACTTTCTCGGTAACTTCCTTATATTTTGCAATAACAGCATCAGGATCTCTCATCAATAAATTAATCGAAACACTAGTATATTTACCGTTTTTAGATTCAATAGTATTTATAACTGCTCCCATATTATCAAAAAGCGCTTCTATTTCAGCTATTTTATCTAGTTCTGATTTTACTATAAATTTATATAAATACTCTGAAGGCCAACTAGCTGTATCGTATAATTGTGCTCTTAATTTGTCATAAAATTCCTCTGTTCTTTTATCTTCTGCCATAGTTTTTATTTAAAAATGCAAAAATACATTTTGCTTTACTTTATTCTGTTATATTTTTCAGGTAATTGTTGCTTCAAAAATATTATGCAATTAAACCTTTGTTTTGTTAAAAAATAATTATTTTCGACCAAAACACATTATACGCTTTATATAGCTAAAATCTTGCCAATTTGAGTACGAAAACAATTGTTATTACTGGAGGACCAGGTACAGGAAAATCTTCTATAATTAACGAACTAAAAGAAAGAGGATATACTTGCTTTGATGAAATTTCGCGTCAAGTAACACTTGAAGCTAGAAAAAATGGTATAGAGCAACTATTTTTAACTGAACCTTTACTATTTAGCGAGCTTCTTTTAAAAGGTAGAATTAAGCAGTTTGAAGATGCAAACGCTCACAGCTCCAATACTATTTTTCTTGATAGAGGTATACCTGACATATTAGCATATATGGATTATATTGGTGACACGTATCCTGAACCTTTTATTGAGGCTTCTCAAAACCTTGTCTACGATCATGTTTTTGTTTTAGCACCTTGGCAAGAGATTTTTATTAGCGATGCTGAACGCTACGAAAATTTTGAGCAAGCAGTAGAAATACACAAACATTTACTAAACACTTACAAAAGATTCAACTACAATTTAATTGATGTTCCTTTTGGTCCTATTGAAGAAAGGGCTAACTTTATACTAGAGTTGTTAAATTTATAGTGATGCAACATCCTATAACCATACTTGAACATTATTTTAACCACACTAGTTTTAGACCACTGCAAGAAGACATCATTAATGCAGTACTAGATAATGAGGATACTTTTGTATTACTCCCTACTGGTGGAGGAAAATCTATTTGTTTTCAAATTCCTGCACTTATTAAAGACGGTATTTGTATTGTTATTTCTCCATTAATTGCCTTAATGAAGGACCAGGTTAATGCACTTAACCAAAAAGGAATAAAAGCAATGGCTTTAACAAGTGGCATTTCTTATGACAGGCTAGATACGCTTTTAGACAATTGCATTTATGGCAACTATAAGTTTTTATACTTATCTCCTGAACGTTTGCAACAACAAATTGTAAAAGATCGCATACAGCAAATGAATGTAAACCTAATTGCTGTTGATGAAGCGCATTGTATTTCGCAATGGGGAAACGACTTTAGACCTGCTTATAAAAACATAAGTATTTTAAGGCAATTACATCCTTCTGTTAATATTATTGCACTTACAGCTACTGCAAAAGCAAACGTTGTTGATGAAATTATAACCGAACTGGATTTTATTTCACCAAAAGTATTTAAAGCCTCATTTAGTCGTCCAAACATTTCGTATCAAATCATTGAAACCGAAGACAAGTATTATAAACTTGAGCAAGCTTTACAAGCCAATAAAGGATCGTCGATTGTTTATGTAAGAAATAGAAAAGCGACCGTTGAAGTAAGTGAGTTTTTAGCAAAAAAGGGGTTTAGTTGTACTTTTTTTCATGGTGGTATAAATACTAAAGAAAAGCAAGACCGTTTGTACCAATGGACCAACAATGCGGTTGAAATAATGGTTGCCACAACAGCTTTTGGAATGGGAATAGACAAAGCCGATGTAAAAAATGTTATCCACTTTAATTTACCAGAGAGTCTTGAAAGTTATTATCAAGAAGCAGGTCGAGCAGGAAGAAATGGTGATGATGCTTATGCTATTTTATTAAAAACAAATGCCGATGAGCAACATTTAAGAAATCAATTTTTAAAAACATTACCATCAATAGACTTTATAAAACTGGTATATAGAAAACTATGCAATTACTTTCAAATCTCTTATGGCGAAGGTGAACAAACCCAGTATCAGTTTAGTTTTGTCAATTTCTGTAAAGCTTATGACTTTAAATCTTCATTAACCTTTAACGCTTTACAAATATTAGACAGAAATAGTGTAATTAGCTTATCGCAACAATTCAATTATAAAACCAAACTACAATTTATTGTAAGTAATGCTGCGTTGTTCAATTATCTTGAAACTCATGAAAAGCAAGCTTTAATTATAAAATCTATACTTAGAACTTATGGAGGAATTTTTGAACATTTACTTAATATTAATGTTTCAATAATCGCCAAAAAAGCATCAACTACAGAAGAACACGTTCTTAAAGTATTAAGCCAACTTAAAACCGATGAGATTGTAGACTTTCAATATTCAAACACTGATTCTGAACTTACTTTTCTACAACCTAGAGAAGATGATAAAACCATAAACAGGATTGCTGCAAATATTGAAAAACAACATCAGCTAAAGCACGATCAAATTGAAGCTGTTTTACACTATACAAATACTAATTCTGTATGTAAAAACACTGTATTGCTAAATTATTTTGGCGAGAAAACCTCTACTAATTGCGGAATTTGTTCAGTATGCAAATCCAAAGAAAAATCTAAACATTCAACAGATACTAAATCCGTTAAAAATGGTATTATTGTTGCTTTAAAAGGACAAGACATGTCCTCAAGAGCATTGATAGAATTGCTTCCGTTTGATGACACCGAAATATTACATACTTTAAAATTACTGTTGGAGCACAACATTATAAGTATTACTCCAACAAACACATATAAATTAAATTAATCTATGACTGAAAAGTTACGAATAGTATTTATGGGAACTCCAGATTTTGCAGTTGCCACTTTAAAAACTTTGGTTGAACACAATTACAATATTGTAGGTGTAATTACTGCACCAGACAAACCTGCTGGTAGAGGACGAAAACTAAACGAATCGGCAGTAAAGGTTTATGCACAATCACAAAACCTTAATGTGATGCAACCTACAAATTTAAAATCTGAAGCTTTTCTAGATGAGTTAAAAGCACTAGATGCTAACCTTCAAATTGTAGTTGCTTTTAGAATGCTACCAGAAGTGGTTTGGAGCATGCCTAAATATGGAACGTTTAATCTCCACGCATCATTACTTCCTAATTACAGAGGTGCAGCTCCAATACATTGGGCTATTATTAATGGTGAAACTAAAACTGGTGTTACCACCTTTTTTATTGATGAAAAAATTGACACAGGAGCTATGATTCTTCAAAAAGAAACAACTATTTCTCCAAACGAAACTGTAGGTCAATTACATGACAAGCTAATGAGTATTGGTAGTGAATTGGTTATTGATACTGTTAAGCAAATTGAAAATAATGAAGTTACTACAACTATTCAACCTAAAAATGACAACCTAAAAACAGCCTACAAGCTTAATAAAGACAATTGTAAGATTGACTGGACTATGCCTTTAGATGCTATCTATAACAAAATACGAGGTCTTAATCCGTTTCCTTCTGCTTGGAGCTTTTTAGAAAACAACGGAGAAACTGTTAGTGTTAAAATTTTTGAAGTTGAAAAGGAGCATACAGCCCATTCAAATACTGTTGGTTCATTAAAAATTGACCATAACAGCTTAAAAGTTTCAGTCAAAGACGGTTACATTATTATTAAGGAAATTCAGCTTCCAGGAAAGCGAAAAATGGATGTAAAATCATTAATAAATGGATATTCATTTAATGACGACGCTAAAGTGCTGTAAACCCTTATATTTACTGATATATTAAAAACATCGATAAAAAGCACCTTCTTTATTAACAAATTCTCAAAGTTATTAACAAAAATTTGCATTTCCCTTGCTATTACTTGCGTGAATGGATATTCCGTATAAATTTGTACGAGGATTAACAATAACGTTTAACCCAACTATTATTTTAATAATTAAAAATTTAAATTTATGAACAAAACAGATTTAATCAATGGAATGGCAGAAAACGCTGGAATTACTAAAGCTGCTGCAAAAAAAGCATTAGATTCATTATTAATTGATATCGAAGGATCTTTACAAAAAGGTAACAGAGTTTCTTTAGTAGGATTTGGTTCTTGGTCAGTTTCTAAAAGATCTGCTAGAGAAGGAAGAAACCCTCAAACAGGACAAACAATAAAAATAAAAGCTAAAAACGTAGTAAAATTTAAAGCTGGTTCAGATTTAAATAATGCTATCAACTAGTATTTTAATTTCTTTTAAAAAAGCCCACTCCCTAAAAGTGGGCTTTTTTGTTTTATAGGGTTTCCTAGTCAAAATGTTGGTTTTTATTAAAATATGTTTTAGTTTTAATACAAAATCATTTGCCTATGATTACTTTAAAGCCCGAAAAAGGATACTTACTCATTGCCGAACCTTCTATTATTGGTGACATGTCGTTTAACAGATCAATAATTTTACTTGCCGATCATGGTACAGAAGGCTCTATTGGTTTTATTTTAAATAAACCTTTACAATACAAGCTAAAAGACTTAATAACAGATACTGACGCCGATTTTAAGATTTACAATGGTGGACCAGTAGAACAAGACAACTTATACTTTATCCATAAAGTTCCTGATTTAATACCTGACAGTATTGAGATTTCTTTAGGAATATATTGGGGAGGAGATTTTGAAGTTGTTTTAGACCTTATTAATAATAACAAGCTTAAACCCTCTGATATTAAATTCTTTTTAGGCTACTCTGGATGGGAACCTAACCAACTAGATATGGAGTTACAATCTAACTCTTGGGTAGTTTCAATGAACATGTATAAAAACGGTATCATTGAAAAAAGCTACGATAATTTCTTTTGGAAAGAGAAAATGCTAGAGTTAGGTGGTGATTATTCTATTTGGTCCAATGCGCCTGAAAACCCTAGTTACAACTAAGATAGTCTTACCTTAATATTTAATTTTTCAACTAGTAAAGTAGCTACATCAGTTGTGAAACTTTTCTTTCTATAATTGGTTATAGGTTGTATTCCTGTAATTACGTTTGTTGTAAACAGCTCATCTGCTTTTTGAAGCTCAAAAGGAGAAATTGATGCTTCTAAAAGCTCGTAATCTTCTAGTTTTGTAATTATCTCAATAAGTTGTTTTCGCATTATTCCTTTTAAGCAACCATCTTCTAGTGGTGGTGTTTTAATGGTTTTGCCTTTTACTAAAAACAAGTTTCCATTAAGTGCTTCAACTACATTTTTATTGGTATTAAGCAGTAAGCAGTTTTCAAAACTGTTTTCTTGAGCGTAAATACTTCCTAGAACATTAATAATTTTATTGTTTGTTTTTATAGTACTTAGTAAACCAGGAGACATATAGTAGTCTTTAAACAAATCGACAGTATAAGGTTTTGTATCTATAGTGTAAAACTCGTTTTCTAGTTCATCAACTACAATGCTATAATTTATGTTTTTAGTAATTGGCGTATACTTACCTCCTTCTCCTCTATCAATGTTTAATCTAACGCGAGCAGCAGACTTTGCTAAACCATTCACTGAAATTGTTTTGATAATTTCCTGCTCTAAAAATTCCATTGTAAACTCCATAGGAATTTCCATACGCAGAATACGCATAGAAGCCATAAGTCTAAAATAGTGATCTTCCCAAAAAAATATTTTGGAGTGCACCACTTTTAATGTTTCAAAAAGTGCGTCTCCATACTTATAACCTCTATTTTCTAGTGTTATATTTACTTCGTTTTGGTCTAAAATAGTTCCGTTTAAATTAACCATAAAAAAAATCCCGATTAAAAATCGGGACAAATATATCAATTATAAAAGTGTTTGTCTAAGCAGAACCTAAAACTTGTTTTAAATCTGAAATTTGATTATCCCAAAGCATTTTGGCTTCGTCAATTTCATCTTCTTCAGTAAAATCTGTCACAATCAAAGACACGTCTTTAGTTATTTCATCTACTTGAATTTTAATTTCAAAAAAATATGATGCTCCATCTTCATCGTCACTCATCCATCTAAATTTTATACGCTCGCCACTTTTTTTACTTAACATTTTTGCTTTCTCCTCACTACCATCCCAAATAAAGGTATATATTTCTCCTCTAGAATTTACATTATCAGCAAACCATTCAGATAGTCCTGAAGGCGTTGAAATATATTGATATAACAACTGTGGAGAAGCGTGAATAGGGAATTCCATTTCAAACTTAATCTTTTCGTCCATAGGTAAATTTAATTATAGTGCTCAATATATACATTAATTGTTTAGTTTAAAAACTAATTTTTAAAAAATATTTTAAGTGTATTATGTTTGTTGACATTAATTTTGTTTTTATATTTGCAGCCGCATTAGAGCAAATGGCGAGGTAGCTCAGTTGGTTAGAGCGTCGGATTCATAACCCGGAGGTCTCGAGTTCAAATCTCGATCTCGCTACAGAATTTTAATTATTTGTAAATAAACGGTTTAGTTCGCGCTAAACCGTTTTTTTATGTGTATTATTTATGAATTAATTACCTTAGAGTTTTCAAATGAACACGATTTAGAACACGAATTGGAACACAAAAGAAAATTTTCAACTCCTAAAATTTTTGATGCTAATGGCGATTTAAAGAAACGTTGGTATGTTTATTTCTCATATCGAGACCCAAATACGGGAAAAATGAAACGAATGAAAAATATCTATGGTGGTGTTAATAAATTCAAGACAAAAGCTGAGCGTTATAGTATTTTAAGTCTTTATCGCAAACGGCTACTTTACTTCTTAAAACAAGGCTACAATCCTTTTGAAGACAACACACAGTTATATAAAAAACATACCCAGTTCAAGAAACAAGAAAAGGAACACATTTTAGAAGAAAAACTCATTTCGAAACCAACAGTTTCTGAAAAACAAGTTCCAGCTAAGGAAATCGGCAAAGCGCCAAAGCCTAAGTCACCAAAGGTTTTAAAAGCATTTGAGCGCGCAATAGAACTCAAGACCAATGTCATCAAAGAGAAATCACTTGAAGATTATAAATCTCGGATTTTTGCACTTGAAAAATGGTTGAAAAAACATCATAAAGATGTCACACATGTTGAGCATATAACTAAAAAACATATTATAGAGTATCTAAACGAGGTACAACTACGTTCATCCGCTAGAAACAGAAACAATTACAAAACTGTTTTTAGTGCTATTTTTCAAGTTCTTGAAGACAATGAAATCATTAAAAAGAACTTTATAAAAAGTATTAAATCCTTAAAGACTAACCCAAAACGTCATAAAACTTATACGAATAGGGAGCAAGAAACCATATTTAAACACCTTTCAAAAAAAGATCCTTTACTTCTACTATACATTAAATTTATTTCCTACAATTTCCTGAGACCATTAGAAGTATGCAGACTAAGAATTAAGGATATTAATATTGATGAAAAGACTTTAAAGTTTGAAGCCAAAAATAAAGCTTTGAAAACAAAATTAATACCAAATCTTTTATTTGATGAATTACCTGATCTTTCAAAATTTAGTCCTAACGATTTACTATTTACATCTAAACAAATTGGTGGTGAATGGGATGCAACAGAAATCAATAGAAGGACTCACTTTGGCAAACGCTTTTCGAAAATTAAAAAGGAACTAGGATTTACTAACAACTATAGTTTATATAGTTTTAGACATACATTTATTACAAGATTATATCGAGCTATGGTCAAAGACTCCTCACCATTTGAGGCTAAAAGCAGGTTAATGTTAATTACAGGACATAGTACTATGGCTGCTTTAGAAAAGTATCTAAGAGACATTGACGCAGAGTTGCCAAAAGACTATTCAGATTTATTAAAACCGTAAAAAGATGCATAGAAAAATAGAAGAACTTATTGCCAGTGTTAAACAACCACTACTCTTTTTCTTGCCAAAGTCAAGTATTGAGAAATTTACTTCTATAAATTTGAATAATTTTGAAACTCACGATGTATTAAATAAGCTTTATATTTTTGCAACTGATGGTCGGGTGATACAAATTAAAAATGACTGTGACTATCTACAGATATTGAAAAAGGAAAAAATCCTAAAATCAAACTTGTTTGAATTAATACAATTAAAATCAATTTTAGACAAGTTAGCTTTTGATTTCTTTATAAATGAATATTACAAGGAAGTTGCAACTTGGACTTTTACCACTGAAATTATTAAAAATGAAGCTGCAAAACATGCTAAAAATTACAATATCAGTTCACAGGAATATCTAAATTACCAACATAACATATTAAAAAAGCATTGCAACGACGTAGTACAACATTTTGCAACAATTGATATCCAACCTCAACAAACCAACCGAATATTAAACCTACCTACATTTAATAATAAATTAGATGTAGAAAAAAGTAGTACCACTACCACCCCAAAATCATCACTTAATAAGAATGAAGATAAAACATTATTAAAACCTACAGTAAAAGAGATCGACACATTCCTATTACAAAATGTATTTAGTGTAAATTTATAGAGTACTTTTAAGTAGTTGCACTACCATTACTTCCATTCTATTAGATTTTCAGTAATTAATTGGTTCCATAATTAAAAAGTTGTACAACATAACTGAGAAGTTGCACCACCATCTCAACAATTACTACATTTACTAAATTATTGAATAAAATGCTCTACAACCAACTAACTAAATGGTTGCACAACTACAAAATACGAGCTTAGTTTTGATCGAAATTCAAGGTTAAATCGGACTACTTACTTTTTAAATGCGCTACAACCAACATAAAAAGTTGCACCACTATATTTAAAACTACGACTTTTATTTCAAAATAAATAAAATGTGGTACTTCACTCTATAAAAATGTTGCACTACCAGAACACTAGAATGTAAATCTAAAAACTTATACCGTGATAAAAAGGTTACAACTAATCTGTAATCTTGTTGCGTTAAAACTGAAGTCAATTTTACATAACATTACTATTTAAATTTGAATCATACATTACTTGTTAAATAGTATTATTTTTTAAATTAAGTCACTTAGATTGTAACTTCTATAATTCTTAATATATCTAAGCCAATATCAGGGTTTAAATTTTTTCCACAACTATCAAAGACATCTACCATCCCTAATTTACATTGATGCTTAATATCCTTTGGTTCATTTTCTTCTGACTTCGAATAATCATCAGTCTTATAATCTTGAAATTCAAAATTGCTATCACCAGGATATAACAGTATTCCTTTTTTAGCATCCCAAAATCTGCAATAGGTATATATTTGTCGGAGATCATTTACAGATGCTGATAATTTTGGACGTTTCCATTTCGTATCTATGATATAGGCTTCATCATTTTTTCTTAGTACGATATCTGGTCTTAGGTAGTTATTACCCCAAAATGGTTTAGATTCCTGTCCTGAAATTTCAAAATTATATTGATCACTAATCTTGGTGAGTTGCTTTAATATGTAAGTTTCCCACAACTCATTCATATCAAATAGTAAAGACAACATTTTTTCTTTACCACTTGAAATGTCAGGCGAAAAATTTAAAATAATCAATCTTGCCAACTCTAAAGCATACGAATAGTCTTTGGTCTTTCTATTTAGCTTTATGTTCTCTAATTGATTTTTAGTAATGTTAGAATTTGAGACTTCAGGAAAGTTTAATTGCGCTCTTTTCACATGATCGTACAATCGCGTCCCTTTTGTAAAATAACTAACAATTGACAATGCTTTATATAATACTTGGTGCAGTAGATGATTCTCATCATATACTTGATGCGTGGTATAAAATCGCTCTTTATGAATTATATTTTTTTGAAGATGACCAGCAAACTCCAGTTTTCCTTTTAATGCTTTGGTGTTTTTGGTTTGCTTTCGGTATTTTTTCACTAATCCTTTTCTAAGTAAACTATCTATTTCTTGCAAATACAGCTCAAAATAGACTTCTAAAAGGTTTAGATTCTTACGATTTACGTTGGCAAATCCAACCGAACTTGCCTTTAGTTTACCACAAGCCTTTAACATATTTAACAAAACACCGCTCCATCGAGAATCGTCATCATCCTTATCTGCCTTTGGGTGAATTTGAATAACTAAACCATTGACTTGAATAATACCAACATATTGGTTAAATTTTAATCCTTTTGCAATAGGTTCAAAATATTTACCATCATGATACTCATTAAGTTTTAATAAGGCATCAAGATGCACCTGTTTAAAACCATTTGTACCAACCAATAAACGTTGATGTTCAAATACTGATATTTGTTTAATTTTCTTCAACAGCCTTATTTAATAATTGATGTAAAGCATCTATAATATTTTCAGAATCAATGATCTTTAAATTATAACTAGGTATTTTAAAATCTTCGGAATTTTCATAACCAAAATCTGCAAAGGTTATTTTGTCATTCTTAATTGTTTCAACAAACCCCTTTCCTAACACTAAACCTATTTTACCATAATCTCCATAAAAGTATTCTTGTAGGAGTGGTACAATCTTATTATTAAAAGCATGTGCCAACTTCTCTTTAGTATTAGCATTTACGAAATACGAATGTCCTATGGTGTGATCTCGATCAACTAATAGCTCTATACGTTTATTAATTGTCTCTAAAACTTCTGACAATAAAACTTCTTCGACTTCTAAACCTTCAATTACATCTACATTAGGCATCATTTCTTTAAATTCAAATCGACGACGTAACGCTGTATCTAAAGCTTCTACTGAACGGTCTGCGGTATTCATGGTTCCATAGATATCTAAATTTGATGGCACACTAAATTTCTTCTTAGAATATGGAAGTTCTATTGATATTTCATTAATTGCTCCTCGCCTTTTATCCTTTTCTATTAAAGTTATAAGCTCACCAAAAATAGCAGACACATTTCCTCGGTTTATCTCATCAATAAAAATAGCATATCGGTTATTAGGATCTAATGCAGCATCTTTACAGATTTCTTTAAAAATTCCATCTTCTATTTTATAACCTAAATCTTCTGACATTTCAGTATTATCAGACATAACAGGTTTAATACCTTCAATAAAATCCTCATAGCTAAATGACTGATGAAACGTTACAAATTTGTATCGTTTTATTTCTTTGTCGGGACTAGGATTAAAGTTCTCCACCTTGTTAATCAACTCATATAATTCAGGCACCTCGTTATCGACTTTGTCTTTTAAAATTTCCCAACTAGAATCTTCTGTTTTATTAAAAATAAGTGGTTGTTGTTTTGACTTTACATTGACATAATTACACTCTTCAATTGTATGACTCTGCAACTGTCCCCAAAGCGTTGGTTTTACCGTGTTAGAATTAGATAGTTCCGCCTTTTTTTGTACCCATTTATGATTAAAAACATCATTAACTTTAGATTTACCTAATTGTAAAAGTGCAATTGCAATAACTTCCCACCATGAACACTCTTTCACAACAGATTCAAAATGTTGATCTAAACTAATAGAAGTTTCTTTTGTTGTATATAATGGAAAAAGTTCTCTTTTTAACGCATATGTTTTTCCTGTACCTGGTGGTCCGTAAAAAATTTGATTCTTGGCGAGAGTCATTTGCTTATCTTTTATTATGTTAGATTTGATTTCAAAGACATAATTTTCAAAATCAATGTCATTAAATTTTGAATAACCCGATCTCTTAGTTTTATCTAAAACAGCTCCAACAGCATCAATAACAGTTCTCCTCTCATCAACTTGTAAAACAAGTTCATTAAGGTAGTTATAGTATGTCTTTGGAGATTGTCCTGAGAACTCAGTACTCCTATCGGTAAGTCTTACAGTAGATATTACACCAAAATTCTCTTTATTTTTAGAATTGTAAACATTGCAACAATATTTTTGACCAACAATAAAATTTAGACTATTCTCCCTAACACTAAAGACAACCCTAGGATCATTAGGTTTTAATTCCAATGATTTTATTACAGATCTTAAGAAAGTTATATAATTATTAAAAACTGTAGAGTCTAATTTTACTCTTGTCTTTTCAAAAGAATTATCTTCATTAACAGTTCCCAAACTTAACAATGCATTGTACTCTTCTTCTGTTGCACTAAAATTAGTGCCTTGATTGCCACCCTTGAAATTTGAAAAAATTGGGTCTGTAAGAACCTCATCTTTTAATATAGGTCTATCTGTAAATTCTTTTGTTATTTTAATTTTTACACGTTCTGTAGCTTCAATCTCTTTAGTGTTTGTATAGTACTGTATTTCAAATTCATCTTCCTCCATTCTTTCAACATTAGAAATAACCTCAGCTAAAGCATAACATCCAGATTCCTCACCTGTTTGCCAAAGAATTATTTTATCACCAATTTTGATATTGTCTTTATGAGCAGCTACCTTCCAACTGCTTACATGTTGCGCCTTCAATGCAGCTGTCAAATCATATATCTTAGGATTTCCTTGAAAAACCCAATAGTTTATTTCATCTTTCTTTTCTAGCATTTGATATAGAATATCTTGAGCTAATAACAAATGATTATCTCCTTTGTAATATTCTGGAATTAGACCTTTCACAAGATCTATCAATTCCACATCATCTACTATATAATCCTCAATTAGATTATTAATCAACTCTAAATAATGAATATATTTTTCATTTTTCTTAGCTTGTTTTATCCCTAGTAATTTGCAGTAGGCTTTATAAAATGAATGTTTATAGAACGTATATTTATCAGGATTTCGATAGGTTAAATAGGTTGCAATTGTGCGTTCATCTTGATGATGCTGCAAGGTTTCTCCAATACTTCTATAAAGTTTTAGAGTTTCTGTATTGTAATTTTTAATTCTGGTTTTTAAATCAATCTGTTCATCAAACAACTGTTTTAAGAGCGATCGTATCTCTTCAGGCTTTTCAGTTACTAAGTGCTTTAAAACTGCTTTACTCATTGCATACAATAAATTACTATAGTCTATGCCTTTAAGTTCTTCCCATAAGTTATCTGCATCTAAATTTGGTTTGCCTTTATAAACATTTAACAGCTCCCACTTATATCTTTCATCTTTTAAACCTGTATTTTTTATACGCTGCTTATAGTTTTCTATTAAATTAATAATTGGGTCTCTTTTTTTACTGACTGAGAATCCATTTCGCTCTAAAGCATTGAAACAATCGGTACCGACACCACCTTTGAAATAGCGCTCAATTTTTCGACCTTCGGCATGAAAATTAGCATAGGCCATAATTGCTTTTGGTGGATACGCTTTTCCTTCGTGAACAATGTCGTAAGTTGAAGATGGACCAAACTCGTTTGGGTAGCCTTTTTCTTCAAAGTCTTTTATTCCTTGTATTATGTGTTCTCTTGTAACTGAATCAAATTCCATAGTTATTGATATGTACTTAAACCTTTTTTAAACGTTATTCTTGGTAATACAATTTTGTATTGCTTGTTATCATCTTTATTATACCAAAACACAATATATTCAACACGAGCGTTAATAAGCTTATAACCTTGACTTAACATTGGATTGTATGTGTTTTCGATGAATTTTTTTGAAAACAATAATAAATTGCCCTTATTAGACTTTTTCAGTCCTGGTATTTTATCACTCCCAAAAATCATTTCGTCCTCCTCAAGTAATTCTCCAGTTTTGATGACACGAAGTATTCTAAGTGCATCAGGATAGTTCTGAGAGCTTAATCTAACATCTTTATGATTCAGAATCATATCATATTGTGAAGGAGGTTCAAGTTTACCTTCATACTTAAATAAGGAAAGATAATCTGCTTTAATAGCATCATAAAATTGAACATTTGAATGAATATGTAACGTTTTCTTTGCTCTCGAACTTGCTACATATAATAATCTTCTTGACTCAGAACTTGAGTAGTCGAAGTTATTAAGCATCATTATGACATGGTCAAACTCCTTTCCTTTTGACTTATGCATTGTTGATACAATAATTTTGTCTGAATTTGGCAAAATAGCATCCTCCATATTGATTTCTCTGCAATACTCCCTCCAATCGACTAATAATTTCTTTTCTGGATTGGCAAAATCAAATTTTCTAATTAAATCTATACATGTTTGAAAATGTAAGGAATGTTGAAATTGTTGCTGAAACCATGTATTAGCTTCTTCCCAATTTGCTTCTAATATGATACCTGATTCACCTATTGAATCTTTTAAATGACTGTCAAAGGATTGAATCTCAAACAAATCAGACACACGAAACCCTTCAAAACCAGCTATTAGCCTTGTTGGAATTCCTTTCTTATTTAGTAAAGAACTGATTAACAAAGCCTCCATGTTAGTTCTCGTCAAAACAGCTTTTGTTCCCGTTAACTTCAAACTGGCTATGTAATCAGATGTAGGCTGCTCTATATATTTCCCATCATATTTTGCAATATGAACACTCCCTCCACCTCTACTTTTACCAGCAATGAGCTGTTGTGACTTAAGTCTGTTCTTTAAATAAATAAGAACTCTATTGTTAAAATCAACTATTTCAGGGTAACTCCTATAATTTTTTGGCAAGGTATAAAGTGTTGCCTCATAAGACTTCCTGAACTTTGCCATATAAGCATTAGATGACCCTCTAAAACCATAAATATTTTGATCATCATCTCCTACTGCAATAACCCTTGGATTTTCTGCTTTTTTAATTATTAATTCGATTAAATCCCACTCTTCCTTATTAATATCTTGAAACTCATCAAACATTAATATGCTTTTGTTTTCAATTTGTGAAATATCAATATCATCATTTTCAATTGCCTTGATACAATCTCTGATGACATTCTGAGACTTATAGAGATCTCCTAATTGTCCCAATAATTGAAAGCAAAAACCGTGAAATGTATTTATTTTAATTAATCCAGAATATTCAGGAATAAGTTTTCTTACACGATGTTTAAATTCTAATGCGGCAGCTTTTGAAAAGGTAAGCATCAAAAACTGTTCTGGTTTTATATCTTCTATCAATAATAAACTCGCAATCTTATGCACTAAAACTTTTGTTTTACCGCTTCCAGGACCTGCATATACCAAAATCTTATCAGATTTGTTATCATTTATAACTTTACTCTGATCTGTATCTAAATCTCCAATGATTTCAATAAATCGTTTTGGTGTTATTGAACGCTGAATTTCTTTTTTCTTTCTTGGAAAATATCTTGCCAAAAATTCCTCATAGCCAAGCGTAAAATAATCGTTAACATAAGTTAAAGCTGACTCATAATTTTCAACACATTTCCTTGCATATTCCCCAACGATATGAATTTGTTCAGTACGATGAAGGTAAAAATCTTTCATTTTTTCGTAGTCATCGACCGTAAAGGTTCTCTTTTGCGTATCAACTTCCGATATATTGAGCTTATTGTAGGAAACCATAAAGCCACCTTCTAATTTAATTGCCTTTATATCATTTAAGTATAATAAGCATTGCTCATACTTCTTGGTATTTTCTTCTATGAGCTCACCCATGAATTGATTAGATTCTTTTAACTCGATTAAGCTAAATGATACTGGTACTTCGTCTCTATTTCCTTGGTGCTTCGTGTTTGAGTTTGCTAGATTTTCTAAATAACCTAATGTTGATAATGTAAGATTATGCCTCCATTTAATATCATCAAGTAACCTATCTTTATTGATGAAAATAATTTCATAAATATCTCTCTCCTTGTCTTTTCGACTTTTCTTCACAAATCTATTTTTATCCCAATAGGTCAAAAGTAATCTAATATGCTCAACGCTAGATTCAATTATACCGTCATCTAATAGTCTTTGATTAAGTTCCCTTAAAGGGATGGTAATTTTATTAGATTTAATTTGTTGTACTAATCCTTTCTCTATTTTTAGAATTGCATCAAGTATCTTGGTGGAACTATTCTTAGATTGCATTAAATTTAAAAAGGCCGTTAAATCTTTAGCATCACCTAAAATTGCATGATCTCTTAGTATGCGAATAACATCTTGTATTCTGCGTGTGTTTAATTGCGTAATATCTGCCAGATAATCTACACGTGTTTCTTTATCTGTAATAATTCTTTTGAGTACGGTTGCACAATCTTTTTTATCTTCTTCAGTAAGACGTTTGCTTCTGTGTAAAATATCTTGTCCACTACTAAAACTTTTTACCAATAAACTATCTGCAAAAACCCTAGGTGTATTTAAAGACCTAACCAAAAAGCCTTGATTTTCTAATGCTGAAATCGCTGTCTTTACTTTAGTTTCGAGATCTAACATTTCTGCATCCCAACCAGACTTTTTGGCTATCTCTAAAGCAGACTGACTAATTTTACTACGATATTTAGCTTGACCTTTTATGGCCCTCCATATATCTTTAATCTCTTTATGATTAAGCTTAGTTTGTTGCAATAAACTAAAATGTTTGTTCAAATCCTCATCACTAAATAAGATATAGCACTTGGCTTGAATACGCTCATCTCTACCTGCTCGCCCTGCCTCTTGGATATAATTTTCCAGAGAATCTGAAATATTATAATGAATAACAGTTTTAACATTTTCTTTATCCACACCCATACCAAAAGCAGACGTTGCCACTATTATTTCTTTTTCCCCCTGAATGAAGAGGTTCATGTTTTCTTTCTTTTGGTCTTTATCTAATTTTCCATGAAAAAAAGTGGCATCAAAACCGGCTTCATTTATAAGTCCACTTATTTCCTCTACACGTTTGGTCCTTGAAGCATAAATAATAACTGGTTTTTCACAAGTTTCAAGTATAGGCAGCAAATAGCTCATCTTTCTTGCCGGATCTTCAACATTAACTACCTCATAGGCTAAGTTCGTCCTGCCCTTGTTTGTTATGTATTCATTCAACTCTAGACCTAGCCTGTCTTCAAAATAAAATTTAATGTCCTTTATAACTTCTGGTTTGGCTGTTGCTGTAAAACAAGACACAGGTATTTGACTCCTATTTTTCTCAGTTTCGATTTTCTTTATAAAGTCTGCAATAAAGAGATAATCTACCCTAAAGTCTTGTCCCCAATTAGAAAAACAATGTGCTTCATCAATAACTACTCTACCTATAGTTCTAGAAAGAATCAATCGATAGATAGATGGTGATCTAAGGGACTCTGGTGACAAATACAGTAAATCGGCTCTTCCATCTGAAACCATTTCAAAAGCCTCCTGACGTTCTAAAGGAGATAATAAACCATTTATAGCAACAGCTCTTGTAATTCCAAAACGATCTCTTAAATTATCAACTTGATCCTTCATTAAGGATATCAAGGGAGAAATAACAACTGTTAAATGCCTGGTTGAAGCACCTCGCATTAAGGCTGGTAACTGAAAGGTCAAGGATTTACCACCACCTGTTGGAAACACGGCTACAAAGGACTCTCTTTGCAAACCAGCTCTTACGGCTTGCTCTTGTAGACTTATTGCTCTATTTTCTTCAAACTTTCTAAAATCAGAATAGTTAAAGTATTCCTGAAGCGCTTTTTTGGGATTTAATTTATTTTCACAATAACGACACTTTGGATCACCACAAAGGTTAAATCTAATTTCATTAAGAATTTGTTCCGCCTCTGGAAACTCATTCTGAACCCATGGTGGTAATACAGCACCTTTATCACCTAATTTTAATAAGGTAAATACATATGACAAACCAACTGGATTGTTTTGTATAAAATCTTCTAATTTGATATTAGAACAAATAGTCTCTCCTAAGATTTTTTTAATACTGGTGTCTTCAACATTAGAATGGTTAAAACCAGCTAAATCAAAAAAAGAATTAAATGCAGGTTGTTCTTTTAAAAGCATATAATACACGCTCTTCTCGGAATTACTTAAAGCATTAAATCGATTCAGTTCTTTTATTAAGTAATTCTCTGTTAACTTACAATCTGAAAGCGGATTATTTACTTCCGAAGGGTTTACTATTCTATAGCCTTTGGTGAGTTTATGGTTGGGGCGTTTTACAAAAAGTAATGGTGACCATAATAAAGTATCTACATATTTTTTATTGTCAAAAATTGAACTCCCTAACTTTTTTTTGAGTTCAGGTATGTCGTGCTTTATAATATTATGACCACAAATATATTTTGCCGCCTTTATCCATTGCTCTAGTTTAGCCGTATTCCTTTCATGTAATTCTTTACCATTGAATACCGCTCCGTAATCAATGGTTTTACTTTTAGGGTTAGTCTCTATGTCAAGAAAAAGTACGTTTTGCATATATTACTTTCTTCCAAAATCAGCAGGAATCTCTCCCCAAGCTTTAGTCTCCCATTTAAGGATTTTATTTTCTATTTTATTTTCCTTCAACCAATTTTCAGCTCTTTCTAAAAGTTCAAATGACTTTTTATTCCTTTCGGTTTTTTCTAGATAACTTCTATGAGTTTTGTCTTTAACCCACCCCATGGCAATTTTACTATCTGTATAAATAGGTCTCCTATCATTAACTTTTTTCATATGAGCTAATGTATGGACAAGGCCTAAAAATTCTCCGATATTATTTGTAGAATCGTAAAGAGGTCCAAAGTGAAAGATTTTCTCTTTTGTTTTCGTATCAACACATTGATATTCTACTATCCCTGGACTACCACTGCAAGCCGCATCTACTGAAACAGTATCTAAATTTGGCTTTCCAATTAAACGCAATTCTTCTGTAGATAATGTCGTTTCAAAAACACTCTTTCCTTTATAATCTTCATACTTTTCTGAGAATGCTTTTTCTGCCAATTCCAAAGTTTTAAATGATTTATATTCTGCACCTTTAAAACCATGAATGGATTTTTTACATTCTTCCCATGATTGTAAAACTCCAGTTTTAAAACCTTTCCATACCACATAATATTTTTTATTTTTTTTACTCATATAAATTTGGGGTTTATATTGTTGAATATTTTTAATTTACTTTTGCTTAATTAATCTACTCTCATGGAATCTCATTAATTTGTGAAATTGATTCCAAAATTTTCTACTTTGTCTCTTAATTATATCTCTACCATCATTTAAAGATCTCATACTATCATTTGCTTTATAGATGTAGCTTAAATAATTGCCCCAATAATATTTTTTTGTCCTTTCATATATGGTCGGATCTGTTTTGGAAGGATGGTAAATGAGCTTTCGTTTGGCACCTCTATGAGTAAATCGCTTGTATAATTTTGGTTTAAAAATCCTCTTATCAGGATTTTTACTGTAAAGCGCTAAAGAAGTAGATTTTTTAAAGGATCGTTTCATAGACCTATAAAACTTTGAAAAGCCTGAATCTTTGATTAGTACTCGTTGTCCATCAAAAATAAAACCTAAATACTCAAGACTCTTGTTATAATTACGTTCCTTAGATTTTTCATCTATTTCATACCCTTTAAAAATTCCATTAATTTCCTCAAATCTATAAACTGTAGTTTTAGATGGATGTATTTCTAATTTTGCTAAGTTTTGAACTTTATCTCTTATGTATTTTATTATTTCGTCTTCATACTTTTGTTCACAGACTATTATTAAGTCATCACTATATCTCTGATAATAACCACCAATAGCCTCAACTTTGTCATATACTTCCTGATCAAAACTCAACATATAGACATTTGCTAAAGTAGCACTAATTGGACTGCCTTGAGGTATTCCCTTTTTATTTTTTCCAGAAATAATAAGGTTTAGATTGTTTTGTATAAATTCTTCTTTAGTACAATATGCTACCGCATTTTTCTCTTTGAAATATTTATTAGATTCTATTTCTATTCTCTTTATTTCTTTTTCCTTATAAGAGTTGGGCACTCCTCTCTCAACTAACATTGACCCTTTGTAACTGTTAAAAAGTTGATCACTTTCAACATAACGTAATTTGGTGAGTGCTTTAAAGACATTGTAATGGTCTTCTGGCAGCGTTTTTAGATTTAAAACTTTGCACCATTGTTTTTTTAAAACTTTGTGATCTAAATTATCGAAGAAAGCCGTAACGTCTGCAACAATTGCAGTTAGCTTTTTTTCTTCATTCTTCTTTATAAATTCAAAAGTACTTTTAGCAAAATCTATATTACATTTATTTTTATCAGAACCTTTAGTGATTGGTATTTTGCGATAAGCGACGATAGATTCATTAAAGTTTTTAGTTGCTATTAATTTTTCATACGCTTCACTAATTAGATGATTGTAATATGAAAAAACTATAGAATCTAAGTGAGATGCGTAGTAAATATGTCTAACTTTTGGTTTATCAATAAAACGCATACGTTCACCTGTCTTTTTATTCCTAACAAGGTTAACCGTATCTGCTCTATACTTGCGTTTTATAATGCATTTATGAATTAAGGGTAGAAAACTATGCTTTTTAACAGATACTGGATTTTCCACATAAGCTTTTATCCATTTATAATCTTTTAATGATAATGGCTCACCAATGTGTGGGTAACGTTTTAATTTAAACCAATCTTCTGTTTCCATAATTTTTAAAATAGGGCCAGATACTAATAGTAGCAGGTTTAGAATGTACATGCCTTTCGAAGCTTTCACTCTATTGAGCTATTGCGACGCTACTCTTTTCAGGTATAGAAATTGTTATCTTTGTAATAACCCTCTTAAACACCTTTACGATGCTTAGAAAATTAATCCTTAGACACAAGTTCAGGAAGCCAACAGTTATGACACTGTTGTCAACCATATCCTCATTTCTCACTTTTCAGGGTGATTATTTGGATATTGGTATCATCCTTCCAATCTAACGTAGATCTTAGAATGTAAAACTGAGTAAAACGTAACATTCCGACCTTCTGGCCCATTTTATTTTATCAAATTATTATTCCATAATGCCAGTACAACATCTAGTTGAGAATTATGAGATTTTCCTTCCAGTTTTAATTTTTCCCATAACTCTCTTGTTGAGTATACTTCATTATTGTTTTCCTTTAAAATCTTTAATGCTTTCAAAGCATATGATTTATTTAATTTTGAACGTGTATAACTCCCTTTCATGATTCCTTTAACCAAACCTTCTTTACATAATCCTAAGAAAGCATCTTTAGGACAACTTTTATTCTGAGAAGAAATGCTATTAAAGTAATTTTTACACGCAGCCTCCCAAGCTTCTTTGGGTGATGAAAATTCTGAAATAGTTCTTACAGCCTCTACAGCTACCGATCCATAATTATTATATTTCATTTTTTCTAATATTATTTACAACTTGCCCTTAAAAGCCTGATCTAACAAACTACTTTTTAAGGCTTTTAAATTTTCTAAATTTTGATTAACTAAATCTTGAGTTTTGTCAATTTTAGGAATAGCAGATTTTATTTTATTAACTATAACTTTTTGCTCTTCTATTGTAGGAATAGCAATTTCATAAGCTTCTAATGCTTTTTTATTAACTCCTGATTGACCTGCAGAACGTTGAGAAATTGAGATAATATAATTTTGAATTTTACCATTCATTAAAAAGTAATACAAATAGTCTTTTAAAATTACTTTTTCATCTGGTATTGCTTTCATTAAAGCAACATTATAAGCACCTTTAATTCCTCTTAATATTTGAAATACTGGTGGACCATAACGACCAATCATAACATCATCTTCTTCACAAAATTTCTTTGTACTATCTTCCTTTATATAAACTAAATGCTTATCGCTTTTGTAGTCCCTAATCTGAATTAGCCTAACATAACCTTCTTTCTGTTTATATGAAAAAGAACTTTTTGGCGGTTGCGAACCACCAACAAATTTCACATATTTTAATAACGGTACAGCTTTATGTTCTTCAGACACCTTATCAAAAATACCATCCAACACGCTACCCATTAAGGCTTGGGTATGTTGTAGGTTGGCTTCTAAAAAACTAATTGCCTGATCTATCTTGGCAAACAAACCATCTAACTTGGTGACGATACGTTGTTGTTCTGGTAATGATTGAGGGTAACTTATTATTATTCTATCAATATGCTTATTATTAATTTGAGGAATAGTACTTTCATCAACAAAATCTGATAAGTCAATAGAATGCATAAAAGAAAAAAGATAATCATCTGAAATAATATCATTTTTAGCTTTCAAACCCATAATATTACTATCATATGAAGCATCTTCAACAAGAATTCTTTTCTTATTGGTTAATATTGCTCCTCCTCTTTTAGGTATCAAAACAGATCCTTTTGGAAAAATTTTGATTCTTGCTTCCTTGGCTATTTCTCTATCAAAAGTCAACTCAGAATCAATCATAATACTTTTATGATTATTCATTTGAGCTACTTTATAAAAAGGAATATCTCCTGAAATATTATTTCCTCTAAATATTTTAGGTAAAGCAATTCCACTATTTATATAGACAACTTCACTTAATTTTTTTTCCTTCCACTTACCCATCAATCAAACTTTCAATTTGGGTTAATAATTGGGCGATTTCGGCATCGTTTTGTTTAATGCTGGTCAATAGCTCTTTTGGGCTTTGGTGTACCACTTCTACTATTTTGTGTGGGTTTTTGGCGCTTAGGTCGTAGTCTTTAATATCTGCGATGTTAATGGTCCAGTCGTTGCAGTCTTCTCGATACAATTCACTCGTGCCTCGCGAATCACTCGAAGTGACGGCTACTTTGGCGTTGGTGTGATTGCGTTTTTCTGGATTATGGAACAGGTCTATAAACTCGGCTAAATGCTCGTAAGCAATGGGCTTGTTTTTGGTGAGTTTGTATGGTGGGTTGACCTCATAATACCAAATATTATTGGTGGCACCTTTACGGTCAAAATACAAGATGTTGGTTTTTACACCACTATAGGGTAAAAACACACCACTTGGTAAACTTACAATGGTATGCACGTTGTAGTTTTCTAACAAGGATTGCTTTACTTTAGTAAAGGCATTATTGGTTTGAAACAAGACGCCTTCTGGCACTACAATAGCAGCACGACCTTCTAGCTTAAGCATTTTCATAAAATGCTGTAAAAACAAAATTTCGGTCGCATTACTCTCTACAGGAAAGTTTTGCTGTATTTGCTTTTTTTCTTTGCCACCAAATGGTGGGTTGGCTAAAATTACATCGTGTCTGTCTTTTTCTTGAAAGTCGCGTATGTTCTGGGTAAGTGTATTGCCTTTAAAAACGTTTGGGCTTTCTATACCGTGTAGGATCATATTCATCATACCCATTACGTAACCCAAACTGGTTTTTTCTTGCCCAAAAAAGGTGTCGTTTTGTAGGGTTTCCCAATCGGCAGCCGAGAGTTGTTCTTTTTTACCGTTAGCGGTTAAATATTCAAACGCTTCTACTAAAAATCCACCAGAACCTACAGCACCATCATAAATGGTATCGCCTACCTTAATATTGGTGGTTTCTACCATCGCTTTGATCACCGCACGAGGTGTGTAAAACTCGCCAGAGTTACCACCATCGCTACCCATGCTTTTTAGTAGGTTTTCGTACACTTGAGAGAGTTCAAACAACTCGTCACTACTTTGAAAATCTAGCGCATCTATAATATCTAATACCTCACGTAGTGTATGACCACTTGCTATTCTATTATCTAGATATTCGAAAATCGCTCCTATTTTATAGGTTAAAGATTTTGGATCGTTAGTTGTGGCTTTAAACGCTTTTAAATACGGAAACAAGGTATCGTTAACAAAATCGATTAAATCGTCTCCTGTTAAGGCGCGTTTGACATCTAGTTTACCATCGTCGTCTTTAGGGCAAGCCCATTGGTGCCAACGTAGGTCTTTACGCAATACGTAATTATAGTCGGTACCTTCTAAAAATCCCTCATCGGCTTTATTGTCTTCGTAATCGTTTAAAAATTTGAGGAACAGAATCCATGAGATTTGCTCGGTATAGTGCATAGCACCGCTAATACCATCGTCACGACGAAGGATGTCTGTTATTCTATCTATGTTGTTTTGTATGCTCATTAAAATTTAATTTAGTTCAGATTTGTTTTCCAGTCTATAACTATATCAACAAAATCCTTTATTTCATCCCACAACTCAACTACCATCTGAAGTCTTTTTTGTTGATTAGCCAAATCTAAAGTATCAGTATGATTAAAATGTTCAAAGTTAATTTGCTTTTTAGGGTATTGATAAACAATCCACGGTGACCTATCATGTCCTAAAACAGAGTGAGTTAAAGATTCACTCAATAATTGTATGTCTGAAGAAGATTTTATATTCCAATCTTTATCATTATTTCTATCTTTCGTAAAATCAACTATAATTCCATAAAATAATCTTTGAGAATTTCTTTCAATATATAAACATATATCTTCATTATTATATTCAAAAAGTTTTATAGCTAAACCATATTCATAATTTCTATTTCTTTCATAATGTATGGCATTATCTAGCTTATCACTACTAAATAAAAACTCTTCAACAATTGGTAATCCTTTTAAGCTATCTGGTATTTGATTGTAAAAATCATTCCAAAACTCCCATTCTGTATGCCATTTCATATGAATCCAATTATCTGCTATATAATGAGCTTGCTTCATATTGTCGCCTTTCCCCAAAAAATTTAATAATGCTTCACGTTCTTTTATGTCATTACTCATAGTTAAATGGTTTAACAGTTGTTTGTATTGCACAATGGTTTCTCTAATTTCAGGTTGTGTAGCACATTCCTTGACACATAAGGACAACCACGGATTTATAAACTTTTTATATGATTTGTTGTAAAGTCTATTATCTTTAATATCATCAGGTAGATTCTCTATACTCTGTTGAGACGGCTCCTTACCATCTAAACTTAAATACACGATATGTATATCTTTAATTTTACTACTATGAACAATATTGTAATATCTAGACAATTGTTCAGGCTGATCACCTGCATTAATTTTATTCTCTATAATTATAGCTTGCGAATTGTTCTGAATCAATAAATCAATGTTGTTTTTTTCGCAGAAAACTTCAACATTTTCCAATCTAAAATCTACACCTAATTGTTGAATGAACAATTTTAAAAAAAGAGCTTTCTTTTTGTGAGATCCTTCAGGTGAGAGTAACTCAAACAAAAATTTAGAGTGCAAACCTACTTCTTCATGCCCATTTCGAATAATAGTGAATATATTGAACTTTTCCCTTTCTCTTAAAGGTGTTTGAGCCTTATTAAATAGTGCTATTTCTTTTAGAAAAAAGTCTAGTTGTGTAAAATCTAATAACGTGTTCATTTATCCAGCTCTATAAATGTTTTCTTGTAGTTTGTAGTATGCTGACAGTAGTGTTTTCATATCTCCGAAAGCCGTTTTAGCATCTTTAGGTGTACCTAATTTTAGTTTAACTAAATCACCGAGCTTATCACGTTGCAACTCCTCAATGCCATACTCTTCATAATGTTTAAGAATAAACTCTAGAAACTCTCTAGCCTCAAGATTTTTATATACTTCAAAGAACTTGGGTTCTCCTTTTACAAATTCTACACGTTGTTTTCGTGTCATTAGATTGGTTTCAAAAGAAATATGAGATAGCACATCAAAAATATCGCAATCTGGTGAAGCAATCATATTTCGTAAGTCGTTTAATTGTTCGTTATCAAAACCTAGCTGACCCAATTGTTTTAAAAGATCAGTACGTGTATCTGGGTTAGACCAAATTTTACGTAAATGCGCTTCGTCTTTATAAATGGCTGGTAACTCACCGATTAGTTTTTCTAAAAACTCACGTGCGGTTAATGGCTTTCCGTTTTCGTCGATATATCGTGTGTCGACATCTGTGACCTTTAATTGTCTACCATTTGACAACTCTATGATTAATTTTTCTTTACGTTCATAAGGTTCTCCAGGTTCCTTAACTTTAGGTTTACGCGGTGGTTTTGGTGTTGGATCACCATCAGGTCCTTCTCCTTCTGGTGCTTCAGGTTCGCCATCCCATTCTGCATCATAAAACAAATTGGTAGCGCCTACAAAATCGATAATGGTAAAAAAGTCTTTGCCATCAAACACACGTGTACCACGACCAATGATTTGTTTAAACTCTACCATAGATCCTATGGGTGCAGTTAACACAATATTGCGCACATTACGCGCATCTACTCCTGTAGTTAGCATCTTGGAAGAGGTTAATATTACAGGTATATCCTTATCATTGTCCTGAAAAGCTTCTAACAATTCTCTACCATGTTTACCTTCGTCACTGGTTACCCTCACACAGTAATTAACATCAGAAACTTCTTTGTGCTTATTAATAAAATCTCTCAAATCTAAAGCATGGTCTTGGTTAGCGCAAAACACAATTGTTTTATCCATTTTTCTGATGTGTTGCAAAATGGTTTTGGCAACTAACTCTATACGCTGTTTTACTGTAATACTTTTATTAAAATCCTTAAGCTCGTAACGGTCTTTTGTAACTTCTCCCTGAACAATTTTACTGTCATTTGTATGTATATACTCGTCAATATTTGTTGTTACACGCTTTACTTTATAAGGCGTTAAAAATCCATCTTGTATACCATCTTTTAGAGAATATTCATAGACTGGTTTCCCAAAATATTTATAGGTATCTACATTGTCCTCTCGTTTAGGTGTAGCCGTTAACCCTAGATGTACTGCTGGTTTAAAATGATCGAGAATAGCACGCCAAGAACCTTCTTCATTGGCACTTCCACGATGGCACTCGTCAATAACGATTAAATCGAAAAAGTCACTAGGATACTCTTTGTAATAGCCTCCAATATCTTCACGTTCTGCAATGGCTTGATAAATAGCAAAGAAGATATATGCATTTGTAGGTACTACTCCATTTCTTTTTCGTACTTCTTCACCATCAATCTTTATAACATCTTTTTCGTAAGGATTAAAGGTGTTAATCGCTTGATCTGCTAATACGTTTCTATCTGCGAGAAAAAGAACTCTCGGACGTCTATCATTACCATCTAAATTCCATTTTGCTTGCAATAATTTATGAACTATTTGAAATGAAATAAATGTTTTGCCTGTACCTGTAGCTAAGGTTAAAAGGATACGTTTTTCACCGTCAGCAATACTTTCCATTACCTTGCTAACCGCAATTTCTTGATAATAACGAGGTGCGAAATTACCAGTAAGTAAAAACGGAATATTATGCAGTTTTTCTTTTAATTCGTTTTTTGCTCCAAAAAGCTTGTTGTATAATTCTTGAGGTGTTGGAAAATTATTAACGTAACCACCTTTACCAGTTCGTCTATCAAACTCATAAATTTGTTTACCATTAGTAGCGTACACAAAATTGATTTTAAGCTTTTCGGCATATTCTAAAGCTTGTTGTAAACCTTTTGTTGGATGATCACCAAGCTTTTTAGCTTCAATAATAGCTAAATTGGTATTATTAAACTTAAGAAGATAATCTAAGAACAAACGTTTACCACGTTTATTCCCTAAAAGCTTTCTTCCATCTGTAAAGTAATACTCTCGGACTATATGCATAGCGTCCCATTGACTTTTTGCAAGTTTAGGATCTATAAAATTAGCTCTAGTATCTGATTCTGATATTGGTTTGGTCATATATAAGCAATAACAATTCGCATACAATCGAAAAAATGTACAAAAAAGGTCAAACGAGAATTAGTTATTAAGGGAGTTTAAATATATGAAATGACTGTTCAATCACAAACATCTAATTGAAATAAATCAAAATTCATCATATTAAACTGAAAGTTAGACGGTTTAATATTTAGAAGTAACGTTTTTTTTATATTTTGTACTAAAATTCGTAATAATGAAAAACTTACTACTCTTTACATTTCTTATATCTATTTTCAATTTAACTGCTCAAGATTTAATCGCTGTTCAAAACGGAAATGATCCCACCTTTTACACTGATTTGAGCGAAGCAATTGAAGGTTCTGTTGCTGGTGACACATTATATATACCAGGTAGAAACTATGTTGTTAACGATACAATAAATAAACCAATACATTTAATAGGTACAGGAATAAACCCAAACTATACTCAAGCAACAGGAATTACAACTGTGGCAAGTTCTTCAATTGTACTTCCTCAACTAGTATTAGGTGAAAATGCAGACGGTGGGTCTATTACTGGTATTTTTTTTACAACTAACTATTACAATGGTAACCCATACAATAATATTACTGTAGAAAGTGGCGCAGATGTTAGTAATTTTTTAATTGATAGATCTTATTTTGGAAGTAATGTTGGTGGTAAATTTTCAAATTCTCTGATAAAACAAAATATTTTTAGACATAGAAATAATTTTAACGCTCAAGACGGTAACAGTCTAATCTCAAACAATATTTTTTGTGACAGAGGAAATACATTTACTAATTGTAAAGTAGCAAACAATATATTTTTAGTAAGTGCGCAATATTACGAAGCAATCGATGCATCAAATAGTATAATCGAAAACAATATTCTTCCAGCCAATTATGCTTTTGATTATTTAAACAATTGTAATATCAGAAATAATGTTAATACTTCTAATGGAGTATCAGGTAGCATTATAAGAAATGGTAATTTTAATGATAGTGCCGATTTAACTACTGTTTTTTCATCATACTCCAGTATAAGTGATGCCGTAAATCAATCAGCAGATTTTCATCTACCTGACAACTCTCCATATAAGAACGGTGGATCAGATGGAAATGATATTGGTATCTATGGTGGTCGCTACCCATGGAAAGATGGCTCGGTACCTTTTAATCCTCATATCGTTTCAAAAAACATATCTGGTACAACAGATGAAAATGGTGATCTACCAATAGAAATCGAGGTTGAAGCACAACAAAACTAGACTTATGAAAATGATAGTTTTTTTAATGTTGGGCTTATTCTCGCTGGTTGGTTTTGCGCAGTCGGATTTAGGGTTTCAATCTTATTTTGCAGGCGCACCTGGAGCCACACATTACAAAGGAGAAGAGCTAGTTTGGGAAATTAATGTTATAAATAATGGAACAAGTTCCGCTTCTGTAGTAGACTTTAAGATTTTCCTATCTGAAGATGAAAATTTAGATCCTTTAGAAGATATAATACTAAAAGAGGGTGAAATTTCTCAAGACCGTTTTACTAATTTAATCGGTCTAGGTGTAGGAGATATAGCTGAAAGAAAAGAATTCTGGGAAGGATATATAAGACTTCCATTGGATATTGAAGCTAACAAAACCTACTATTTTATTTTTTGGATTGAACAAGACATTGATAATGTAGAAACTAATATTTCTAATAATATCGTTACACAATCAGTTTTTGTTGGATTAAAGGATAAACTAGATATTTTTCCTGTGGATATCAACGTATTAGATGATATTCAATGTGTCGCAGATAATTATGAATTAAATGATAGGACACCATTACTTTTGATACATGGTTGGCAACCAGAAGGTGAGGATGTGGAAGGTAACATAAATATTTGGACTAATTTTTTAAGATATTTCGTTTGTGATGAAGATTTGAAAAGTCAATATAAACCATATTATGTTAAGTATAATTCAAACATCGTAACTGTTGATGATTTAGGGCATCAACTAAGAATTGAGCTAGATGACAACTATGTTGAGTTCCATGATAGAGAGATTACAATCATAGCGCATAGTATGGGAGGCTTGGTTTCAAGGTCTTTTTTGAACAGAAATAGGTTAGTTGGACCTTTTTCGAATCAAAAAGGTGGTGAAAGAATAGATAAATTAATAACGTTAGGAACACCTCATCACGGAAGCCCTGTAGCAAATGGTAGTATTGTCTCAGATGTATCATCCTATAATTATGCACTTTTTAATGAATTAATATTTGATTTAAATATTGCTTGGTTAGGGATAAATTATACAATGTATGGTGTTTTTTCAATTCCGACATCAACCAAAGTTAATAGATGGGATTTAAGATGGGATAATTATGATGACTACTTCGATTACGATATATATCCTATTGAGGAAAACACATGGCTAAATGGTGAGAAAATGAATCTAGATACTACTTTTGACAATAAGATTATTGCTTATGCAGGAGGATTATTTGATACAAGAGAGGAAACTAGTATTTCTGATGATTTAATTAGTAAAGGATATTTTAAAATAGAAAAAGCATTTAAAAATTTGGGGCATGTTAATGATGGTGTAGTACCTTTTCTAAGCGCAATATATCAAGGACATCAATTACAAGAGGTTAGGCCTTTTAGTGGATACTACCATGATGAGATAGCAAAGGGGAGATTTGATATGTTGGATGCTAATGGATTGGATTCTCTTCTGTTTAACTTTTTAAAACAAGATTTATTAGACGAAACCATAGATGCACAAGTTATGGTTTCATCTAATGACGTTCAATATCCACAAACCTCTTTAGGAAATTCTTCTCAGCAAACAATAACAATTCAATGCATAGGTGATGTTGCATTAAACATTTCAAGTATTCAATTGTTGGGTTCAGATAATAGTCAGTTCGATTTTACGTTTCCAACAGTTCCGTTTGATATTCAACCTAATCAAACCGAAACCTTTGAGATAGATTTTGCACCAAACTCAATAGGCGAAAAAGAAGTTGTTTTTAGAATCAATAATTCCTCTGTCAATAACCCTCAATTAGATATTCATCTTTCAGGATTAGCAGTAGAAACCGCAGAAACAGATTACAACACCAATACAGACTCAGTCTATGATTTTGGTGATGTTTACATTTATGGAGGTACAGAACTTGTAACATTAACGGTTTCAAATTCTAGTAGTGCGCCTTATACAGTTACAGATATAGACATTACAGGTGATGATGCAAATTTGTTTAGTATTGTGCAACAACCCGAACTGCCAAAATTGTTTAATCCAGGTGATTCAGAAACAGTTATTATAAGTTTTGATCCCGATTCGGTTGGCGAAAAAACAGCAACTATTGAAGCAAGTTTTCAAGACAACTCAATACTAGATACTGCTAATTTAATTGGAAATGGTGTTAGTACAATAGGCAATCCTAATGCGCCAAAGTTAGCATCTTACGAGTATTGGTTTAATAATTATTATTTTACAAGACAAACAACAAGTTTAAACTTTGCGAACTCAATTGAAAATTTAAGTTTTGATGCTTATACCTTTAATTTAAGTAATGGATTAAATACACTACATTTTAGGACTAAGGATGAAGATGGTCAATGGTCTTCTGTACTATCAGAATTTGTTTATGTTCAAAATCAAGAAACAACTGGTACAAGCAATATTTCCGAATATGAATATTGGTTTGATAGTGATTATGCAGGTAAAGTAACAGGGAATGGTAATAATACAAATACTTTGATTTTAAATTTAAATGCTAATGTCGCAGGACTAGATAAAGGATTACATCAATTCCATATGAGATTTAAAGATGACAAAGGTGCTTGGTCATCTATAGTTTCGGAATTTATATATAATAATAATCCTGAAAGTTTAGGTGAAAATAAGATTTCAGCCTACAGATATTGGTTTAATAATGATTTTGACAATAGAGTGTCAGAAATTGTTAGTCCAGAGGTTAACTATATGTTTTTAGAGGATATAAATATTTCTGGCTTACAAAACAATACAATTAACTATATCCATTTTCAATTTAAAGACATTTATGATAATTGGTCCTCTGTTTTAACTGAAGAGTTTTTATTTGAAACGTTGTCTAACGAAGAATTTAATGAAAGTCATTTTAGAATTTTTCCTAATCCTACAAATGGTAAGGTCGATATTGTGACTAGCTATAATACAGGTACATTGAATGTTTACAATAGCTTAGGCAAAACTGTTTTAGAATATAATTATATCCCATCAAAAATTAACTTAGAAAATCTTGATAGTGGGCTATATATATTTGAGATTAAGACAGAGGATAAAGTAATTAAGAAAAAGTTAGTAAAAAGGTAGGTTTTATTTCATAACATTTTCCAAAGCCTTTAACTCAACACCAAGCTCATTAAACATACTAAGAATACTACTAATTTTAAGCTCTTCCTCTGTATATTCTTGCGTATTTATACTACATGTAAATTCCCAAATTTCTAAAACCTCGTCTATAGGCACACTGTAGTCGTTATAGGTTTTGTTATCTGACATCAATAACAATGACCCATTAAAATCTATATTGTTCATTACGCGTTTATACACCATACCATCATTAAGTGTAACCAGTACATAGGTACGTCCTGTCTTAATTTCATTTCTATCTTCTATAAATCTACCTACAACAAAAGCTCCATCTTTCATAGGTAACATAGAATCTCCTTTTATAGGAAAAGCTCTGTGCTTTCCAGTAGGTAAAAAAGGCAACTTTATCTTTTGCAGCTGTTCAATATATTCAGGATCATCATAGCCACTTAAATATCCAGCAGATGCTTTAGCAGGAACAATTTCGATTAAATCATCACTATCAGTATCTACAGTTATAGGGAATAAAACACGTTGATTACCAATTTCAATAAATGATGCATCCTTTGATTTAGTTAAATCATTTTTCAATAGTATGTCTATAGGCAATTTAAAAAAATCGGATAGTTGTATTAAAAACTCTATAGTAGGCGCTGATCTATTTTCCTCATAAGAACCAATCCTAGACCTTGATACGTTTAGATGTTCAGCTAACGCTTCTTGGGTTAACCCTTTTAGCTTTCTAAGATGACGAATATTTTTTGCTACAATTTTCATAATACTACAAATATAAGCAATAATTGCTTTAATATGTAGCTAATTTTGTGTTATGGAAAAGAATATTTTACATCTGGATTTAGATACATTTTTTGTTTCATGTGAGCGTCTTATTGATAGGCGTTTACAAAACAAACCATTATTGGTTGGTGGTACTGGAGACAGAGGAGTTGTAGCTGCTTGCAGTTATGAAACTCGACCTTTTGGTGTTCACTCTGGGATGTCTATGAAAGTTGCTAGAAGATTATGCCCTGAAGCAATAGTTATTAGAGGCAATTCTTCCATTTACACTAAATATTCGCACACAGTAACAGAAATTATAAAGGAGAGTGTTCCTGTATTTGAAAAAGCTAGCGTCGATGAGTTTTATGCAGACCTATCAGGTATGGATAAATTTTATGGCTGCTACAAATACGCCTCTGAGTTACGGAAAAGAATTATTAAGGAATCTGGACTTCCAATATCATTTGGTTTGTCAACAAATAAAATAGTTTCAAAAGTTGCAACTGGAGAAGCAAAACCTAATAATCAATTAAAAATCGATACAGGTTTTGAAAAAGAGTTTCTTGCGCCTTTATCGATTCGAAAGATACCATCTGTTGGAGAAAAGACGTATCAAGTTTTACGTAATCTAGGAGTCGACACAGTGGGTGTTGTACAACAAATGCCTTTAGAAATGATGGTAAGTGCTTTGGGTGTAAATGGAAAAACGATTTGGAAACGCGCACATGGCATTGACAATCCACCTCTAGTACCATTTCATGAACGAAAATCAATATCAACAGAGCGTACTTTCAACAAAGATACAATCGATATTAAAGTATTAAAGACTACAATTTTTGCAATGGCTGAAAATTTAGCCTTTCAATTGAGAAGAGGTAACAAATTAGCTGGCACTATAAGTGTAAAGATTAGATATTCAGATTTCAACACCTACAACAAACAAGTAAAAATACCGTATTCAAGTGCTGATCATATTATAATTCCTAGAGTACTTGAGCTATTTGAAAAACTATACCAGCGTCGCTTATTAATCCGATTAGTTGGTGTTAAAATTAGTGATATAGTAAGTGGTCATTATCAAATCAATCTATTTGATGATACTGAAGAAATGATTAGTCTTTATAATGCCATGGATAAAGTAAGATTACGTTATGGAGAGTTAAGTATAATGAGAGCTTCATCTATGGGAGCTAAAACTATTGGTCGTTTTAATAATCCTTTCAGTGGTGAACCTCCAGTGTTACTGGCACATCGAAAACAATAATGTATTTAAACTGTCACACATATTATTCACTACGTTATGGCACGTTTTCTGAAATTGAACTTTTAGAGCTTGCCAAGGATAACAATGTAGATGCTTTAGCTCTAACAGACATCAATAATACTTCTGCATGTTTAAACTTTATTAGAAAAGCAAAAGAATTTAACATTAAGCCTGTAATAGGAATTGACTTTAGAAACGGTAACGATCAATTATTTGTAGGCATAGCTAAAAACAACGAAGGGTTTAAGGAGTTAAACCAATTTTTATCTTACCATTCTGAAAATGATATAGAATTACCAGATGTACCGACTAAAACACTAGATAATTGTTATTTAGTATATCCTTTTGAAAAAGTCTTACAACTTGAAAAAAATGAGTTCAAACCTAACGAGTTTATTGGTGTTTCGATTGAAGAACTAAAAAAGTTACGCTTCTCAAAGTTGTTAAACCTCAAAAACAAGCTGGTTGTACAACAACAAGTAACTATTAGAAACAAACGAGACTTCAATGCACATCGACTGCTTCGTTCAATTGATAAAAACTGTTTATTAAGTAAGCTAGATAAATCTGAAGAATGTTTAGCAACTGATAAAATGCATCAAAAAGAAAGTTTAGAAGATGCTTTTAAAGATTTTACATTCATATTAAATAATACAAAAAAGATACTTGATAACTGTACAATAGACTTTTCATTTGGCAATGAAAGAGTATCACAAAATTTAAAATTGTATACAGACTCATCTGAAACTGATTTTAAGTTATTAGAGAGCTTATGTTTTAAGAACTTAAACAAACGATATACCGATCCTACAAATGAAGTTTTGAAACGATTAAATACTGAACTTCACACTATCAAAACATTAGGCTTTGTTTCTTTTTTCCTTGTCAACTATGACATTGTTAATTATGCAAAAAGTAAAGGGTATTTTCATGTAGGTCGTGGTAGTGGAGCTAATAGCATTGTAGCCTATATTATAGGCATAACTGATGTTGACCCAATTGAACTCGATCTTTACTTTGAGCGTTTTATAAATCCTTTTAGAGCTTCGCCTCCTGATTTTGACATTGACTTCTCTTGGAAAGATAGAGATGATGTTACTGCATATATTTTCAAGCGTTTTAACCATACAGCTTTGATGGCTACCTACAACACCTTTAAATATCGTGCAGTGGTTAGAGAATTAGGCAAAGTTTTTGGTTTACCTAAAGAAGAAATTGATAAACTTAGTAAAGGAAATTATAGGCAATCCGATTTAGACGAACTATCTCAATTGGTTTTACGTTATGGAAAATTAATAGAGGGATTTCCTAATTACCTTAGTGTACATTCTGCTGGAATAATAATTTTAGATAAGCCAGTACATTATTATTCAGCAACAGATTTACCTCCTAAAGGCTTTCCTACTGTTCAGTTTGATATGATTATTGCTGAAGATGTAGGCATATTTAAGTTTGATATTTTAGGGCAAAGGGGTTTAGCTAAAATAAAAGATGCACTAGAAATTATTAAAACCAATAGACCTGAAGTTAATGATATTGACATTACAAATGTTGAAGCATTTAAGACTGACAAAAACATCAACCAACTTCTAAAAACAGGTGGTGCAATTGGAGCGTACTATGTTGAGTCACCTGCTATGCGAGGTTTAATGCAACAACTCCAAACTGAAGATTACTTGGGCTTAGTGGCAGCTAGTTCTATAATAAGACCAGGTGTATCTGGTTCAGGAATGAAAGACGAATACATTAGACGCCATAGAAACCCTGAAAAACGAAAAGATGCGCATCCAATATTATTACAAATAATGCCAGAGACCTATGGTGTCATGGTTTATCAAGAAGATGTATTGAAGGTTGCCAATCAATTTGCAGACCTCACCCTTGGGGAAGCGGATATATTACGTCGAGGTATGAGTGGAAAATATAGATCGCGAAAAGAGTTTTTAGAAGTAGAACAAAAGTTCATTTCAAATTGTAGAAACAAAGGGTTTGAAGATGACTTAATTTTTGAAGTTTGGAATCAAATTAAAAGTTTTGCTGGTTACGCTTTCGCTAAAGGACACTCAGCATCTTATGCTGTTGAAAGTTATCAAAGTTTGTTTTTGAAGTGCTACTACCCTTTGGAGTTTATGACTGCAGTTTTAAATAATGGCGGTGGATTTTACAGTACAGAACATTATCTACATGAAGCTAAACAACAAGGTGCAAAGATTTGTTTGCCATGCATTAATAGAAGTGACCATCCCAATAGATTAATTGGTAGTTCCATTTATTTAGGGTTTGGGTATTTGAAAAATTTAGAGACCTATACCATACAAAGAATTTTAAGTAATAGACAATTATTTGGCGCTTACAAGTCTCTTGATGATTTTATAGATCGTGTTTCTATTAGCATTGAACAATTAACAATCCTCATACGCATTAATGCATTTAGATTTACAAAAAAACATAAAACTGAATTGTTGTGGCAAGCTATTTTTAAACTAAATGCCCAAGGTTCTAAAACTAAACAAGCTCAGCTATTTAAAATTCAACATAAGAAATTTGAGCTACCTAAATTAAAGACTAATTGGATTGAAGATGCTTATGATGAAATGGAACTACTAGGTTTTCCATTATGCAATTACTTTAATTTAGTTAGTGAAAAAATACATGGTGGTATTACAGCAAGTGAGATGAAAAACCACATTGGTGAAAATGTAATAATATATGGGAGTCTTGTGACTACTAGATTTAATAGAACATCACAAGGTAAATTAATGCGGCTTAGCACATTTATAGATCAAGAAGGCAAATATTTTGACGCTGTACACTTTAGTGATAATGTAGATAAATTTCCTATTAACGGTCTAGGAGTGTACATGTGTTACGGTTCAATTAAAGACCGATTTGGCTTTTATAGCATGGTTGTCGTATCAAGTAAAAAAATGGGTATAATTACCGATCCACGTAACGCATCCTTAAAACATCTTAAATCAATATAGCCATAAACTTCGCCTAATCCATTTGATTTCTTAATTTTAAGAAAAAATAAACATGTGTTTTCATACTAGTACCACTAACAAGGTTAAAAAATTAGAGAAACATTTTAAAGTAAGTGTTGTTGACCCTTCAATGGAATCTTATTTTGACAAACCTACTTATCATCACAATGGTTTTTCACACCCAAACATGCTGGTAATACCACAAGAGCGTTCGGACGTATTAGCTCCTGGGATTTGGGGTATTGTCCCCAGTTATAAAACGAAAGATGACATAAAAGATTACCACAAAGAGGCAGTCCGTTATGGAGGAGGTCTAAACGCCCGATCAGAAAAAGCATTTGATCATTTTATATACAAAAATACCATAATGGAAAAGCGTTGTATAATTCCTGTTTCTGGTTTTTTTGAACCACATGATTATAAAGGAAAAAAATATCCTTTTTATTTCAAAAATAAGGAAGACTATCCTTTAGCATTAGCAGGTCTTTATACAGTTATTGACACATACATAACTTTTACAATTTTAACCAAAGAAGCTTCTCCTCTATTTGCTAAAATTCATAACAAAAAGAAAAGACAACCTTTAATATTGGATGAAAAATTGACCCACAATTGGCTATCTATAGATTTAAGCGAATCTGAAATAGAGGACATACTACAATTTAGTTATCCAGAAGAACAACTTAGTGTTTTTCCTGTAAGTAAAGATTTATTTAGTCCAAAGGTTGATAGTAATAAAAAAGAAATAATTGAAGAGGTCACTTATTCTGAGCTAACAAACCTTGCTTAATTTTTTTAAAAAAATCTAAAAAATTTACTATCTTCACCCTATAAATCAGCGAACACAATCCGAACACGTTTTGAACACGATTCAAAATTTTACAAAAAATTAAAACACTGCAAATCAGACACATAAAAACAAGATTTAGCAATTCATAACCCGGAGGTCTCGAGTTCAAATCTCGATCTCGCTACAAAATGTTAAATCAAAACAAATCAACGGTTTAGTTCACACTAAACCGTTTTTTTATGTGTATTATTTATGAATTAATCTGCTTAAACTTTAATGCACTTTATTTTTTATATGAAAAGGGCACGATTTTAATACTAAAGTATTTAATCAAAAACTATAAATACTGTATAGCTTAAAAATAAGATTTTTACTACATTGCGACTCAAAACGATACCGCTTAAACTTAACACGTTTTAGTTAACATTAAACCAAATTATCAAATCAAATGAAACAAACCTACTTATCTCTTGCCCTATTTTTTTATTTATTCTATGCCAACACTGTTAATGCCCAAACCGATTTAATATACCATGTTGATTCTGGAGAAGGTATATTTACTACTCACTTAGATGGTACTTCAAAAAACTCATTAGTTTCTTACACAGCTAGCTCTTCTTCTTTAGCGCATGATGTTGAATTAGATGTTGCCAACAGCCATATATATGTGCTTGACTTTAATGGCAGAAACTTAATGCGATATGATTTAGATGGTAACAACTCTACACTTATTTACTCCTACTCAACAATACCAAGAGATATGGAATTAGATACCACAAACGGTATAATTTATCATACTGTAAATGGTGAAGTATTCTCAACAAATTTAGTGGGCAACAACAAAAACTCTCTTATAACATATACACCATCAGCTACTAATTTATTGGACGAACTAGAGTTGGATGTCAATAATAATCATATGTATCTTTTAGATGTTAATGGAGATCATTTAACACGATACAATTTAGATGGTAGTAATAGTACTCTTATATATAGCTATACAGGTGGTACACAATACCCTAGTGACTTTACTACAGACCTCGCTAATAATTTAATTTACCACATTAGTAGAGATTTTACCGCTGGAGAAATTTTTACAACAGATCTATTAGGGAACTCAAAAACTGTATTAACGACCTTTACTGCAGGTGCTTCGCTTTTATATGTTGATATTGAGTTAGATGTTGAAAACAACCATATGTATCTACTTTCAACAAACGGAGATTTACTGGATCGTTATAATTTAGATGGTTCTAATAAAACTACAATACAGAGTTATCCTGGTAGTTTCCCTAAAGATATTGTTATTTTTAAAGTTGATTCTACATTATCTTTAAATGACTCTGAAGTTTTTAATGAGACACTCTCTCTTTACCCAAATCCGTCAAGTGATTTTATTCAAATTATGAATATAGAATCGAAGCTTTCTTATACTATTTATAATGCATTAGGTGCAGAAATTGAAAAAGGTAGTATTACCAGTGAAGATCAAATTGATGTTCGAGGATTCGTAAATGGATTGTATTTTATAACATTTGAGAATGGGACAGCGCTTCAGTTTATAAAAAAATAAGACTTCTTTTGTCTTTTAAAGTCGAAAGCCACAACTACACGTTGTGGCTTTTGTTTTTATAGTTGTTTTTAAGAAGTAAGCTCTACAAATGTCCTCAGTATTACCCGCTCAAAAAATTACGATTCAAGCTTCTTTGAGCTCATTTTAATTTTATTTTTTCCTATTAATAGAAAGCTCCTATACTATCCTAAGACAGGTGTGCTAATAGATTTTGTTGCAATAGTGTCTCTTCTATTTCTTATGTTTTAACATGCTATACTTTACTGCTTATTTTATACTAAATTACTGGAAGTTGTAGTAGATTAGGCATAAAAGATGGTTTGGTATTGGTGGTGACCTGGGTTTGTATTAAGGTTAATGCAAGGAAAACCCGAATAAAACCTGAATATCACCTAGAGTTAATACGCTATACATACGCTATACCTATTGATTAACTTACTAATTTTCATTACCTTATATGCATTATGGCGCAACAAAAAGGCATATTGAAAATTAGTGGTACACTAGACGGTATTAATTATTACTTCATTAAAGGTGTTGGCTATGCTAGAAAGGCAGGTGGTGGTTTTAATAGTAAAGCTATACGTACACAACCCAATATGCAGCGCGTACGTGAAAACGCTAGTGAGTTTGGGCATTGTAGTCAAGTGAAAAAATGTTTGCGATTAGCTTTAATGCCTTTTTTACATGCGCATAAGGATAGTACTTTGCATGGTAGAATGATGTCTTTACTGATCACAGTAAAAGCTCTTGATTTGGTTTCGAAACGTGGGTTTCGACGTGTTGGTATTGGGCTACAAACTGCAAAAGGGAGGACCCTTTTGCGACAGTTTGCATTTACTCCTCATCACAAGTTGCTTGAAGCTTTTACAAAATATTGTCATTTTGATTGGGCCTCACAAAAGTTATCTCTTTCTGATTTAAAGATTAGCGGTTTTAAGTCTCCTAAACCTGCTACTCACATTGGAATTAGTCTTGGTGTTATGGATTTTGACTTTGAAGGTTTAACCTCTTCATTAGAGGTTTCGCCCACACATTTTTTTGCTATTGACTCTGACTCCATCTCTTTTGAATTGATTCCTGAGGTTGTTGTTGCTCCAACATATATTGGTCTTGTTGTTCTTGGTATACGCTATTATGAAGTCATTGACAATGAGGTTTATGCTTTGAATAGTCAAATTGGTGTAGGGTTGTTGGATGTTAGGGTATAGTTATATAACTGTGAAGACTTTTGTTTGAGTCTGTTTTTTTTATATACACTACATTCCTCGGTTTTCTTATAGTATATTTGATTTTAATTTAAAACACAATGAATATCTTATACCTACACGGATTAAATGGTAGTTTAAAACCAGAAAAGCGCAACATACTTGAGGCTTATGGAACTGTTATTGCGCCTTCTATTGATTATCAGAATAACTCTAATGCTATTTCATGGCTTTACGACTCATATGCAAACAAAAGTATTGATGTTGTTATAGGTAGCAGCATGGGTGGATTTACTGGGTTTCACCTTAGTAAACTGATGCAAATACCAGCACTACTTTTTAATCCTGCCCTAGCCTCTAGATCTGTTGTGCAACAACTACCAAATACGCCTTCTAATAATGGAAGTACTATTTCTATGGTGCTAGGTGCAAAAGATACTGTTATAGACCCAAAAGGCACGCTGTCTTTTTTAGGCAACACCTTATCACAAAAGCAGCTTTACAAGCTAACTATTCTCCCAAATATGGAACATCGTATTCCACTAGATGTTTTTGAGGAGGCTGTTTTAAAATTTTTAAAAAATAAAAGGGCATAAAAAACTTGTAATTACACCCTTAAAGAAAATAAATCGAATTTAATATACGCATTTATTACTTATATTAATCTCATCTAAATTTGATTATTTCAAGTTAAGGTTAATTTCATATTCTTTCAGGGTATTTTCCCATTTCATTTCCACATTTTGAGGAATTAATGTGCTTTCTTCGTTTGCTATTTTTTGACCTTGTTCTTTATTGAATGAGAGGAAATTAAAACTTCCGTTTATATAGTAATCGTTGTCCTTAATAATTAGTTTTTTGTGAGTTCCTGTCATTTTAGAATTACCTATTTTATCAAAATGAGTAGGCAAATGTATTAAATGAAAGTTTACATACAGGCTAGTCAATCGCTCCATTTCCTTTTCAGCTTTTCTATGATGTTCATCTTTTTCTTCAATGCCGTATAGTACAATCACATTCACATTCCGTTTCAATGCTTGTTCAAAGGCTTCAATATATTTCAAAGTTGCACGCTTTATCCAAGGGCTTTCTATCAGTATTTTAGATTTAACTGTTTTTAATGCTTCAGCAAATTTTTCTTGCGTTTCCCAAACGGATAATGTTTGAACTTCTGTGTCCTTTTTCTCTGTAAAGCCTGAATGAAAACTTTCTAAATTTTCTTCTTGAATTTTTGAAAAACTAGTTCTTTCAGAATCCGATAATAGATCGATTAACTCCTGATGTCTATTTTTTAAAATTCCAGTTAGCCTTTTTTGTTTAGAAACATCTTTGTCTGTATTTCTAATTTCCATATATGGTTCTAACTCATTTTCTTTTTCCTTTATTGGAATATACTCAATAAAATAGTACATACAGAATTCTTTATTTTCACTATCAAACTTAATATTTGACTTGTCATAATCTACTAAATAGGCTGCCCCTTCATTCTTATTTTTATAAATATCAGAAAGCTGTACACTCCTATCTTTTAATAATTCAGGGGTTCTATTAGGATATGTTATTTCAGATGGTAATTTTTTAACGTCCTGTTTTATTTGATGTGTTTTGAAATCTTTATTTAGAACTTCATTTGATATTCCATCAATTAAAAATTCGAACTCTTCCTCTTCTAGAATTTTTAAAATACTATTATCTTTTACAAATTCTTCTCCTTGTTCGGTTACTGACCAAACGCCCGAAGCAAAATTCACAAAACCTCTTTCACGTAGAAAGTATAACTCTCTTAATATGAAGTCCTCTTTATTAAGTCCTAAAAACTTAATTATTTGTTCTTCTTTGTTGTAACCTGCTTTTATTGTTCTTAAAAAAACTGAATACACTTGCTGTATTGACTTTTCAGGCGATTTATTTACGGTTGCGTTTATACGAACTCGTCTGTAAGGATAAGCAAATGGTATAATTTCGTTTATTCTATAATCGCTTGGACATTGATTATCCAGCTTTTTATGTATTTCTTGTATGTCCATTAAAATATTTGTTCAACGTTTTTAACAACCCAGTCTTTCTTCAATTCACTTAAATATTTTTGTAATGCTGGTTTTTGATTTTTATCCTCCAAATTTTTTGGTGGTTTAACACTTAATATACTGTCTAAATTACCGACAATAATTAATAGTCTTTTTTGCCTTGATAAAGCAACATTTATACGATTTGCATTAGATAAAAATCCTAATGTTTGTTGCTGACTTCTTACTAAATCAAAAATGATAATATCTTTTTCTAAACCTTGAAATTTATCTACTACATCTATAACTACATTGTTAGATTTCACATTTTTTAGTTTACGATAATCAACTTTACGATTAAGAACTTTTGATATTTCTCTTTTCTGTGCTGAATATCCTGAAAGAATACCAATTGTGTAATTCTTTACTTTATTAAATTTATCTAAACCATTTAGAAGTTCTGGAATTAATTCAGCACTTAATTTATTTCTAGAGGAACCATTTCTGTCAACTTCACTTTTGTATGAATTACCAATATCAAGAAAGACAATTGAACTATCAATTTTTAAATCAAGATTATGTTCTTTGTCTGTGTTTCTTTCAACTGGTTCTATCTTTTCTTCAAAAGGCTCGTAAAAGCATTTTGAAGTAAGTAAAACTTGGTCTTTTGAACATCTTCTACATTCTTCTAACTGACTTTTAAAGTCGTCCCCAATAATTTCTATAATATTTTCAAATAAACTTGGTCTATTAAAATAATCATCCCAACTATCGAATTCATCCGTATCATTTTTAAACTTTTTTCTTAACCATTTTTCAACTTCTCGATTTGCAGTTAGCATTGGTCTTAATTGCCTGTGGTCGCCAACTAAGACTAGTTTATCAGCCATAACAATGGGTATTAAAGCTTCTGCTGTGGTTGCTTTACCACTTTCGTCCATTATGACATAGTCAAACTCAAAATCATATTTTTGATATTTTTTTGACGCAATATGATTAGTTGTTGCTCCAATTACTCTAATACTATCTATTAATTTTTGATTGAGATTGCTATTTTCATCTAACGAACTAATTGCATATATCCAATCTGTATATATTTTTTGTTTTAAAAAATAGTCGCTAAAATTTACTTTTACCAAACCATTGATTGATGTTATAAACTCTGTTTCAGAATTTAAAGATTGCTCTAAATCTATAAAGGTTTTAGAAAATGTTAACGCCTTTTCTATATCTCGTTTTTTTACATTCCATTCTACATCAAGTGAGAGTATTTCAAAAATTTGTTGAATAATCAAATTTTCGTTTTTAAGTTTTTTTTTGATTTCAGACTTATATAAATTCCAATTCGCTTTTGCTTTTTTCTTAACCTCATTTTTCCAACCTTCAATTTTTCTGTCTAAAGTATGTTTTTGTAAACTTTTAATTGGTTTTCTGACACCACTTAATCGGACAATTGGAACTTTTTTTTCTAACAGGTTTTCTAACACATTATCAACTGCATCATTTGTTTGAGAAGTGATTAAAATTTTAGCATCAGGATTGTTATTTAAAATTTGAAAAACAATTTCTGTGATTACAGTTGTTTTTCCTGTACCTGGTGGTCCTTGAATAACAGTTAAAGGTTCTCTATGTATTGCGTTTAGTATTGCTGTTTGTTGATTAGCACTATACTCAAGTGGAACATTATTATCATCAGTCTGATAAACTTTCTCTAAGCCATATTTATCTATAGGTTTATTTGGAATATCTAGAGGATTAAAAATATAATGTATTAAATCTCTATTTTGAACTTCATTATGTTCTACTTTTCTGATAGCATCTTTTTGTCTTCTTTTCTCAACCTCTTGTTTACTTGTATCTTCAAATATGTATCCATTTTTCGGTATTTTATTAAAATTTAAACCTTCACAATCTCTAAACTTTAAAACTCGTGATCCACTATTGAAATTATAAGCAACTCCAGAAAACAATAATGGCTCTTTCATCTTTTTTTCGTCCGCAGTATCACTTATAATAAATTGAATAGGATCTTTATTTTCTTTGTCTAAATTCCCTGCCTTTTTAATGTGAGAGTCGATTAAACCATTTTTACTGTATTTTTCATTGTCTTGAATTTTAAATGAAATTTCATGGTTTCCTTTTTTTTCAAAACTTACAAACTTAAGTCTCAATGAGTTTGTTTTAATTACATCCAATTCTTTGTCAATTAAATCTTTAAAAAACTTTAACTCTTTAGTAATTTTTCTTTTTCCTTTTCTATAATCTCCTTCGTGCTGTTTTTCTTTTTGTATTTTTTTTAAAAAAGGTGTTAAGTTGAAATGTTTACCATAACTATATTGCGAAGTGTAAACTATTGGTAAACCCAACATTGTTCCGTTTTTTAAAACTCTATTATATTTATTTTCATCTCCTGACTTATGCGCATAGTTTCTAATTAGTAATTTGTTTTCAGAAATCAACCATAGGCAGTGGATATTATAGTTATAAGTTATTATGTCAATTAATATATTTCCTCCTGATTTTGGGCTAACATCAAACTTTGGTGTAAAATCAATTGTTTCGTCAATATATTTGTTGTTAAGTTCTTCAATTAATTCTGAATTAAATTCACCATCAATTAAAACTGTATTCACATTATCAAACGATATTTCGTTTACTATTTTAGATAATTGTTCTAAAAAAGCAGTGTAGTTTAATCTATTAGATGGTAATTGTTCACAACTTTTATCTATTAGTTTTTTTATTTCTTCAAATTCATTAATTTCATTCTTTTCAAAATACCATTCAATAACTTTACCTATAGAATAGATATCAGATTGATAAGAGAATCCCTTTGGGATATTTCTATCCCATTTTTCAGGTGGTGCAAATGCTTTTGCGAAAATCTCTAATTCTTGTGATTGGCTTAATGTTGCGGAAATATCTGAAACTCCAAAATCAATTAAGTAGAAATCAAAGTTTTCATCTACAAGTATATTTGCAGGTGTTATATCTCCGTGAGTAAGTTTATGTTTTTGTTGCAATTGCTGTAAGCAATTTGTAATTTGTTCAATTCCTTTTAAAAAATGCGTTGGTTTAATTTCAGAAACACTTTCTTCTAAAGAAGTTGCGGTTTTGTTTTCGAATATGATGCAATAAGCACTTTGATTTTCATCCCAATCATATTCAAAAATTCTTGGCAAAGAATTATGAAATGCTTTTTTTAAGTGTCTTAATTTGTTGTAAAGAATTTTACTCGGTTGCGAGTTTTGCTCAATTCCTTTTATCCATTTGGCAAAATAAATTTCTCCACTTTCATCTGTTACTTTTGCGGTTGATGAATAACCTCTGTTTTGGATTTCTCCGTATTGTTGATATTTGTTTAAAATCATTTAATTAAATTATATCCTAGATTTTTATAAATGCATAAATGAGATGGTAAAACTAAACTTTGATTTTAGATGAACTAAAAAAGATCATTTAAAAATATTACTATTAGCTAACATTGGAATAAACACTCTTTCCACTCCCATAATAGTTAGTAAAGATATGCTGGTAAACATTGGCTGTTTTTATTCCTACTTCTTCATCAGAATATTGCTCTTGTGGCAAGTACAGTAAATTGTCATAAATTAAGCTCTTTACTTGTGCTTTAATTTGACGACTCTCTCTCCAATTATCTATTTTAAGTTTTTCAGACTTTAATGTTTCCAATGTTTTGGCTGCTACTTTTTTTACGTCTTTAATTTCTTTACTTGATAATTCTTTACCCTCTTTTAGCAGATCAAAAATAGCTAGGGTTTCTTGATCTTTTAAATTTTCACGAACTACACGTTGTTCTTCAAAAGAAAGATCTTTTATAAAATCACTTAAGTTCTCAAACGTCTTCATGGTATCTTCAAGACTTTTTCCTTTGTTATATTCTTCTATGATTTTTTTATATCTATCGTAAAATTCTATCCGTAACGGATTTTCTTTCATCATTTGTTCTAAACGTTGCTCAATCGCATCCTGTAAATTAAACACTAAAGTGTTCTTTCGTGGTGTCTTAGCAAAAGCTGCTCTTAATTTATCAAAATCTAAGGATGCTAAATCAACATACACTTCTTCTTCATCTTCTTTAATTATATTATCTTGAATAGTTACACTTTCGCTCACAATCGCTTGAAGATCCATTATGATTTGCGTTACATCTGCTCCTTTTACATTTTGATTGAGAGCTGTATAAATGGCTTCAATTGCATTAAAATCTTTAACATGCTTCTTTAATTTATCTGAAGGAAATAGTGCTTTGTATTTTCTAAATACATTACGCGCCATCGTCTCAAATGTAGTTCTTGTAGTCTCATTAAGACATACAGCATCTGTTGCTTGTTTTATTTTAGCAATTTTAGACATTGGCTTCGCATCTTTTAACTCTTGTAAAGAAAAATTAAGTTCCTTTAAATAGGCTTTTACGTCTTTAATGGCTTGTTTTAACTCTACCTCAACATCTTCTAATGGTTCTACTGGTTTTCCTGGCTTATTTGTATTACCTGAGCCTTTACTTCCTTCTCCATAAATAGAATACGCTTTCTCTAATTGTTTATACACATTACCATAATCGACAATTAACCCATTTTCTTTCTCGTCATCATACACACGATTGGCTCTTGCTATAGTTTGCATTAAGGTATGTCCTTTAATAGGTTTATCTAGATATACTGTAGAAACACATGGCGCATCAAAACCTGTAATCCACATGGCACAGACTATTGCTAAACGAAACGTATTATCTTCGTCTTTAAACTCTTTTTCAAGATTACGCTCAACCATTTTTTTTCGGTGTATTTCAATGTCTAAATTCATTTTCTTGAACTTATCCACTTCATTTTGTTCACCACTAACCACCACACAAACTTCAGTTTCCTTAACTTTGTTATACTTTCGTTTTAACTCCTGCTCTTCCTGCTGGTCGGTTGCGTTATCTATACGCTGTTGCAATTCTTTAAGGTATTCTGGCCTATATTGTTGTACTAAGTCGTACATTTTTACTGCAGTAGGTTTATCTAAAGCCACATACATGGCTTTACCTTGATAACCGCGTTCGTTAAAGTGCCAAACCAAATCTTTCGCAATAGCTTCTAATCTTGGTTGAGAAGTTAATATTGGATAATCTCTACTAAAAAGGTATTCTAATTTCTTTTTTTGATCATCATCTAAATCTTCATTTTCAAACACTTCTGCCATACGTTCATCCAATTCTGGATTAGTAATGTCTAGCTTTTCACCTCTATTCAAGTATCGCAAAGGAAGCGTTGCTTCATCTTCAATCGCACGTTTAAAGTCGTATATAGACACATACTCACCAAAAATGTTTTTGGTTAGCTCTTCTTCTTCTTTTATAATGGGCGTACCTGTAAAGCCTAAATAAGACGCATTTGGTAATCCATGAAAACGCATATTTCTAGCATAGGTACCTGACTGTGTACGATGGGCTTCATCACTGATGACGATAATATTTTTACGCTCTGTAATAAGTGGATATTCGTTTTCTATTTTGGGGTCTATCGAAAATTTATGAATCAACGTAAATACATAACGATGATTTTCGGCTAACAACTCTCGCAAATGCTCACGACCTGTCATACCTTTTTTCTTTCCTGCTATTATATTTTTATCATTAACAACACCAACACCAGAAAACGTATCGTACAACTGGTTTTCTAACTCGGTTCTATCAACCGCAATTAAAAACGTATAAGAACCACCGAGTTTACGATGAATTTTTTCGCATAAAAACACCATAGAATAGGATTTACCAGATCCTTGCGTGTGCCAAAACACACCAAGTTTACCTTCTAGGTCTTCTATATTATCAACATTGTCTATAACTTTATTTACACCAATGTATTGATGATTTTTAGCCATTAATTTAATAACATCACCTTGAGAATCGTCAAACAAGAGAAAGTTTTCAAAAATATCCATCAATCGATGTTTGGCGCAGGTACCACGTAACATCGTATCTAAGCTAACTTCTCCTTCTTCTTCCTCTTCTATACGTTTCCATTCTAAAAAGAATTTGTAAGGGCTAGTTATGGTACCTACTTTAGCATCTGTACCATTACTCAAAATCACAAATCCATTGTTATGAAACACATGTGGTATTGTATCTTTATAATCTTTTAAATTATCGTTGTAGGCATGACGTAAATCTTGGTGATGCGCTTTTAGCTCAAAAAACACTAAAGGAATACCATTTACAAAACCTACCACATCTGGTCTACGTAAATAGAGTTCACCTAAAACCTCAAACTGTCTAACGGCTAAAAAGTGATTGTTTTCGTAATTTTTAAAGTCAAATACCTTTAGCTTGGTTTTTACCAATTCGCCTTTAGTATTGGTATAACTAACTGGCACACCATTTTTAAGATAGTCGGTTTTTTCTTTATTGATTCTTCCTAAGGTTTGATCTGCTACGTTTTGAGTAATTAAATCGATTGCCTGCTCATAGGCTTGCTCTGGATGGTTTGGATTTAGTTTTTGTATGGCTTGGAATAGATAGCGTTTTAAAACTACCTCGGTTTTATCTTCTCTACCTAACAAACCCTCTGTACCGAAAGATTCTTTTTTCCAAGCAGTCACCACAGTCCACCCTAATTCTTCTAACACATCTTGTGTAGCCTGTTCTATTAAACCGTCTTCTGAGTATTCGTAGCTCATAATTTATTCTTTTACTAAAGGTAGTTTAACACCTAACTTATATACATCGTAATACTGGTCTATTTCTGTTTGTTTTAAATCTATTTCTTTCAAATCATCAAAACCATTGTCTTGATCTGGATGAATTATCAAACAGTCTATTATTTCTCCTTGTTTTTTATTTAATGCTTGGTATACTTTTTTTAATCTAGCATAACCGCTTACTTGCCTAATATCTTCATCGTATTTACCATTTAGGTACTTTAACTTATACTTCGCATCTATAACCATTTGGTATTGTTCGTTATTCAATAAATAATCCAATTCATTACCATAATACTTATATTGAAACTTTACTTGATTATGAAATCGATCCTTTAATAACCCCAAAACATACAGTTCAAACAACTTGGTCATATCTATCCAAAATGGTGGTGATTGTACTGTTTCTTTTATGGTATTAGAAATGTTATAACCAAAACGTTTTAAAATTAGTTTTGCTAAATATAGTGCCTGCTCATACTCTTTATAAAACACATTGGTTTTGGTTTGTTTTATTTCCGAAACATCAATAGCATCAGTCACTTGTGCAAAAGCTGGATTGATATAATTATAGGTGTTTTGCAAGTCTTTATGATTTGTTAATTGACCATAAGTTGGCAAATAACGTTTTATAAATAATAAGGCCTTTTTTAATAATCGGTTTTCTTTATTATCAATACCAAACTCATCAAAAGCGCAATATGTATAAAGGCTTTTATTTTTAACCAAGTTCTGTTTTATAGTTTTAGCAACTTGCACTTTACCTTTAACTCTACCTTGTAAATTTTGCTCTACTTTGTAGTAGGATTTTTTCAATCCTTTTCTAACAATCTGCTTTAATAAACTCAAAAATTCTACCACTAAAAAAGGTGTTAACAAGTCTTGTTTTTGAGTTATCTGTATGGTTGGTTTATGCCATTTTACTACAAATAGTTCTTCTAAATTTTTGACTACTGCTTCGTGTTTTAAAGACGATAACAACATTGCTATAAAATCTATTTCTTGAGCCTCATGATTAAGCTTTGGTGCTACATACAATGCCGATTTGTTTGTCTCTATCCAATCTAATCCTATAAAATACCATGTATTTAGTAGATATTCCTTGTCGTCTTCATTTTTTTTATGGATTGAAAAACAAGGCAAACTCGCATCATTACCTTTATGTTGTTTTGCAAATTTTTTTTGGTATTGTGATTTTACAAATCCAGAAGTTTCATCTGAATTTAAAATCACGTTTTGCTCGTGCTCGTAATATGTAAATGGCTTAACACTCAAACTCTGAAATCTCTTTTATTTTGTCTTTTGCTGTTTCTAATAATAAACCATCTTTTACATATTCGCTTAAGATTGGTAAAATTTCATAATCTAATTTTAGTTGTAATTGTTCCGACTCTGTAAGCTCACTATTTTCTTCTAATAAAAAGTAACTATGTCCTAAATGCACATCTTTAGCATCAAAGTCTGACGCTAAATAGTCATCGCTAAACAATTCGCTTACTTTATTAAATAAGGCTTTCGCTTTTTCGTTGATAATCACCTCTGCATTTGGTAATACATCTACAAAAGCAAAACGACGTTTTATAGCATAATCTATATGTCCAACACTACGGTCTGCGGTATTCATAGTACCAATAATATATAGGTTTGCTGGAATGATAATTTTAGCATCACCATCAATGGCGTACATACTTTCTACCGCTTCACCTCTATATTCTAATGCATAAATAAGCTCACCCAAAACTGATGGTAAATTTGCTCTGTTTATTTCGTCAATGATTAGGACGTAATTTTTTAATTGTGGTTTAGAAATGGTTTTAGTTAAAGCTTCATTAATTTGTTCACTAAACTCTTTTCTGAATTGCTCTATTACTTTATAAAAATAGGTTGAATGCTGTTTAGCTAAACCTGAAACATTTTCTAAGGATTTAAAATCTCTTCGTGAATCTACGTTTTGCAAAATAGCTGAAACCAAATCCTTAAATTTCATACGTTGGCTTGTTTTCCACTTGCCTGTATACCTAAAGGCATCTTCTTCTACAGCAACAATAGAAACTGCTTCCGTAATTTTATAAATTTCCTCCTCGTCAATGGTATCTTGAATTTTTTCAGCAAATTCATCCAACAGTTCCCTTAAACCTTCTTCTTTTGAAAAGTCTTCTACATCTTTTTTACTTGCCACCAAATTATTATAAGCTTCCTCAGCAAAAGCTGCTAATGTCTTATTTTCTGTTTCATAGCTAATATGCTCTCCTTCGCTTTTGACAGAAATACCTCTAATAAAATCTTCATAAGAATAAGATGGATGAAACTGTACTAACTTAAACCGTCCACTCTGTTCTAACTTTTCTTTTTGAACTTTTTTATCATTAGAAATTGGGTGATTAGGAAAAATAATTCGTTCTGCTAAATCTTTCCCTGAATATGTTTTACCTGTACCTGGTGGACCTTGTAAAATGATTTGTTTCTTATAATACAGTAAGTTCTCAAATTGACTCTTTTCTACTTCAGTATTCATATTTTCTAGTTCAAGTAAAAATCCATTGTATTTTTTTAGTGATGAAGAAAACATACTATGTCCTACTCGATTTTTTTCTAAATATTCATCATCATTTTTTAATTCTTCCATTAAAACATTGTAAGCTGTTATATCCTGGACTTCATAAAGAGTCTCATTCAATGCGCCATTATTTAATCCGATATTGTTAATAGTTGAAACAGCTGACAAATAGTTTTTAACGCTATTAGGTATTACTCTCGTTAAATAATCTTTGAACATTTCCTCCATTTGTGAAAAAGTAAATCTCATAAATTTTTCTTTTTTATTAGCAACAACTTCTTTATAGGTTTCAAATAAAATACCTTTAAGATTGTTTATCATTTCTTGATAAAAAGCATCGCTTATCTCATAATCTCCATTTTTATTAACAGCATCGGTTTTTTTACCAATTAAAACATAGTTATCGTAAGCCAAATTTTTTAATTGACTTTCATCACCTATGAGATAATCAAAACCTAAAGACTTTAAATTATTGTAATACTCTGATTTAGACAGAAAGCTATCTGCATAAGGTTTTATATACTCAACAGGTGTTTTTTTATTAGCAAAAGGCACGTACTGGGTATTAAAACCTAAACCATAACCAATTTCATTATTTCTTAGATACAGATGATATTGAAGTTCTGTTCCACCACCAGGATTAATCACCCAATCTCTATCATCCTTTGATATAATAAAGAGTTTATCTCTATTGGTTGCACTACCCATATTTAAAAGCTCCTTACGCTTATACTGAAATTGCGAACAAAAGTCACCTAAGTCTTTGTTTATTAGTTCTACTAAGTCTTTTAAATCTTTAAATGTCATTGTATTTTTTAAATTTATTACTGGATAGTTTGTAATTTCTTGAAGGTTGGTTCTGTAATGCGCATTACTACTAAAATCACTTGGCTTTAAACTAATACCAACTAATTTGGCTGCCTCTGTTATCAATAGCTTAAAAGGGTAATTTTTTCCGTTGATAACTACAGCATATTTAGTTCCTTTTCTATCAGATGGAATACCATTTTTATCAATTTCTAAAACAGCCTTATCTATCAGCTCTTTTGTAACAAAATCTAGCTTTTGATTCATTTACTATAAATTTTATTCTCCTCTGCCACCATACCTAAACTATCATTAACTTCATACGTCAAGCTTCCAACATCAAGCTTATCTACATCTATCATCCCACTCATTAAGCGTGGTAACAATATATCGCGTGCTTCTTTTAAGTGTTGGTTTTGATCCTTAAGCTTCATTCTCAATTCTAAAATTGGCTTATAAATTTTCGTGAAATTTTCGATGACATCCTTTGAAGGTAAAAAAGTCTCATAATTAACTATGTCTTTTGTATTAAAATAAAATTGTACTGCACCTTTAGACATAGCTTTCATTCTGCCTATAAATCTTGGATCACTCAATAAAGCATATAAAAATGCGTAATCAAATAATTCAGTATTTGGTCTCAACATTCCGACTCTTTGATTCAATGCATAAGTATTGTCTTTATCAATTATTGCAGATTTAGCAAGAATTCTTAAAGCACTTGTAACATCAGTCATAGCAATTACAATATCATACTTGTTTAAATGAAATTTTGGCAATTCATTGTATAGCTCTTCAGAAATAAATTTTTCTTTTCCAGTTATATTTAGATCACCATACTCTGAGACATTACCTAAATCAATTATTGTATAACCATTTTCAGAATAACCTTTTGTGTAAAAAGCATAACCATTTTGAAAGTCTGCTATTTGATTCAACTTCACCTTTTCCCAACCCTCAGGCAATCCAGTCTCTTCATCAAATTTTGTGGTTTCGTGACCCGGAAATTTAAAGCGTACAAACCACTCTTCATACGTGAGTTGTGCTTGTTCTTCTAAAAGTTTAATGCGCTTTAGGTTGTTTTCTATTAAATCATCATAGGCTGATAAGATACTGGCTATTTTGCGTTGGGTGTTTAATGGTGGTAGGTTGATTTTTATTTTACAAAAAATTGATTTAGGCACAATCGGTGTGACAATTCCCGCATCATGAGACCTAATAAGTGACGTGTTATACCTTAATAAATAATAAACAAAATTGAAATCACTAACTTCAGGGTTCGCAACAATAGAATGGATTTGTTGATTAGTTAAACAAATATCCTTTGCAATCCCCATTTTCCCAAAACCATAACTCAATGAAGTAAAGAAAATAGAATTTTTCGGAAGCACTTGGTTTTTAAATTTTTCAATTGCTAATTCAGTAATAGTTGTTAGTGTATTATTGATATAACGTGAATCATCCCCTAAATCCTTAGGTGAAATAAATTGATATTTACCATCAAAATATTTTTTCTCCTTTGTAGATGGTGTTTTTCCTGTAACAACTTGACCTAAATCACCTATAGTAACCTCTTTCCAACCTTCCCTCATAACTTGACACTTTGTATTTGTTGCATTAGAGTATTAGCTTCGGTGTTTAGCTGGGCTAGTTCGGTATGTATTTCAGCCATTCTGCCTTTATAGTCAAAATCCATATCTATATCTATCTTTACTCCTACATAGCGTCCTGGTGTAAGGCTGTAATCTTGCTCTTTAATCTCGTCTAGTGTGGCAATTTTACATAGGCCTTCTACGTCTTGGTATGTGCCTTTTGGGAATTGCTCTGCTAACCAAGCGTTCTCGACTGTTCCTTCGACAGGCTCAGGATGACAGCTCAAGGTGACATCGTTGTTTCTAAAGGCATTTATAATAGCCGTTAAACCTTCTAGTTGGTCGTCGCTAAAATCGTTAATGGTAGTGCTTACTTTTCTAAAGGTATTTCGGGCATCTATCATGAGCACCTTGTCTTTATTTTCTTTGCTCTTTCCTTTATTAAAAAACCATACATGGCACGGTAAACTACGTGTGTAAAAAAAGTTGTTGCTAATAGCAACAATACATTCTACATCGCCTGTTTCTATCAGTTTTTGGCGTATTAGTTTTTCGGCATTACCAGCATCAGTCGCGGAACTTGCCATTACAAAACCTGCTCTACCAGTTTCGTTTAAATAACTGTGGAAGTATTGCATCCATAAATAGTTACCATTGCTTATGGTACCTTTTCCTGTTAATGGTGCACCAAAAGGTAAACGATCATCGTCTGCTAAAAACTTATTCTTTGCATCGATCTTGTCTACGTTAAACGGTGGATTCGCCATGACGAAATCGCACTTTCCTGTGAGGTTATGTGGGTTCGTATAAAAGCTATTACTTTCTATAATTTTTCCTTCTATACCATGAATGGCTAGGTTCATTTTGGCTAAACGTGTATTGTTACTTTTTAGCTCTGTACCATACACGGTAATGGCTTCGTTAACGCTTTTGTTATCGTGGTCTTTTATAAAATGTGCGGTTTGCACAAACATACCACCAGAACCACAAGAAGGATCGTGCACGATACCATGGTTTGGTTGTATAAAATTAACAATGAGGTTAACCAACGATGGTGGTGTAAAAAATTCGCCACCTTCTTGCGCACCTGCACCTTGCATAGAGAATTTCATTAAGAAAAACTCGTAAATGCGCCCAAACACATCGCCTTTAGCATTTTTTACGGCATCTTTATTAAACACACGTACCAAGTCGCGCAACAGCTTGTCATCAAACTCCTGATAGCTTTTTGGCAGAATACCTTCTAGGTCTGGATATTCGGCTTCAATAAGCTTCATAGCACTATTAATGGCTTGTGCTATATCTTCGCTTTCTGGTAAATTGGCTAAATAATCGTACTTGGCTTTTTCTGGCAACATAATAGCACCAGCTGCTGTGTAATCTTCTTTATTGGCTTCTCGTTTTTCTCCAGTACGCGGATTTATAGGAAGGTTGTTTTGCACTTCAATTTTGGCATCTTCGTAACGGTTTTGTGCAAAACGCAGTAGTACCAAACCTAATAATGGATCTTTATATTCGGCAGCGGTCAATTTAGAATTGGCTCTTAAGTCGTCTGCTGCATCCCAAAGTTCGGTTTCGAGTTGTTTTATATTTTGTTGGGTCATTATGTTTAGTTAGTCTTTTAAAATTCCGTCTTTATATTTTTCTTTTTTAAGCTTATCACCTGCTTTGTTGTAGTAGGTTGTAGTTCCATTACGCAATCCATCTCTAATTCGTCGTTCTTCGTAATTACCGGTATCCTCATCAGTATAGATAAATTCACCATCAAATAATTGGTTGGCATCTAAAGTATAATATGTTTCGGAATTAGGTTTATTACTGTGATCTACGTACTTAGTAATAATCTTTACATTTTGTTTTGGATAGTTATGCTCCCAAATACCAGTCATAGCTGTTTTATACATTTTACCTTTAAAAGAAACACTTCCGTCTGCATTGGCTAGTAAAACAATACCATCTTGGTAGCTTTTACTAGACCCTTTCATTTCTTTATGAAACAATTCTATAAAGTCGTAATGCGGTACTTCTGCTGTTGGTTTAGCAATGTGGTAATCGGCTTCAAGTCTACCTCCTTCTTTAAAGTGATTGATAAAACGTACTTTGTATGCACTTCGGGATTCCGATAAGATTTTATAGACTTTTTCTATGTTATGCCCTTGTGCATCATATACTCTGAGTTCTTTAAGCTCATTACTTGTAAATAGCTTTTCTTCTTGTTTTATACCTTCAAGGTTGTATTTGGTATATAAGCCATTTAAAACATTGTATTTATAATTACTCTCAACTAGAATATGCTCATCGTTAAGATATTCAATCCATTTCCCATCTTTAGCTCCGCTTTGGTAGTTTCCTTTTTTATAGACGTATATTGGGTCTTCTTCTGTTTCTATGGTATAGCTTTCAATCCATTCTCCATGTTCTTTACCATAAATATAATTGCCTTTATAGCGTAAATTTCCGAGGCTATCTTTTAGAATATATTCTCCATGCAGTTCATCATCTTTGTAATTAGCTAAGAGGTGTAATTTTGTATATATACGCCTTTTGCAAGAGTCTACAGGTTTGTTGTTTTCATCTACTTCATTGCACTTATACGTTTCATAGTGCAATTGTGAAAATCGTTCTGATAACCCATTGCGCATACCATTGGTATAATTTTCTACAAGATAAAACTCTTGAGAATAAGGTTCTTCCTTATCGTTACTACTCATTCTTGAGTAATAAAATTTCCAAGGTCCTGTTTTTAAATCTTTACTATAATTTCCTTCACTTAAACCACCAGCAAGATCATAATGCTTCCAATATCCTGTTTTAAGCGCGTTTTGGTATTGACCACTATCAGTAAGATATAACTTTGTTGTATCGGTTTGTATTATACCTCCTGCAAATAGCTTTTTTATATCTCTATACAGCCTGTAATTACCGTGAAGTTTATCATTTTTATAATTGGTAATAATTAAGGTATCTTCAGAGATTTCTTGCGCAAAACCATTTTTTAAGTCATTTTCAAACATCACTTTTGAGAGTACTCGCTGGTTCTGGTCTTCATCGAAATAAATTAATTTAGTCTCACCTTCTAATTTCCCTTCTGAATAGTTTGTAATCAATTTGACCTTTATGCGGTTTGTTTCTTCGTAATAAAAATAATCAATAGTTTCTCCGTGTAATATTCCTTTTTTAAAAACCTTAGTCTTTTTGATTTTTCCGTCAGGCTGATATTCTTTTGATTCGCCATCCAATTCACCATTATTAATGTTATAAACATAGACTATATTTCCACTCTCATCATACTCTTTCCAAAGTCCTTGTTTTTTGTCATTTTTATAAACACCTTCAATACGCAAATTGCCATTTTTATAGTACCCTTTATAATCGCCTTCAAACTTACCATCCTTAACATTGTAGATGATTTCCACTTTTTGGCTATCATCAAAGTATAGTTTTTTTAAACCATTACCAGGATCATAAGCACTCGATTTTTTGATAAGTGTAAAACCATATGCTGTAATACTTTTATCGAAACTGGAATAACTGTCTTTTTCTCGTTTTTCTGTAGATATGGTGAGTAAGAATTTTGAACTAGCATAATTTGAAATTAATTCGTTGTCTTCTATTTCACTATCTTTTAGTTTATAGCCTTTAGAACTTAAAGATTTCTGAATAGCATTATATGATGGCTTATTGAAAACAGAATAGCTCACTTTATTTGGGAAACCCTCATACGTGTATAGATAGAACCATGCAGATGCTTTATCATCATAAGATTTATTGTAAGACCAAGTAATAGTATTGTAACTCTCAGAATCTCCTTTTGAAGACTCGTAATACTCCCATCCTTTATTCATCAAGAACTGGTTAACACTTTCCCAGTTTTTTTTCTGGCAGATATTTTCTAAATCATTTAGAGAAAGTTTTTGGGCTTGAACCTTAAACAAAAACAGGCAAAAGATTGCACACAGAAATCGTAATTTCATTGATTGATTTTTTTTAATTAATAGCAAAATCATTACAACAATTTGCAATGATTTATTAAACTTAGAATTAATTATTAAGGGACTTTAAAGGTAAAAAAAAAGTGATATCCTCAAATACTTTAAAGGTTTTAAATTACCCTTTCTTGTTTCTTAAAACAACTACAAGGTATTAAACATGGCTTATTGCTGTTTACGGATTTTCATAATGTAAAAACGTACTTAATAAGGACACTTAAATTAAACTTTTAAAGTGATAGTTAGTCATTATCCTCATCAAAAAAAAACTCATGAATCTTAATTAAATCCCCTCTACCCATTTGCACTAGGTCTTTAGTTTCTTTTAAAAAAATGCCTAATGAGCGTTCGTTATAGAGTAGTTTCATTTTATCATTATAATCGGTAACCACATACATATCACCTGACAATTTATAAAAAGGCACCACTAATTTACTTTTTATCTTTACACCTTTGTTTACTACCTTACCTTCTTTTAACGTATTTTGGAGTGTTGCATCATCTTTTTCTTTTGAAGACACTTTTACATAGGCTATCATCATGTTCATCCATTCATTGGCATCAATAAGAAACCACTGTATTTTGTCAAAATTAATACCGTATTCGTTTATCCAACCTTGACTTGTAAATGCCAACAGCACGTGTTTTTTACCGTTAAGTTCTGGTTTATCATCTGGCTCAAACTCTTGAATCGTAAAAGACACTACAGAAACCGAAGACATATCTTTAAGTTTTTTACCATCAAAATCCAAGGTTTTAAGGCTAAAACTTTCCATTTCGGGCAAATTAGTCAATACCCATTGTGTCGCAGTTAACTCTGCACTTTCTTTCATTTGTTCAACAGCTGCTATCCCAGAACCTATTGCAAGAAGACCACCAGCTATACCAAGTACTGCATCACCATCGTTTTGTGCTTTTACATTTTGGAAGTTGCAAAGTAGTAGTAAACTTATTACCAGAATTAATTTTTTCATTTTATATGATATATTAAAGATTGTTAGTTAGTACTCTATAAGACTAAAAAATTGCCTCTCAAAAATAGAATTCAACATGCTTAATTCCTTACGGAATTCCGTAAACCGTCCTAACCCATAAAAAAAGCGCACCAAAAACATGATGCGCTTTTACTCCCTATATATTAATTTAATACAAACTAATAGTAAGACAAAGTTATAGTCAAAACACTAATAAGTATTACTGTTATCCGTAACAGTCCTTAAATTAATCCTAAATCTTTAGTAATTGCTACTAAATGGATTGTATTATTGGCTTTAAATTGAACTTTTAATTTATTAAGTCTTTTTTCAATGGTACTTAAGCTATTGGGTGAGATATTTTTCGTTTTTAAATCTTCGCTAATATCATCTTGAGACCATCCTTTGGACAAAAGGTTGATAAGCTGAATATCAAACTCATCTATCTCCATATTAGTATTTGGGTGTAAGGCTCTGTCTACTTGTGGAGATAAAAACAATTGGCCTAAAGCTACAGATTTAATAGCTTCATATAACTCTTTAGAGCCATTACGATCTTTGCAGACATATCCATTAACACCATATTGATTTACCAACAGCCTTACTTTTTGAAGTTGATCTTTCATGGAATATACTATGATGCTCATGTTTGGAAAGTCTTCTCTTACTTTTTGAATGAGATCTTCTCCATTTTCCAAATTAGCATTTCGATGATCTCTTTTAAAGGACAAATCGGTTATTAACAAATCAAATTCTGCAGTTTCTAGCTGAGCCTTTTTTAGTTTTAAATATGCTTCATCACAATACTGTGCACGTTCTATCACATTAACTCCAGCGCTTTTCAGTATTTGTGTTATACTAGAAAGAATTGCATCGTGATCGTCATTTATTAAAACTTTTTGAAACATTATGAAATATTTATTATTGCTTTAAATCCTTTATTTTCTTTGGATTCAAAAGTAATTGTTCCATTAATTGCTTGAATACGGTTTTCCGTATTTTCTAGTCCATTTCCTTTTTTTATAGTACAGCCCACTCCATTGTCGCTATATTTTATTTCAAGTTTACCCTTAGTTTCCAGAAATGAAATAACTACCAAAGAAGCCTTACTATGTTTTTTCATATTAATTAATAACTCTTGTAGCACCTTGTAAACTGTGATTTTATTTATTTCAGAATATCCCTTCCATACAATGTCTTTTACACCTTTAATAATTACATTAGTATCAGTATCATTGTAACTATTCATTAACTCTATCAAACTATCTTCAAATGAGTTTTTCACATCTATGACACTGTGTTGTTTAGAAATATCTCGTGCTTTATAGTATAAACTGTTTAACTCCTTTATCAGTTTGCTTTTTTGTGAGTTCTCTTCCTGATTATCGAACTTTATCATTACTTGAAACACTTCATTTGCAATTTCATCATGGACTTGATTTGAAATGCGCGATTCAGTTTCGACAACTTGTAAGAGTTTGTCTTTGTTATGTTTTGTTTTTAGAAAAACGTATAAAATTAAAGATAGTAGTACTACACCAATAGCTACAACAGAAGCAATAACGGTTTTTGACTTTTGTTTTTGTTCTTGTAACTGACTTAATAGTAGTTTTTTTTCAAAATTAGAATAATCATATTTGAGCAAAGCGAATTTATTTTTCGTCTCTTTTTCTGCTTTATTTATACTATCATTTACTTTTTTATATTGCGTAACATAAGGATCTTCACTTAATGTTATTAATAACCCTAAAGCATCTTGCCTGTAGGATGCCGACTTAATTTTTTCTGCTATTTCAAATGCTTTCAACGCATTTTCTTTAGCCAAACTACTATTGCCTGTATTAAAATAGTATTGTGCTAAATGTGTATAGCTTTTATACTTAGAAACTGTATCTTTAACAAAGTTCCTCATTTTTAAAGCTTGCTTCATTAACCTTAATCCGTCATCAGTATTAGATAACTTTGAATTTATAAATCCTAAATTATCCATTACAAGCGCAATAGTTAAAGTATCGTCTATTCGCTTTGTTAAATCATAAGCCTTAGACAATGCTTGTTTAGCCTTATTAAAATCATTATGTTTTTTATAAGTATTAGAAATATTATTATAGACAATAGCACTATCTTTTGGATTTACCGACAACTCTAACACCTTATTATAAAGGCTTAAAGATTTCTTTTTATTTTGTTGCTCATAATAAAGCATTCCCAAAAGATTATAAAAGCTTTTTTGATAATGTATACTATTTGGAATAGTTGAATGCTTGTTCAAAACACCTATAGCTTTAACTGATATTTGCTCGCTTTCATCATAAGCTCCCAGTTTATAATTGATACTCGACAAATAATACATGCTATTTAATTGACTAGGTTTATCGCTTTTTAATTCAGCCTTTTTTAGTCTTTCATTGAAGAATTTATACGATTGAAATACATCTGTAGCGTTTTTGGGATAGAGAACTTTATTTTGGTAAAAATATAAGCTATCCTGTGCTTGTTGTGAAAAACAAGAACTTAATCCAAGACATAAAAAGAGAAATGAAAATAATATCTGTTTCATTCCTCTAAAATAACAACTTTTTTATTTAATCAACTGGGTCGATTGGAGGTGGTGCTATTGGGTGTATTGTACTTTTCTTTCTATTTTTTTACAACAAAACTGAGCCAAGACTAATGGTATGGGATATAGACCACTATAAAGAAGTTAAACTTGATTTAGAACTATATATATGATTTAAAAGATTTAAAATACTACAAACAAGAACGTATCGATCATTTTAAAAAGGTTCTTCCGGATTGTAATTATGCTTTTTTTAATGATGATGGTAGTGTAAAAATTTGGTATGGAAAAAACCGTGCTAAACAATTAGAATATTTTACTGATTTGGGATTGCATCCTGAAACTGGTAAAACCCTAAAACCCATTACAAAATACATGATAAAAACTCATATTTGTGAATAGTCTAATCTTTTCTGAGTATCGCTATAAAAGGAAACCCCAAATTATAATTTGGGGTTTTTATTTGATATACTAATTTATTTCTCAAGCATTATCTTTTTCTGCCTCTTTGGGTAGTACAACTACGACATCTTGATAAATAGGTAACTGACAACTCATACACGCCATTTGTTCTTCCTATTTGAGATGTATTGAAATCGTACGACACTCCAAATCTAAAATCAGTGTACTCCAAACCAAAAAACGCGTTTACTGAAGTTAACAAATGACTATTAGAGCTACTTCCATTTGGGTTTGAAGCCGCAGTAATTGCAGCTAAAAACTGATTAACCTGAAACATTGCACCTAAATCTAAACGATTGTACTCGCCTTGTTGCATGTAATTGGTTGTCAACATTATACTATAATCGTTTAAAAAGGGAAAACGATAGGTCGCATGAAGTGAATAAAAAATATCTAAAGGAAGATTTTCACCTTGTACAAAAGAAATATTAGGTCTATTAAGATGCTTTACGGAAGCCCCAAACCAATAGGCGATTCCGTTATGCTCTTCTTTTTCAAAAACAATTCCTGAAGAGATATCTAAAAAGAAGACGTTGTCATTATTTAATGCTAAAGGGTCTACTGATGTTGAGCTTACTGTTCCTGTATTGATATTGATTTGGTCAGCAAGTGTTAGGGAACTAAACCTAAAGTCTTTAAAACCTGCTCCTACCTCAACTGCAGGTCTAAAATACCAACCTCCATTAAGGTTAACTCTATGCGCATAATTGGCATTGATTTGATGGTGTGAATAATTGGTAAACGATTCGTGGTGCCTTAATCCACTGAGTCCAAAACCAAACCCTTGTCCTGAACCGTATTCTATAGATTTATTCCAAAAAAAGTACTGCGTGTTGATTTTTAAGTCCAAATTAGGCCATTGTGTTCTGTGTAACAGCCCTAAATGGGTTCGACCGTTATCTTCAAACCCTGAAAACGCAGGGTTTAAGGTTTCTTGCACAAAAAATGATTGTGTAAAAATAGGATCTTGTGCACGTGCAACATATCCAAATAAAAACAATAAAATAGTTAGTAGTGATTTTTTTATCCTCATTATAACGCTCTATTTAATAAATACAAATGCACCTTGTTTTGTAACCGTATCGCCATAAAATGTTTTGGCAGAAAAGGTGTAGTAATAGTTTCCGTTTTCGGCTTCTTCTTCTTTTACTTTTCCGTCCCAACCTCTAATATCGTCTCCAGACTCTGAGTAGATAAGGCTTCCCCAAGTATCATATATGTTAATTTCTAAGGTGTTTAAGCCTACATAAACAGGTCCAAAATAATCGTTTAAAGTATCTTCATTAGGTGTAAATGCATTAGGCATTATAAGTTTATAACCAGGTTCAACAATAAGCGTTATTGTATGGGTGTATACACATCCAAACGGATAGGTTACTGTTTGCGTAACCACATAGTTTCCTACTTCTAAATAGGTATGTGTTGGATTTTCTTCAGCTGAAAAATTGCCATCTCCAAAATCCCACAGAATGCTTTCAAAATCGCCAGTTGCAGTATTTGTAAACTGTATAGGGTCGCTAATAGCATACACTCCATAGTTTTCAAACCCAAAAGACGTAGTCTCGAATCCTGGGTTTCCTAAAACTGGGATGTCTACATTAAAACTATAATTGGTCGTACAACCCTGACTATCTACAACTTCTAAAAGCACTAGTCCGTTAATATCAGTAGTCATTAATTCATTGTTTGCTCCACTAACTGTACCGCTTGACCAATTGTATTGAAATGGTGGCACTCCTCCGCTTGCCATAGCTACAAATGTTTGGTTAACAGTTTGTGTTTCACAATCTACATCAGACTGTGTTTCGACTTGCAACTCTAGAGGTTCAAACCTTGTTACGTCCCAGCTTCCTTGAATTTCGCAACCATTAGCGTCAGTAACTACAACTGTGTAGGTATTTGGAGGTATGCTATTTAAATCTTCGGTAGTTGCACCATTAGACCATAACACATCAAATGGTGGTGTACCTCCTTGAATGAGTAAATTTATTGCACCACTGTTGGTATCATCACAATCAAGCGCATTAGTAATGTTGGCAGATAGTACCAAAGGATTGATATCAAAAATTGTAAAACTTTCTTGAATGACGCATGGTGTTCCGTCAGTAATAGTAACTGTATACGTCCCAGGTGCTAAATTATTACGCTCCACTCCTGCTGTTGGGTCGTCATTCCAATCGACCGTAACAGGGTCAATTCCTCCAACTAAATTTAAAGCTATACTTGCATCGTTTTCTCCTGCACAAGACATTTGAGTAACAACAGGGTCTATTAGAAAAACTGGAGCTTCTTCAATTTCTATCGGAACATCTCTTTGACAGTTTTCAGCATCAGTAATTGTAATGGTATAAATTCCTGCAGAAAGGTTTGTTTGACTATTACCTGTACCAAAATTACTCCAAGCGATGTCGTAAGGCGGAACACCTCCTGAAATGTTATTGATTGTAATTGATGCATTATTATCTCCATAGCACTCTATTTCGGTAGTTGTCACATCAATATTTATTTCATCATTTTGAATAATCGTAACTTCTAAAACAGCAATACAGTTAGAACTATCTGTAACCGTTACTGTATATAAACCAGCAAATAAAGTATCAATATCTTGGTTAGTACTCGCATAACCGTTTGGTCCAACCCAAGAAAAAGTATAGTCTGGTCGACCACCTGAAGCTTCAATTGTAATAGCACCTGTATTATCTCCAAAACACAACACATTGGTTTGGTCTAGTAAACTTACCGTTAACAAAGGAGGTTCATCAATAACAAACTCTTGAGTTATTGGTCCACAGCTATTACCATCGGTTACTGAAACTTCGTACACTCCAGGACCTAAATTTGTTACATCTTCATCCGTTGAAAAAGGACCTCCATTAAGCGTCCAGTTATAGGTGTAAGGCATTGTTCCTCCTGAAATATCAATACCTATTGACCCATCATTTGCACCAAAGCAAGATATTGTATCAGGATCAAAATTGACAGCACTAAACACAAGCTCATCTGGTTCAATAATTTCAAAAATTTCGGTATAAGGACAACCTCCATCATCTTCTATGTTAAGCACATAAGTTCCTGCTTCTAGATTAAAAACATCTTCGTTAGTACTTGTAAATCCGTTAGGTCCTGACCAATCGATATTATAAGGATTTCCTGTTGAAAAAGGCACACCTCCAACAATATCAATTTCTATTGACGCATTATTAGACTCAAAGCAGGTATTATTAATAACTGTTGTAGTTACAGAAATTGAAGGATTTACAGTAACTATCACTTCAAAATTTGCTCCTACACAATTTCCTGAAATAGGCGTAACTGTATAAGTTACAGTAGAAGGATTAACTGTTGTGTTTTCTAAAAATTGTGTTATTGAAGCTACAGGCGTTAACTGCTCAGAAGCACCAACACTACTTCCTGCAGGAGTAACCGTTGGCGTAGACCAAGTATACATTGTATTTGCTGGTACTGTATCTCCATTGGTAGCATCTGGATTGTGTACAAACGCGTTACCACTACAAATTAACACTGTTGCATCGCTAATATCTGGTGTTTCGTTAACAGTAATTTCAGCAACTGCAGAAATCAACTCTGAACAACCACCTGAATTAAACGTTATAATACAGTAATAAAATGTGGTTCCCACAGAAGACACATCAGGTAAATAACTTGCTGTTGTTGCTCCTGCAATAGCTGTTCCTGTTGTGGTGTCATTAACTGTATTTTCATACCATTGGTATGTTGGAGTTCCTGTTCCGTCTACGTAAGCTACTTGAAGCGTTGCTGTTGTTTCTCCTAAGCATAATACATCAGACATTGGTTGAGTTGTAAATTGCGCGCCTGCACTAATTTCAACTTCAGCAGTATCACTTACTACCTCACAACCAGACACATCTTGCTGCACCACGCAGTAATAGTAAAACGTGCCTACAGTATCAACTGGTGGTGTGTAAGTGCTACTTGTTGCTCCTACAATTAGGGTTCCTCCTGTATTACTATTTACAGTATTTACATACCATTGATAACTCACTGTTCCTAAACCTCCATTAGCAACAACTTCTAAATTTTGTACACTGGTATTTTGACATAAACTTTGAGATGCAATAGGTTGCGTTGTTACTACAGGATCATCAACCACTACCACTTCTGCTACATCGCTTACCAAACCTGCACATCCACTTGCTGTAAACACAACCTCAACATAATAGTAATAATTTCCAGCTGTTGTATATGCTGGAGGTGTATAATTTGCCATTGTCGCACCTGCAATTGGTGTTCCTCCTGTTGTACTACTAGTAGTGTTACTAAACCATTGGTATGAAATTGTTCCTGTTCCTCCTGAAGTGACTACAGACAACTCATCTGCTAGACCACCAACACAAACAGATTGCGTAGCAATAGGCTCAACATCAATTTGAGAAGAATTAACTACTTCAACTAGAGCTGCATTAGACGTTATCTCATTACAACCACCAGTTGAAAACGTAATTACGACATAATAATACATCTCTCCAACAGTATCTGTTGGTGGTGTATATGTTGCTGAAGTTGCACCTGCAATAGGTGTTCCTGTTGTAGTATCGTTAACCGTATTTTGATACCATTGATAGTTTGGTGTTCCTGTTCCTTGAATGGTTACCGACAAATCATCAGGTGTTCCATTTAAACATACCGAATTTGGTATGGGTTGATCTGTGATTAATGGTGCAGGTTCTACTGTGATTTCAAAATCTACTGGAGCTCCATTACAACCATTAATATCAGGTGTTACTGTATAAATAAGAATGATTGGATTAGATGTGTTATTTACAAGTGTTTGAGCAGGAATTACATCGGAAGTTCCTGATGGCACATATCCTGTTAAACCTGCAGGATTATTTGATACCCAACTGTATGTTGTAGCACTATTATCAGACGTTAAGTTAATAGCTGCGGTTTCGACTCCAGAACAAATGGATTGCGTTAAATTGGTATTTGTAATTGTAGGTGTTTCATTAACCGAAAAATCTTGAGTTACTGTTGTTGTACCACAACTATTAGTAACACTGAATGTTATTGTGTAGTTACCTATTGTATTATAAGCAATGGTTCCTGGGTTAAGTGTATTGGACGTTGCAGGAACACCTCCAGGAAAGCTCCAACTGTAAGTGACCGTTTCAGATGCTGGAGCACAAGACACAACTGTTGCTACAGGATTTACAGAAGCTGTCCCACAACTATCAGTAACTGGATTTAAGGTCGCTGCTGGAGGTTGTTTAACTTCAACTATTTCAGATATTGTGCTACTTCCACAAGCATTAGTTGCAGTTAGTGTTATTGTATATATTCCTGCATTATCAAATTGGAACGATGGGTTTACAGAATTTTCGTCTGTACCATTAGTAAAACTCCAAGATTCAGTAGTACCACAGAAATCAGGTGTATAAGCTATTTCCCATAAATACGTTTCAGCACTACAAGTCATAGATGTATCTGTAGTATTAGTAGCAGCTACTATAAATGGAGCACAACCATTATTAGCATCTAATGTAAAGTCGGCTACTAGTTCTGGTTCTACACAAATGGTTTTAATTATTTCATCGGTTTCACCACAAAAATTTTCGGCATATAAGGTAATGTTAAAAGTTCCTGCTGCAGTGTAAGTGTGCGACGGATTTTCATCGGTAGACGTATTGCCATCTCCAAAATCCCAATAATACAGTGAGTTTGTGGTACAGTTTTGGTTATAACCTCCTGTGGTTAAATTAGTAAATTGAACAGGTACATCTACACAAGCAGGCGATTCAAATTCAAAATCTACATCAGGCTTACTTAATATAATAATTGGTCCTGCTGTTAAATCGGTTTGTCCGCAAGAGGTCACAATACTCAAAAAGACTGTATAGTTTGGACTTGGACAATTAGATTCAGTATAGGTATGTGGTATTGGATAATTTTGTGATGCAGCAGGATTTGAGGCATTATAATATGTAGATGCTTCTAACTGTGTTTGCGTGTAAGTAACTTGGGTGCCATCTCCATAATTAACATAGTATACAGTGTCTGGTGGGTTAATTCCCCAAGACCCAATAGCAAAATCTATTGGAGACACAGGCAAACAAAGGTTTACTGTATTTCCAGGAATTTCAATCGCTCCTACTGGATTACTTGAATTTTTAATTAAAATCGTTTCGGTATTTATACAGCCTGTATCGCTATAACCAGTAACAACCATATTAAAAGACCCTAACTCCAAATAAGTATGCGAAAGCGGAAACGTCACGTTAGTTTCTGTTGTGCCATCTCCCCAATCAATGTCATAAGATACGATACAGCTATCTGAAGGTGAGGTATTCCCAACGTTTACAGTATATTCTGGATCTGATGTGTTATTTCCACAATTATCAAAAGGTGGACTAAATTGTGCATCTAAATCTTCAAAACTCATATTTGGCTTTTGTTCAACACTAATGGTTTTAGAAATAGACGCTGTACATCCATTAGTATCGGTTACAGTAAGAGTTGCTGAAAAAGTAGAAAACCCACAGCCTTCAGCTACATATTCGTGAGATGGATTTTGAGCAGTTGAAGAATCTCCATCTCCAAAAGCCCAATCGTAAGTATAAGGTCCATTTCCTGTTACATTAGGCGTAAATACAACTGGTGTTCCTGAGCAAGCTCCATTATTACTAAATGTAAAATCTACTGTAGGAGGTGTCCCGACAACTATTGTTACTGTGCCATTTTCGTTAGTTGCGTCTCCATTAGCATCAGTCACTGAGATTAACTCATAAACAAACGTTCCTGCTGTTGCTGTACTTGCATTAAGAGCTACCGAATTATTGCTACCAGTTGTAGAAACCGTTAAAGACGCTCCACCATTTATAGTATAGGTAAAGGTATAAGGTGTAGTTCCATTAGAGCCTGTAAATGTAACTTGCGGATTAGGACTATCGTTAAGACACACGTCTGCATCTCCATCAATAGTAGCGTTTGGCATCATTGCATTGTTTAAACTAATTAAATCTTTATTGTACAGTGACTGAGTAAAAACGTCTTTATTCATATTAAAGACACTAAATAAACAACACACTATGCAAAACGCTATTGCAAGCAAATGGAATGTATTTTTATTCATAAGCAAATGATATTAAATGGCTTAGAAAAAATAAATGTAGTTAAATTCTTATTAAATTAACATTTGTTGTATATTAATTTTAAGTCAATTCAACACTTTGACTATAGGTTTAATTTTTAAATTCTCACAAAACGTTTTTCGGTATCGCTATATTCAAATTCATAAATATCATACTTACCATGATTAGAATCTTTTTCAAGCTTTTGGGCCACAATCATTTTATGTCCATCGCTTCTTAGGTTAATCATACCATGTCTTGTTAAGTAAGAATTAATCTCTTTATATTTTTTTGTAGCATCCTCTTTAAGCGCCTTTATAGCTTGTTCATTTTCGGGTGTATCTACAAAATTATTGAGTAAGTTTTCATAATCTTTTTGAGCTCGCTCCCATGTTTGGTATTTTAAAACCAGTTCTGGTATTGTAGCTGTTGAGAACTCTTTATTGGATCTAGCCAACTCAGTACTAAAAATCAAAGGTTTTTTACTATATCCTGTTTTTCCTATTGCACCTAAAGTATCAGGTCTTGGGTGACTATAGTTTTCATCGTCACCACTAGAGATTACAGTTCCTAATGCATTAACATGCTCTAAAAATTCATAATTAAACAAATGACTTCCATGATGGCACGCTTTTGCAATATCAACTTGAAGTTTATCAGACGCTTCATCACCCAAACATGCATTAATATACTCGCCAGCTTCTTCATTTATATCGCCACCTAATAGTACTTTGAGCTTTTTGTACTTTAGCTTTAATAATACTGAATGTCCGTTTTTGGTTTTTCCTTGACTACCAAAGTATGGCAATGCTTTTTTTCCGTCAATATTTGTAAGAATTGGACTTAACACTTCTAATGAAAAACTTGTATCAGAACCATCACCTACTATAAATCCGTCACTACTATTTAACCCTATAAACTCTGGGTCTTGTAGTTGATTTAATGTCTTAAAAATAGTTTTACAATATTGTGAACCGCTACCGCTTAAGTTTTCGTCATCACTCAATACACTTTTTACTTCATTATCTGAAAACAGCAACGTTGTTATGTAATCTTTACCATCAGAAAGTTCTTCTTTTTTGCCTAATTGAGTGTTCCAGCCTTTATCAGTACGCTTTGGTCTTTGAACTATGCCACTGTGATAAATTTTATCAAACTCAACCGCTGGAGCTTCAAAAATTTGTGAAAACCCTAAAAAATGATCATTATCAGGATGACTCAATAATGCTTTAAACTTAAAGGGCAACGCTGTGTTTTTATCTAAGTTAAATCGCCAATACAAATAGCGATACATATTATCGCCTTTACCAGCATCGATGAGATAATGTTCGTCATTAGGAGTGATTAAATGACACCCATCGCCTTGACCTATATCTACAAAGTTGACTTCTAGAACACGTTCTTTTTGAAGATCGTTAATGTGTATCCAACCTAATTTATTTCTTGATTTTACCTTAACATGACTATTAACAATTTCTAAATCGACTATACTTATATAATCACCAAAAAGAAGGTGTTGAGTCCATTTTCCATCCTCATTTTCATCAGGATAAATTTTCGCATCCGGAAACGCTGCAAAAGAATAATTGGAGTTATTTTTTACATTATACTTTGAAGTATCTAATTGAGCCATAATTAATATTTTAGAGTTAAAAATGAAGTTGACTAAACTCCATGCTATTAACCCATCATTTAAAATGACTATTAGTATATAGGGAAGGGATTATAAATTTACAAAAATCTTTTTAAGCTCCTAGTTTTGCAGATTAATTAAGTATTAAATTATCAAATCACGTTAGTATTTTAACTCAATTTCGCACTTTAATACAGTTTAACAAACCTACTCTACACTTCTGATTGACAAATAATTACCCTCTTGATAATCATCGGGTAAAATTGCATTTTATCGAAGAATAGTTTTTCTCTATTTTTTTTAACAACCGTCAAAGTATAAATAAGCATTTCAACGAGTATTTTTCGTGTAAGGTTATATTGACAATAAATTTGGCCATTCCCTTTTATTTATACAATTAATAGCTATTTAACAACTAAACAATTAGCCCCATTTTTTAAAACAAAGACACATAGTTTGTACAAATTATAGCTAAAATGAAAAAATATTTACTTCGCATCATTGCAATTGTAATTGCTTTGATTTCTAATTTAAGCATTGGTCAATCCAACATATACGAGAGTTATTTAATACTAGATATCAACAGTTCTGGAAACACCTTTTATGATTTACAAGCAAATACAGGAAACCAAGATTTTGATGGTTTAAATCTTGGAACTTTTACCTCATCAAATAGTTTAATACTTAATGGTGCTCAAAATCAAACTTATAAATGCTTTAGCGATAATATTTTAAATAGCTGGTTGGACTACAGGGTTTATTTGATAAGTGATGCTCCTTCAGCTTTTATTCCTCACGAAATTTTATTTAACACTGATGACGGAACTTCTAATCATTGTGGCGGAAACAGTATAGATCAAACTTGGGAATCTTCAGGTGCTAATATTAATATTTTAAACGGATTACCTTCAGGTGATTATTACCTTGAAGTTTATACTAGGTCAGAATACGATACAAATAGTGACAATATTCCTGATGGAACTCACTACGCTAGCAATGGTGGCGCTAACTACAGAGCTACTTTTAGAGCAGATAATCCGCCAACTGCTAACTGTATTGCTACACTAACAGTTTATCTAGACGCTACAGGTAACGCATCAATAAACACTACTGATATCAATAATGGTTCTACTGATGACTTTGACACTCCTACTTTATCAATTGATGTCAACTCATTTGACTGTTCCAATATTGGAAGCCCTGTAATTGTTACCTTGACCGCTGAAGATTCTTTAGGTCAGACTGACACTTGCACTACAACAGTAACAGTTGTGGACACTATCAATCCTGACACACCTGCATTAACAGATATAACTGCTGAGTGTAATGCTACTGTTACAGCTCCAACAACAACTGATAATTGTGGTACTATCATAACAGGAACAACTTCTGACGCAACAACATTTAACACTCAAGGAACGTATACTATAACTTGGAATTTTGATGATGGTAATGGAAATTATATAGATGTTATACAAAACATAGAAATCGATGATGTTACTGCTCCTGTTCCTGATGTGGCGACGCTTGCTGATATGACGGATGAATGTGAAGTGACAGCTTTAACGCCTCCTTCAGCTACTGATAACTGTGGTGGCTATGTTACAGTAACACATAATGCGACTTTACCGATTACCACTCAAGGTACAACTGTAGTGACTTGGACTTATGATGATGGGAACGGAAACTCGTCTACCCAAACTCAAGATGTAGTTATAAATGATGTTACTGCTCCTGTTCCTGATGTAGCGACACTTGCTGATGTGACTGCTGAATGTGAAGTGACAGCTTTAACGCCTCCTTCAGCTACTGATAATTGTGGTGGTACTGTAACGGTAACTCATAATGCCACTTTACCAATCGCTACTCAAGGTACAACTGTGGTAACTTGGACTTATGACGATGGTAACGGAAATACGTCTACACAAACCCAAAACGTGGTTATTGATGATGTTACTGCTCCTGTTCCTGATGTGGCGACGCTTGCTGATGTAACGGATGAATGTGAAGTGACTGCTTTAACACCTCCTTCAGCTACTGATAATTGTGGTGGTACGGTAACTGTAACTCATGATGCCTCTTTACCAATTACTACTCAAGGTACAACTGTAGTGACTTGGACTTATGATGATGGTAACGGAAATACATCTACACAAACTCAAAACGTGATTATTGATGATGTTACTGCTCCTGTTCCTGATGTGGCGACGCTTGCTGATGTAACTGCTGAATGTGAAGTGACTGCTTTAACACCTCCTTCAGCTACTGATAACTGTGGTGGCTCTGTTACGGTAACGCATGATGCCACTTTACCAATTTCTACTCAAGGTACAACTGTTGTGACTTGGACTTATGATGATGGTAACGGAAATACATCTACACAAACTCAAAACGTGGTTATTGATGATATTACTGCTCCTATTCCTGATGTGGCGACGCTTGCTGATGTGACTGCTGAATGTGAAGTGACAGCTTTAACGCCTCCTTCAGCTACTGATAATTGTGGTGGTACTGTAACGGTAACTCATAATGCCACTTTACCAATCGCTACTCAAGGTACAACTGTGGTAACTTGGACTTATGACGATGGTAACGGAAATACATCTACACAAACCCAAAACGTGGTTATTGATGATGTTACTGCTCCTGTTCCTGATGTGGCGACGCTTGCTGATGTAACTGCTGAATGTGAAGTGACTTCTTTAACACCTCCTTCGGCTACTGATAACTGTGGTGGCTCTGTAACAGTAACACATAATGCGACTTTACCGATTACCACTCAAGGTACAACTGTAGTGACTTGGACTTATGATGATGGAAACGGAAATACATCTACTCAAACTCAAGATGTAGTTATAAATGATATTACTGCTCCTGTACCTGATGTGGCGACACTTGCCGATGTAACTGCTGAATGTGAAGTGACTACTTTAACGCCTCCTTCAGCTACTGACAACTGTGGTGGTACGGTAACTGTAACTCATGATGCCTCTTTACCAATCGCTACTCAAGGTACAACTTTAGTGACTTGGACTTATGATGATGGAAACGGAAATACATCTACACAAACTCAAAACGTGGTTATTGATGATATTACTGCTCCTATTCCTGATGTGGCGACGCTTGCTGATGTAACTGCTGAATGTGAAGTGACTGCTTTAACACCTCCTTCAGCTACTGATAACTGTGGTGGTGCTGTAACGGTAACACATGATGCCTCTTTACCAATTGCTACTCAAGGTACAACTGTGGTAACTTGGACTTATGACGATGGAAACGGAAATACATCAACTCAAACCCAAAACGTGATTATCGATGATGTTACCGCTCCTGTTCCTGATGTAGCGACACTTGCTGATGTAACTGCTGAATGTGAAGTGATAGCTTTAACGCCTCCTTCAGCTACTGATAACTGTGGTGGCTCTGTTTCGGTAACGCATGATGCCTCTTTACCAATTGCTACTCAAGGTACAACTGTGGTAACTTGGACTTATGATGATGGTAACGGAAATACATCTACTCAAACTCAAAACGTGATTATTGATGATATTACTGCTCCTGTTCCTGATGTGGCGACGCTTGCCGATGTAACTGCTGAATGTGAAGTGACTACTTTAACGCCTCCTTCAGCTACTGACAACTGTGGTGGTACGGTAACTGTAACTCATGATGCCTCTTTACCAATCGCTACTCAAGGTACAACTGTAGTGACTTGGACTTATGATGATGGAAACGGAAATACATCTACACAAACTCAAAACGTGGTTATTGATGATGTTACTAACCCAACTATAAATTGCCCTGGCAACATTACAACAACTAATGACACTGGACTATGTTCAGCTATCGTAACTTATGCAGCTCCTTCTGGTTCTGATAATTGCGGTTCAGTTACTATTACTCAAACCGCAGGTTTACCTTCAGGAAGTGCATTTCCTGTAGGAACTACTACAAACACATTTGAAATTGAAGACACAGCTGGTAATACAACGTCTTGTTCGTTTACAGTAACAGTTAATGATAATGAAAACCCAACAATAGCCTGTCCTTCTGATATCACAGTAGACGCTGATAACAATTGTGAAGCAACTAGCGTAACATTAATCAGCCCAACCGTTAATGATAACTGTAGCATTGACACCATCACAAATAATGCACCAGCTACATTCCCTCTAGGAAATACAACAGTTACTTGGACTGTAACTGATTTAGCAGGAAACAGTAGTCAATGTACTCAAATTATAACTGTAAATGACGTAACACCTCCTACGATTACTTGTCCTGGAGATATTACTGTAAATGCTGATACTGGACTTTGTACTGCTAGTGGTGTAAGCTTAGGTACTCCAACAGTAGATGATAACTGTGGTGTTGGTTATAGTAATGATGCGCCTGCTATTTTCCCTCTAGGTCAAACGATAGTAACTTGGACAGCAAATGATGGATATAGTAATTCAACTACTTGCACTCAAATTGTAACTGTAGTTGACAATGAAGCACCAAATGTAATATGTCAAAATTTAAGTTTACAGTTAAACCCAACAACAGGCTTAGCAACAATTACTGCTAATGATATAGACAACGGTTCAACAGACAATTGCTCTATTTCAAATATGACATTGTCGCAAACTACTTTTGATTGTAATGATATTGGAACAAACACAGTAACATTAACAGTGACTGATGGTTCAGGAAACTCTGATTCTTGTACTGCAACGGTAACCATAACCGATGCTTCTCAAGGTGCCTCAGTTTCTATAAGTGTAAACAACAACCCTGTTTGTGCTGGTGAAGCAGTAACTTTTACTGCTACACCTGTTAATGGTGGAGCAACTCCATCGTATGAATGGTTTGTTAATGGTGGTTCTGTAGGAAACAATAGTAATACTTTTACTACAAGTACACTCACCAACAATGATCAAGTATCAGTTGAAATGACTTCAAGTGTTTCGGTATGTGCTACAGCAGTGAGCAGTAATACAATTACTATGACTGTTAACCCACTTTTACCTGTATCCTTCAACTTAAACGCATCAGCTAATCCTGCTTGTAATGGAGATAATTTAACCTTTTTTGTTACAGGTTTAACAAATGGAGGCTCTAACCCTTCTTATCAATGGTATGTTAATAGTAACCCTGTTGGAACAAATACCAACTCTTACAGTTCCTCAGCCATTAATAATGGAGATATCATCTCAGTTTCTGTGACATCAAACGCTACTTGCGCTACTCCTATACCTGCTACTGAAAGTTTAACAATGACTGTAACACCTGATGCTACAATTTCATTAACTTCAGCTAATAACAATCAAACAATTTGTAATGGAGATAGTTTAGTTAATATTACATATAATATCACTGATGCTCCTTCTATAACCGTAACAGGTTTACCAACTGGCATAACAAGTTCTTATGTAGGAAGTATTTTAACTATAAGTGGTTCTACTACCCAAACAGGAACTTTTAATTATAATATTACAACAACTGGCTGCGGTACAGCTACAGCTTCAGGGTCAATTACCGTGAACCCTAATGTTACACTTGATTTAATTTCAGATGATGCCTATGAAGGTCTTTGCAATAATGGTTCTGCAATGACTCCTATAGAATTCCAGGTAGGTATTGGATCTACTGGAGTCACTGTAACAGGTTTACCAACTGGAGTTACAGGCTCTTATAATTCAGGAACAGGAATTTTAACTATACAAGGTAGTTCTACACAGGTTGGAACACATTCCTATACCGTAACCGCACAAGGATGTGGACCTGATGTTACAATAGATGGTATAATAAAAGTTTTTAATGGAGCACCTTCACAACCAAACTTAATAAACAATGATTATAACGTTGCAAATGTTTGTACTCCTCCTCAAGCAATAAACTTACAAGTACCACCTGATTCTAATGTTGAATCTTATACTTGGACTTTCACAACTTCTGGAGGTGCACCTGCTGATGCTTTTTTCAATATAATATCAGCCAATCCAAATAGTAACGATATTGATGTGATGGTGACTGCAACTCCACAACTATTTCCTTATCGAGTTTATGTTACTGCCAATAATCCTTGTGGGTCCTCAACTCCTCAAGGTGGGCTTATCCTTGTTTGGCCTTTAGGAAATATTGATATAGAAGTGTTCACTCCTGATGATGCCACAGGAGATACAGACATAATTTACGTTTGCGAGGGAACCACTGAAATACAAATGTATGGCGACAATGGTGGATTAAATTATGAAAACTGGACTTGGACAGATAATAATGCTTTAAATGGCACTGGTTACTTTTCAACTCAAATAATAGGTCAAGAATGTGATTACTATTGCTCTGGAATTGAGGTTTTTGGCAGCTGTTGGTTTGGTGATTGGATTCCTTACAACTGTGTTGACATAACTGATTACGCTGAAGATAGCGTATACTATTTACCAACAAATGCTCAAGGAGGTGATATTATTACAATTACAATGATAGGTAGCAGTACAGCTTGTACTGATGTCGTTGATAATTTAGAAATTCACATTTTAGAACCAACTGAGGCTGAAATAACCTCAACGGACACTACTATTTGTCAAGGAGATAGCACTACAATCACATTTGAAGGTTCTCCTGATAGTCAAATAAGAATTGATGATGGTAGTGGAAATACATGGTATGATGTTCAACCTGATGGAACCTTTTCAATGACTGTTTCCCCTACTGTAACAACAACTTACACATTAAACAGAAGTAGATACCATCAAAACACTTTTCCTAGCTATCCAAATAACACTCTTAATGATAACCGATGCCCAACTCCTATTTCTGGAGAGTCTGTAACCATTACAGTAAACGAACCTATTTCAGTGACTGCTCCTAACGATATTACAATTTGTGAAGGAGAAACCGTTAACCTTTCTTCAACTACTTATTCAGGAACAAACGCTGTAGTAACGTGGACGACTTCTGGATCAGGTAACTTTTCTGGTAACACATATACACCAAGTGCTGGTGATATCTTTAATGGTTCGGTAACACTTACAGCAACAAACACACCTAGTGATGGAATATGTCCTAGCGATAGCGATACTATGGTAGTTACAATAAATCCTTTAGCTACAGTGTATGCTGGTGTTGATCAAACGATATGTGAAGGAGAGTCTGTAACGCTATCTTCAGCTTCTTATGGAGGAAGTGCTACTTCTGCTTCATGGAGTACAGCAGGTGATGGTGGCTTTGTTGGCAACATATATACTCCTGGAACTTCTGACATAACAAACGGAAGTGTAGTGCTTACCTATACCACAAATAACCCTAGTGGACCTTGTGGTTCAGCAAGCGACACTATAACTATAACGATTAATCAAGCGGCTACTGTTAATGCTGGAAACGATGTAACCATTTGTGAAGGAGATGTTGTGAACTTATCTTCTGCTAACTATAGTGGAAGTGCTACTTCAGCTACTTGGAGCACATCAGGAACTGGTAACTTCTCATCTGGAATCTACACTCCAAGTGCTGCTGATATAACTAATGGCTCAGTTACTTTAACTTATACGACAAACAATCCTGCAGGACCATGTGGTGTAGCAGTAGATTCAAAAGTTGTTACTATCAACCCATTACCTGTAGTTGATGCAGGTACTAACCAAGCCATTTGTGAAACAAGTGGTAGCATTAACCTTAACGCAACCTTAGGAGGAAGCACAACTGCCACTTGGTCTTCGTCTGGTGATGGAACTTTCAATAACAACAATCCTAATGCTGTTTATACGTTAGGAGCTAATGATATTACTAATGGTAGTGTAACATTGACTTATACTACAAATTCAGCCATGGCTCCTTGTAGTAACACATCTGACTCTGTTACCTATACTATAGTTCCATTTACAACAGCATCAGCATCTATTGCGGTTCCTGCTACTGGATGTACTGCTCAAATTACTTTATCAGGAAATGGTTCTGGTCAATGGTCAGCAACTTCAAGTACTGGACATAGTTTTAGTTTTTCTAACGTAAATGACCCTAATGCTACATTTATAGGTGAAAGTGGTGGCACGTACAGTATTATATGGACTATTACAAATCCTTCTCCTTGCGGTAATTCACAAGCCACTTTGGCTAATATTAGTTTCCCTAACTGTGGTAATAATATTGATTTTGATGGTATTGATGATACAGTTTCATTCAATGATAATTTTGATCTTAACGGTCCTTTCAGTATAGAAATTTGGGTAAAACCAAATGCACTTGGAACCATCAAGACTATTTATTCTAAAAGGAATGCGCTTAACTTAAGTACTGGTTTTGATTTAAGATTAGTAAATAATACACTATCGTTTAGATGGAATGGTGGCGGACAAGTTTCAGCAACTGGATTAACCACTAACAGATGGTATCATACAGCTGTTACATTTGATGGTTCAACATATAGGCTTTATGTAGATGGTGTTGAAATAAACAGTAACACAGGTGGTGCTCCTAACGCAAACAACAGAAGATTTTTATTAGGTGCAATGGACAGAAGCACTAACATACCAACTAACCATTTTAACGGTTGGCTAGATGAATTGCGTATTTGGAATACAGCACTTACAGCTACCCAAATTCGTGAAATGATGAATCAAGAAATTGAGCAAAATGGTGCAAATGTTAGAGGTTCTGTTTTAGGTTTAGATATTGTTGGATTAACCTGGGCAAATCTTGATGCTTATTATCAAATGAATCAAGCCTTTGATGTTACTGGAGGTCTATTAAATGCAAACCTTGGCGGAATTAATGGTAATCTATTAAACATAAATTCAACGCAGCAAGAAACTTCTCCTCTTCCTTATGTAAGTAATCAAAACGGGACTTGGAACAATCAAAACACATGGTTAAATGGTACTGTACAACAAGTTCCTAACACCAATGGTATTAATGGAACTTTAGTAAACTGGAATATTGTAAGAACTCAACATGATGTAACATCTGGAAATAGAGCAACTACTGTTTTAGGTTTACTTGTTGACGCTAACAGATATAGCATTACCAATGACCAACAGCTAAACGTTAGTAAATACTTAAAAATTGATGGTGTTCTGGATTTAGTTGGTGAGTCTCAGTTATTACAACCGAATAATAGTATTGTTGATTATACAGGGTCAGGACGATTAGAACGTGATCAAGAAGGAACAAGTAACCTATACAATTATAATTATTGGGGAAGCCCTGTAAGTACATTAGGCGCTAGTAACTCTAGAACGTATGATATTGGAAGTATTCTTTACGATGGCAACAATCCTGTGAGTTGGACTACAGGCTATGATGCTAATGGAGCAACCAACCCTGTTACATTAAGTAGCAATTGGTTATATAATTTCCTAAATGGTGCTATCAATGATTACAGCTCTTGGATATCTATTAACCCTACATCAAATGTAAATGTAGGACTTGGATTTACCTTAAAAGGTAGTGGAGCTGCAACACCAAATCAAACTTACACCTTTAGAGGACAACCAAATAATGGTACTATTACTCATTCAATAAGTGGATTGAATCTTGCTTTAGTTGGTAACCCTTATCCTTCAGCAATTGATGCAAATACTTTTATTGATGATAATGGACCTCTTGGAAGCAGTACATTATTAGATGGCGCACTTATATTTTGGGAGCAAGCTCCATCTAACAACTCGCACTACTTGTCTGAATATGAAGGAGTTTACGCATACTACACTAAATTAGGTGGTGTACCCTCTGTAACACCTCCTGAAATTAATGGCTCAGGTAATACAGGAAAAATACCACAAAGATATGTACCAGTTGGTCAAGGTTTCTTTGTACTAGCTGATGCTGATGGTGGTACTATTACTTTTAATAACTCTCAGCGTACTTTTGTTAAAGAAACAAGTGGAGCTTCTGTATTTATGAGGTCAAACGGACTTAATTTAAACTCTGAAAACAGTGAAAGTGAAGCATACAATGATGGTATTAAACGCTTAAGATTAAAAGTAACAACCTCTGAAAATGCTGGTAGACATTTATTGTTAGGTTTTACTCCTAATAATGAAGCTACTGATGGTGTTGACTATGGATATGATGCGCAAAATAGAGATCAACTAACCAATGATGCTTCTTGGAGTATAGAAGATAACAATTATATTATTCAAGGTGTTGGCGAGTTTGATGAACTAAACACATATCCTCTTAATATCCATCTAAGCGATCAAGGAAATGTAAGCATCTCATTAACTGATTTAGAAAATTTTGATGAAGACATTGATGTTTTTGTATATGACAGTACTGAAGACAGTTATACTCAAATTAACTACAGTAACTTTAACATTAATCTTGAAGCAGGTGATTATAATAGTAGGTTTAATATTGTATTTGTCGAAGACAATTCACTATCAGTAATTGATACTCAACTTAAAGATATTACTGTAAAATATTTACATAACTCTAATGAGTTATACATTAAAACACCTTCATCAATCAATGCTAAGCAAATTTATATGATAAATATTGCTGGACAGGTTGTAAAATCATGGAACATGACCAACCTTCCTCTTTCTGATGAACTAAGAATTCCTGTAAAGAACATTTCTGAAGGAAACTATGTAGTAAAAATTGAAACAAACACTAGTTCATACAGTAAAAAAGTTATTGTTAAGTACTAGTTAAAGCACCAAATTTTTAAGTTATTCAAAAAGAGCAAGATATCTTGCTCTTTTTTTATTTTTATGTATTTCATCGATTTTTTGTGCGTTTAATAGATAAAACTGATTATTTCTTATATATTAGCCTGCAACTAAACATATTATGTTCATTTAACCCCAAATCAAATGAATAAAACTACCTACTTAACACTGCTTGTGTTATTACTAAGCATTGCTGTATTTGCTAATACCAATAGCCAAAACACTAGCAACCAAGAAACTCAATCTAGCACTATACAACGTCTTAGAGTAGACTTTGTCACTCCATTAGGTTATACCAGACACCTTTTATTAGGTTTTACTTCTGATAATTCAGCTACTGATGATGTTGATTACGGTTATGATGCCTTAAACATTGAAAACCTTCCCGATGATTTAAGTTGGAGAATTAACGATCAAAACTATATCATTCAAGGTGTAGGCGAGTTTGATATTTCAAAACAATATCCTTTAGGAATGTTTTTGAGCAACTCAGGCGAAATTCAAATTGCATTGAATTCACTAGAAAATTTTGAAACCGAAATAGACGTGTATGTATATGATTCATATTTAGATACCTTTACCTCAATTAATGATAGCAACTATATAAACTCACTTTACAGTGGAGAATACTTAAACAGGTATCATATAACTTTTACCAACGACCTTTCTTTAATAAACTTTGCCAATAGCTCAGCACAATTATCTATTGATGAGTTTGGGTTAGAATCTGCTAGTATTAGATACATAAAAAACACTTCTCAAATTAATATTGACACACAAAACTCAACCACAATTAACTCGTTAAAAGTTTACAGTATTAATGGTCAACTACTTTTTGAAAAGCAAAACATTTTCTCTTCTAGCTTTAAAACTACAATTAACAATATACAATCTAGTACAGTAATTGTACAGATTGAAAACAACAATAAAGCTTCTCTTAGCAAACTTTTATTAGTGCATTAAAACGTAATCGAAATACTACGAATTAATTAAAAAATTGCACTTTATCGGATTTTTTTGCATTTTATGGATGTTTTTTAAAAATTAATTATATATTAGCGCCATAATAATTCATTAAACACGTAAAACTGATGAAAAAAACTACCCTTCTACTTGTAACGCTACTTTGTTTAGCAGGCATAAATGCCAAAGCGCAAACTAGCTTAGAAAAAGCCGAACAATATTTAGATTCGAAAAAAGAAGTTTATTTTGATTTTAAAATAGAAGATGTTTCTGAACTTCAAGAGTTTACAGATAAATTATCTATACTTAATTATGACCCTTCTACTAAAACAGTTTATGCTTGGGCTAATACACAACAATTCAACTTATTTTTAGAAAGAAACCTTAGTTTCAATGTAAACGCAGTAGACAATGAAGCCTATGGTATAGTTATGAGTAATCAGGTAAATACTGTAAACTCGACTGAAGGTTCATACCCATTAACTTTTCCTTTAACTTATTACCCAACTTACGCAGACTATGAAGCTCAAATGTATGCATTTGCTACAATGCATCCTGATATTTGTGAATTAGTTGATATTGGCGGAACCACTGAAGGTGTAGGCGGTGGAGACAAGCGCTTACTATTTATTAAACTATCTGACAACATCGCTACTGAAGAAGCTGAGCCAAAATTAATGTACACCTCCTCAATGCATGGTGACGAAATTACTGGTTATCCTTTAATGTTAGATTTAATTGATTATTTTATAACTGCTTATAAAACACCATCTCACCCAGATAATGCTAGAATTACAAGTCTTATCAATAACTCTGAAATATGGATAAACCCAATGGCAAATCCAGATGGAACTTATTACAATAGTGCTTCTAACACATCTGTAGCAAACTCACGTCGTGCAAACGCTAATAATGTGGACTTAAATAGAAACTATCCAGATAATGTTGCAGGAGCTCATCCTGATGGAGAAGAATATCAAATTGAAACCCAACATTTCTTAGCTTTAGCAGAAGATAATCATTTTGTGCTTTCAGCTAATTTTCATGGTGGAACCGAAGTTGTTAACTATCCTTTTGATAATACGCATACAGATCATGCTGATAGCGATTGGTTTTTCTTAGTAAGTAAAGAGTACGCTGTAAACTGTCAAAACAATAGTCCTTCTGGATATATGGACGCTACTTATAGTAACTATCAATGGCCAGGAGTTACAGAAGGTGCTGATTGGTATCAAGTATATGGTGGTCGTCAAGATTACATGAACTTTTACAAACAGTGTAAAGAAGTAACTATTGAGCTTTCAAATACTAAAGTGATACCTGCATCACAATTAGATGATCATTGGGATTATAACCGTGAAGCTTTAATTGAATATTTAATACAAGGAACTTACGGTTTTCAAGGATTTGTAAAAGACGCTGTGTCTAATAACCCAGTAGAAGCAACAGTTACACTAGTTGGTCACGATGCTGTAGGCTCGCACACAATAAGTAGCGCTCCTTTTGGAGATTATTATAGACCTGTGAAATCTGGAACTTACGACATCTTGTTTGAAGCTCCATGTTACCAATCTTTTACACTAACAAATCAAACAATTTCTGATTATCAAACTTTAGTACTGTCTGATATTCTTTTAACTCCGTTAACAGCATCAGCTCCTACTGGTTTAACAACTACAGGAACAGACTCAAGCTCAACTAATGCATCTTGGACAGCTTCTACTGCTGATGATTTTGACATTAGATATAGAGTAGTTGGTGCCTCTTCATGGATTGAAGTTACAAGTGTTACAAACCCATATCAAATAAGTGGTTTAGACCCTGAAACAACTTATGAGTTTCAAGTTCGCTCTTATTGTGGATCTAATAATACAAGTTATTCTACTTCTCAACAATTCTCTACAACAGGTGTTAACTATTGTGATGCAGAAGGTGGAGATATTGGAGATGAATACATTAGTAATGTCACCCTAAATAGTAGCAGTAATAACACTCAATCAACTACATCTTCAGGGTATTCAGATTTAACAAGCACAGTTTTTACATTAGATTTAAATTCTTCTGGAAACAATATTAGTGTTACCAAATATTGGACAGGTACTCAATACAGAGAAGCCGTATCAGTATGGATTGACTTTAACCATAATGGCACCTTTGAATCGTCTGAAAAAATAATGGAAAGTGCATCTTCCACTACGACACCAGTAAGCACAACCTTTTCAGTACCTAATGCACCTGATGCCAAATTAGGTACAACAAGAATGCGTGTTATAATGAAGTATTATAATAGTGCAGGAAATACAGCTGACGACCCATGTGAAACATTTAGCTACGGAGAAGTTGAGGATTATACTATTGATATTATAGATTCAACTTTAAACACAGATACATTTAATGAAAACAATGTGTTGATTTACCCAAACCCATTCAACAGCAATATTTCAATAAAATTGAATAACATAAACACAAATATAAACCTTAATGTTTATGATGTTAGCGGACGCTCAGTATTAGATTTAAGAGACTTAACCCCTACAAATAATGAAATAAATTTAACCAATTTAAATTCATTATCTAGCGGAACGTACTTTTTAAAAATAACTGACAGTGAAACAAATACGTCGTTTGTTAAGCGATTGGTAAAGCAATAATATATTAAGCCCTCAAAGAAAGACTGCAAACAATTATGCTTGCAGTCTTTTTAAAAAACTTTATATCAATAAATTACAAATAACAAATACACTTTATCGGTTTTTTTTGCATTTCATGGAGTGTTTTTATATATTTGTATCGCTTTTAATTAATTAGTTAGTCCCAAACTAAAATTTAACCGCTTATGAAAAATTATACTTTCACAGTATGTAAGTACCTTATAATATTATGTGTACTTTTAGTTTCGACTATTACTTTTTCTCAAGATTTCAATGTGCAACATCTTGATAGAAACGTTCCAAGAACAGGAGCTACATCATCAATAACAGCTGTTTCTTCTCTAAATAATGCCTTTGTATTAAATAATAACAACAGATTAGCTCAAGCTGGTAGATCTGACGAAAATTCGTCAACTGCTCCTGGGAGAGATGTATCTGGAGCTGTTAGATTAACAGCAACCAATACAGTCACTTATTACAGAGAAGGTAATTCAACTAACAATAACACTAAATTTAACGCATCTGTTTGGGAGTACACAGGGTCTCCAGGAGGTGCTAATGAATTTATAGTTAGAGGTCGATATACAATTACACTAAATGGAGGCACTAACAATGTTACTCAATCTTTAACAGGTATTAGTAACGCAAACGATTGCATTCCTTTTATTACTGGTATTGTAAACAGCGCATCATCGGCTGGTTCAGATTCTGGTTCAGCAATTGCGTATCTTGAAAACGCATCCACAATGCGTGTACAAAAAGGTTCAAATGCTGATAATGTGACTGTTTATATCACTTTGGTAGAATTTACTGGTAGCAACTGGACCATACTTCATGGTGATTCTGGAAGTGTAAATACAGATACTGGTAACATCACTTTACGAACGAATGCTAATGGAAGTTCTGGAGGAACTGCTAGTGTTTCTGATTGGAGTGAAGCTATGATTTTTACGCACCATAGAGGAAACATGAGTGATAATGGTACTGACGATGCTATCGCAGATAACTGGCCAGTTATGAGTCCTGGAGGAAATAACCAAACTGTTTCTTGGGCTTTTCATAGTGAGCATGATGCTCGTACCAATGGCAATCGCCAATTTGTTCACGTAGTAAACAACCCAAATATTCAAGTTACGAGATATACTAACACGAGTAATACTTCTGGTGAAACAAGCATTAATATTTCATCTGCTGGTTTAGGCAGTACTAATGAAGCATTAATCATTGGTACCTCTACCTCTAGTGGCGGTGGTACAGCCTATGGTAGAGGCTGGCGTAATTATTACTTTAACTCAACCACGCAAGCAGCACATTGGGCTCATAGAAGTGGTAATACTATGGCTCATGAGATTCAGGTAGTGAATTTCAGCCCTTCAATTACGTATTGTGCATCATCTGGTAACACCTCATATGAAACTGGAGTTACTAGAGTTGTATTTAACACTATAGACAACAGTGACGGCCCTAATAAAGATATAGGCTACGAAGATTTCACTCATATTTCAACTTCAGTTTCTCAAGGCAATTCATATAACTTAACGATCAATGTTAATACCGATGGAAGCTACTCTGCACATGCAAAAGTTTGGATAGATTGGAACCAAAACGGAAGCTTTGGTGATTCTGGTGAAGAATATGATATGGGTAGCGCATACAATGTTACAAATGGAGCTACAAATAATTCTCCATTGAGTGTAACTGTTCCTATTGGAGCAACAATAGGAAACACAAGAATGCGTGTTTCTGCTAAATATAATTCAGATCCTACATCATGCGAAACTAATTTTGATGGTGAAGTAGAAGACTACACCATAAATATTACTTCAGGCACACCACAACCTGAAATTAACTTAGTTGGAAATGGTAACACCATAAACAACAATGACACAACACCATCGGCTACTGATGACACTGATTTTGGTTCTGAATTTGTATCTGTAGGATCTAATGCAAATACATTTACCATTCAAAACACAGGATCAGCAACTTTAAATTTAACAGACCCTTCTCCTTATATTTCAATTTCCGGATTACATCCTGGAGACTTTGCGCTCACTGCAAATCCTTCAGGTTCAATTTCTGCAGGAGGTAACACAACATTTACAATCACATTTTCTCCTAGTGCTGCAGGCTTAAGAACAGCAATAGTATCTATAGCAAATAACGATAGCGACGAAAACCCATATACTTTTAATATTCAAGGTAATGGGTACACTACTGCTCCAGAAATAAACATACAAGGAAACGGAACAACAATAGTGAGTGGAGACACTACTCCATCTCCTTCTGATAATACTAATTTTGGTAATACTAATGTTACAGGAGGAACTATTATAAAAACATTTACTATACAAAACAATGGAAATTTACTAGACTTAAACCTTACAGGCAGTTCTCCATATGTATTAATCGGAGGTACCAATGCTAGTGATTTTACAGTAACCTCTATACCTTCTAATACAATTGGTTCTAGTAGCAGTACCACTTTTGATATTACTTTTGACCCAAGTGCAGTAGGTACACGTACAGCTACAGTTACCATAGCTAACAATGATAGTGACGAAAATCCTTACACCTTCAACATTGAAGGATCTGGTTCTACAGCTCCAGGAGGTGTTACTAGCGATTTAGAGTTATGGCTTAAAGGAAATGACGGATTAGGCTATACTGATGGACAAAGCGTTAGTTTGTGGATTGACCAAAGTAAAGATAACGATGCTACAGTAAACACGCCAGGTCAAGAACCAACATATTATGATAATCCTTACAGAAATGTAAATTTCAACCCAGTAGTAGAGTTTGACAATACATTTTCATCTTTTAATTTAGATTCTGACTTTTCATACGACAATACCAACACTCAATTTTTAGAAGGTGATGGTGGTCTATACACCCAAGATATGTTTGTGGTATTAATACCTGATGATACAGCTATAAATGATTCATTTGGGTTTATGGATACTTTTTGTGGAGATGCTAATACTAGCTCAAATGAAACTGATGCAACTGGTATAGGTATGGGTGATTATACTGGTCGTGTTTGTAATGAAAGTATTGCTTTTGCTATTGGAACATATAGCACAGGTGGGAGTTGCCCTAATAGAGATGGATATGCAGTATATGATCAAAACACATCTTATGATAATGTAGGAATTATTAATGCAAGAAACAATACAGCTGTAACACAACAAGAGCTTTATTACAATGCCAACAACATAGAATATGCACAAAATGATGTTGTTGAATTTTTAAATGTAAGCGACTCAAAATATTGGATTGGGCGTAGTGAAGGTTGGGAAGCCACATTGAATGCAAGAGTATGTGAAATCATTACTTTTTCATCTAGAAAAGACGATGCAAACTTAACACAAGAGCGTAACCGTATTCAATCTTATTTAGCGATTAAGTATGGAATTACTTTAGGAGTTAATGGTACATCTCATGATTACGTAGACAGTGACGGAACTGTAATTTGGGATGTCAATACAGGAACACCTAGTGAAGACGTGTTTAATTATGACATAGCAGGAATTGGACGTGACGATGCTTCAGATTTATTACAAAAACAATCTAGAAGTGTTAACAATGATTTAGATGGAGGAACCAGAGGTCAAGGTGTTGTTACAATGGGTATATCTAGCATATATGACACAAATAACTTAAACCCTGACACTCAATTACAAGACAAACAATTCTTGATTTGGGGAAATGATGGTGTTGATTTAGATGATCCAGCTGTAATTGTTGATGTTAACATGAGCTCTAGCATAACTCCAGGTTTATCAACTTGGGTACAATTTAACGGAATAGCAAGAACTTGGAAAGTTGTTGAAAGAGGTGGAGACATTCCTTCTGTTGAAGTCGCAATTCTAAGAAGTGCTGTTAGAACAGCTACTCCTCCAGACGGTCGTTATTTAATGTTTATTTCTGACACACCTAATTTTGACCCAACAGCAGATTACAGAGTAATGACTGAAGACGTTAACGAAATTGGCGAGCCAATTGTAAAAGCTAATTATGATTTTGATGGCACTAAATACATTACTTTTGGTTGGGCTCCTGAAAGAGTTTACACCAGATCAGTTTACTTTAACGGAAGTACAGACTACATAGACATGGAAGACGCTGTAGACCTTAATTCTTCTGAATTTACAATATCTGCATGGATAAACAGAGAGTCTGGATCAAACAATACATCAATTCTTTCTAAAAGAAATGAACCATTTACTGAAGGTTATGATTTTAAAATATCAAGTTCTGGAAGGTTAAATGTTATATGGGAAAATGGAGGATCAACACAGCAACTTTCATCCACCCAACCAATTCCAGAAGATGAATGGCATCATGTTGCCATTATTTATGGATCTGGTACTGCAACACTATATATTGATGGAGTAAGGGATTCATCCTTTAGTAGAACTGCTCCAATACCTACAACACAATCATTCTATATTGGAGCTGCAAACAAAAATACTCCTACAGCTTTCTTTAGAGGTAATATTGATGAAGTTAGAATATGGGATGTAGCACTTACCGAAGACCAATTACGATTTGTAATGAATCAAGAAATAGAAAACAACTCTAGTTTTGTTGGTGGGTCTTACTTTATTAGCAGAGGAATTACTCCTACCAAAAACGACATTGGTACAGTGCCATGGTCTAGCTTAGCTGCCTACTACCCAATGACTAGATATACGTACACAAACACTAAGGATGAATCTGGTAATGGTAATCAAGGTGCATTAAGACATCTAAGAACTGTAGATAGACAAACAGCTCCACTTCCTTATATATCTAACAACAATGGAAGCTGGGACACTAATAACACATGGTTAAATGGATCATTACAATATGCTCCTGGTTCAGTTTCAGCAATGGATAATACCCAAACTATCGATTGGAATATTGTAGAAACTTCTCACAATATAACTATGGATAACAGCTCTCTTCCTTCAGGAAAAAGCAACAACAGATTATTATTAGGTCTTTTTGTTGATAACAATGAACTGACTGTAACAGGAAACAACGCAACACATACAGGAAATGGTGTAACTGTAACGCATTATTTATCTATAGGAAATGGTCAACCAAATGCCAAAATTGACCTTGAAGGTGAATCGCAATTAATACAAACTATAGATAGTGACCTTGATGTACAAAGTGAAGGTACTTTAGAACGCGACCAACAAGGAACAGCCGATACCTTTACATACAACTACTGGTCATCTCCTGTTGGAACTGGAAGTTCAGTTACAAACAATAATAGCTATACTGTATCAGATGTTATGTATAACGATAATGGCGCAAACCCAATAGTCTTTACTTCTTCAGGATATGATGGATCTAACACCTCACCTGCAGTAACAATTGCTGATTATTGGATTTGGAAATTTGCTAGTCAAGCTTCAGGAGATTATTCATCGTGGCAGCATGTACGTCAATCTGGTAACTTATTAGCAGGTGAAGGGTTTACTATGAAAGGACCTGGTTCTGGTTCAATATTAACCGACCAAAACTATACGTTCTTAGGAAAACCTAACAATGGAGATATTGGGTTTAGTGGCACAAACGACCTAGACCTAGCGGTTAACAACGACTACTTAGTTGGTAACCCTTACCCTTCTGCCATTGACGCAGTTCAGTTTATTAACGATAATGGCTCAACAATTACAGGAACATTATACTTCTGGGAACATTGGGGAGGAGGCTCTCACGTACTATCTGAATACCAAGGTGGTTATGCTACTTTAAACCTTTCAGGTGGCTTACCAGCTTCTTCTTACGGAACAAACGACCCTGATGTTGGTACTGGTGGTACTCCTGTAAAACGTCCAGGACGATATATTCCTGTAAGTCAAGGATTCTTCGTATCAGCTGATGCTGGTGGTAAAATCAATTTCAATAACGGTCAACGTATTTACCGAATTGAAGACGGAACTTACGATGGAGAAAGTGGGTCACAATCAGTATTTGTGAGACAATCAAGTTCATCTGATAGCGACTATGATACAACAACTAATTCTGTTGACAGCTCTGACGACAGATTAAAACTAAGACTTGGGCTTAACTCTGTTAATACCATTAGAAGACAGCTGTTACTTACAATTGATGAAAACGCAACTTTAGATATTGATTGGGGTTACGATGGAAAGATAAATGAAACCCAAATTGATGATATGTTCTGGATGATTGAAGGCGAAAAATATCTTATACAAGGTAGTAATGAAGCTAATGAAGACACAGTATATCCATTAGGTATAAAGGTTGAAACTGATGGTATGAACACCATTACTATTGATGCGTTACAAAATGCTCCAGAAGACTTAACAGTTTACATTCACAACAAGATAACAGACGCTTATCATAACTTAAGCGAAGGCGATTTTAATTTTTATTTAGATGCTGGAGAATATCTAGACACTTATGAAATAACCTTTAGTGCAGAAGACTCTGCATTGGGTGTTGAAGACAATGAATTGAATCTAGTAGATGTTTATTATGATAACACTTCCAAAACCATTGTTTTACTAAACCCTGGATTACTAGAAGTTAAACAAATGGAAATGCTAAACATTTTAGGACAATCTATTACAACAATTGACAATATACCTCAGAGCAACAATTCTGAGTATGAAGTTAAGAACTTAAGTACAGGAACTTATATTATTAAAATTCATACTGTGAGCGGTTCAGTATCAAAGAAAGTTTTAGTTAAATAATTTCTCCCAAATCTTTAAAATCTTAACTAAATAAAAAGCCCTGAGAAATCAGGGCTTTTTTTATTGTAAAGTAGTAATTAAATCTTCAAGCGATAGCTGCTGCTGTTCGCCATTAGCCATATTTTTAAGTGTAAATGTATTGCTACTCATTTCAGACTCACCAACAAGCACAACGTAAGGTACTGCTCTTTTGTTGGCATAGTTCATTTGCTTTTTCATTTTAGCAGCATCAGGATACAACTCTGCATTAATACCATGAGCTCTTAATGCTTTTATTGCTTTTAAACAGGTTAACGCTTCAGCTTCTCCAAAATTAATACAAAGCACTTTTATACTTTCTGATATAGTTTCAGGAAATAAATTAAGTTCTTCAAGTACCAGATAAATTCTATCTAAACCAAAACTAATGCCTACTCCACTCACATCTTTAAGTCCAAATATTCCGGTAAGGTCGTCGTATCTTCCTCCTCCACCAATAGAACCCATCTTTACACCTTCTGGAGCTGACACTTCAAAAATAGCTCCTGTGTAATAGTTAAGTCCTCTTGCTAAAGTAACGTCTAATTGCAAGTTGGCAGTTTGTAATTTTAATTCTGAAATTGCTGTATTGATAAACTCCAGTTCTTCAATACCTCTTTTACCTTCTTCAGAAACCGAAAGAATAGCTTTTAGTGCTACAATTTGTTCTGAGAAATCACCTTGCAATTCAAAAAGCGGTTGTAGTTTTTCAATACCTTCTTTAGAAATACCTTTACTAAGCATTTCTTCTTTTACTTTCTCCTCTCCTATTTTATCGAGTTTATCTAGAGCTACCGTAAAATCAATGAGTTTATCTTGCGCACCAATAACCTCTGCAATACCTGAAAGTATTTTACGGTTATTGATTTTTATAGTCACTCCTTCTAGCTTTAAAGCCGAAAATACTGCATCATATAATTGTACAAACTCCACTTCTTGCCAAAGAGATTGCGATCCAACAACATCAGCATCGCATTGGTAAAACTCTCTAAAACGTCCTTTTTGCGGTCTATCTGCTCTCCAAACTGGTTGCATTTGGTAGCGCTTAAACGGAAAGTCAATTTCGTTTTGGTGCTGTACTACATAACGTGCAAATGGCACTGTAAGGTCATAACGAAGGGCTTTTTCGGAGATATAAGGTGTAAGTTTATTAGAATCTTTATCTAAATAATATTTATTATCAACCTTTGACAAATAATCCCCAGAATTCAAAATCTTAAAAATCAATCGGTCTCCTTCATCACCATATTTACCCATTAAGGTGTCAGAGTTTTCAAAACTTGGTGTTTCAATAGGTTGAAACCCGAAGTGCTGAAACTGTGCTTTTATAGTGTCAAAAATATAATTGCGTTTTGCTACCTCTATTGGGTTAAAATCTCTTGTGCCTTTTGGTATACTAGGTTTTTGTGCCATAATATGTCCTACGAAAGTGGGAATCTCTTTTAGTGAAACTTTATAATTATTATTGTCATTTAGAGCACAATCATCTAATTCTACCTTATAATTTAGTATCTGCTTGCGTAAACAAACTCTTCGACAGGCTCAGTGTGACAGATGAAATCCATGTAAATTCATTTCATTCAGCACAAAAATATTATATTTTTATAGGCAATGCCAAGTTATTTCAAATTTATAGTAACTTTATTGTGCTTTTGTAGTCTTATACTATAACATAACCTTTTACATGATATCTTAATTTATGTTTTCACTCGCTAAAGAGAATATAAAAATTGCTTTTGACTCTATAAGAACCCAGTTACTACGTACTATTTTAACTATACTTATTATTGGTATTGGCATTATGGCTTTGGTAGGTATTTTAAGCAGTGTATCGGCTTTAGAGAATACTATTTCTAGTGATTTTTCTTCAATGGGAGCCAACACATTTAACTTACAACGTTACGAGTTTAACGCACAACGACAAAGTGGTGGCGAACGTCAAAAAATAAACCCTATTATTAGTTATAGAGATGTAAAAGCGTTTGAAGATGCTTATGATTTCCCTTACACTAGAACGTCTATTTCATTTTTTGGTACTTCAACTGCAGAAGCAAAACACGAAAACTTAAAAACCGATCCTGAAGTAGCGGTTTTAGGTGTTAATGAACATTACATCCAAAATTCGGGTCTTGAAATAGAAAAAGGAAGAGCTTTAAATTACTTTGATGTGCACAACAATAACAACGTATGTGTTATTGGTAGCGATTTAGAAAAAGCCCTATTAAGCGATGTTAACCCTATTAATAAAACCATAAGCGTTAGAGGTGCAAAATTTAAGGTGATAGGTGTGCTAAAATCTAAAGGGTCTACATTTGGAAACAACCAAGACTTACGAATGCTCATACCATTACAAAAAGCAAGAAGTATATTTACTAGCCCTAATATTAATTACGGTTTAAGCGTTAAAGTTGACAAAAAAGATTTCTTACAAGGTGCACAAGACGAAGCCATCTTATTGTTTAGAAACATTAGAGGTCTTAATCCTATTGAAGAGAATAACTTTGGAATAGAGCGTAGCGATGACCTTATTAATCGTATTGGTGAAATGACCAAATACCTTTACTTGGCTGCTTGGATTATAAGTATTGTTACCATTTTTGGGTCATCAATAGCACTAATGAATATTTTATTTGTTTCGGTTTCTGAGCGTACTCGTGAAATTGGAGTTAGAAAAGCTTTAGGTGCTAAACGAAAAACAATAGCGTTTCAATTTTTTATGGAAGCTATTATCATTGGACAACTAGGTGGTATTTTAGGTATTATTCTAGGTACGTGTATTGGGTTGATAGTAGCAACAGTAGCTAAATTTCAATTTGCTATACCTTGGTTAGCGATGTTTAGTGCATTCACTATTGCATTTGTTGTAGCTATAGTTTCAGGATTACTACCAGCTGTTAAAGCAGCAAAACTGGATCCTGTAGAGTCTTTGAGGTATGAATAATTTTTAACTGTTAGCTGTTAGCTGTTAGCTGTTAGCTGTTAGCTGTTAGCTGTTAGCTGTTAGCTGTTAGCTGTTAGCTGTTAGCTGTTAGCTGAAAAATAAAGAAATCTATTTACTTCTTTATTAGGTTCTCGAAATATCTATATAAATCACCTTTAGTAATTACGCCTCCTTGTTGAATTAATTTAAATTTATCTAAGGCTTTGTCTTCAGTATAAGTCTTTTTTGCAGTGAGTAACTCAACATCATCAGACAAGAGGTTGTTTCTAAACCAGTCAAAACCTTCGCTTGTTGTTAAGTCGGTTGTTTCATTTTTAATTTTAATAGCAATTAGTTCCATTTCATTCTCTTTAAGATGAAACAAATGCATTTGTTGAGGCGATATATGTTCTAGATAATTAACTTTAGTCAACACACCTTCCCAAACCAAATCACTAAACACATCTAACTCTTGTTCGGCAACTTCAGGTTTATTAACCTTTATGTCTGCCCATTCATCTGCAGTGATAGATTGGGTTGCTAAAAAGTTTATAAACTCTTTATGGAGTTCTTCAAATTGTTCTTTAGTAAGTCTAGCGTATTTCATTGCTAATGTTTTTTGTAATTAAAAAGCCCCAACATAGTTGAGGCTTTTAAAGATATTATTTTGAATATTAAGCTTCTGCTACAACTTCAAACGGTAAATCTACAGTTACGTCTCTATGAAGTCTGATTACAGCTTCGTATTGACCTAAACGCTTGATGTTACCACCATTGATAGAAATGTATTTCTTTTCAATAGCATGTCCTTGGTTATTTAAAGCATTAGCAAGGTCTATATTAGTAATAGAACCAAATAATTTATCACCAGCAGTTGCACCAGCACCAGCTTTAGCAGCGATTTTAATTTCTAACCCTTTAAGTAACTCTGCAGTTTTGTTAGCTTCTTCAATAATTGACTTTTCTTTGAAAGCTCTTTGCTTTAAAGTTTCAGCTAATACTTTTTTAGCTGAAGCTGTTGCCATAACAGCATGTCCTTGAGGAATCAAAAAGTTTCTACCATAACCGTTCTTAACTGTTACAATATCGTCTTTAAATCCTAAATTTTCAACGTCTTGTTTTAATATAAGTTCCATAGTTATGTTATTTTATTTTAATAAATCTGCTACATAAGGCATCAACGCAAGGTGACGCGCTCTTTTTACTGCTACAGATACTTTTCTTTGGTATTTTAAAGAAGTTCCTGTTAAACGTCTTGGTAATAACTTACCTTGTTCGTTTACAAAACTTAATAAGAAATCTGGATCTTTATAATCGATGTATTTAATTCCAGACTTTTTAAAACGACAATATTTTTTCGTTTTAGAGGTATCTATATTTAATGGAGTTAAATATCTAATTTCTCCATCTTTTTTTCCTTTTGCTTGTTGTTCAATTGAAGACATAATTTACGCTTTTTGTTTGTTTCTAGTTCTTCTCTTTTCAGCCCAAGCAATAGCATGCTTGTCTAATTTCACTGTTAAATAACGCATAAAACGCTCATCACGTCTAAATTCTAATTCTAACGGAGAAATTACTTCGCCATCTACAGTGTACTCAAATAAGTGGTAAAATCCACTTTTTTTGTTTTGAATTGGGTAAGCTAATTTTTTTAAGCCCCAATCTTCTTTGGCTATCATCTTCGCTCCTTTAGAAACAAGAAAATCTTCGTATTTCTGTACTGTTTCCTTTATCTGAGTCTCAGATAAAACGGGATTTAAGATGAAAACAGTTTCATAATGGTTCATATAAATATAATTTTATAATTAAAAATGGGTGCAAAAATAACTATTATTTCTAATTCTGGCAACATTTTTGAAAGGAAAAATACAGTTATTGCAATAGTGTTAAAATTTTGTTAAAAGAAACACTTTACCGATGTTTTTTGGTTTTTATCCGAATTTTTCGTACTATTGTCGATATCTTAACCTAAAATATAATAATGTTATGACTTTAAATTGTGTAGTAGTTGATGATTCTGCAATCCAACGATTATCTATTGTAAAGTTAATTGAGAACCACTCCTCACTTAACCTTATTGCAGAATATAGTAGTGCTTTAGAAACAAAAAACGGATTAAATACTCATAAGGTAGACCTTATCTTTTTAGATATTGAAATGCCTGTTTTAAATGGTTTTGAACTTTTAGACGTACTTAACAACAAACCCCAAATTATTTTCGTTACAGGAAAAACAGAATACGCATTTAAGGCTTTCAATTATGATGCTACCGATTATCTGCAAAAACCAATCACTAGAGAACGTTTTAACACTTCTGTTGAAAAAGCATTAGAACAGCATAAATTAAAGCTAGATTTTAATGAAACTGATGGCGAGCACATCTTTGTTAAAAGTAACCTTAAAAAACGTAAGGTATACATTAAAGATATAAAATGGATTGAAGCTCTTGGTGACTATGTAAAATTAGTAACCGAAGAAAATAGCTTAGTAGTATTATCTACAATGAAAGCTTTTGAAAAAGAACTACCTGAAGGTAAGTTTTTAAGAATTCATAAATCGTATATCGTAAATCTTGACAAAGTAGACCGATTTAACAGTAAGAATGTTGAAGTTGGAGCTTATGAAATTCCTTTAAGTAGAAATAAAAAGACACAACTTGTTGATGCGTTAAACAACATTTAAACTTTAATAATTATCGACATTTAAAACTACTCTTACAGGTCTAAAATCTTTAACACTTTGGAAGCTATTATTAATTTTAATAATAGCTTCTTTAGTTTTTGAAAGAGACTGTTTTGGTGGTATTTTCACCAAAATATTTTTATGATATAAATTTCTAATCCTAGATACAGGAGGAAACTCAGGTCCTAACACATTATCTCTAAAAACTTGTCGTAATGATTTTGTATACCAGTCTGCTGCAAAATTGACTTTATTAAAATCTCTATGCTTCAGTGTAATTTTAATAAGCCTATACAATGGTGGATATTTATAATTATGCCTATCATTCATTTGCTCATTAAACATCTCCACGTAATTATTGGTAGAGACTTGCTGTAAAATACGATGATAAGGATTATAGGTTTGAATAAGTACTTTTCCTCGCTTATCGGTTCTTCCTGCTCTACCTGCAACTTGTAGCATTAATTGAAAACTACGTTCATGCGCTCTAAAATCAGGAAAATTAAGCATATTATCAGCATTCATGATTCCTACAAGCTTTACATTTCTAAAATCCAATCCTTTGGTAAGCATTTGTGTTCCTACCAAAATATCTATTTCCTGTTGCTCTAAAGCTGTAATAATTTTTTCATAACCATATTTTCCTCTGGTTGTATCCAAATCCATACGAGCTACTTTATGGTTAGGAAACAACGCTTTCACCTCCTCCTCTACTTGCTCAGTGCCAAATCCTTTACTATCAATTTCTACACTTCCACAAGCTTGACATTGCTGTTGCATTGCCATGTGATAGCCACAGTAATGACAACGTAATTCATTTTTATATTGGTGAAAGGTTAAACTCACGTCACAATTTGGACATTGTGGTGAATGCCCACAGGTATTACACTCAACAATTGGAGAAAACCCTCTTCGGTTTTGAAACAATATAATTTGATGACCTTCTTCAAGCGTTTCGGTCATTTCTTCAATCATTCTATCACTAAAATGACCATTCATACGCTTTCTTTTGTGCTTATCTTTAATATCGATTAGCTCAACATCTGGCATCATCACATTATTGTAACGCTGATTCAGCTCTACAAAACCATACTTATTTTGCATTGCATTGTAATAGCTCTCCAGACTTGGTGTTGCTGAACCTAGAAGTGTTTTTGCTTTAAACATGTTTGCCAAAACAATAGCTGTATCTCTTGCATGATACCTTGGCGCAGGATCAAATTGTTTATAGGATTGCTCGTGTTCTTCATCTACGATAATTAATCCTAGATTATGAAATGGTAGCAATACCGAAGACCGAGCTCCTAAAATTACTTGTGCTTTTGGTGAATTGTCTAACATATTATTCCACACCTCAACACGCTCGTTAACCGAATACTTGGAGTGAAATACCGATACTTGTTCGCCAAAATAGTTTTGCAGTCTATTTACCAGTTGGGTTGTTAAAGCAATTTCTGGCAACAAATACAATACTTGTTTGTTTTGTTTTAAAACCTCTTCAATGAGCTTGACATAAATTTCAGTTTTACCTGAAGAAGTTACACCATGCAACAGTGTTATATTTTGGTTTTGAAAAGACTCTTCTATTTGCTCTAACGCTTTTTCCTGATGTTCGTTTAATTGTTTTGAACTTTCATTTTCTTCACCTTCATATTGCACTCTATCGGTTTGAATAAAATACTCTTCAAGAATACCTTTATCAATTAAAGCTTTTACAATAGTTGAAGACGCGCCACTTTGATTGGTTAAATCTGAAACTTTAACTGGCTTTTTGGTTTGTGCAGAAATTGAAAACAAGGCTAACACAACTTCTTTTTGTTTGTGCGCTCTTCCTAATTCTTCTAACAAATTTTGAAGTGCTTTCTCTGAAGAAAAACTAGAATGCAATTTTACATAACGAACTAGTTTAGGCTTGTACTTTTCATAAATTTCTTCTTCAACAGTAATTGCATTTTTTTCGAGTAAACGCTTTATAACAGGAAGTACATTTTTTTTATCTAAAATAGACATCAAATCCTGAATCTTTAATGATGACTGATGGTGTAAAGCCTCATAAACCAAAAACTCATCGTCTTTTAAGTCTTCATCATTAACAATCCTATCTTTATTTTTTGTGATTATAGTTTCACTTTCCAACAAAAATGCACTTGGTAATGCTGCACGCATAACTTCACCTACCGAACACATATAATATCTAGAAATCCAATGCCAATGTTGTAATTGAGTTTGCATAACTACAGGTGTTTCATCGAGTATTTGATGAATGTCTTTAGCCTCATAAACCACTGGAGCAATATTGTGAACACTATGCACTATAGCTGTGTAAATTTTAGATTTACCAAAAGGCACAGACACACGCATACCAGGTTTTAAAAAATTGGCTTCGGCTTCAGTAATACTATACGTAAATAGTTTTTCTAAAGGAATTGGAAGTATGACGTCTATAAAATTTGGCATAAGCCAAAGGTAAACTGTTTACACAAAAAAACCATCTCAAATTGAAATGGTTTTTTTACTCTACTAAAGTATTGACATTTACTTACTAGTCCTTTAACTAATTTCACACACAAACTTTATTGCATTATCTTTAAAAAAAAGCGACTTAATTCCCCTTCTTATTATCGATTTTAAATAACTTTTTTAGCGAAGAGGTGTCTTTCTTTTTCTCTATTACTTGCTCTGAAGTTACTTTGGTTTTTACAGTTCCTGTTGCACTTCTTCTTCCTCTTGCAGAATTTTTATTATCATTAGTACTCTCATTAGTTTTTATAACATTAGGAACACTAGCCGAAGTGCCTCCTGACTTTTTATGTGCCAAGGCTCTTAAAACTGCAATTTTAGTATCAAAATCTCCTGAATATAATTGATCATAAATAGCAATTGCATCTGTAAATTTGTTTTGTTCTTCATATATCCAAGCCAATAGCAGCAACTCATTTCTTGTAGATTTTACATTCGCTTTATATGGATTTACATCTAAACTTCTATTAATATCTGCTGCGGCTTCTTGTAAATTACCTAATTTAAATTGTAATTGCGCACGCATGAAATAAGATATAGAGTTTGGAGTTAAAGCAACTTGTTGATTGTAGGCTTCTAAATCAGTTTCTTTAGTATGTTCTCTAGCGATAAACATTTTACTAACACGCAAGCTTTCTAAAAACTCAAAATAAGTATTGCAACTATAAATTAATTCGTACTCTAAAGCTAAAACTAATTCCTTTCTTGCTAACTGACCTTTGTAAAATTTATGATTAGGGTCTTCTTCAACTATTTGTGCATCAATTTGAGCTGCATACTTAGTTAATGTTTCTCTAAAACATGTTTTATATGTATTTTCGGTAAGTCTTCGTTTTAAATTTTCTTGCTCAATGCAATGACACATATCATCTTTAAAAGCTGCTTTGTAAGATTGTGCATAAATACCATTAACGCTTAATAAGAAAAAGCATACCATCAAACTAAATTGTTGAATTGTAAAGTATAATCTACTCCTTTTCATCTTCCTCTTCTTTTGTGCCAACAAAGTAAGTCTTGATGGTAATTCCACAATACTTCAATGCTTTTTTTGCCTTGTTTAAATTAAGTGTCGCTTTGGCTTGTCGCATAAATGGTGCATCACTGATATCATCTATTAAATCAGGTACAATTTGTAAAAGACTATCCACATCTTGTTCTGCGTGTTCAACAAGTTCATCTTCAATCTCAGCAGGAATTTCAACTCCTGCATTAACCAAACTGTCATAAACAAAAACTTTATGATACAGCTCAAATGTATTGTTTACAAACGCATCAACACTCTCTACCTTAGAAGCTCTTTTTGGTGGTTTGATTCGTTTTTGAGACCAACTAAGCATTGGCAATAAAAAAACAAACACAAGGCATAGGGCTATTCTATTTTTAAAACTTACTTTTTTCATAAGAAACTGTTTTTACTGTTTTATAATGCGTTTGGTGTAAACTCCTGATTTATTTGATAGCTTTAAAATGTAGACCCCAGAATTAAAACTTGATACGTCTAGATTATTCCTGTAGTTTAATAATTGCTCAGCTTTGATAAGCTTTCCATTAATATCAAATAATTGTAATGCAAAGTCTTGATGAGTTGTATTTTCAATCGTTAATTCATCTGTAGCAGGAATTGGATATATATTTATTTCTTCAAAAGCCACTTCTTCATCACTCAACGTAAGACAATCTGGATACGTTCTTCTATCTCTTGTTGAATTCACCCAAGACCCAAACAAGTAGGATTGAGTTATCATTTCTATTGGGTTTCCTTCTTCATCATTTGTAATTAACTCTCTACTGTTCGTTTCATAACTAGATGAAGCGGTATTCCAGTCTGATTTTAGAGTTTCTATCAAAAAGTGATTAGCGTCATAAGTAAATACTTCTAAAACATCATTTACCCATTGTTCGCCTTCCCAATCTTCAAGTGTAGATTGAGTTGCTAATTGATTTGTGTCATAAACATAAGTTTGTCGGCTTCGATGTACCCAATCGTCTTCAACAATATCCCAATCGTAATATAGAATGTTATCAATCCGCTCAAAATTATTATACTGAATAACATTTCTACCTGTATTAACATAAGTATCTGTTGCACTCACATAATCTTGATAAATTACTTCGTAAGTCATCGCTTGGGTATCATATTCTTCAATAATTACCTCCACTAAAACCCATGCTTCATTTTGCCATTCGTAGTTTTGTGTTGTGGTTAAATTTTCAGAATTATATATATATGTAGTACGCAATTCATTTTCCCACGAATTGCTTTCAACATTCCAAAGCTCATTTATATTTTCTAATGGTTCATGGTTTCCATTATAGGTTATTGTTAATCTTGAACTATCAACAAACACACCTGAACCAAAATCTAGAACCTGAGACTCTACTAGTGTTGGCATACAATTTTCGTTAAAAGTGTACTCTATATTTGAAAAATGTAACCAACTACCACCATTCCAAATGTCAATATCCCAAGTTTCTGGAATATTGAAAATTTGCTCTTGAGCATTAGAATAGATACTTAAAAAAAGTAGCGTAAAAAATAACTTTAACTTCATGAAATTGCCTTTAAAAATGAATTAACACCTAAAGCAAATACTTATTTCGGCAAAAACCCATAACCAACTTATTATCGTTAGCTTTGAGTATATTAACGTAAAAACAGCCGGTTTTTCTGACAAGAAATTGCTACTTTTAACCAGCTATTAGTTAACTATTAAAATGAAAAATAGTTTATTCTTATTCTTTTTAATGCTTTCATCATTTTGTGTTTCTCAAAACAAAATGCTTGATTCGTTAGAAACTGTTATAAACAACTACAAACAAGAAGATACTACTTACGTAAATTTAAGATTGAAATTTGCCGCAAGAAAAATGTATTTAACACCATCAGACACTAGTTGGTTAGGATACAATTTAAAGACTTTAAAAATCTCAAAACAAAACAACTATACAAAAGGAATAGCTGTATCTTACAACAACATAGGTATTATTCAGCATTATTTTTTATCAAATCCAGTAAACGCTTTAAACTACTATCAAAATGCTTACGCATTAATTGAAAACAACCCTAAACTTCAAAAATATGCAGTTGGAGTACTAACTAATATTGGCCTCATTAATTACGAACAACAAGAATACGACAAGGCATTGAAGAGTTTTAAAACGCTACTCCATTTCCCAGAAAACAAAGCCAATACATTTTTTAACATTGGGAATATTTATGGTCAAACAAAAGAGCTCGATTCGTCCATTTACAATTATAAAAAAGCTATCATAGAAGCCAAAAAAAGCAACTCTAGCAACCTATTGATAGCTAATACCAAAAGCAATTTAGGTTTAGTACAAACTAATGCTGGATACTTAGAAGAAGGCTTAAAAAACACTATAGAAAGTTTAAACATAATTGAGCAACATAATCTAGAGATTTTAAAAGTAGCTGCTTATACTAATGCTGCAGAAGTATACCTTAAAAACAATGCTATAGAAAAAGCCGAACATTATGCCACAAACAGCTTAAAGCTAAATGAAGCCTTAAATAGCTTAGCTACAAAAAATAGTGCTTTAGGCACTCTTGCAAATGTTTATGAAATAAAAGGCGATTATAAAAACGCACTAACAACATACAAACAACATATTATTTTAAGAGACAGTCTTATTAATGCCGATAGAAAACTTGAAATTTCGCGAAAGGAAATTCAATTTGAAGCTGACAAAGACCGAGCAATTGCGCAAGTTGAAATTGAACGTCAAAAGTCAATAAAAAATGCATCAATAATTGGTGGTAGTGCTTTTATAGCAATTTCTCTTATCGGTTTTATGCTTTATAAACGTAAGCAAGAAGCAGTTTCAAAATCTAAAGAAGCTGAGTTTAATGCTAAGGTTTCTGACACTGAATTGAAGGCGTTACGCTCGCAGATGAATCCGCATTTTATTTTCAATTCCCTAAACTCTATTGGAGATTATATTTTAAAAAACGACACGCAGTCTGCTAGTGATTACCTGAGTAAATTTGCTAAACTAATGCGTTTGACCTTAGAAAACTCAGAAAAAAAAGAGATTTTATTAAGTGAAGATATTTCTCTTTTAAAAACTTATATGGATATTGAGCGTAAGCGGTTTCAAAATAAATTTAATTACACAATACAAGTTGACGAAAGCATAGAAACTGACGAAATTTTGGTTCCTCCCATGATTCTTCAGCCATTTATTGAAAACAGTATTATACACGGTTTATCACAAATTGAAGAACCTGGAAATATAACCATCAGCTTTAAAAAAGAAAACAATATGCTTATTTGCAGTGTTGATGACAATGGTGTTGGTAGACAAACTATTGAACGTAATATACCAACTAAAAAATCGTTAGGAATGACTATTACCAAAAGTAGAATTGAAATCATCAATAAACTAAAGAACACTAATGGAGATGTAAAAATTATAGACAAAGAAAAAGGCACAAGAATAGAAGTGTCTCTACCAATACATCTTGCCTACTAAAACATGATAAAAACAATAATAATAGACGACGAAGCACATTGCGTTGAGAGGGTTTTGAGCCTTATTAATAGACACCCAAATACTTTTAATGTACTTGCAATATGCAATACTGTTGAAGAAGCATTAGAAGTTGTTACTAAAATGGAACCAGACTTGGTGTTTTTAGACATTAAAATTCATGATAAAACAGGCTTTGATTTTCTTAAAGGTATGAGTAAGATTAATTTCAAGGTAATTTTCACAACTGCATTTGACAATTATGCTATTAAAGCATTTAAGTTTAGTGCATTTGATTATTTATTAAAACCTATAGATGCTGATGATTTTAACGATGCTGTGAATAGACTAAAAACTAGTTTACAAGAAAGTAATATTGAACATCAAATTCAAAATTTATTTAAAAACCTAAAACAAGATCAAAAAAAAGTTATAACAATTCCAACGCTATCAGGCTTTGAAACTCTAAAAGTAGAAGACATTATACATCTAGAAGCAGACACGAGCTACACACATATTTTTACTAGCGAAGGCAAAACTATGGTTTCTAAACCAATTAAGTTTTACGAAGATTTACTGGAAGACAATTCATTTTTTAAAACCCATAAATCTCACTTAATTAACCTAGAACATGTAAAAAAATACTACAAAGGCAAACAAAGTTATGTTGTAATGTCTAACAATTCAAAAGTACCCATTTCTGTAAGACGAAAAGAAGAATTTTTAAAACACTTTAGTTAATCATTTTTAATGTTGTACTTTCTCAATACATGTAGAGAAGCATTAAGTTCATAACCTAATAATAAAATATTGGAGTTTAACCATAAGTACAATAACAGTATTAACAAAGCTCCAATAGAACCATAGAGTTCATTGTATTGCGAAAAGTTATTTATGTAAATACCAAAAAGGTAAGACGTTGATATTATTAATAAAGTGGTTAATAATGCGCCTATCGAGAAGAAACGAGATTTTCTACCTTCTTTAGTTCCAAAATAGTACAAAGTAGCTGTTGCTAAATACACCATTAAAACAAAAAACATGTATTTTGCAAATACAATCCATCCCAAACCTGAGTCACTCTCTAAGACATCTTTTCCTGTAATGCCTTGGTATATGGGCTGTATCACATAAATTTGAAAGTATCCAAACACTGCAACGGTTAGCAATACTAAAAATGCTAAGATTAAAGCAATCCCTAGTGCGTAGAGGTATTGCTGAAACACATTTCTTGTGAGTTGTTCATGATAAGAATTTTCAAAACCAGAAAACACTGCATTTACGCCATTTGCCATTAGTAACATAGACAATAAAAAAACCGATGACAATAAACCTGCTCCTCCACTTCCGCTAATGTTTTCAAAAATATTTGAGAAGAAAAAATCTGATGTTTGAGGAGGTAAAAACGAATTTAGAAACTGCTCAAACTTAATTTGAAAATCGTCAATAGGAATGTATGGAATTACAATAATGACAAACAGTAAAAACGGGAAAATAGCGGTAAAAAAACTAAAAGCAATTGCACTTGCTCTTGTTGTTAGAGCACCTTTAACAATTCCCATAAAGTAAAGTTCCATTAAATCATAAACAGATAAGCCTTCAAGACCTGGCAATTTTATCTGTTTAAAAAACCTAACAACCAGGTTGATTACTGGCAACTTTTCAAGTTTATCTTCAATGGGTTTGGTCACGTATTGCTATTTAAGATTATTATCTTACTCTACTGCTTTTAAACTTAAATCCATGTTATAAACTGAGTGCGTCAATGCGCCTGATGAAATATAATTAACACCACAAAGTGCATATTGCCTAACAGTTTTCTCGTTAATACCACCAGAAGATTCTGTTAAACATTTATCTCCTATTAGCTTTACAGCTTTTTTAGTGTCTTCAAAATTAAAGTTGTCAATCAAAATTCGGTAAACGCCATCACTTTGCAAGATTTCTTTAATTTCATCAAGATTTCTAGCTTCAACAATTATTTTTAAATCTCTTCCTGTGTCTTGTAAATATTGCTTGGTTTTTTCTATAGCTTTAGTAATTCCTCCTGCAAAATCAATATGGTTATCCTTAAGCATAATCATGTCATAAAGAGCAAACCTATGGTTTTCGCCTCCACCAATTTTTACAGCCCATTTTTCAAGAGCTCTAATTCCTGGTGTAGTTTTTCGAGTATCTAAAATTTTGGTTCCTGTACCTTCAAGTAAGTCTACAAACTGTTTTGTTTTGGTTGCAATAGCACTCATACGTTGCATAGAATTAAGCACAAGTCGCTCAGCCTTTAAAATAGATTGCGAAGACCCTTCAACATAAAACACAATGTCTCCCTTTTTTACATTACGACCATCGTTGATAAACGTTTGCACTTTTAAGTTTTTATCTACATGCTTAAATATAAGTTTCGCAAACTCTACACCAGCTATTATCCCATTATCTTTCACCAATAGTTTAGCTTTTCCTTTAGCTGTAAGTGGAATACATGCTAGTGAGCTATGGTCACCATCACCAACATCTTCTCTTATGGCATTTGCAATTATTAAATCTATTTCGTTATTGAATTGTGCTTCGGAAATCATGATTTTAGTATTTAATGTAAAAATAGCAATAGATTTTCGAATTACGAATTATGATTGCTTATTTAAAGCATCAAAAATTGTAAATTTGGCATATGACCATAAAACTCTTAGCCATAGGCAAAACAGATAGCAAAGCGCTTCAATCATTAATTGACGAGTACACAAAGCGTCTTGGGTTCTATATTAAGTTTGAGCTTGAAATTATACCAGATATCAAAAACTCAAAAAACCTAAGCGAAACACAGCAAAAGCAAAAAGAAGGCGAACTTATTTTAAACAAACTTAACCCAACAGATGTATTAATTTTACTTGACGAAAAAGGAAAACAACTAGATTCTGTTGCTTTTGCCAATTACTTACAAAAACACATGAACTCAGGCATTAAGCAGCTTGTATTTGTAATTGGTGGACCTTATGGATTTTCAGAAGAAGTTTACAGCAAAGCAGCAGGCAAACTGTCTTTATCTAAAATGACTTTTTCGCATCAAATGGTGAGATTGTTTATGGTTGAACAACTCTACAGAGGCTTTACTATTTTAAGAAACGAACCTTACCATCATAGATAAAAAAAGATGCCAAATGGCATCTTTTTTTATCTGTTCTTTCTTTATTTACAAGTTGTTTTTCTTTTATGCTTAGTTAATAATAGAGAGTTTACTATTGTAAAACCTGATATAAGGAACAAAAACATATATTTCCAATTATCATGATCTTTAAACAAAAATGAATTAACAAGTATTAAAGCAGCCCAAACAATTGCGTTTATAAGTATTATTTTTCTCATACTTATAGGACGTCAAAAACAACAAAATGTTACAAAGACTACTCTAAGCCCAAGCTTTTAATGTATGCTTTATTGTTTGATGGTCGACCTAAAAACTCTTCTACAACCTCATTAACAGGTCTTTGACTTCCGTTGCTAAGTATTAATTTTCTGTATTTAACTCCTGTTTCTTGATCTCTCAATCCGTTTTCCTCAAAAACTGTAAACATATCTTGCGCATACACTTCAGACCACAAGTAACCATAATAGTAAGTTGGGTGTGTATTAATATGAATCCAGCTTGCTTGAGGGTGTGTTCCTTCAACATACCAATCCATTACATTCATTTCAGCATCAATATCTTTCCATAACTGGTCTGTATCTAATGGTTGATTTGGATCATATTTATCGTATAAATTCATATCATAAATACAACGTCTTAGTGATCCTTGTGCTGAAAGACCTGAAGATACATTTTTAGCGTTTACCATATTATCAAACAACTCTTTAGGAAAAACCTCTCCTGTTTTATAATGTTTTGCAAACGAACTTAAGATATCGTAATCCCAAGTCCAGTTTTCAAAAATTTGAGACATAGCTTCAACAAAATCAGATTTTGTACCTTCTTGTAAGCTATATTCACCTTCGTAAGACATAGAATCCATTATATGTCCAAACTCATGAAACAAAGTATTTAATTCATTATGACTTAACAATGAAGGCATTGTTTCGGTTGGTTTTGTAAAGTTTCCTAATAACATTGCTACAGGAACTTCATAACCTTCAGCTGTTTGTTTTCCTGATGAAAGAGGCACACAGTAAAACCACGATTCTTTATTTGGTCTTGGATATAAATCTAAATAAAAGCGTCCTTTCAATTTATCGCCTTCATACACTTTATAAGCTTCAACGTCTTCATGCCATACTGTAGCAGTTTCATCTTTTTTAAACTCAAGACCTAATAGCTCTTGATAAATATCAAACAATCCACCTAAACACGCATCCATTGGTAAATATTCGCGTATTTTTTCGTTGTCTACTTTATAGTTGTTTTTTAATATTTCGTTTTTATAAAAACTTAAATCCCAAGAATTAATAGGCAAGCTCTCATCAATCCCAAAGGCTTTAGCTCGTTGTGCTTTTAAAACCTCTATATCGTTAATTGCTTTCTCTTTAGATTCTGCTACTAAACCGTTTACAAACTCCCAAACAGTTTCAGGGTTTTTAGCCATTTTATTCACTAAGTTATATTCGGCAAATGAGTTATAACCCATTAGCTGTCCTAATTCATAACGCTTTTTAACCAACTGCTCTAACACATCAAGGTTTTTATCTGCTCCTCTATTTGCATAAAGTTTATCAAACTCTTTTCTAGTAGATTCTTCAACTGCATTATCCATAACAGGACCTCTAGTTGAAGACATTACTGGAATTTCGTAACCTGCTTCGGTTTTATATGTTGTTTTAAAACTTTCAGGTAAACCTTTAGCTCCTTTTTCATCTAGTTTTAATACCAAATCTGCAGTATTCATGTTTGTAGAATACTGAGATGTCAAATCAGTAATTTCAGATCGTAAAGCTTTATATCTTTCAAGTTTTGCTTCGTCAAGATTAACACCTGATTGCTCAAAATTTTCAATCACACCATCAACAAATCGCTTTTTACGATTTTCTAATTGAGTGTAGGCATCAGAATCCTTAAACTTCTTTAACTGTGCAAATAACGCTTTATCTGCTCCTAACACTGTCATTAATGAGTCTATCTTTTGTGAAGACGCTAAACCTTTTGCTCTTGTTATTGAATCGGTTGAAGTCCAGTACATCAAAAACGCATTACTATACGCTTTGGACAATTCATTGCTAACACCATCATAAGCTTCAAATGTATTAGCTAATGTAGGAGTGCTTCCTTTTTTAATCTCTTCAATGACCTGTACAGAGTTGTCAATAGTAACATCTACATACTCTTCAATAGCAGCTCCTGTTACATTTGCAAAATCAAACGGTTGATTTAATTCTACATTAAATGGATTATCGGCTGATAGTTCTTTTTGTGGTTTTTCTTCTTTATCGGAACAACTCATAAGTAATATTAGTGAAAATGAGTAAACTAGTTTTTTCATAAAAAATGTGTTATTGTTTCAACAAAGATAACATTCAAAAACTATTATTTACTGTTAAAAATTCATACAGGTATTCTGTTTTTGTTTCAACGCATATAATTGTACTTTTGGTTGAAATTAAACACTAAGAAATGCAACTTGTATTTGCCACCAACAACCTTAATAAACTCAACGAAGTACAAAAGCTTATTCCTGACACCATACAATTATTAAGTTTAAAAGATATAGGTTGTTTTGAAGACATTCCTGAAACTCAAGACACCATTGAAGGCAATGCGATACAAAAAGCCGAATACGTTAAGCAACATTATGGCTACGATTGTTTTGCTGACGATACTGGTTTAGAAGTTGAAGCTCTACAAGGTGCTCCTGGAGTATTTTCGGCTCGTTATGCAGGACCACAACGTGATGCAAACGACAACATGGATAAGTTACTACTGAACTTAAAAGACAAGCCTAACAGAAATGCTCATTTTAAAACCGTTATTGCTTTAGTATTAAATGGAACTCTAAACACCTTTACTGGCATTTGTGAAGGTTGCATTACCGAAACCAAATATGGTGATTCTGGTTTTGGTTACGACCCAATTTTTAAAGCTAGCGGTTATGACAAAACCTTTGCCGAAATAACTCTGGAAGAAAAAAATAGTATTGGACATAGAGGTAAAGCTGTTTCCCAATTGATTTCATTTTTAAACAAACACTAAAAACACTCTCTAGTACTAGTTTTTAAAAATCATAAAATTTAGACTTCTTTAGAAAAGAATAGAAAAAATGCGTATACTAGTCCAAGCCAAAAAAATAAGATTATGAACTATTTTAAAATTATCGCTTCAATATTATGTATCTCAATGATTACTTTGAGTTCTTGTAAAGACAAAGCTAAACCTACCACTTCTCAAGACACTGAAGCAACCACAAAAACATCAGAAGCACCTGAAAAAAAGAAAATTACTGCTGCTAATTTTTTCCACTACATCTGTAGTAGTGGTTGTATTAATGGAGCTGCTGTTGCTGGAAATTGCAGTAACTGCGGAAGCGTGTTAGAGCATAATCAAGCTTATCACAATAACACGAATAATTCAACAACACATAACACTCCTAACACCAATACTCCTACTACGACGTTACCTATAACCACACCTACAACAACGCAAAAAACCGAACCAAGCCAAAATGCAAATGGTGTATGGCATTACACTTGCAATAATGGTTGTGCTGGAGGTGCTGGTGCTGCTGGAAGCTGTAGTAGCTGTGGTAATGCTTTAGCTCACAACAGTGCTTATCACCAATAAAACACAACCGTTTTAAACGTCTATATACTAAAAAATCCAGCCAACGCTGGATTTTTTTATACTTATAATTCGGTTTGATTATTTAATTACTGAGTTTTTTGCTTTCTCTATAGCTTCAGCATATTTTGCATCTGCGGTTTTATCAACCATTCCAATAAACATTAAAGAGGTTTCATCATCAATTCCTATACAGTACATTTCAACATTAAGATCAGAGCCTTCTGCCTCAGTAGTTCCTTTCATGTATAAAACCTTTACACCATTAATTTTAGTTTCACCTTTATCTTTAATATCCATTTTGTCACCTACATCATTTTTCATTTTTTCTTTTGAAGTCTCATAATCTTCAGGTGTTAGCATAGCCATGATAACAGCTTTTGGGTCTTCAGAGACATAGGCGTTTGTGCTTACCTTACTAAATAATTCGGTATTCACATCCATTTCAATAGTTTGGCTCATTAATTCCATCATTCGAGTCATCTTCTCTTGGTCTGCATCAGACATCGTTGTTTCTTGAGCTTGAACATTAAATGCCATAAATAACATGGCAAATACAATACATAATTTCTTCATAGTTATAGTTTAAAGAACCGAATATAACAAAACCAATAGTCATAAAAGACGTTAATGATTTATTTTTTAAACTTAATGTTCAACAACACATTAACTTAGGTTATATTGTTTATTGGAATATTAGTGTATCTTTGCCGCTTGAAACGCAAAAAGATGCGTTGTAAATTCCTCAAGGTGAGGATGTGTTACCAAGAAGTTTCAGGTTAAGTATGTCGATTCGCTTCTGTTGTAACACTACATAACATAATCGAATACTTACAAAAACGAATGAGCACATTCCAAGATTTAGGTCTTAATGACGACCTATTACAAGCTATTACTGATATGGGTTTTAAAAACCCTAGTGATGTACAAGAACAAGCAATCCCTATTTTATTACAAGAAGAACGTGATTTAGTAGCACTAGCACAAACAGGAACAGGTAAAACCGCAGCATTTGGTTTTCCTATGTTACAAAAAATTGATATTGAAAGCAGAACCACTCAAGGATTAATACTTTCTCCTACTCGCGAACTTTGTTTACAAATTGCAAACGAATTAAACCTATATGGTAAATACTGTAAAGGATTAAATGTTGTTGCCATTTATGGAGGAGCAAGCATTACTGACCAAGCTAAATCGGTAAAAAAAGGAGCACAAATTATTGTAGCAACTCCTGGTCGTATGAAAGACATGATTAGCCGAAATATGGTTGATATTTCTAAAATTGAATATTCAGTTTTAGATGAAGCTGATGAGATGTTAAACATGGGATTCTATGAAGATATCACTGACATTTTATCGCACACACCAAAAGATAAAAGCACTTGGTTGTTTTCGGCAACAATGCCAAAAGAAGTAGCTACTATTGCTAAAAAGTTTATGCATAGTCCTATAGAAATTACCGTAGGAAGCAAAAACGTTGGTAGTGACCAAGTATCTCACGAATACTATTTGGTGAATTCAAGAGATAGATACGCTGCCTTAAAAAGACTAGCTGATGCTAATCCTGACATTTTCTCGGTAGTATTTTGTAGAACAAAGCGCGACACTCAAAAAGTTGCTGAGAAACTTATTGAAGATGGTTATAATGCTGGAGCACTTCATGGTGATTTAAGCCAAAACCAACGTGACTTGGTTATGAAATCGTTTAGAAACAACCAAATACAAATGCTTGTCGCTACTGATGTAGCTGCTCGTGGTATTGACGTTGACGACATTACACACGTTATCAACTACCAGTTACCTGACGAAATTGAAACCTACACACACAGAAGTGGTCGTACAGGTCGTGCAGGAAAAACTGGAGTATCAATGGTAATTGTTTCTAAGAGTGAATTAAGAAAAATAAAAAGTATTGAACGCATCATTAAAAAGAACTTTGAGCAAAAAGAAATTCCTAGCGGAATGGAAATTTGCGAAGTACAATTAATGTCGCTAGCCAATAAAGTCCATAATACTGAAATCAACCATGAAATTGATGAATATCTTGAAAGCATCAATCAATTGTTTGAAGATACTACCAAAGACGAACTAATCAAAAAATTCTTTTCAGTAGAGTTTACACGTTTCTTTAATTACTACCAAAAAGCCAGCGACCTTAATGTTTCTGCACAACATAGTAGCGAACGCGATAGCAGTAACGATGGCAACTCCACTCGCTACTTTATAAACGTAGGAAAAAAGGATGGCTATGACTGGATGAGTTTAAAAGATTTCTTAAAAGAAGTTTTAGAACTTGGTAGAGACGATGTCTTTAAAGTAGATGTAAAAGACAGTTTTTCATTTTTTAATACTGAAAAAGCATTACAAGAGAAAGTATTATCGTTTTTTACCGACTTTAAATACAACGGACGTTTTGTAAACGTTGAAGTATCTGAAGACAAAGGACGAGGCACTAGCAGACGCAAAAGACGACGTGATGGTGGTGGAAAAAACAGACGTAGCGACAAACCAAGATCAGAAAGACGCTCAGGTTTTAATAACGATTCTGGGAACAGAAGTAGCAGAAGAAAATCTGAAGGAAAATCAAGACGTTCAGAGAGTTCAGGAAGCGGCAAAATGTCATCACGTCCAAGACGATCAAGACGTTAATGATTTTAAACCTTCTTGTTAATTTTTAGTCAAAATTTTTAAGTATAATCTTATAAATGTTTTTTGTTTAGTACTTTTATATCATAAATGATTGCTATGAGGTATTATTATATCACTATTTTACTCTTTTTATTTACAACTCTAGGATTTTCGCAAGACCCTACTACAGTTAAAGGAACTGTTGTAAGTTCTAGTACTGGTGGTATTTTAGAAAGTGTAAATATTGTTAACCTCAACCAAGTTGTGGGTACCTCAACCGATGACAAAGGTCGTTTTGAAATTAAGGCCGAAGCCAATGACACACTGCACCTTTCATACTTAGGTTACAAGTCTATTAAAGTACGTGTTACTAACGACTGGATAAAATTTGGAGACACTCAAATTGAGTTAACCGAATTGGCATTAGCGCTTGAAGAGGTTGTAGTTAACCAATTACAACTTACAGGCTATCTAGAAGTTGACATAAAACAAATGCCTATAAAAACCAATTATAGATATAGCATTTCAGGTTTACCAAATAAAGGTTATGAAGCAGGAAATAATTCACCTAACGCTGTAAACAAAGTGTTAGGTGCTATTTTTAATCCTGCTGATTTTTTATATAATATCTTTGGAAAAAAGCCTAAAGAACTTAGAAAGTTAAGGCAAATGAAAGAAGATGACGAAATTAGAAATAACTTAGCTAGTCGTTTTGATAGAGAAATGCTAACCGTATTGCTACAGGTTGACAAACACGACCTTGACGAAATTGTTAGTCATTGTAATTATTCCAAAGATTTTATTGAAACTGCAAACGACCTTCAAATCTTGGATGCTATTAGCGAATGCTATGAAGAATACAAGGTCTTAAATAGAAACAGACCTAGCAGGTTTTAATTCCTCTTTTTATTTTCTTGAATGTAGCGCAACTCTGTTGCCTTCAGTATCAATAAACGCTGCCATAAAACCATGTTCAGGAGAAATTTGGGTTTTTGGTTGATATAGTTTTCCACCAGCAGCTTCAATTCTGTTAAGTTCGTTTTGTACATCCTCACAAATAAAATAAACCAACGTTCCCTCTTGACTTGGAATGTAAGTGTCTTGTTTTATTAAAGTACCTGCTGCTCCTTCTTTTCCTTCTTCATAAGGAAACCAACCCATCAACATGCCTCCAAAATCAACAATTTGAATATCAACCTTGAAAACAGCTTCATAAAACGCTTTAGCTCTATCCATATCATTTACTGGAATTTCGAACCAACCTACCATATTATGTTTCATACCAAAATTATTTACCTTCTAATATGTGTTTTAGACTTGTTAAGCCTTCATCAAAATCCTTTCCTACTGCCTTTTCAAAATTGAAAAACAGCATAAACACATTAAACGGAATTGGGTTTTTCCCTTGAAATCCCCAAACCACTTTGGTTTCATTAGTATTAAGTTCTTCAACTGTGTAATAGCCTACAGATTGTGATTTCCATGGTTTAAAAAATCGTAACTGAACCTCTATTTTGTCATTTTCCTTTTGAATACTGATAAGCTCCTGCTCACCTGTTCCAACATCTTTATTACCTTCCCATTTAGAAATAAAACCAACCTCACCATCAGTTCCTATAAATTCTTGTTTCATGTTTGGGTCCTTCTTTTTCCAAGGCGACCAATCGTTTTGATTTTTTATAAAGGTCAAATACTTAAAAACTTCGTCTTTTGGCGCATTTATAACAATGCTTCGGTTAACATCATAAGCTTTTGGTGCAATTAATGCTAAAATAATTATCAAGGCAATTATACCTAGAATAACGTAAAGTGCTATTATCATCTTTTTTAGTTTAGTTAGTTCTTTTAAAGTTACAAAAATTATTGCTTTGAGTAATACCTTTCTACAATCTTATCGTAGCTTTTTATGGTTTTCTTAATCCAATCCATACGTTTTTCGAGCCTTTCAGTTTCTGTCAATTGCCAATTAATTCCTGTCTGTTTTAACTTTGTAGTAACATGCTGAAGGATAATTGCTGCTGACACTGAAATGTTCAAGCTTTCAGTAAAACCACTCATTGGAATTTTTAAGTAGCAGTCTGCATTGTCTAGAACTTCTTGCGATAACCCTTCGGTTTCCCTTCCGAAGAAAAAGCATGATTTTTTAGTAACATCAAACTCATGCAGTAGGCAATCGTTAGTATGTGGTGTGGTCGCCACAATTTGATAGCCTTTGGATTTCAAATCTTTAATACAATCTTTCACTGTATGAAATCGGTTTAAATCTACCCATTTTTGGGCTCCCATTGCAATTTCTCTATCTATTCGTTTGGAGTTAATTTCCTCAACAATGTTTACCTCTTGTATCCCAAACACATCGCAACTTCGTATAACTGCACTTGTGTTGTGAAGTTGATACACATCTTCAGTTGCAACCGTAAAATGTTTTGTTCGTTGGGACAGTACTTTATTAAAACGCGTTCTTCGGTTTTCGGTTAAGTAGGACTCTAAATAGTCTAAAAGTTTAATATCAATCATAAGTTCAAATATAATTTTAAAATAGTAATTTGCAGCTATGAAGCATATAGTTGTACTTACAGGAGCAGGCATGAGTGCCGAAAGTGGTATTAAAACTTTTAGAGATGCCGACGGTTTATGGGAAGGACACGATGTAATGGAAGTTGCGTCACCACAAGGCTTTGAGGCAAATCCGGAACTGGTTTTAGAGTTCTACAACCAAAGACGCAGACAATTGTTTGAAGTAAAACCCAATGCTGCTCATAAAGCTTTGGCAGATTTAGAATCTGAATACAAAGTGACTATTATAACACAAAATGTGGACGATTTACATGAACGTGCAGGAAGTTCAACCATAGTTCATTTACATGGTGAACTGTTAAAAGCACGTAGCACTTTTGATGAAAATGATGTTGTTGAGTGGAAAACAGACCTTGTTCTTGGAGATTTGTGCAACAAAGGGCACCAAATGCGACCTCACATTGTGTGGTTTGGCGAAGCAGTTCCTATGATTGAAAAAGCAATTGCTATTTGTGAAACTGCTGATATTTTATTAATTATTGGCACTTCAATGCAAGTATATCCTGCTGCAAGCTTAATGCATTACGTAACACCTAATACACCTACATACTATATTGATCCAAAACCAAATTTAGATTCATCAAAAAACGTTACTGTCATTGCAGAACCAGCTACAACAGGTATTAAAAAATGGATTGAATTATTATCGAAGTAAGCTAAAATGCCCCTTCAAGGTTCTAACCTCACCATTAAGTTTTATCATTTCTGCGATAAACCAATAATCGGTTTTTGGTAATTGTTTGCCTTTAAAAGTTCCATCCCAACCTATTCCACTAGGTTTTATGCTTGTAATATGTTTTCCGTAACGGTCAAAAATATGTACTAAAGAACGTGAGCTGTAACTTTCACTAAACCCTTTTATATTCCAGGTTTGGTTATATAAATCGTCGTTAGGACTAAAAAACTTAGGAAACCCTAAAACATAAATTTCTAAAGCGGCTACTCCACAGCCATTTTTATCTCTAACAAATAAAATATGTTCTCCTGGAGCAACTTGGTCGAAATAAGGTTCATCTTGATAATATACACTAGTGTTTAACCCATATTCATAATCTCCAACACCTAATCCTGAAGGATCGATAGTAATTGTATTGTTACTTGTAAAATCAGTAATTGTAATATCATCCATATCTAAATCAGCCACTGAAGATTCTAAAACCAAAAATGTAACAGGAGGTGAGCTACAGTTAAATCCTGAACTAGCTGTTGCAGAATACACTCCTCCTGAAGTCACCTCAACTGAAGTTAAGTTGCTTATTACTGTTCCACTTTGGTCAGTCCATTCATATTGATAATTCCCATTTGGATTCACAATTTCTAATACTACTGGATCTCCATTAGAACAATACACTGTTTCTCCTTCAATTTCAAACTCAGGAATAGGATGTACAATCAATCTTAAATGTGGTCCAATACCAAAACAATCTCCATTATCATCACTTTCAACCCTAACGTAAATAGTTTCTAAAAATGCTGTTTGATTTGTATAATTAGTTTGTGGAAGTATTTCATTTTGCTCTAGTTGAGCGTCGTTTAAACTACTGTAGTAATGCACACTTAAATTTTGTCCTGAAGGAAATTGATCTAGAAAAACTTGAGACGCTTCAGATAAATTAAACGTGTTAAACCCATCAGCTACATCATCATCACATTGCTCTATTGTATGCAAAAACCCATCTTGAAAAGATGTTGTAGATACTTCTAAATTGGCAGTTGCGACTTCATAACAACCATTACCACCTTCAATACGAACGTAGACTGTTGCAGATTGTGCATTATTAAACGGAAAAGCAGCTTGTTGATTGATGTTAAACTCAGCATCGTTTTGCGACAAGTGATACGTAATATCAAATCCTGAGCTATTATTGTTGGTCACTAAGTCATCAAGTTCGTTTAAGTTAAAATCTGTAAACCCATCAGCAACACCATCTTCATCACAATTTTTTAATGTTACTGGACTTTGTACAGTAGGCAAACTATAAATAGTTGCTACAACAGGTACTTTATTCCCTTCTAAACATCCATCTACAGAAGCCATTGCTAAATAAGTTGTTGTTTCATTTAAAACTGGAGTCACAAAAGTATCTCCAACTGATAGCTGAACTCCTGTATCAGCATCAAACCAAATTACTGTCCCTGATGATGCTGTAGCTTCTAACATAACTGTTCCTGAGCCACAATTAGAGTTATCAGTAACACTTACAATTTCAGGAATAGTAATCATTGTACTTGCTGAAATATCAAGTATTGGATCTCCAGGCATTCCTCCATATTCTACGATATAACCTTTGGGCTCATAATCGTCAATACTTCCTCCGTTTGGTAAATCATTCCACGAACCAGTAATACCCACATCAGGAGCTGTAATATGTGCATAATCTTCATTTCCTTGATTATTTGGTTCGTTCGTATTCCAAAAAGCAAAATTTGGTGTTGAACCATTTATTCCTCCATTCCAAAATACGGTTCCTTCTTCTGGTCCTGTTGCCCATTTCCAAACACCTTCGGTTTCAAAATCTGTTCCTCCTATCCATCCTGCTCCAGCAGCCTGTTCACCAGTTAATTGAGCTTCTTCTGTAGATGTGATTGTAGCCAAATATCCTTGCAAACCAAAATAGGTGCTATTTTCAGCAGCTTGTCTTGCATCAGTCCAAGTAATTCCTAAATCGGCTACATATTGGTAATAGTGACCTGTAGAGGGTAAATAATTGGCATCACCAATGGTGAACGAAAAGTACTTTTCACCTGACACAGTATCAGATGTACTTTCATAAACCACATCTAATACGGCCGCAATAAGATCAGTATAACTTACATTTACTCCTCCTACTCCACTTAATGTCAATTTACCTTGATTAGCATCCCAATTGGTTACAATGTTTGGATGTGCCCCTGTTAAAGACAATAAATCGTTTCCCATGTCATAGCCTGTAGATATCTGTATGTAAACAGCTTCTATTTCTGTATCATCAGGATCGATAATATCAAAATTTGTAACCACATTTATTTGGCTCAACGGACAATACATTTGGTTACCATCAGCTACAATTGTTGGTGGAACATTGGCTTGACCATATGTTAAAATAGCTTGAACACAAAAAATGATTAGAACTGAAATTTTTTTAGACATTAGTTAGCAATGGAAAGTTTGTGATTTGTAAATGTAGGAAAACATATCTCTTTTAGTGATATTTTAGTATAATAATCTGAAAAACTCCTCTAAATTCAATTAGTTTTAGTCTTTTTGTTCTTTTCTTCAATCCATTTACTCATATATTTTGTGCTTTGTAAAGTATGGTGCATGAGCATTTGACCAGTGAAATTATTTTGACGACACTCTTTTAAGTGTTCAACTACATACTGAAGCTTTTGCTTAAACGTTTCTATATGATAGCTTTTACCAAAACGCTTTTCAAGTAAATTATATCCTAAATTTTGCTGTTCTTGCCAAAGTTTTTTATCACTATACAGCCTAATTGCATACTCTACTATAGCATCTACATCTTCTGAATTAAGGGTATTCATATAACTAGATTCTAAAATACCTTCAGCTCCTATTGATGTGGTTACAAAAGGTGTTCCGTTACGCATAGCATCAAAAAACTTGCCTTTCAATCCTGCTCCAAACCGCAAAGGTGACAAACACACTTTTGCTTGTTGCATAACATCATTTACATCTTCGGCAAAGCCTTTAATTATAAATCCGTTATCATTGGTTTTAAACTGTTGCGCTTTGTTATTTTGATAGGCTCCATAAATGTGCATTTCTGCTTTTGGAAGTTTAGTTCTAATTTTCGACCAAATAGATTGGTATAAAAACTTTACCGAATCTAAATTTGGTGGATGTAAAAAATTACCAATAGTTATAAAGTGATTTCGGTCTTCAAACACTGGTAATTTTCGTTTGCCTTCGTCAGCAATAGGTTCTATCAAAAAAGGCATGTAATGTAACAACTCAGTAGGAACACCAAACTCTTGGGTTAAGAGTTCCATTTCAGCTTCAGAAATTATCAAACTCACATCACAACGATAAATACTTGCTATTTCACGTTTTGAGGTATCGTTATGTAAATATTCAACATTAAATGGTGTATTGTTTTTTAAAGCTAATTCACGTCCTTTACGCAAACCGTGTATATCTTCGGTATCTAAAATTCGTATTGCTTTTGGACATTGCTGTGCGACTCGCCAACCAAACTGTTCTTCGATTAAAAACCTATCAAACAACACTATATCAGGCTGTAACTGAGAAATAAAATCATCAAACGTTGAGCTATTCAATTCAATAGTTTGCTCGTGTATTCCTAAGCTTTTTAAATTGATTGCATTTTCAGTTTTTGATGTTGATGTCGCAAAAGTGACTGTATAATTTTCAGCTAAGAAAAATTGAATAAGTTGCATCATTCTGCTTCCAGCTGCAGAACTTTTGGGTTCAGGCCATACAAACCCAATTATTAATACTTTCATACTATCTCAAACCATTTTTAATGAGATTCAACGGTATAACTTTGTCTTACTTGTTTAGCCCAATCTATTAAGTCTTTAATTTGCGTGTCGGTTAATTTAGCTTCAGGATGTCCCCAAGTATAAGATTCTAAAGGCATTTCTTTGTCCTCAACCATTTCAATAAGCTCTTCAAATTTATGGTCTTTTCGTTTAACGGAAAGGGTATCCCAATTTGAAACATTAAAGTGTCTTTTACCATTGTTAACATGCTCTGCCATCCAATAATTAACAGGTGTAATTTTACTATACCAAGGATAACGAGTTACATTACTGTGGCAATCCAAACACGCTTCTTTTAATATCAACTTCACATTATCAGAAGGGTTAGTTTCTTCATAAAAAGCATTTAAGGATACTAAATCGCCTTCATTTTTTTCTGGACCAAAAAATTGTGCTACAACAAAAATCAGCAATAAAACTAACAGAAGTTTTTTAAGTATTTTCATTTTTAGTTTAATTTAGAAACTTAAAAATAACAAAAACTTGACTACAGAACACCTATACAACGAGTTAAATTATGTTAATCACTCTCGCGAAAAGCGTTTGAAGTATGCTAATTTGGTGATTGACAACCCTGGTTTGATTCCTAAGTTATTAGATATTTTATTTATGGTAGACGATAAAGTTTCCTGTCGTGCAGCTTGGGTTTTAGAATTTATGTGTGGCGAGCAACTAGAAGCCATAATACCTCATCTTGATGCGTTTACCAAAAATATGCACAAAGTACATCTTGACCCAGCAGTAAGACCTGTAGCTAAAATTTGTGAATACTTAACAAAAGCTTATTACTCTAAGCATGAAACTAAAATTAAAGCAGCTTTAACTCCCGAATATAAAGAACGAATTATTGAAGTGTGTTTTGATTATATGATAAATGACGAAAAAATTGCACCAAAAGCCTATGCTATGAATATCTTATTTTTATTAGGAACTGATTATGATTGGATACATCCTGAGTTGGCGCTTATTTTAGAACGTGATTTTCAAATGCAGAGTTCTGGTTTTAAAGCAAGAGCTAGACATATTTTAAAAAAGATAAAAAACTAGGCAGAAAAACTAAAGCTTCAGGCTTCGGTCTTCCAACGAAAAAAAGTATCTTTGCAACTTCAAAAAACAACACACTCATGCAGTTATCATCATTAAATGCCATCTCTCCAATTGATGGTCGTTACAGAAGTAAAGTTGAAGCCTTATCAAACTATTTTTCAGAAGAAGCTTTAATAAAGTATCGCGTACTAGTTGAGATTGAATATTTTATCGCTTTATGCGAAATTCCTTTACCTCAATTAGAACAATTTGACGCTAATTTATTTGATGATTTAAGAGCTATTTACAAAAACTTTACTGCTGATGATGCACTTAAAATAAAAACTATTGAAAGTGTTACAAACCATGATGTAAAAGCGGTTGAATATTTCATTAAAGAACAATTTGATGCTTTAAACATTTCGGAATATAAAGAGTTTATCCACTTTGGATTAACCTCTCAAGACATAAACAACACTGCAATTCCATTGAGTATTAAAGAAGCGATGAATGATGTTTATGTGCCTGAATACTTTAAAGTACTTAATGAATTAAAATCACTTTCTAATGAGTGGAAAGCGGTATCAATGCTAGCAAGAACTCATGGTCAACCTGCTTCACCTACACGTTTAGGCAAAGAAATTGAAGTGTTTGTTGTAAGATTAGAAGAGCAATTTAATTTATTGAACGATATACCAAGTGCTGCAAAGTTTGGTGGAGCAACAGGAAATTTCAACGCTCATAAAGTTGCTTATCCAGCTATTGACTGGAAAGCTTTTGGAAGTAAGTTTGTGCAAGAAAAGTTAGGGTTACAACACTCTTTCCCTACTACTCAAATTGAACATTATGACCACATGGCTGCTTTGTTTGACTGTTTAAAGCGTATAAACACGATTATCATTGATTTAGACAGAGATATTTGGACCTACGTTTCGATGGACTATTTTAAACAAAAAATCAAAAAGGGTGAAGTTGGAAGTAGTGCAATGCCTCATAAGGTAAACCCAATAGATTTTGAAAACAGTGAAGGTAACCTTGGTATTGCTAATGCAGTTTTTGAACACTTAGCTGCAAAACTGCCTCTATCTAGACTACAAAGAGATTTAACCGATAGTACTGTTTTACGTAATGTTGGTGTTCCTTTTTCGCATACAATAATTGGTCTTAAAAGCACGTTGAAAGGGTTAAACAAATTGTTATTAAATGAAGCCAAATTTGCTGAAGACCTAGAAAACAATTGGGCTGTTGTAGCTGAGGCAATTCAAACTATTTTAAGAAGAGAAGCTTATCCTAATCCTTATGAAGCTTTAAAAGGATTGACAAGAACTAACGAAAAAATAACCCAAGACTCTATTTCAAATTTTATTGATACCTTAGAGGTTCCTAATTCTATAAAAGAAGAACTAAAACAAATTACACCAAGTAACTATACTGGAATTTAATTTAGCAAGTAAGTTACTGAACTTATCGTATGAGTAAAGATACACTAGCTTTAATATATGCCTCAGTATTAACTTTATGTTTTTTTGTGGCTGGCATTTTTAATGTACTAGATAATTTTATGATTAAAACCTTATTATTTGTAGGGTTTGCGCTTTTTGCAGTGTATTTGGTGATTCACTTTTTAAAAGATATAGAAAACAAAAATCACCCTGAATAATACAAGGTGATTTTCTATTAACATTTTAAATAACTATCAGTTTATTTAAAAAAGTTTTTAAAACTTTCTAATTGGTCATTGTCTAAATCTGCTTGTTCCAAAACACCAGATAGTTTCATTAGTTTTCCTGCATTCATATCATCACCTAAAACTCTGGCAACAACAAATCCTTTATCTTTAGCATCACCAAATAAAATAAGCTCATCAATACTTGTTTCAGATTCACCAATAAATTTTATTACAAACTTTCCGTCTGAAGTATTTCCGCCTCTCATTAATTCTTCATACTTCTCATTTTTAAGAATCTCTTTTACTTTTTTAAGCTCCACCTCATAATCATTTTTATTAGTCTCATTAATTTGATATGCTAAAATATTAAGCTTATCAATAGACTCGTAAGCTTCTTTTTGATCGTCAGTAAGATTCTCAATTTCTTCAATATTAATAATACTTGCAGGCACATCTCCAGAGATAAATCCTGGACTTAACTCATTGTCTACAAAATAGGTTTGTAATGTTGGACCTTGGTTACAACTTACTATAGTTGTAACCAAAGCCATCAACATAATTGATTTTTTGATTGATGTTATCATTGGTTGATTAGTTTTTGTTTGCTTTTTTTAAGTGCTCTCCACCAGGTACATTCATATTGCTCGTTAACTTAGATATTTGACGTAAATCTATATCTCCTGTTAATGATAATAAAACGGTTTCAATTTCTCTTTTCTTTCCGTTTATTTCAATGTCAGCACCTTTAGTTACTTCTTTTAACCCATTAATGAACATTAATAGCTCCTTAACATGGTTTTCATCTTTACCTTCTTTTACGTAGAATTTTACTGTTTGGTCTCCATCTTTTATTCTCATTAACTCTTGTAAGCTAGAACCTTTTAGGTAAGATGTTACTGTTGCATTCATGTCTTTTGAAACGGCTTCATCTCCTGTAGTAAATACTTTTAATCCTGTTATCTTTTTAGCCATTTCTAAAAATTGTTGCGCTTCTGGGTCATCTAAGTCTATATTAATACCAGCAAGCATGCTAAACATTTTTTGGTTTACTATAACCGAAGTTACTCCTTCTTGATCTTCGTATTTATCAAAAATGCTTTGTCCGAAAGATACTATTGGCATCAAAGCCAAAACTGCAATTACAACTAATTTTTTCATTTTTTTCTGTTTTTCTAGTTTGTTTTAAAAATTTTGTTTGTCGATGTGTTGAACTCATTAATTAAGCTCATGTGGTCTACGCCTTTTTCTAAATTTTGAGACGCAAGTGTTAAAGCATTTAAGCTACTTGCTCCATCATTAAACTTAGATGATAAAAGACTTAGCGCTTCTTTGGTTTGATTGTAGGCCAACAATTGTTCTTCATTAAGGCTTCCCAATCCTTCCTCTTTATTGGTGAAGGTAAAAACCGACACCATAAGAACTGCTACTGCTGCGACAGAAATCCATTTATACAAATTTTTGTTTCTAGATTTTAATGGAACGTCTTTGGTAAACTGCTCTTGTTTTGTTACCTGAAAGTAGTTAAACATGGCTTTGTAAGACTCTAAATGTGGAGCGACTTCCTCTTGTGCAAAATAGTGTTTTAAGTGTTGCTCTTCTTTTAAAGTAGTCTCTCCGTTTTCGTACTTTTCAAGTAATTTTTCTATGTTATTTAATACCATAACTATGTGTATTAGTTAATTTTTCTCTTATTGTTTTTCTTGCTCTTGAGAGTGCTACTCGTATGGCTGTTTCATTCATATCCAACACTTTTGCTATTTCTTCAAACTCATACTCTTCTATATCTCTCAGTTGCAAAATTATTTTTTGTTGTTCTGGTAGCTCCTCCATTATTTTAGACACCCAGTCTACACTATCATTAAGCTCTACCTGTTTTTGCAACGACACATTATTATCTTGATAGTTACTGTGTACTATCTTTAAATTTTGTGCCTGTTTGGATTTTAATCGGTCAAGGCAAAAATTCTTTGTCATGGTCATGGAAAAAGCTTCTACATTTTTATACTCAGAAATTTTTACTTTGTTTTTCCATAACTTCAGTAAGATCTCTTGAGTAGCGTCTTCAGCTTCCTCACTAGATACCAACAAGCGTTTTGCTAGCCTGTAAACCTTATCCTTAAAAGGCATTACTAATTTTATAAAATCAGTTTGTGTCATTTTGTTTGGTTAGTTAGACGGTTTTTATCCCGTTCTATCATTACGACGATACACTTTCAATTTTGTTACAATTAATTTTTAATTTACAATATTGTAAGTAAATTTAGAGTTTAATAGACATATATAGTATGTATGTTTTGAAAAAAGAATTATTATGAAAATTATGAGAACCCTACTTATTGCCATCATCTTTGGTAGCCTAACCACAAGTTGCTTTGAAGATAGAGATGACAATGTTATTTTATCAAGCAGTATACATGATTTTGTATGGAAAGGTATGAATGCTGTGTATTTGTATAAAGCTGAAATACCCGATTTGGCGAATGACAGATTTACAAGTAATGAAGAATATGGCAATTACCTAAATAGCTTTTCTTCACCCGAAGAACTCTTTGAAAGTTTAATTTATCAAAGACAAACAGTTGACAGGTTTAGTATTATAGTTGATGATTATATTGCTTTACAACAAGCGCTAAGTGGTGTGAGTAAAAGCAACGGACTTGAGTTCAATTTTTATTATGAACCAGGAAGTACTACTGATGTATTTGGAATTATAAGGTTAGTACTTAACAATAGTGAAGCTTCGAATCTTGGTTTACAACGTGGACAAATTATACATGCTATTGATGGTGTTGAACTTACTGAAAGTAATTTAAGTTCACTTTTTGGTCAAGACACTTACACTCTTCATTTTGCTGATTATAACGACAATGGAACTACTGAGACTGATGACGACTCCATTGTTTCTAATGGCTCTACAAGTAGTTTAACTAAAGTTGAATATACAGAAAACCCTGTTCATACTACTGAAATTATTAATGTTGGAGGTGAAAATGTTGGGTATTTATTATACAATGGTTTTACTGCCGATTTTAATAACCAATTAAATAATGCCTTTGCAGATTTTCAAGCTAACAACGTACAACATTTAGTTTTAGACTTAAGATATAATGGAGGAGGATCTGTAGACACTGCAAGGTTATTAGGAAGTATGATCACTGGTCAATTTAACGGTTCTGTGTTTTCAAAATTGAATTATAACGATGATTTACAAGAACTAAATTCAACTTTTAATTTTACTAATAGCTTTAATGGCAATTCCATTAATAGTTTAAATCTTGATAAAGTTTATGTTCTTACTACCAATAGATCTGCTTCTGCCAGCGAAATGATTATAAACAGTTTAGGCGAGTATATTGATGTTGTTCATATTGGAGACAACACAACAGGAAAATCACAAGCTTCGGTAACTATTTACGATTCTCCTGACCTAGGACCTAATGATGTTAACCCAAACCACACTTATGCTATGCAACCTTTGGTAGCTATTTCAGTAAATGCTAATGATGGTGTGGTTCCTTCTAGTGGTTTAGTTCCTGATGTTGGTTTTGAAATCAACGAAAGCGTATTAAATTTCGGAATTTTAGGTGATGAAAATGAGCCTTTACTTGCTGCTGCTTTAGCTGATATTGAAAGTAGCTTAGGAAGATATAGTATTGACCAAAGTATAAGAAATACACCTCAATTAACTCCTGTAAAAAAAGATATAAACCTAAAACCTTTTGAAGATGAAATGTATATAGATAATGAGTTTATATCCATCATTAAAAAAGAATTTAATCAATAAAAAAATCCGCTCGAAATGAGCGGATTTTTTGTTTTATAGACTTAGGTTAAAACCTATATTAACGTTTCTTCCTCGTGTTGAATACCCAAATAATTCTTGGTAATCTTCATTAAAGATATTGTTAACGTTAGCAAACAACTTTAACTTGTTCTCCAAAATAGTATGGCTTACGTAAAAATCTAATAAGCTATAGCTTTTTAAAGTAACGTCTTCTGTTGTAAAAGTAGTATTGTTAAAATAGGCATCATTTCTATCATCATTATATTGGTATGCTAAACTTAAAAATGTAGCATCAGATAGTTTATAATCCAATCGTGCATTTCCTTTCAATTCAGGAATTCTTAAATTCAAATCATCTTCTACCTTTGTATAGGTAACATTAGCGTTTAATGTTAGCGTGTTTGTAATACTATAATTAGCTGTAAATTCTAAACCGCTTGCTGTAAAATCCTCATCTACATTATCGTATTGGTACACAAAATTACCCATGTCCACAAAATCGATAAAATTAGTTTCGTTTCTAGTAAAATACACTAAACTGAACGTAGCTTTGTCTTTAATTCCTGCTTCAATACCAACTTCTATAGTTTCATTTTCTTCAGGTTTTAAATCGGCATTTCCATAAGCAGGTTCAAATAATTGATACAATGAAGGTGTAATATATGCTGTACTGTAACTAGCCATTCCTTTTAAATATCCAAAATTGAAGCTTTTTCTATAGGATGGATTTAAACTGTAAACCAAATGACTTCCATATTCGCTATGATTGTTTAAACGTGCTCCAGCATTGACATTTAAACCAAAATCAGAAACATACACCACATTAGCATAAGGATCAACAATGTTGAAAGTTGCTGTTTCTGGATCAATGCTTTGTTCTAAATTGGTTGATCCAAATGGAATTACAAAACTTTCCATATCATTCTCCTGAAAATTCACACCTAAAATAGTATAGAATTTATCATTAAAATTATATCTATTAAAAAGGTCTGCAACCAAACTTGTAGCATAGTATTCAGCAGGATAACTCGACTCCACAATACGCTCAACATCATTATATGCAGCATTTAAAGTAATGCTTCCTTTCTTATAGCTAAACTCTGGCGCAATCCCAACACGATACTGCTTACTTGTAGAATGGTTGTTTGCATCTGAAAATGTTGAAGCGTCATCAAAATCGGCTTTAAACTTATCAAAACTTGCATAAGCATTCAATTTAAATTGCTTGGAAAATGTGTATCCTAATTTCACATTACCATTTATAGCATTGTAAGCATCAGATTCGGTTCCAGCCTCCATTGCAGATAAACCATCAGTAAACTGATTACCAAAACTAGCTAAGTAATTAAACTCACCAATGGTTCCATTTACTGACACGCTATTTCTAAAATCTTCGATAGCATAATTGTTATCATCATGTGATTGGTTAGTACCAAAAACACTTCTAAAGTTAGCTGAAACAGCATCTTTTGAAGCTTTTTTAAGTTTAATATTGATTACTGCGGTTGCAGCTCCAGTACCATATAATGTACTAGACGCACCTTTTAAAATCTCAATACTTTCTACTTGATCTGGATTTAACAAACGTAAATCGTAATCGTTAGCTATTTGAGAAGGATCGGTTAATGCAATACCATCTATCAATACCAAAACCTGACGGTTTCTACCACCTCGAACGTAATATGCTAAATTTTGTCCAGCATTACTTTTTGTTCCGTTAATTTCAATTCCTGCTGTAGCATTGATAATTTCAGCAATGGTTTTTCCTTGCAAATGCTGAAGTTCTTCTTGGGTGATTTTGGTAATTACCTTACCAGAATTTTCACGTTTTAAGTTGAATTTTGAGTCGGTAATCACGACTTCATTTAGTTGTTCTACTTGCGTAGAATCAGTTTGCTGTTGTGCAAATCCAAAAATTGAAGTAGCACAAAACACACCAAAAAACAATGTTTTTTTGTTCATTTTAAAATTAATTGTTCGAGAAAGTATGGTAATGCATACTCAAACCTTTATCCCGAAAGTTCGACTTATTATTTTTTTGAAATTGGCAGGTCTCCTGACTTACATTTTGTTGTGTTACCTTCCCAGTTTTCACCAGTGGTTTATTGAAGTGCACAACAACTCTTCGTTAAAGAGATGCCCAATTAAGTTGAGCAATATGCTTACAGTTGCGGGAACAGTTCTGGACTTGAAAAAAATACTCTCACCAGATTCCCTTTTAATCGAGATTAAAACAACAATCTCGAACCAAAATTCGCCGCAAAATTAAACATTTTGTTTAATGTTTTACCTATAAGGTTAAATAATATTACTTTTGAATGAAAATAAATACACAGTGAGAAAACTATTTCCAATTCTACTTTTAATTATCTGTTTTGCGTGTAAAGACAATAAAAACAGTATCACAGACCGATTACCTGCAAAAGACTATTCAGAAATTATACGTTTGCATGCTGAAGGGTTTAGTATTATTAATCATGGCCACTACAAAGTTTTAACTATAAAAAGTCCATGGCCTAAAGCTGAAAAATCGTTTAAATATGCTTTAATCCCAAGAGAAAATCTTGCTACAATTACCTTAAATAGTGATGAGTACGATGGCATTATTGCAACACCTGTTGAAAAAATAGTTGTGACATCTACAACACATATTCCTGCATTGGAATTGTTGGGTGTTGAAGAAACTTTGGTTGGTTTTCCTGGAACAGATTATATTTCATCTGAAAAAACCAGAGCTTTAATAAACGCTGAAAGCATTAGAGAATTAGGAAAGAATGAAGGTATCAATACCGAAGTTTTGCTAGAGTTACAACCTGAAGTTGTTGTAGGTTTTGGCATTGATGGTAATAATAAAACCTTTGAAACCATTAAAAAATCTGGTATTCCTGTGATGTACAATGGCGATTGGGTTGAAAAATCACCACTTGCAAAAGCCGAATGGATTAAATTTTTTGGAGCTCTTTACAACAAAACTGTTGAAGCTGATTCTATTTTCAACAGTATTGAAAAAGAGTACAACGACGCAAAACTACTAGCCTCAAAAGTTAGAAAAACACCAACTATTTTAAGTGGTGCGCTTCATAAAGATGTTTGGTATTTACCTAGTGGCACAAGTCCTGAAGCACAACTTTTAAAAGACGCCAACGTAAATTACCTTTGGCAAGACGTTGCTGGTGAAGGCAGTTTAGCATTAAGTTTTGAAGCTGTTTTTACAAAAGGGAAATCGGCAGATATTTGGTTAAGTCCGTCGTATTATAATTCATTAGAAGCTTTAAAAAACGCTAACGAACACTACACCGAATTTGATGCTTTTAAAAACAAAACAGTATATTCATTTGTAAATGTTACAGGAGCAACTGGTGGCGTTACCTATTATGAAGAAGGCACTGCAAGACCCGATTTAGTTTTAAAAGACATTATAAAAGTGTGTCACCCAGAATTATTACCAGAATACGAAACTCATTTTTTTAAACCTTTGAAATAAGACTAGTTTTTAAAATCCATAACACTATCGAGTCCGCGTTTAAGTCCTTTAAAAGTTCCAACTTTTTCAATAGCTAAAAGTCCACCTTTTACATAAGGTTCTGCGCTTGCTCCAGAATCATGTCTGATAGAGAGTTTTTCATCTTTTAAACCAAAAATAGATTCTATAGAAATAACATGGCCTGGTAACCTAACCGAATGTACTTGCACTTCGTTTAATGAAGCACCTCGACTTGATTTTTCTCCAATAAGTTCATCTTCTGTTACAAACTTATTTGGCTTTTGAACTTTTGAAAGTCGATACGCTAATTCTCTAGCTGTTCCGCTTGGCGCATCAATTTTATCCTCGTGTGTATAATCTATAATTTCAAAATTGGGAATGTATTTTGCTGCCATTTCTGAAAACTTTTGAAGCAAAACCACTGTTATGGCAAAATTTCCAACAGCTAAAACAGAAGTGTCATTTTTACTTGCTTCATGTGCTATTGTTTCATAATCTGCTTCTGTTAATCCTGAAGTTCCTATTACCACTTTTTTACCATGTTTTAATGCTGAAATAATATTCTTTTTTGCTACATCTGGCTTTGTATATTCAACTAAAACATCAAAATCGGTTTCTTTTAAAGCTGTTTCAATATTATCGTAAATTGGAATTGCTTCTGAATCTATATTTAATACTTCGGCTAAATTCTCTCCTTTATGTCGTCTTGATAATGCACCCACAAGTTGCATATTGGCATTGTTAAAAACACCCTTACTTAATGCAGATCCAGCCCAACCTGTTCCGCCTGCTATAAATACTTTTATCATAATGCTTGTGTTTTATTATTACCATTCTTTTTTAGTTTTCTTAAATGATAAATGTGTATGATGCAAAATATAACTCCTGCTATTACTAACGGACTTGATTTTAAAAACAAACCATAAATAATATAGAAAAAACTAGAGATGAGATGCCATAAACGAAATGTTCCCATATCTTTTTTGGTAATTGCAAAAAAACCTGTTGCAATGGCCAAATACCCTAAAACTTCAGCTATCCAATTCATTATTTTTTAAATGTGTTAACGTTCTTTCCATGTAGTTTTTTTCAGTTACTAAATTCTCAAAAGCGGTTAAATCCTTTATAAAATTTGGACTTTCTTCTAATAGTTCTTTAGTGGTTTTTATACAAGCATCCCAATGTTTATGAAAATCAGGAAGCTTCTCTTTTGCTTTTTCAGATAATTCTAAAAGCTGTTTTCTTGAGTCTGTTTTATCAACTTTTGTATTTATATAATCCTTCTTTTTCATCTTATTCACAATCTTAATACATGCAGGATGTGACATTCTTAACTCTTGAGAAATCTCTGTGATAGTTAATGATTCATGTTTTTCTAATATTAAAAAAATAAGATGCCAGTTAGGTTCTATGTCTAGGTTTACCGATTTGTAATAATCTCTTGTACTGTATAAAAGATCATCACTTAAACGTTTAATCCTACTATTAATTCCTGCTAATCCTATTTCTATTAAAAAATCCATTAATTATATGTTTTTACGTAACCAGTTACGCAAATGTATTGAATTTATTGTAACTGGTTACGTTTATTTAAAATTTTATGAAAAATTTATATTGAAACTAAAGTCCTTATTTTCGGCTAAATTTTAGAACTTTGCTTTTTGCATACTATTATTCTGATGAATGAATAAATAATAAATTCACTTTATTGAAAACCAAAGTCAAATATCCTTTTGTAATACTAACAATAACACTTATTGTATGTTTTTTAGGTAATATCAGCCTAGGTTCGGTATCTATTCCTGTAACATCTGTATTTAAAAGTTTATTTACATCCATAGACAACGATTCTTGGCATTACATTATTCACAACTACAGATTACCAAAAGCATTTACAGCGGTTTTAGTAGGTTCTGGATTGGGCATTTCCGGATTATTAATGCAAACCTTGTTTAGAAACCCATTGGCTGGTCCTTTTGTGTTAGGTATTAGCTCTGGAGCTAGTTTAGGAGTCGCTATTATAATTCTTGGTGCAGGAATTTTTGGTGGCAGTCTTGCTACACTTTTACTTTCAAAATGGAGCGTAGTTATTGCGGCTAGTTTAGGTAGTTTTTTAGTGTTACTATCTGTTTTAGCTGTGTCTTTAAAAGTGAGAGATACTATGGCTATTTTAATTATTGGGTTAATGTTTGGTAGCATTACTTCTGCGGTTGTCAGTGTACTCTCCTACTTTAGTTCTGCCGAACAACTACAGCAATACATTTTTTGGGGATTTGGTAGTTTAGGAAACCTATCTTGGAACGAGTTGTTTATTTTCTTCTGCATTTATCTCCTAGGATTATTTATGAGTATCATCTCAATCAAAGCCTTAAATACACTTTTATTGGGTGAAAATTATGCTAAAAGCCTTGGGTTGAACATTAATCAAAGTCGGTTTATCATTATAATTGCAACAAGTTTATTAGCAGGAACTATTACGGCTTTTGCTGGACCAATTGCTTTCATAGGATTAGCAATTCCGCATATGGTACGTCAAGTTTTTACAACAGCCAACCACAAAGTGTTATTACCTGCTGTGTTTTTGTTTGGCGCCATAGTCATGCTTATTTGTGATAGCATTGCGCAATTGCCTACAAGCGATTACACTTTACCTATTAATGCCATAACTTCATTAATTGGTGCGCCTGTTGTAATTTGGTTATTGGTACGCAAACGTAAAATGTTGTTTTAATGAGATACAAGAAGAAAGAGAAAAGAATCAAGACTGTCATTCCGCACTTGATGCGGAATCCAAAAAAAATAGATTCTGCGTCGTAGCGCAGAATGACAAAACAAAATATTTGTGACAAAAACGCAACCACATACTATTCTAAAAACTGAAAGTCTAACCATCGGTTATACACAAAAAAAACATCACACCGTTGTTGCTGATGATGTAAACATTGCGCTACAACAAGGTGAATTGGTTGGTTTGGTTGGTGCTAATGGTATTGGAAAATCTACTTTATTACGAACACTTACTAAAGTACAACCACCACTTGGTGGCTCTGTTTTTATTAATGATAAATTACTTGAGAATTCCTCACATTTAGAGCTTTCCAAGAGCTTGAGCGTAGTACTTACCGAACAACCTGCTTCAAAAAACTTAACCGTTTTTGAACTCGTTGCTTTAGGCAGGCAACCTTACACCAATTGGGTTGGTAATCTTTCAGAAAACGATATGTCTATTATTGAAAACGCGTTATTACAAACCAATATTCAACAATTAAAAGACAAAAAGTGCTTTGAATTAAGCGATGGTCAACTACAAAAAGTCATGATTGCACGAGCGTTGGCTCAAGACACGCATTTAATTATTCTAGATGAACCTACAACCCATCTAGACATGTACCACAAAGCCTATATTTTAAAGCTTTTAAAAACCTTGGCAAAAGACACCAACAAAACCATTTTGTTTTCTTCTCACGAAATTGATTTAGCCATTCAACTGTGTGATAAAATGATTGTGATGACACATTCACAAGTAATTTCAGACACGCCTTGTAACTTAATTTCAAAAGGTGTTTTTAATGAATTGTTTCCAGAAGACATGATCGCTTTTGATGAGAAAACTGGAAGTTTTAGAGTGAAAAAGTAATGCTTTGAAAATGAAACAAATTTAAAACCGTAATTTAGGTTTCTGTTTCAAATTCGATTTCAATTTCAGACTAAATCATTTATCTTTGATAAAATTCTTTTCACTGTATGACCGAAACACTCATTTTATTTATCGCTATTATTTTTTCTGCTGGAATTGGTGCTTTTTTGGGCTTAAAATTTGCTCAATTAAAAAGCAAAGGAAATACGAGCACACTTGAAGAACGCAATACCAACTTAAGCAAACAGCTTGAAGATTTAAAATTAAATACCGAATCTGAAAACCAAAAACAAAACGCACTTTTTAATCAGCAATTACAAGATTTAAAAGAAACTATTTCTAAAATTGAAACAGAACGCGAAACCATTAGAAAAGAAAAAGACCTTTTAAACACCGAACTTTCCAGAAGAAATACAGAGCTTGAAAACCTTCAAGAACAAAACCTTAAACGCGACGAAGAGCTTGCTAAACAACAAGAGCAACTGCGTAAAGATTTTGAGTTAATGGCAAGTAAAATTCTTGATGAAAAAAGTGAAAAATTCACCATTCAGAATAAAGAAAACATTAAACAAATTCTGAATCCGCTTCAAGAAAAAATCCAGACGTTTGAAAAGAAAGTTGAAGATTCTCAAAAGGAAAGCATCAGCATGCATTCGGCTTTAAAAGAACAACTTTTAGGTCTTAAAGATCTTAATCAAAAAATGACCATAGAAGCCAATAACCTAACCAAAGCTTTAAAAGGCGACAGCAAAATGCAAGGTAATTGGGGCGAATTGGTTTTAGAGCGTGTTTTAGAAAAATCTGGACTAGAAAAAGACCGCGAATATTTTGTTCAACAAAACTTTAATCGTGAAGATGGTTCGCGTGTTATGCCTGATGTTGTCCTACATTTACCAGATGGCAAGCGCATGATTATAGATAGTAAAGTATCACTTACCGATTACGAACGTTTTGCTAATGCTGAAGATGATGAAAAAGCAATGCATTTAAAAGCGCACGTTAACTCTATAAACAAACACGTTAATCAGCTTTCAGAAAAGAAATACGAGGATTTATACGATATGGAATCTCCAGATTTTGTATTGATGTTTATTCCTATTGAACCTGCTTTTGCCATTGCTATAAACGAAGACAATACGCTTTATAACAAAGCTTTTGAGAAGAATATTGTAATCGTTACGCCTTCTACCCTTTTAGCTACATTGCGTACTGTTGACACGATGTGGAGCAACGAAAAGCAACAGCGTAATGCCTTGGAAATCGCAAAACAAGCAGGTGCACTTTATGATAAATTTGAAGGTTTAGTTTCTGATTTAACAGGTGTTGGCAAAAAAATAGATGCAGCAAAAAGTGACTATTCAGCAGCGATGAATAAACTGGTAGAAGGCAAAGGAAACATTATTGGTCGTGTAGAAAAACTTAAAAAAATGGGTGCCAAAGCCAAAAAATCACTACCAGAACCAATTTTAAAACGCGCTATAAACGATGACGATGAGTAAACACAATTTTAAACCCGTTGATTCTTCTAGAGTTTCTATCTCACAACTTATGCAACCTTCGCACTCTAATTTTGGTGGAAAAATTCATGGTGGTTATATTTTAAGTTTAATGGATCAAATTGCTTTTGCTTGCGCCTCAAAGCATTCTGAAGCCTATTGTGTAACAGCATCGGTTGATACGGTTGATTTTTTAAACCCTATTGAAATTGGTGAATTAGTTACCATGAAAGCCTCGGTAAATTATGTTGGTCGCACATCTATGGTTGTTGGTATTCGTGTGGAATCTGAAAACATTCAAACCGGAACTGTAAAGCATTGTAATTCGTCTTACTTTACCATGGTTGCTAAAGATGATAATGGAAAAACTGTTGATGTTCCTGGTTTAATTTTAAACGATAAAACCGAAGTAAAACGGTTTTTAAAAGCCATAAAACGTAAAGACACTAAAATACATCGTCAACAAGAGTTTAGTAGTGATTCTTTTGCTCTTGACAATTATATTGAAGACTTAAAAGGCTATAAGATTAAAATAGAGTTGCCTGAAAGCTAATAGTATTACTGCTTTACAAATCGTCTGGTTTGTGTAAAGTTATTAGCAGATACTTTTACTAAATACACTCCTGTATTCCATTTAGAAACATCAATTGAAGCTGTTAAAGAATTAAGTTCTTTAGAATACACCCTTTTTCCTAGCACATCATACACATTTACAACAGCATTTTGTTGTCCTTGTGGCAAACGAATATTTAACTTAGTCGTAGCTGGATTAGGTGAGATTGTGAATTCTTGACTTGCTTGAGAAACCTCTTCATCCCATAATGTGAACGATTGCATAGTAACACCTTTATTTTCTCCATGATAGCCTATAGTATAACTAAACCCAAAAGACCAAACTAATTCAATTGAAGTATCAGATGTAGAAAACACATAATCATTTGTTTCTCCTGTATCCAAAGCTCTAGTAGCTACTATTGTTCTTTGCTCTCCATCTAATGTGTTGGACGTTATTGTCCAATTTTGATTGGCATCAACAGAAGGTTCAATTCCAATAGCATCAGAACCATCTGGTTGCCCTGGCAAACCAAAATATCTATCAGAAATAGAAGTTCCGTCATATATAATAACATCATCACCTGCAATCATGCTTGATGTTCCAAATCCTAAACCTAAAAACCGATTATCTGGACCATCTAAGGTTAAAGTTACTAAGGTTGAAGTGACATCAATTTGCGCAGAGTAATACAACTCTCCATCATCTAATAATACAATCTCTCCTGTAGAATAAGTTTGACAGAAAGCGAATGATGTCATTAAAAATGTAACTAAAAAAAGCGTAATTTTTTTCATAAATAGGTTTATTTACAGCTAATATAATAAATTATGTGATTGATTGATAAGTTTTTATTTAATCAAAAAAGCCATTGACTAAAACCAATGGCTTAAATTTATTTAACTGACTATCAACCTACTGCTTCACAAAACGCTTAGTAGAGATATTATTTTTTGTAGCTAACCTCACTAAATACACACCACTATTCCATTTTGAAATATCGATAGTAGTCGATAATTGATTAAGCTCTTTAGTGTATATTTTTTTACCTAACACATCAAACACTTCCATTTTTACAACACCATCTATTCTAGGTACAGATATATTAAATCTTGATTTAGCTGGATTTGGAGTTATTGAAAACTCTTTTGCAACAACCTCTTCATTACTTAAAGTAAAAGATTGCATTGTGATTCCTCTATTAGAAAATCCATGATAGTCTAAAACAAAACTTGATTCAAACCCTCTTGCCCAAACCAAATTTATAGATGACGCAGACGTTGTAAACACATAATCATTAACATTTCCGGTATCTCTATCTCTTGTTGCAACTAATGTTCTTACTCCTGAAGTAACATTATTAGACATAATTGTCCAATCTTGTCTTTCATCTAAAGTTGGCGTAAAACCTATTGCAGGTTCATCATTAGGCTGACCAGGATACCCAAAATGTCTATCAGTAAGGTCAGTACCATCAAAAATAACAACATCTCTACCAGAAGTCATACTTACTGCATCAAAGCCTAAACCTAACCATCTATCACTTGGTCCAATTAGCGTTAATGTTACTTCATCTGTTGTAACATCAATCTGCGCTGAGTATTCTAATCCTGGTGTGGTAGACAATTCCATCATACCTGTAGAATAGCTTTGACTAAACGTATATGTTGTTAAACTTAAAAAAGCTATTAAAGCCAAAGTAGTTTTTTTCATATTTATATTATTTTACAATAAGATTAATAATTTCCTCATCTTGAGTCATATTCGCGTAATCTATTGCTGTATTTCCTCTATTATCTTTAGTACTCGTGTCTGCATTTGCCTCAACCAATTGTTTAATTATGGTTTTGTTTCGCATAATAATAGCATAATGTAAAGGAGACGTTCCATTAGCATCGGCTAAATTTGGGTCTGCACCATGCTCTAAAAGCACTTTAACAACTGCTTCTCTGTTTTTATAAACTGCAGCCATTAATGGTGTTCCGTATTTACTTTCACCATCAATATCCTCAATTTTTGATGCTAAAAATATAGCGACCTCATCATTTCCTCTGTAGCATGCCAATGTTAATGGAGAATATCCTGAAGCATCAACCACATTAATAGTGTCTGGGTTTTTAGCAATTAATTCTTTTACATCATCAATTGTACCAAAACGAGCTGCATCAAAAATATCTTGCTGAGAAAAAGCAAAACCTGATACTAGTACGCTTACTATTAACAAAAAGCCTTTTAGCTTCATTCTATACTACTTGAGTTACACAAAGCTAAAGTAGTAATTTTTAGGAGATTGTATTAACCGTTTATCGATTTTTACTGCTATTTGCTCAAATACATTTTACGTCTTGAGTACAAGTTGTAAAATTCATCGTCTTTTAGGCTATCAATAAACAAGATGCTTTCTCCTGTACTCTTCATTTCTGGTCCTAACTTTTTATTAACGTTTGGAAACTTATTAAATGAGAATACTGGTTGCTTTATTGCATAACCTTCAAGCTTAGGATTAAAGTCAAAATCGGTTACTTTTTTATCGCCTAACATGATTTTAGTAGCATAGTTTACATAAGGTTCGCCATACGCTTTTGCTATGAAAGGCACAGTACGAGACGCTCTAGGGTTAGCTTCTATTATGTAAACTTTATCATCTTTAATAGCAAACTGGATATTGATTAATCCAACAGTATTTAAAGCTAATGCAATCTTTTTGGTGTGATCTTTTATTTGTTCTAATACTAAATCTCCAAGGTTAAAAGGAGGTAATGTTGCATTACTATCACCTGAGTGAATTCCGCAAGGTTCAATATGCTCCATTATACCAATAATGTAAACGTTTTCACCATCACAAATAGCATCAGCTTCTGCTTCAATAGCACCATCTAAATAATGGTCTAATAAGAGTTTGTTATTTGGTATTTTACGAAGTAAGTCGACGACATGCTCTTCTAGTTCCTTCTTGTTAATTACAATTTTCATGCCTTGACCTCCTAACACATAAGATGGTCTTACCAAGATTGGGAAATCTAACTTATCAGCTACAGCTAAAGCTTCATCAGCAGTTTCGGCAGTATCAAACTCTGGATAAGGAATGTTATTCTCTTTAAGTAAGGTAGAGAAGCTTCCTCTATCTTCAGCTAAATCTAAAGATTGGTAAGTAGTTCCGATTATTTTTATTCCGTAACGGTCTAATTTTTCAGCAAGTTTAAGTGCTGTTTGACCACCAAGTTGAACGATAACACCTTCTGGTTTTTCATGACGGATGATGTCGTAAATATGTTCCCAGAATACTGGTTCAAAGTACAGTTTATCAGCGATGTCAAAATCGGTTGAAACGGTTTCAGGATTACAGTTAATCATTATAGTTTCGTAACCACATTCTGCACTTGCCAATACTCCATGCACACAGCAATAATCAAATTCAATTCCTTGTCCAATTCTGTTTGGTCCAGAACCTAAAACAATTATTTTTTTCTTATCTGAAACTACACTTTCATTAGCTGAATATAGTTTACCATCAGCTGTTTCTAATTCGTTTTCAAATGTAGAATAGTAATATGGTGTTTGTGCTTTAAACTCAGCAGCACATGTATCTACAAGTTTATAAACACGATTAATTTTTAACTCATCACGTTTGTTATAGACTTCACTTTCTAAACAGTTTAGCATGTGCGCAATTTGACGATCTCCATACCCTTTTTGTTTAGCTTCTAGCAGTAAGTCTCTGTCTATAGTATCTATAGTGAATGTTGAAATTTCTTTTTCCAACATATATAGTTCTTCATATTGCTTTAAGAACCACATGTCAATTTTTGTGATTTCATGAATTCTGCTTAATGGAATTCCCATTTGAATAGCATCATAAATCACAAATACACGATCCCAACTTGCATAAGTAAGTTTCTCGATTATTTGGTCATAATCTTTATACCCTTTACCATCTGCACCAAGACCATTTCGTTTTATTTCTAATGATTGTGTTGCTTTATGAAGTGCTTCTTGGAATGAACGACCAATTGCCATCACTTCTCCAACAGCTTTCATTTGAAGTCCTAATGTTCTATCAGAACCTTCAAACTTATCAAAGTTCCAACGAGGTATTTTTACGATTACGTAGTCTAAAGTTGGCTCAAACAATGCCGAAGTAGACTTGGTAATTTGATTTTCTAATTCATCTAAATGATACCCAATAGCCAACTTAGCAGCAATTTTTGCAATAGGATAACCTGTTGCTTTACTCGCTAATGCTGAAGAACGCGATACACGAGGGTTAATTTCAATAGCGATAATTTCTTCTTCTTCATCTGGACTTACCGCAAACTGTACGTTACATCCTCCTGCAAAATCACCTATACTACGCATCATAAGTATAGCCATATCACGCATTTTCTGGAATGTACTATCTGAAAGTGTCATTGCAGGCGCCACAGTAATAGAGTCTCCAGTATGAATTCCCATTGGATCCATATTTTCAATAGTACAAATAATAACTACGTTATCATTCTTATCGCGTAATAACTCCAACTCATACTCTTTCCAACCCATCATCGCTTTATCAATCATCACCTCATGAATTGGTGAGATTTCTAAACCTCTAGTCAAGGCTTCATCAAACTCTTCTTCATTGTAAACAATTGAAGCTCCTGCTCCACCTAAGGTAAACGATGCTCTAATACATAATGGAAAACCAAACTCTTGAGCTATTTCTTTACCTTTTAAAAACGAAGTTGCTGTAGCTTGTGGTGCCATTCCAACTCCAATTTTTAACATTAACTCTCTAAACTTCTCTCTGTCTTCGGTAATGTTAATTGCATCAATATTTACACCAATAATTTTTACACCAAAGTCTTCCCAAATCCCTTTTTCATCTGCTTCAATACAAAGGTTTAAAGCAGTTTGTCCTCCCATTGTTGGTAAAACAGCATCAATTTGCGGATGCTCTTTTAATATTTTAACAATAGATTTTGTATTAAGTGGCAACAAATACACATGATCTGCCATTTTTGGGTCAGTCATGATTGTTGCAGGATTAGAATTAATTAAAATGGTTTCGATTCCTTCTTCTCTTAACGATCGTAGTGCTTGAGATCCTGAGTAGTCAAACTCACATGCTTGACCAATAATGATAGGTCCTGATCCAATAATTAATACAGAGCTTATGTTTTTATTCTTTGGCATTGTGTTGTGTTTTTTTGGTTTACAAAAATAGGTATCTATTGGGTACAAAAAAAGGTGCTACACCTAAGTAACACCTCAAAATATTAACAATTGTTAATCATTATTTCTTATGTCTTGATTCTGAAGACACAGACAATTTCTTTCTTCCCTTAGCTCTTCTACGAGCAAGTACTTTTCTACCGTTAGCAGTAGCCATTCTTTCTCTAAAACCGTGTTTGTTTCTTCTCTTTCTTTTTGACGGTTGAAACGTTCTTTTACTCATTGTCTTATATCTTTAAAAAAATAATCTTAGTTTCCGTTAATTACTTTTGAAGTTTGTTTCAAAATTGGCTGCAAATATACAAAGACTTTTTACTTTGACAAATCAAAAGTTAAAAATATTTCCAATTGTTTTTACTAACTTTGCACACTCAAAAATTTAATAGAAAATATGTACAATAAAAATATAAAGTTAGTAATTGCTGTTTTAATTATTGGTTATGCCGTTTATCAATTTACCGAAGGCTACATTGGTAATGGTATTATGTTGATTTTACTTTCACTTATTTTTGTATTCCTTTATTTTAAAAACGAATTTATTCTTCTAGCCTTTTTAAAACTTCGTAAGCAAGATTTTGATGGTGCAAAAAAATGGCTTAATAAAATTAAAAACCCTTCAGCTGCTTTAGTGAAAAAACAAGAAGGCTACTACAACTACTTACATGGTATTATGGTTTCTCAAACTAATATGAATGAAGCTGAAAAATACTTTAAAAAGGCGGTTAGCCTAGGTTTATCTATGGATCATGATTTGGCAATGGCTAAATTAAACTTAGCAGGAATTGCTTTTTCTAAACGCAGAAAACAAGAGGCTCAAATGTTATTAAAAGAGGCTGAAACTCTTGATAAAAGAGGAATGTTGACCGACCAAATTAAAATGTTTAAGCAACAAATGAAAAAAACTGCTATTCCTAAACAGCAGTATGGTCAACCTACTTCGGCTAGACAAAACAGACGTAGCAGAAGATAATTTTTTACAATAAAGGAGCCCAAAGCCTACAAAAAGATTCTTTAAGCCTACTTAATCTAGGTCTTTTTTGCCAGCTTTGTAAAGTTAATTGTTCGCTATCTTTAATATCATCATTAAAAAACTTTTTAAGCGCCTTACTTTGTGTTTCGTCATAGATTAAAGCATTTATTTCAAAATTGATATTAAAGCTTCTATAATCCATATTAGAAGTTCCTACAGTACAAAAAATATCATCAACAACTAATGTTTTAGCATGAACAAATCCTTTTTTGTATCGATAAATTTCCACTCCTGCCTCTAATAACGACTCCAAATAAGAGTTTGTAGCGTGTTCAGCAGTCCAAGAGTCAGAATGTTTTGGAATTAATAATTTCACCTCTACACCACTTTTTGCAGCTACTTGCATTGCAGTAATAACTTCATCATTAGGAATAAAATAAGGCGTGGTTATGTACACATATTTTTGCGCAGTAACTATAGCTGTAAAAATAGTCTCCATAATATTCGCCCAATCAGTATCTGGACCACTAGCTGCAATCTGTACTGGCACTTCTTCAGTAACTTCTATTTCAGGAAAAAAGGTTTTAGAAATTGGCAAATCAGTATTAGATACAAAATTCCAAGTGGTTAAAAAGTTTATCTGCAACGGTTTTACTGCTTCGCCTTCAATTCTCAGGTGTGTATCTCTCCAATATGAGTTATCAGTTTCGTAGTTTACATAAGTATCAGAAATGTTTATACCTCCTAAATAACCAATACGCCCATCAATAACCACAATTTTTCTATGGTTTCTGTAGTTCATCTTTCCTGTGAATTTTGGAAACAACACAGGCATAAAAGGTGCAAACTCTACTCCACTTTCTTTAAGTTTCATTTTTATTGCTTTTGAAAGCTTGCTTCCTACATCGTCAAAAGTTAATCTTACATTCACTCCTTCTATAGCTTTTTCACACAATATATCCAAAACTTGAGTGCCTATTTTATCATCCTTTAGGATATAGTATTCCATGTGGATGTGAGATTGGGCTTGCTCTAAGTCTTTAAGTAATAGTTTAAATTTTTCTTCTCCGTTTTTAATCAGTTTAACTTTGTTGTTGAGCGTTAAAGGCGACTGTTCGCTATTGTAAAGCAACTTTACAAGCTTTACTTTTTCGTCAAGAGTTTGCTTAATTTCTCTCTTTTCTTTGTTATTAAGTTGCAACTCTTTATTGATGTTTTTTACAACTCTTTTATTTAGAATATGTTTGCGATTGAATATTTTGTTCTTTCGATATTCTTGCCCAAAGAAATAGTAAACTAACAACCCTAAAAAAGGAAAAAAAACCAAAACCATTATATAAGAAATGGTTTTGGTTGGGTTAATGTTTTTTAGAAGAATTGTTATTGCAGCAGAAATTGCCACAACATAATTAAGAACAATTAAAATGTTCCAAAAATTGTGCTTAACAAAATCAATCATTAAGGCGTTGTAGGATAATATCCTTCTTTAGGTATTTCAATAAAATACTGCTTTCTAGAAGCATTGTTAAGATGATCTTCGCGCAACCAAGGATTATGGATTTTCAATATTTTGTAATTGATACCAAACTGTTTTGCAAATCTTGAAAAATCAGTCACCACAGTATCTACTGACACTTTATAGGTTGGTATATTTTTATACAAATCGTTTTCTTTAAAATTGAATCCGTATTTTTTAGGGTTGCTTAAAATTTCTTTAAGTGCCACAATTCTAAATAGGTAACGTCCTGTTTCTTCACCTAAAAGTAAATCGTAGTAATCCGTTACACCTTGCTCTTTTAATCTTCTAGAAACACCAGCGTTTCCTGCATTGTAAGCAGCAGCAGCCAATGTCCAAGATCCTAATCGTTCTTTAGAGTCTAAAAGGTACTTACAAGCCACTTCAGTAGCTTTTTCTAAATTGTAACGTTCATCAACATTATCATTTACCTCAAGTCCATTCTCTCTTCCTGTTGCTTTCATAATTTGCCATACACCTCTTGCTCCAGCAGGAGATACAGCATTTGTTAATCCGCTTTCAATAACTGCTAAATATTTAAAATCGTCAGGAACACCATGTTTTTCCAAAATAGGCTCAATTACAGGAAAATACTTTTCAGCTCTCTTAAACATTAGCAACCCATTAGATTGCCAATACGTATTTACTAAAAGCTCTCTATCCATACGCTCTAAAACATCTGGATCTTCTAACGGAACAGCTTCACCTGCAAACTCCAGATGATCTGGAACTGCTAAAGCATACACATTATAATCGTTGATTAATTTTTTCTGTTCTTCTTGTATTGTATTATCAGAAGGTGATTTTTGGGCTGCAAAAATAAAAAGCCCAGACAACGCTATTAAACCTACAGCAGCTAATATATTTTTTAAAGTTTTCATAAGTAACACTTATTTGTTTGACGTTTTTATGGTGAAAAGTTCATTTTTTCAGCATTTACAACGCTTTGACACAATGAATATTTCACAAATTTGTTTTTATAAATGTAGAGAAATCTACAATGCTTTCAAAATTAGTTTAATATAAGATTTGGTAAATTTTCGTTAAACCATTTATACTTATTTATAATCATGATATGCGTTCCTCCTTCAATAACTATACAGTCTCCAGAGCACGAATGGTTAAAAACCATGTCTTTATTTCCATGAATATAAATAGCGTTTGGATGTGGTTTTTCTTGTTTCCAGGTAATCACTTGCTCAATTGCCCAATCCAAGTACTTTTTATCATTTACTGAAAGGTATTTTTTATACAGTTCCACTCTTTTCTTTACTGTATTACCAAGAGCGTATTTTGCTAACAACTCTACATTACTCATTAGTTGTGTAGGCAACAATTTATAGGCCTTAGTAAACTTTGCCACCTTCATACGTTTTGGTAACTCGTGTTTAGACTTTACACTTGAAACTACTATTACTTTTTTGCAGTCTATAAATTTGCTCATTTCCTGAACCAAAATACCTCCAAAAGACACTCCAAGAAGCACTATGTTTTTATGTTCAATCTTTTTTACCATACGTTTCGCATAGCCTTCTAAAGTTTCATTATCTAGAGGTAACACCCACTCTAACCAATGCATTTCAAATTGGTCTTCAGGGAGCTTAATGTACTCAAAAATTGATGGATTAGCTGCCATACCAGGCATAAAGTAAACATGTATGATATCTTGTTTCATTTTAGAGCTATTGTAGTTTTAAAAATCTTAATAGTTTATTCCATAAGCATTTAACCATCACTATACTTTAATATGTGCGATATTTTTTATAAATTTGCATTGCAAAACTATACAAATTGTAGTTTTTATCCTTACCGACCTTAGATTAAAATTAATTTATTATGATTGATGCAGCTGAACTAATAGACAATGACTTTTTACGTCAATTTGAGCTAAAAATTGATGACCAATTAGCAAAAATTGAATATTCACTCCAAGATCGAAAGATTTTTTTAACAAAACTAATAATTCCAGAATGTATTAACTCTGAAGGATTTGAAGAGGATTTTTTAAAACTTGTTTTTGAAAACATACAAGAAAGAAATATAAGCGTAGTTCCTACAAGTCCTGAAATTGCAAAATTTATCAGAAGAAATAGACGCTACAAAAAAATGCTCCCAGTTGGCATTAGAATATAACTCACAAAAAAACCGAAGCTTTTACTTCGGTTTTTTTATATTTCTCAAGTTGTTACTTAGTGTAAACTTTTATTAAATCTTTGGTTTCAATCACTTCTGTGAAGTCTTCGTTATAAACTTTAACTGCATTTGCATAGACTAAGGTTAGCTGGTTACCTTCAATATACGATTCGTACTCGGTAAACTCTTCTTCAGTAAGCACATTAATAGAACTTATATAACCATCACTACATTCAACATTTACTAAATAGGAATCATCAACCTTAGATACTTTTACTTCGTGATGAAAAGAATCGCTAGAAGTCATAGATTTATTAGTTTCAAACTCTAATGTTTCATTGACGTTACAAACTATTTCATTTAAAATATTTTTGTGCTCTACTCCATCTTTATCCACATCAGTAGAAATACTAATATCATAATTAGTTAATTTCCATATACCAACAAGATTTGAATCGTTATTGCTGTCTTTAGAACAAGAAAATAGTGTAGTAAACGAAATGCAAAGTACTGCAAGTGAGAGTAGGTTTTTCATATGGGACCAATTAATTTGCAGTAAATATATAACCTCTAACAAGTTAGCTGTTATAATTTAGATGAAACGCTAAAAATATAAGATTAACAGTATTTAAACCGCTTCCTGATTTATCAAATCAAAACGTACAATACCATCGTCATCAATTTTGGTAAGCTCCACATCGTGAATCGTATTTACTAAATGTGGATTCCAAGGCGATTTTACTTTTACGTAGTTTTCGGTAAACCCATGAATGTAACCTTCTTTATTTTCGCTTTCAAATAACACTTGTCGTTGTGTTCCAATTTGGCTTTCATAAAATGCTCTACGTTTTTTAACCGATAAACCTCGTAACATTTTACTACGCTTTGACCTTACGTTTTTAGGAACAACGCCATCCATTTTTGCAGCTTCGGTATTATCTCTTTCAGAATAGGTAAACACATGAAGATACGAGATATCTAAATCGGACAGAAAATTATACGTTTCTAAAAAACGCTCATCAGTTTCACCAGGAAAACCAACAATAACATCAACACCTATACAAGCATTAGGCATTATTTCTCGTATTTTGGCAACTCTATCCACATAAAGTTCTCGCATATAACGACGCTTCATTTTTTTTAGAATATCATTACTTCCACTTTGTAATGGAATATGAAAATGAGGCACAAAAGCTCTAGACTGTGAAACCAACTCAATGGTTTCATTCTTTAAAAGGTTAGGTTCTATTGAAGATATACGTAAACGCTCAATACCTTCTACCTTATCAAGTTCGGTTACTAAATCTAAAAACGTATGTTCATGACGCTTGTTACCAAATTCGCCCTTACCATAATCGCCAATGTTAACACCAGTAAGTACAATTTCTTTAATGTCTTTTTCAGAGATTTCTTTGGCATTTTTAATAACATTATCCATGGTATCGCTCCGCGAAATACCTCTAGCTAATGGTATTGTACAGTAAGTACATTTATAGTCGCAGCCATCTTGTACTTTTAAAAATGCTCTTGTTCTATCACCTATAGAATAGGAACCAACATAAAAATCGGCATCGTCAATATCGCAAGAATGCACTTCTCCAAAGTCATTTTTGCTCAGGTCATTAATGTAGTCGGTAATTTTGAATTTTTCGGTAGCACCAAGCACAAGATCAACACCATCAACATCTGCCAACTCCTGAGGTTTTAATTGCGCATAACAACCTACTGCTGCAACAAAAGCTTCTGGATTAGATTTTTGAGCTTGTTTAACTATAGTTTTAAATCGTTTATCAGCATTTTCGGTAACAGAACATGTATTGATAACATATATATCTGCTGTTTCAGAAAAATCAACACGATCAAAGCCTTCATCCTTAAAACCTCTTGCTATAGTAGAAGTTTCAGAAAAATTAAGCTTACAACCCAAAGTGTAAAATGCTACTTTTTTTCTTCCGTTCATTCTTGTACTTTTACCAAGTTGCAAATTTACAACTAATAAATAAAATGGTAAAACGCTTTTTTCTTAGTAGCTCAGAACTACCACACTACATATCAATATGTTGTGCAATTTTTATTCTAATCTCATGTGAAAGCAACAATCAAAGCAATTCAAATTCAGTTTTTAGATACAATGAACATAAAAACATTGGTTCATTAGATCCTGCGTTTTCAAAAGACAATGCCGATATTTGGGCAACTAACCAATTGTTTAACGGTTTGGTACAAATGGATGACAGCCTTAACGTAATACCTTGTATTGCTAAAAACTGGACTGTTACAGACAGCGCAACAACTTACACGTTTAACTTACGAAATGACGTTTATTTTCACAAACACGAGTTGTTTGGAAAAGACTCTACAAGAACTGTTACTGCTCAAGATTTTGAGTACAGTTTAAACCGATTACAAGACAAACAAGTTGCCTCTCCTGGAAGTTGGGTATTAAACAAAGTTGCCAATTTTAAAGCGGTTAACGATACTGTTTTTCAAATACAGTTAAAACAACCTTTTCCTGCTTTTTTAGGATTACTGACTATGAAATATTGTTCGGTTGTTCCTAAAGAAATTGTAGCGCATTATGGTTCTGATTTTAGAAGTAATCCTATTGGAACTGGTCCTTTTAAATTTAAACGTTGGGAAGAAAATATTAAACTCGTATTCAGGAAAAATAATTTGTATTTTGAAAAGGATACAAACGGAAACCAACTTCCGTATTTAGAAGCAGTTGCTATTACATTTTTACCAGACAAACAAAGTGAATTTTTACAATTTGCTCAAGGAAATATTGATTATGTATCTGGTTTAGATGCTTCTTATAAAGATGAAATTTTAACCTCAAAAGGAGAACTTAGAGCTCAATACAAAACAGACGTTGACATCATTAGAGGTCCTTATCTAAATACTGAATATTTAGCGTTTTATTTAGATTCTGAAGTTAGCGAAATTCAATCCAAACTATTACGACAAGCAGTAAATTATGGGTTCGACAGACATAAAATGATGACTTACTTGCGAAATGGTATTGGTATTCCTGCCAATGGTGGATTTATCCCAAAGGGATTACCTGGTTATAACGAACAGACAGGTTACAGTTATCAACCTGAAAAAGCCAAACAACTTATTGATGATTTTAAAGCTGAAACAGGAATTACCCAACCAAGCATTACCATTACAACAACTAGTAATTATTTGAGTTTTTGCGAATATATACAACGTGAACTTCAAAAAGTTGGTTTACAAGTAAATGTAGATGTTATTCCTGCGGCTACTTTAAAAGACGCTAAGGCAAATGGTAAATTAGACATGTTTCGTGCAAGTTGGGTTGCCGATTATCCTGATGCTGAAAACTACCTATCCCTTTACTACAGCAAAAATTTTGCTCCTAATGGTCCAAACTACACACATTTTAAAAATGAATTATTTGACACTTGGTACGAACAAGCTTTTACTGAAACCAACACTAAAACACGTGAAGCACTTTACACCAAAATGGATAGTTTAATCATGCAAGACGCTCCTGTTGTGGTTATGTTTTACGATGAAGTCGTTCGTTTTACAAGAAAAAATGTAAACGGACTAGGGATTAACCCTATTAATTTATTGGAATTAAAAAAGGTGAGAAAAACTACTCTTCAATAGATTTTCCTATAGTTTCAATTTCATCAACTTGTTTGACAACACTCCACTACTTTATTTAGTTCTGTATTTTTGAGTGATTTCAAACACATGCTCTAAAATATCAGCATCTTGTTGTGTAAATTCAATTGACCTACGTTGCATAACTACCTTTGCAACCTCAAATGCTTTTTTAGTTAGATATGTTGTAAATCCGCTATTTCCTCCCCAACTAAAACTTGGCACAAAATTTCTTGGAAATCCACTACCAAAAATATTTGAACTTACACCAACTACTGTTCCTGTATTAAACATAGTGTTAATACCACATTTGCTATGATCTCCCATCATTAAGCCACAAAACTGCAAGCCTGTTCTTGCAAAACCTTCGGTTTCATAACTCCACAGTCTTACTTCAGCATAATTATTTTTAAGGTTGGAATTATTGGTGTCTGCACCAAGATTACACCATTCTCCTAAAACTGAATTTCCTAAAAACCCATCGTGTCCCTTGTTTGAATATCCAAAAATTACCGAGTTATTTACCTCTCCTCCAACCTTACTATGTGGACCAACCGTTGTAGGACCATAAATTTTGGCTCCTAATTTTACAGTAGCATGATCACATAACGCAAAAGGACCTCTTATAATACTACCTTCCATTATTTCGGCATCTTTACCTATGTAAATTGGACCATTAGTAGCATTTAAAGTTACAAACTCTAGTTTTGCGCCTTCTTCTATAAAAATGTTGCTTGCTTCAATGGTATTGTTACTTGCAGGTATTGGTTGCGATTTTCGACCTTTTGTTAAAAGCTCAAAATCTTCAGCTATAGCATTACCATTTTTAGAGAAAATATCCCAAGTGTATTCAATCTTTATAACTTCAGCATTAAACTCAATCGCTTCATAGGTTTCAAAATCCACATCATCTTGTGTGTCTTTAGTAAAAAATGCAATAACGTCTTCATCCTTAAAAATCGCCTGATTTTCTTCAAGGCTTTTCACCATTTCTGCAAGCTCAAAGTTTGGCACATACGATGCATTAATCATTACATTCTCATCCATTTCAACCATTGGGTATTTATTGGATAAGTAATCTTCGGTTAAAGTTGTGGTAGTATAACCAAGGTACATTTCCCATTTTTCCCTAATGGTTAAAATTCCTACACGTATATCGGCAACTGGTCTTGTATAGGTAAATGGCAACAAACTGTTACGACAAGGACCATCAAAAAGAATATAATTCATAATAAAAGTTTAAAGTTTAAAGTTTAGAGTTGTCTTTTAAAACCTAAACTTTCATTTATCCAAAAGTAACTTAATTGCCTAAAATAAAAAAGCCTTTCAATAGTTGAAAGGCTTTAATAAATATATTTTCGAGAAATTTATTTCTTGAATTTCGCGTATTTGTTTTTAAACTTGTCAATACGTCCTGCTGTATCAACTAATTTAGATTTACCAGTGTAGTATGGGTGAGATGTTCTAGAAATCTCTAATTTTACTAACGGATACTCTACACCATCTACTTCTAAAGTTTCTGTAGTATCTGCAGTTGACTTCGTTAAAAATACATCATCATTAGACATATCTTTGAATGCTACAAGTCTATAATTTTCTGGATGTATACCTTTTTTCATCTCTAATGCTTTATTATCGTTTCGTTTTTTTCGAGGTGCAAATTTAAGCAAATTTTATTATTGTACAATCTTTTTATTGTTTTTTATTTCTTAAAATTCATGTAACGTTTTGTTATCTTTGAATACATATTAGATATATAAACTAATAAATTAACTAAAACTTATGGAAAAATCGATTAAATCTTCATCAATAAACTATGGCTTATACCTTGGTTTATTTCTTTCTACAATAACAGTTTTATTTTATGCTGTTAACCTAGAAATGTTGACTAAATGGTGGTTAGGTATCATATTATTCTTGGTCATCTTAATTTTTGGAATTGTATCTACAGTAAAATCTAAAAGCCTTTTAGGAGGATTTATTTCTTTTAAACAAGCATTTTCCTCGTATTTCATTACAATAGCAATAGGCTTTATTTTAAGTACAGCAGTGAGTGTTTTATTATTTAATGTTATTGATCCTGAAGCTGCTGAAATTTTAAAAGAAAATGTCATTGAAGCTTCTCGACAAATGATGGAAAATTTTGGAGCTCCTCAATCTGAGATTGACAAAGCTATTGCAGAAATGGCTGACCAAAATCAATTTGCTATAGGAAATCAGCTAAAATCGGTTGCTTTTCAATTAATTTTCTACGCAGTAATTGGATTAATTGTTGCATTGTCAATGAAAAAGAAAGATCCTAACGTAGCTTAAATAATTTCTTTATTTTTGAACGATAGAATTTAGAAATCATTTACATGAACATATCAGTAGTCATACCACTACTTAACGAGAGCGACTCTTTAACAGAATTACATGATTGGATTGCAAATGTTATGCAATCCAATCATTTTTCTTATGAAATTCTATTTATTGACGATGGTAGTACTGATGGCTCTTGGGAGACCATTACATCGTTATCTAATAAAAATCCAAATGTAAAAGGCATTAGGTTTCTTAAAAACTTTGGGAAATCGCAAGCACTACACGCTGGTTTTGAAAAAGCAAAAGGCGACGTAGTAATTACTATGGATGCCGATTTACAAGACAATCCTGACGAAATCCCTGAGCTTTACAATATGATTGTTAAAGAGGGTTACGATTTGGTTTCTGGCTGGAAAAAGAAACGCTTCGACTCCGTAATTTCTAAAAATCTACCTTCCAAACTTTTTAATTGGGCTGCACGAAAAACATCAGGCGTAAAATTGCACGATTTTAATTGCGGTTTAAAATCATACAATAATAAAGTTGTAAAAAACATTGATGTTAATGGCGAAATGCACAGATACATTCCTGTGCTTGCCAAAAATGCTGGTTTTACTAAAATTGGTGAAAAAGTGGTGCAACATCAAGCCAGAAAATATGGCGAAACCAAATTTGGAATGGAACGTTTTATTAATGGTTTTCTAGACCTTATCACCATTTGGTTTTTATCGCGTTTTGGTAAACGTCCTATGCATCTTTTTGGTGCTCTTGGAGTGATTATGTTTGCCATTGGATTTGGGTTTGCACTATACTTAGGAATAGATAAACTCTTTTTAAACCCTACAGGTCGACTCATAACCCAACGACCACAATTTTACATCTCACTAGCCACTATGATTATTGGAACACAGTTTTTTGTTGCTGGGTTTTTAGGTGAGATTATTTTAAGAAGTAAGCAGGACAAAAAACGCTATTTGGTTAAGGATGAACTAAATTTATAATCCTTTTCTTATAAATTAACGCCTAATTAAACTTTAACATTTACCTAATTGTTTATTTTTGTTATATACAATTTCAGATAACTTATGATTTATATTGAACCAGAATTATTAGAGAGAGTGAACACTTGGTTAACACCAACTTTTGACGATAACACTCAACAACAGATAAAACATTTAATTGCAACCAACCCAAAAGAGCTTAAAGAATGCTTTTACAAAGACCTTGAGTTTGGTACTGGAGGAATGAGAGGTATTATGGGACTTGGCACTAACCGAATTAACAAATACACACTAGGAAAAAACACACAAGGACTAAGCAATTACTTAAAACAAGTATTTTCTGGAGAAACTATAAAAGTTGCCATTGCTTATGATTGTAGACACAACAGTAACACTTTTGGTAAAGTTGTAGCAGATGTATTTTCGGCAAACGGAATTCAAGTGTATTTATTTGAAGATTTAAGAGCTACTCCTGAACTTTCATTTACGCTAAAACATTTAGGTTGTCACTGCGGAATTGTACTTACTGCTTCACACAATCCACCAGAATACAATGGATACAAAGTATATTGGCAAGATGGCGGACAATTAGTACCACCACAAGATGCTGAAATTATTGCTGAAATAAACAAGTTGGATTATTCTGAAATTAAATTTGAAGCAAATACAGATTTAATCGAATACATAGGTGAGGCTATTGATAATGTGTTTATTGATAACTCAGTAAAAAATGGAAGTTTTAACACCTCCACAGAAGCTAGAGAAAACTTAAATATTGTATTTACCTCTTTACACGGAACCTCAATTACTGCTGTTCCTGAAACTCTAAAAAGAGCAGGCTATACCAATGTAAATATAGTAGAAGAACAGCGTCACCCTAATGGCGATTTCCCTACTGTGGCATCACCAAATCCTGAAGAACCCGAAGCTTTAAAAATGGCTATGGAACTTGCTGAAAAAGTAAATGGAGATATTGTAATTGGCACTGATCCTGATTGTGACCGCTTGGGTGTTGCTGTAAGAAACCTAGATAATGAATTGGTGATTTTAAATGGTAACCAAACCATGATTTTAATGACTGATTTCTTATTAAAACAATGGAAAAACTCTGGCAAAATCAATGGCAGTCAATTTGTAGGCTCCACAATTGTGTCTACACCTATGATGTCGGTTTTAGCAAATGCTTATGATGTAGAATGCAAAATTGGTTTAACTGGTTTTAAATGGATTGCTAAAATGATTAAAGACTTCCCTAATATGGATTTTATTGGTGGTGGTGAAGAAAGTTTTGGATTCATGGTTGGTGATTTCGTAAGAGACAAAGATGCTGTAACCTCTACCCTTTTAGCTTGTGAAATTGCTGCTCAAGCAAAAGCTGAAGGTAAAACACTATATGAAGCATTAATTGATTTATACGCTGAACATGGATTGTATAAAGAGCGATTAATATCATTAACCAAAAAAGGAATTGAAGGCGCTCAAGAAATTAAGCAAATGATGATTGATGCTAGAGAAAATCCGTTAAAAGAAGTTAATGGCTCAAAAGTAATTAGAATTGAAGACTACCAATTATCTATTGCAAAAGATGTAAAAAACAATACTGAAGAAGCCATTGATATTCCAAAATCTAACGTATTGATTTACTATACCGAAGATGGTAGTAAAATAGCACTTAGACCAAGTGGTACCGAACCAAAAATTAAGCTTTACATCAGCGTAAACACTACATTAGACAATGTGTCAGACTTTAAAACAGTGGAACAAAAATTGGAATCGAAAATTGACGCCATTGTTGACGACATGAAAATAAATTAATGAATTACTTTAAGCAAATACTTCGCTTTGCGAAACCTTATAAAAGTTATGCTGTACTTAATATTATAAGCAATGTTTTTTATGCATTGTTTGGTACTTTAGCTATGGTTTCACTATTTCCAATGCTTAATGTGTTATTTGATAAAACCAAACAAATAAACACTAAGCCAACTTGGGAAGGCATTTCTAAAATTAAAGATTATTTAGAAAGCTATTTAAATTACTTTGTTACTCAAAAAGCTAACGAAGGACATGACGATGTCCTTATTTTTATGGTAGTTTTGGTAGTAAGTATGTTTTTACTAAAAAACCTATTTAGCTATTTAGCAATGTACTTTATCACCTTTTTAAGAAACGGTGTTTTAAAAGACATAAGAAATGAACTGTATGACAAAGTGGTAGATTTACCTATCGCTTATTTTTCTGAAAAACGAAAAGGAGATACTATTGCTAGAATAACAACTGATGTTCAAGAAATACAAACCTCATTCTTGTCGATACTAGAACTTATTGTTAGAGAACCGTTAATGATACTATTTACAATCATTACCATGTTTCTCATTAGTGCTAAACTCACGTTGTTTGTTTTTATTTTTATTCCTGTTTCTGGTTTTATTATTTCCAGAATTGGAAAAAGTTTAAAAAAACGCTCTGATAGAGTTCAAAGTGAGCAAGGTCAATTACTATCTATCATTGAAGAAACTCTTGGTGGACTTAAAGTGATTAAAGGTTTTAACTCTCAAAAGATATTTGGCGAAAAGTTTAAAGAATCTACAACACGATTCAACAAGTTTTCAAACAACCTACTTAACCGTCAAAATTTAGCATCGCCAACTAGTGAGTTTTTAGGTATTTTGGTTATTTCCATTCTACTATGGTATGGAGGACAAATGGTATTAATTGATGGTAGCTTAGAGGCTGGTTTATTTATTGTTTATATGGGATTAGCATACAATATCTTAACACCTGCAAAGGCAATAAGTAAAGCAAGCTATAGTGTAAAAAAAGGAAATGCTGCTGCCGAACGAGTACTGGAAATTCTAAACACACCTTCTCCACTTGAAGATAAACCTAATGCCAAAAACAAATCGGATTTTAATTCTGAAATAGCGATAAACGATGTGTCTTTTAAATATGAAGACGATCTAGTGCTTAAAAACTTTTCTATTAAAGTACCTAAAGGCAAAACCATTGCTTTAGTTGGGCAATCAGGCAGCGGAAAATCTACAATTGCTAATCTTGTAACTCGTTTTTATGATGTTACTAAAGGTAGCATTGAAATTGATGGTGATAACATCAAAGATCTTACTAAAAAATCGTTGAGAAACCTTATGGGATTGGTTACTCAAGATTCAATATTATTCAACGAGTCTGTAAAAAATAATATTCTTCTTGGTAAAAAAGATGCTACTGATGAAGAAATTATTGAAGCATTAAAGGTAGCTAATGCTTGGGAATTTGTTAAAGATTTACCTAACGGAATAGACACCAACATTGGCGACTCTGGAGGAAAATTATCTGGTGGTCAAAAACAACGTTTAAGCATTGCAAGAGCAGTCTTAAAAAATCCTCCTATCATGATTTTAGACGAAGCAACTTCTGCCCTTGACACAGAAAGCGAACGCTTAGTACAAGTTGCACTAGAAAACATGATGAAAAACAGAACATCAATTGTTATAGCGCATAGGCTGTCTACCATTCAAAATGCTGATGAAATTATAGTTATGCAAAAAGGTGAAATTGCCGAACAAGGCAGACACAACGAACTTATTGCTTTAAATGGTGTTTACAAAAAACTTGTAGACATGCAAAGTTTTGAATAAGCTACTATTTCACTTAAAATAAATAAGTAAATATAAAAGGGATACATCTATTTAGGATGTATCCCTTTCTTTATATTACCAGATTTGGGGACACTGGCAATAAGCTAGTAGGTTAGGTGATGTAAACATAAAACAAAAATTCTTACAAAGCAAGAAAAAAATGCATTTCATCGTAATTACATTACACTTAATCGATAAAAATTATATTAACATATTGCAAATCAGTATTTTAAATTTTAAAATAAAAAAGCACTCTTTTTAATTAAACTTTTCATATTTTCAAAAGTCTAAATAATAAACTTATAAGTGACTGACGAAAAAGAGCTATTACTTAGATTAAGAACCGAAAACACCAAAGAACAAGCCTTTAAAGAATTACTATCGCTTTACAAGGAACGCTTATATTGGCATATTCGGAAAATTGTGATTTCACACGACGATGCTGATGATGTTCTTCAAAATACATTTATAAAAGTGTATAAGAACATTCATAATTTTAAAGGAGATAGTAAATTGTTTTCATGGATGTATCGTATCGCTACCAACGAATCTATAACTCATTTAAACAAAAATGCGAAACACCTTCAAATTAGTAATGAAGAGCTTCAGCAAAACTCAATTTCCAATTTAAAAGCTGATGTATACTTTGAAGGAGACGATATACAATTAAAATTACAGCAAGCCATTGCAACGTTGCCTCAAAAGCAACAAATTGTATTCAACATGAAATATTTTGATGATATAAAATACAAAGACATGGCTGAAATACTAGATACAAGCGAAGGAGCATTAAAAGCATCCTACCATATTGCAGTAAAAAAAATAGAAGACTACCTAACCTCAAATTAAACCTTTTGAGTATATTTTAGTCAAATAAACAAATGAAAAACAAAAAATTAGAACATATTAAAACAACTGGCTTTAAAACTCCAAAAAACTATTTTGAAGGTTTAGACGATTCTATACTAAATCAAGCTAAGCTATCTTCAAAAATAGATACTAATGGATTTAAAGCACCTGAGTCTTATTTTGAAAATTTAGATGTAAAGGTGTTAGATGCTGTGAAAACGCAACCAGAAACCAAAGTTATAAAGTTGTTTAATTGGAAAAAAACAGCGTCAGTTGCAGCAATTGCAGCATGTATGGTTTTAGCTTTTAATTTGTTTTTTGGTTCTGAAGACCAAATAAGTTTTGATGACCTAGAGCTAACATCTATTGAAAGCTACATTAGTGAAGAAGATTTTACCAATGAGGACTTTGCTTCTTTAGTTACCAATGACGACATTAGCATTTATGACTTTTCGGAACTATCAATAACCGAAAACACCCTTGAAAATTATATTATTGAAAACACAACTGTTGAAGATTTAATTACTGATTAATAATGAAAAAATTAATAGTATCCCTTTGTTTTATTTGCCTTTTTGCTACTGCTTTTTCTCAATCTCATGAAGAAAAAAAAGAACGCATTAACGCGCTAAAAATAGCATTTATAACAGAACATTTAAACCTTACCGAAAGTGAAGCACAAAAGTTTTGGCCTATATATAATGCTTATGAGCTAGAAGAAGACATGCTACGCGAACTATCTAGAGAAAAGAAGCGAAAAATAAATAATGATATCTCTGAAGCTGAAGCTAAAGCTATTTTAGATGATCTTATAAAACTAGAAAACGAAAAACACAATTTAAGAACTGACTTTTTTGACAGTTTAAGAAAAGTGATTAGTTCAAAAAAAATCCTGCAGCTTAAAACTGCCGAAGAAAACTTTAAACGAAAAATGTTTGAAGAGTTTAAAAAACGTCGACAAGAACGAAAAAACAATCCCTAAATAATTAAAGAGCCTATTCAGGCTCTTTTTTTAGTTCTTAAAAGTAAGCTTAGAAATTCGTCCTTTACCAGCTGCATAAGCTACTGAATCGTTTAAAAACCTTATGGTATAAAACCCTTCATCACTAAGATGTTTCCATGAATCTCCTGCATTATTAGTGTAGTCAATTCCTTTAAAACCTACAGCAACTAATTCTCTGGCATTACTATTTGGTACATATTGCACACAACTTCTATAACCTGGTCCTTTTCCGTTAGCAACCACACTCCATGTTTTTCCTCCATCTTCTGTTCGTATTTTATTGTTTAAAGTAGCATTAGGTTGGGTATAATCTCCTCCTATTGCAAAACCATGTTGTGCATCATAAAAATCCAAAGAGTACATTCCTGTAGTTACTGCACCTTGAATAATTGGAGTATCATAAACTTCCCAAGTTGCCCCTTTATCTGGTGAATATAAAATTCTGCTCGTTTTTCCTCCTGTAGCAACCCAAGTATAGTTGTCAACTATAGCAATATTAGTATCGCTTGCAGCAAAAGCGGCTTCGCCATCTAGAGTTTTTGGTAAATCTTCACAAGGCAATTTAATCCATGTTTCTCCACCATCTCTTGTAATTATTACACTCATACAATCATCAGTTGGATCACCAATAGCAATACCTTCTTGGTCGTTCCAAAAATCCATAGAATCGTAAAATGCTTTTGGATGGTTTTCTTGGTAAACAAGTTTAATTTCATTGTCTTCAAATTTATATAACATGGCTGGTGAAGCTATTGACAACACAAATAATGCATCTTCAATCTTATCTATTGATCTAATGGCTAGCGCTGAAGTATCTGATTTAAAAAGTCTTGACCAATAGGACAATCTTTCACCAAAATCTGAAGAACCAAATACATTTGAATTCTCTTTATTCATTTCATCAATTGATTCAAAACCAAAATTACCATTAGAACCAGCAAACCAAACTTTGCCATTCGCAATTTTAATTGCTCTAACATCTAATAATGAATCTTCGGTAATAATAGTTTCAATTTCAACACTTGTAAAACTATTGCTTCTTTTAGCTTCCTTATCATTACATGAACTTAACACAATTAGCAATACAGCAACAACTAATATTCTCATCCTTAATATATTTTTCTTAAAAATAGAAAAGCTTTGCGATATACCACAAAGCTTTTCACTCATCAATCAATCAAAAAAAAACTAGGTTACCAATCTAGCTTTCGTCTTTAAGTGCTTTAATATCTATTATTAATTGTTGTATTGAAGCTCTATTTAACCCATTATAGATTCCTCTTATGTGTTTATTTTTATCTATTAATAAGAAATTTTCAGTATGTAAAAAATCTTCAATGTTTTTTGGTTCGCCTAAATCATTTTCAACAAAATAATGCTCTCTACCTAAGTTGTATATATCTAATTTGTTTCCTGTTACTAAATGCCATTTATTTTCAATTACACCATGTTTTTCTGCATATTTTTTTAAAACAGGAACAGAATCTCTATTTGGTGTAACAGAATGCGACAAAAACAATACTTCATCATCATTTAAAAACGCTTCTTGTACTTTAAACATATTACTAGTCATTTGAGGGCAAATTCCTGGACAACTTGCAAAAAAGAAATCGGTAATATATATTTTATTATCAAAAGTCTTTTGGGTTATTGTGTCTCCTAATTGGTTAACGAGTTTAAAGTCTGGTATTTTATGAAATTGCGCTTCTTCCTCTGTTCCTGGCGTTATCCAATTAGGTGTAAAAGAAGCTTCATTATAGTAAGGCAAATAGTTAACTCTACTAGTCTCTAAAGCTTTAGGCGGTTTAGGCTTTATAGTGTTATTACAACTTAATACTATTAATGCAATACAAACCGAAACGACGTCTATATTATATCTTTTTAGTAACTTTTTCATTCTCTAATTTATAACATGAATTGGAGCGCATTAGCCCAAAAACTCTTCCGTTTTTCACTTCATAATTAACATATAGCTTTCCGTTAGACAACCATGCTTTTTGCATTCCTTTTTCTTTACCATCTTCTAACCATCGTTGTTTAGCCAACGTTCCATTTGGGTACCATTGCTTTTCTTCACCTTGTTTCTTCCCGTCTTTGTAATGAACTTGCAAAGCTAAATTTCCGTTTTCCCAGTAACTTTTATAAACTCCTGTTAATTTATTTTGGTTATAAAATGAGACTGTACGTAATACTCCACGTTCTGACCAAGTTTTTGCTTGTCCTTGTCGTTTACCTTTAAAAAAACCTAGTTTTTCCTTAAGCAAATCATTTTTATGGAACTTTAAACTGTAACCATTATAAGGTTGATTATTATAATACCAAACTCCTTCTATTTGATTTAAAACCAACTCTGATTTTAAGACTCCAACATTAGCAATGGCTATAGCATCAGTATCAGTAGACAATAATACATTTACGTTTGCAGTTTTATCAGGAGAGTTACCACAACCTAAAAGAACTGCCAAAACAATTATTAACAATGTTGGTTTCATAATAAAAACGATTAATTAATATCCTTGATATGGTCCTGCAAATGCTAAATACGAGCCTGTTGTTGAATACACTTCATTTATAATGTGGTAATGATATTCACCATCTGGATTATGTGGTGTAGGTCCAAAATGGCCTCCTGATTCATCTAAATCTGTTGGGTATTCATTTGAAGGGTAATCTCTACGTCCATAAAGAAAAACGCCATCTAATAAAATACCTACTAAATTATCATCATCATTACTGAAAGCCTTTGGTTCTAAATGATAGTGGTATACTCCTGGACCAATATGAGCTCCTGTCCAGTCTAAACTAGCTGCTGCAGCATCAAGAGGTCCTCCTCCTTCTTGATCATTAAATATTGATGCTCCACTAACTGCTATACCTATAGTATCAAAAGTTGTGGCAACAGTATTTCCTGTTAAATTAGGCGTTGCATCTACTACAATTGTTGTTGCATTATTATTACTATTCATAATGCTTGGTGTTAACGCAACATCTGGTTCTTCCATATAAAGCTCGTGACCAACTCCCCAATATACTGTTTCATGGTTTGGCAAACCTGTAGTTTCAATAACCACATTAGAACCCTCTAAAAAAATTGTTACTGCATCACTATTAAATTCTGAAAAAGCTGGGTGAAGTTCAGATACAACTTCTTCTTCATTTGATGCTGTTGAATCGTCTCCACTAGAACAAGCAATAAAAGATACAACGACTAATCCTAAAATAATTAATATGTTATAATATGTTATTTTCATAATTTAAATCTTGATTTATTTATTATTTAGTTTCTTCCTCTTTGAGGTCTACCTCCTCGTTCATCTCTACTAGGTTTAGGAGCATTCTTTAACTCTTCTAGACTTAAAAATCCATCTTCATTAGTATCTATTTTAGAAAAATCTTCAGCTAATGGTCCTTTTACTTCTTCTTTAGATAACTTACCATCTCCATTAGCATCCATTTCTTTAATCAACTCGGTTACATTTGGTGCTCCACCTGATTCTCTTTGCTCATTACTCTTTGTTTCTGCTGTGTTTTCAGAAGATTTGCAACTCATAAAACATAAAACTCCTATTACAGCTACTACATGATAAAATTGTCTTTTCATTTATAATTTGTTTTTTGGTTATATTTATTTAGATGCTACTTTCAATTAAAACTTGTGTTTTTTTATACCTTTATTAGCTTAGGCTATAACCAAAACAACAATTTAAAACCAAATTCTTTTAGCATCATCATACTTAATTTACTTTCTATCGCTTCTCCTTTTTCATGCTTGAGTAAAATGTTTTTAATTCTTCAAGATTAAGTTGACCATCCTCATCGGTATCAATAATTTTAAAATTATTGATGAGCTCTCTTCTATCTTTTGCGGCTACTTCTAGCTCATTTAACAATCCATCTTCATTATCGTCTACCTCTTTTAAAACCTTTTCTGCAGAAATTTCTCTAGGTTTATCCATAGATTCTAATGATGCTTCTAGCTCATCTAAATCTATCACTCCATCTTCATTGGTATCTATTTTAGCAAAATCTTCAGATATTTTGCCTCGTCTATCATTAGAGGCTTCGTCTTTATCTATAACTTTATCATTATTAACATCTAACATTTCTAAAATTTTAGATGCACTAGGTTTCTCACCTCTTTGTTGATTTCCATTACCTCTTCCTCCTCTACCTCCTGGTCCTTGAGCAAAAAGATTTATACTTGTTAAGATAAAAATGGCAGTAATTAATGTTTTTGTTTTCATATTTTTTATTGTTGTTAGATATTTTTAGATGTGGTTTTCATTTTATACTTGTGCTTAATGGTGTTAAAAAAATCACAAAAAAAAGACTCCAATAAAGGAGTCTTTTTTTTGTGATTTTTAATTTCTTGGTGGCCTAATACGATTATTCTCTTCCCTTGGAGGAGGCGGAATTCTATTAGCACCTCTATCGTTTCGTCTTAAAGCATCCATAATTATCATTTTAAATTTTTCTTTCTGCTTATCGTTGGATAATTCTTGAATCATTTTAAAATGACGAAAAACCTCTTGTTCCTTAGATTTTTCTTTTTCACCTATCAATGAAGTAATAGAGTCAATAACACCATCATTAACTATATCGTCAGATAATTTACCAAACAATTCATCCTTAAGGATTTTTATTTCATCATTTAGACGTCTCATAGCTTCGTGATGACTGATACTTTTTTTTCTAAATTCGGCTTTTTGTTCTTCGCTAAACCCTAGCTCACTAACTATAAAATCTTTATTATTCTGCTGACGTCGCTCATTTATATTAGTAGGTTTAAACATATAATTATACAAGAAAAACATGTTCATGATTACTAAAAAAATAAGTAACGAATATATAATTGTGTTTTTTTTCATGCTTAATTTAATATTGAAGATTCATTATTTTCTAACAAACCATATGATTCTGCAAAGCTATTTACATTTTCATTGTAAGTAATCTCTTTAAGTTTAGTATATGCTACAATATTCAAAACAATAACACAAGTCAAGGTTACTAGTTGCAATTTAGGCGTAAACCAAGACCACAACACCAATTCTTTTTCATTTGATACATTGTGAATTTGACGCATAACACCTTCTTTAAAAAAAGGAGATGCTTTTACGCTTCCAATTGATTCAGCTGAATCTAATACCTCTTGCACTTTTTTATTCATATTAATATTTTTAGTCTCTTTATATTTAGATGCAAATACTCAAAAAAACTTGTACTAGTATTCATTCTTATAGTAATTTTCTAGTATACTCTTTAAATTCTTCTTCGCTCTAAACATTGTTGATTCAACTGAAGATAAACTCTTATTAGTTATTTCAGCTATTTCATCATAACTCTTTCCGTCAATTTTGTGTAATGTAAACACAACACTTTGACTTTCCGGAAGTGAATTTATAGCTTTAAACAAAGTTTCATTTAATTCTTTATTTTCTAGTTGTATTCCTGGATGGTTTATTTCAGTAAAATAAGTTGTTTTGTCCAGAGGTAAAACATTTCCAGTTATTGACTGCAAAAAAGCAAATCGTTTTTTAGTATTTCTTTTTCTAATAAATTCTAAACATTTATTAGTGGTTATTCTATAAATCCATGTAGTAAGTTTTGATTTACCTTTAAACTTATCTATTGAATTGAACACCTCTAAAAACACCTCTTGAGCAATATCTTCAGCATCTTCTTTATTTGGCACAAATGACATACAGGTCCCAAAAACCTTGTCTTGAAAATCATCAATTAACTTACTATAAGCTAAAGAATCTCTACTCTTTAATGCTTGTATAAACTCCTTTTCTTCCAAATATTATATTTTCGGTAGTAAATTAAGGAAAAATCTTAGGAATTAACCGTAAATTTGCATGCTGAATTTTTTACAATGCGATTACATAGAAATTTATGTTTTGCCGTTATTGACGGCTTACACAAGATATTTAACGAAGGAGAATATGCCGACAAGGTAATTCAATCTCTTTTAAAGCGTGATAAACGTTGGGGAAGCAGAGACAGATCGTTTGTTGCCGAAACCACTTACGATATTGTACGTTGGAAACGTTTATATGCTGAAATAGCTGAAGTTAAAGCGCCTTACGACAGAGACAACCTTTGGAGAATGTTTGCTGTTTGGGCAACTTTAAAAGGTATTCGTCTACCTGATTGGAAGTATTTTGTAAATACGCCAACACGTAAAATTAAAGGTCGTTTTGATGAATTATCAAAAATTAGAAAATTCCGCGAATCTATTCCTGATTGGATAGATGAAGTTGGAATTGCAGAATTAGGTGAAGATACATGGACTAAAGAAATTGCTATGCAAAATGAGCAAGCCGAAGTTATCTTACGTGTAAACACTTTAAAAACCAACAAAAAAGACTTACAATTAAAACTTCAGTCTGAAAATATTGAAACCGAGTTTTTAAACAACTATCCTTACGCTCTAAAATTAAAAGAACGTGCTAATGTATTTAAAACCGAAGCTTTTAAAGATGGTTGGTTCGAAGTACAAGACGCATCGTCTCAATTAGTAGCCGACTTTTTAGATGTGCAACCAGGAATGAAAGTTGTAGACACTTGTGCTGGAGCTGGTGGTAAAACATTACACATCGCTGCTTTGATGCAAAACAAAGGTCAGGTGATTGCAATGGATATTTATGAAAGTAAGTTAAAAAAGCTGAAAACCAGAGCCAAGCGTAATGGTGTTCATAATTTTGACATGCGTGTTATTGACTCTACAAAACCTATCAAAAAACTTTATGACAAAGCCGATAGAGTTTTAATTGACGCTCCTTGTTCTGGATTAGGTGTTTTACGTAGAAATCCTGATGCAAAATGGAAATTAGAACCTGAATTTCTAGACAGCATAAGAGTAACACAACAAGAGGTATTACAACAATACTCTAAAATGGTAAAACCTGGTGGTAAACTAGTGTATGCTACATGTTCGGTTTTACCTTCTGAAAACCAAAAACAAGTTGACAAATTTTTAACATCGGAATCTGGAAAAGACTTTACCTTTGTAAAAGATAAAAAGATTTTAGCCCATAAATCAGGTTTTGATGGGTTTTACATGGCATTACTTGAAAAGAAAAAATAAACCTAAATAGATGAAACAATTCTACACATTAATAGCTACTTTAATTTTTTCAACTGCAGCTTTTGCACAAATACCTGCAGGTTATTATGATAGCGCAACAGGAACTGGCTACACTCTAAAAACACAACTACACAACATTATAGACAACCATAACGATCAAGGTTATGATGCTATGGATGGTTTTATTGCTTCTTATGATTTAGACAACTACTATGAAACAGGAAGTAATACGATTTTAGACCCTTATTCAGAAAATCCATCAGGATCAGACCCTTACACATTCTCTCCGGTTAGTGACGAATGCGGAAATTACAGTGTAGAAGGCGATTGCTATAACAAAGAGCATGTCATTCCACAATCTGTTTTCAGCCAAAATACTCCAATGAGAAGTGACGCTCATCACCTCTTACCTACTGATGGTCGTGTTAATGGTTTTAGAAGTAGTTACCCTTTCGGAGTTGTTGATAACAGTCAATTAGTTAGTCAAAGTAATATTTCTAATCCAACTCAAAATGGCTCTAAACTTGGAGGCAACCTCAATAGTGGCTATTCTGCTGGTTATACCAATACAGTTTTTGAACCTATTGATGAATTTAAAGGCGACATTGCTCGTATCTACTTTTATTTTGCAACGCGATACGAAGATCAAATTAGTAGTTGGGGAAGCTATGCTATGTTTGACGGAAGTTCAGACAAAGTATTAGACGATCCTTTTTTAAGCATACTTCTAACATGGCACCAAATGGACCCTGTTTCTCAAAAAGAAATAGATCGAAATAACAATATCTATTATAACCATCAGAGTAACAGAAACCCTTTTGTTGACCATCCTGAGTACGTTGAAATGATTTGGAACGTAACTCCTGACACCGAAGCTCCTTCTACTCCAACCAATCTTATGGTTACTAACGAAGGTTCAACTACAATTTCTTTAGATTGGACTGCATCAACTGACAATATAGGTGTTACTGCTTATGATGTTTATGTAGATGGTGTATATAATATGACGGTTACTACAAATTCAGCAACTGTAGTTAATTTAACTCCAGAAACTACATATTCGTTTTATGTAATTGCAAAAGATGCTGCAGGAAACGAATCTTCTCAAAGTAACTCAGTAAATGGCACCACAACTGAAGCTGGAGCTAATGGTGATGAGTGTGCCTCAGAAGATTTTGAAGACATGCCAGCAAACAGTTCGCAATATACTGATAGAACCTGGACAGGAGATAGTGGTACTTGGAACGCTACCGAAGCTAGAACAGACCAAACCATAGAAGGCAGTAGAGCTATATTAATCGATTATAGAGGCACTACTGATGGCGCATCTTTAACCTCACCTACTCTTGGTGGTGGTATTGGAAGTTTTACGATTACTACTCAACGTATCTTTTCTGGTTCAGATGGAACCTTAAATGTAATGGTAAATGGAAATCTTGTAGGCACAATCCCTTATAGCGACACTGTACAAACTACAACTATTACTGATATTAATGTTGATGGAAATGTAACTGTGGTAATTGAGGATAATAACTCAGGAGATGCCAGAGTAGGAATGGATAATTTATCTTGGACATGCTATTCAAGTTTAAGTTTACCTGAAAATAGTATAGAAGCTATTTCAATTTATCCAAACCCAGTAAAAAATAGCTTAAACATTAAACTTAACAGTCAAACCGAAACTCAAATTGACATATTTAATGTTTTAGGTAAGCATGTTTTATCAAAAGTAATTACCAGTTCTAGTACAATAAACACAGAACAACTTTCAACAGGAGTTTATATTTTAAGAATTAAACAAGGTAATTCTACCTTAAGCAAAAAGCTCATAAAAAACTAAACTTAAAAAAGCGACTCTTACAAGTCGCTTTTTTTTGTTCAAAACCCATTTTTAAATGTAACTGATTTAATTGACATCAAAATATTATTTTAAAAGAGTAAATTTGTTACATAGAACACTAAGAACTATGAAAAAAGAATTAAATGATTTGATTGAGAGTATTGATAACCTTAAAAACTCTAATGATGAGTTTATTAACTTAACAAATTCACTTTTAAGTTCTGATTTTCATATTGAACACAAACTTGTTTCTATAACTTCAGTTTTAAACTCTATAATAAAAAACCAATCTTTTATTTTGGAACTACTTAAAATGAATATTGAAAAATCATCTGAAAATAGATTGGCAATCCTAAACATCATTGAAAAAATCGAGAAGAACAATTAAATAATCTAAATTGATTATCTTTAAAAATTAGGTTATTTAATAACGGAAAAGTGTATTTTTGCACTTTCAAAACACAACTATAACATACGCATAATGATTCATTTCTTCGGAAACCAAAACAGCAAAGTATTTGCTGTTCAAGCCACAAAAGAATTATCAACAGAAACCATATCTAAATTAGTATGGTTATTTGGCGACCAGCCAAAAATAGAACAAGCATCTCTCGATGCTTTTTTTGTTGGTCCAAGAGCCGCAATGATTACTCCTTGGAGTACAAATGCTGTAGAAATTACTCAAAACATGGGAATTTCTGACATCATTAGAATTGAAGAATTCATTTCTACAACTGAAGATTTTAAAGGTTACGACCCAATGATTTCTGAAAAGTTTTCAAGCTTAGATCAAGATATCTTCACCATAAACATTCAACCTGAAGCGATTCAGAATATTGAAGATATTTCCGCTTATAACCAACAGGAAGGTTTAGCGCTTAGCGACGAAGAAATTGAGTATCTTGAAGGTGTTTCAAAAAAGATTGGTCGTCCATTAACAGACTCTGAAGTATTCGGGTTCTCACAAGTGAACTCAGAACACTGTCGTCATAAAATTTTCAATGGGACTTTTGTTATCGATGGTGAAGAAAAGCCAACTTCTTTATTCAAATTGATTAAAGAAACATCAAAACAAAATCCAAATGATATTGTTTCTGCATACAAAGATAACGTAGCGTTTATAAAAGGACCTGTTGTAGAACAGTTTGCTCCAAAACGTGCAGATGTTCCAGAATATTACCAAACTAAAGATTTTGAATCTGTAATTTCATTAAAAGCAGAAACACACAATTTCCCAACAACTGTAGAGCCTTTTAATGGTGCTGCAACAGGTTCTGGTGGAGAGATTAGAGATAGACTTGCTGGTGGTAAAGGTTCTATTCCGTTAGCCGGAACAGCTGTTTACATGACATCGTATTCGCGTTTAGAAGAAGAGCGTCCTTGGGAAAAGGCGTTTCCTGAGCGCAAATGGTTGTACCAAACTCCAATGGACATTCTAATTAAAGCGTCTAACGGAGCTTCTGATTTTGGAAATAAATTTGGGCAACCTCTTATTTGTGGTTCTATTTTAACTTTTGAGCACCAAGAAGGCACTGATAAAATTGGTTACGACAAAGTGATTATGCAAGCTGGTGGTATTGGTTACGGAAAAGCAGATCAAGCCATAAAAGACACACCAAAAGAAGGTGACAAAATCGTAATTTTAGGTGGTGATAATTACCGAATTGGTATGGGAGGTGCTGCTGTATCGTCTGCTGACACAGGTGAATTCGACAGTGGTATTGAGCTAAATGCCGTACAACGTTCTAACCCAGAAATGCAAAAACGTGCTGCCAATGCGGTTCGTGGTATGGTAGAAAGTGATGAAAATTCAATTGTTTCTATTCACGATCATGGTGCTGGTGGACATCTTAACTGTTTATCAGAATTGGTTGAAGACACAGGTGGACACATTGATTTAGATAAATTACCAGTGGGTGATCCTACCCTTTCTGCCAAAGAAATTATTGGTAACGAGTCTCAAGAGCGTATGGGCTTAGTCATTTCAGAAAAGCACTTAGACACATTACATAAAATTGCAGACAGAGAACGTTCACCTATCTACAATGTTGGTGAGGTTACTGGCAAGCATCGTTTTACTTTTGAGTCTAAAACCAATGGTGACAAACCAATGGATTTGGCTTTAGAAGACATGTTTGGTAGCTCTCCAAAAACTATAATGACAGATCATACGGTTGACAAAAACTACAGTGACCTATCCTATAATTCAGATAACTTTTACGATTACTTAGACCAACTATTACAACTCGAAGCTGTAGCTTGTAAGGATTGGTTAACTAACAAAGTAGACCGTTGTGTTGGTGGTAAAGTGGCCAAACAACAGTGTGCTGGTCCATTACAACTTCCATTAAATAATGTAGGTGTAATGGCTTTAGATTATAAAGGAAAAGAAGGTATTGCCACAAGTATTGGCCACTCACCTATTTCAGGATTAATAAATCCTGTGGCTGGTAGTCGCAATTCTATTACCGAAGCCTTAACAAATATTATTTGGGCACCATTAAAAGATGGTTTGCAAAGTGTTTCGCTTTCTGCCAACTGGATGTGGCCTTGTAAAAATGAAGGTGAAGATGCACGACTATATGAAGCTGTAAAAGCTGTTTCTGAATTTGCAATAGATTTAGGTATCAATGTTCCAACAGGAAAGGATTCGCTTTCTATGAAACAAAAATATCCTGATGGTGACGTTATTTCTCCTGGTACAGTTATCATTTCTGCTGCAGCAAATTGTAACGATATTTCTAAGGTTGTAGAACCTGTTTTCAAAAAGGGTAAAGGGGATATTTATTATATCAATATATCGCAAGATGATTTTAAACTTGGTGGTAGCTCGTTTGCACAAATCAATAATAAAGTAGGAAACAGCACATCAAATGTAAAAAGTGCAGCTTATACTAAAACTGTGTTTAACACGATTCAGCAATTAATAAAAGATAATAAAATTGTTGCTGGTCATGATGTGGCTTCTGGTGGATTGATTACAACTTTACTTGAATTGTGTTTTGCAGATAACAATCTTGGTGCAGAATTAGATATTACTGAATTGGCTGAAAAAGATTCATTCAAAGTTTTATTTGCTGAAAACGCTGGTATCGTTATTCAATCAGCAGATAACAGTATAGAAAACACTTTGTCTGATGCTGGAATTACCTTCCATAATATTGGAAAAGTAACTGATGCTGATGTATTAAGCATCATCAACGGAAGCGACGTATTTACCATGACGGTTTCGAGATTACGAGATATGTGGTACAAAACCTCTTTCCTACTCGACCAGAAACAAACCGCAAATGGTTTAGCTGAAGCACGTTACAACAACTACAAACAACAACCACTTCAATATACATTCCCAAGTCATTTTACAGGTAAACTGCCTAGTATTGACAGTAGCAAACCGAGACCGAAAGCTGCTATCTTACGTGAAAAAGGAAGTAACTCTGAACGCGAAATGGCAAATGCTATGTACTTAGCTGGTTTTGATGTTAAAGATGTACATATGACCGATTTAATTTCTGGTCGTGAGACTTTAGAAGACATTCAGTTCCTTGGTGCTGTTGGTGGTTTCTCAAACTCTGATGTTTTAGGCTCTGCTAAAGGTTGGGCTGGTGCTATTAAATACAATGACAAAGCTAACGAAGTCATTAAAAATTTCTTTGAAAGAGAAGACACACTTTCTGTTGGTATATGTAACGGTTGCCAATTAATGATGGAACTAGATCTTATTAACCCAGAGCATGAGCAGCATGGTAAAATGGTGCATAATGATTCTCATAAACACGAGAGCTCATTTACGTCTGTAAAAATTCAAGAGAACAACTCTATTATGCTTTCAACGTTAGCAGGTAGCACACTAGGTGTTTGGATTTCTCATGGTGAAGGAAAATTCAACCTTCCTTATGCTGAAGATCAATATAATATTGTAGCAAAATATGGTTATGCAGAATACCCTCATAACCCAAATGGTTCAGATTTTAATACAGCTATGATGACTGACAAAACAGGAAGGCATTTGGTGACTATGCCACACATTGAGCGTTCTACATTTCAATGGAACTGGGCAAATTATCCTAACGGACGACAAGATGAAGTGTCGCCTTGGTTAGAAGCTTTTGTAAATGCTAGAAAGTGGATTGAAAACAAGTAATCATTTTTTTTAATTAATTTAGTAGAGAAATTACCCCAAATGAAACAACTTTCACTCGTATTTTCTCTACTATTTTTTTTATCTGTAAATGCTCAAGATTCAGATTTAAAACCACTCGTAGATCAACTAAAAACTGAAATACAATCTGAAAAGGACGATGCCAAAAAGTTATTTCTTTTAGATAGCCTAACATCGGTTGTTAGGGATAAATCTAGTTTTCCATACGACTCTATTGCACGTACTACTATAGATCTCGCTATAAAGCTAGACTCTTTTAATATTGCGGCTTACAACACTACAAACCTTATTAATTATCACAATAATTTTTTAGGAAAACCTAAAACAGGTATTGCTATTTTCAATACTTATTTTAAAGCCTTAAAAAATAATATTAGTGCTAGAAATTTAGCAGGTTTATATATAGACTCTGGCGATAGTTATTACTTTACCAAGCAAGTAGACTCTGCAATGTCTCACTACGACAAGGCTATTACTTATGCCGAAAAAGCTAATGATAATCGGGTTAAAGGATTTGCTATTCTGTATAAAGGTTATGCCTATTCTGATGAAGGAAAATTTGCATTGGCTTCGCAAACTCTAAAACAAGCTTCAGAAATTTTTATTCAAGAAAAAGACACTTTCAATATTATAGCTGCTAAAAACTCCTTAGCCATATTGTATAGTGCTAATGGTTTTATAGAAGAAGCTCAAAAAGAACGCAAAGAAACTATAAAATTAGCCACCGAAACTAAAAGTTACGGACAGCTTATTTCACTGTATGTTAACGAAGCAAGCGATTTAAAAAAGCTAGGTTTAGAAACCCAACGCATTGAGAATCTTCACAAAGCTATGGTGGTTTGTAAAAAATCAAATCATTTCAATTACTTCAACCCTATTTTATTGAATGCGTTCACTATTGCTTATGCCGAAAATGATAGTTTAGAAAAGGCAAAATTCTATTTAAAAGAAGTTGAAAAAGACCAACAAAACACAGAAGGCATCCATAAAGCCAGATATTATAAAGCCATAAAAAAGCTAGCTTTTGCTGAAAAAGACTACGAAAAGGCAAAGACACTTGGTATAGAGCACTTAAACATTGTATCTACAAGTAACGACATTAAAGGCAAGAGAAAGGCTCAGAAATTCTTATCTGAAGTCTACGAAAAATTAAACAGACCTGATGAAGCACTTTCGTTTTATAAAGCTTCAAAAAAAATTGAAGACTCGATACAGTCAGTACAAAAAACCAAAGCACTAGCCTATTACCAAACGCTTTATGAAACTGCAAAGCGAGACAAAAAAATAGAAGAACAAAATAGTGAAATTGCACTTCTAGATGAACAAAACAAACGCAAAAAACAAACCTTATGGTTTAGCATTTTAGCATTAATAGCGCTGTTTAGTATAATCGTTTTATGGCGTTCTCGAAGATTTTCACAAAAAAAAGCACAACTACAAAAAACCTTTGCACAAGATTTAATTAGAAATGTAGAAACCGAACGCAAACGCATTTCTAGCGAACTTCACGATAGTGTGGGCCAAAGTCTGTTGCTTATAAAAAATAAAGTTTTGCTCAACGATACGCAAAACCAAGACACCAAAATTATAGACGACACTATTGATGAAGTGAGACATATATCTCAAAGTCTTCATCCTTTTCAGTTTGAAAAATTAGGTTTATTAGCTTCAATTAAAAATACGGTTGAGAATTTTCAGAAAAACTCTGACATCTTCTATTCTGAAGTTATTGAAATCGAAAAGTTAGAAATTTCTAAAGACAAAGAAATTTTTGTTTTTAGAATGCTGCAAGAATGCTTAAACAATGTTGAAAAACACTCTAAAGCAAAAGCTTGTAACATCATGGTTGAAAACCTCAATGATTCTGTATTATTTCAAATAAAAGATAATGGTATTGGGTTTGATGTGTCTGAAAACAGTCAAATTATTGATAGCCTTGGGTTAAAAACTCTAAAAGAGCGTGCCCAAATAATCGGTGCTCAGTTAAGTATTGATTCTGTTAAAGGAAAAGGCACAACGATACAAATAAAAGTTCCTAAACATTAAACAATGCCAACAACTATCATTCTTGCAGATGACCACCCATTACTACTTAATGGAACAAAGGAATTTTTAGAAAAAAAATGGTTTAAAGTTATTGATACTGCAACCGACGGTAATACTGCGTACAACAAAATTTCAAAACAAGTTCCTGATATTGCTATACTGGATTTTGACATGCCTAAACTAAATGGGCTCGAAGTCGCACAAGAAATACAACGCAATCAGATAAATACTAAAGTTATTATTTTAACACTTCATAAGCAAGAATCGTTACTAAACGAAGTGGGAAAAACTATACATGGATACATTACAAAAGATAGTGCTTTAGAAGAGTTAGAGCTATGCTTAGATAGTATTAATAATAACAACACGTACATAGGAAAGAAACTAAAAAGCACAGTTCATTTTGATAGCAGTACTAATACATCTATTGAAACTTTAACTGCTACCGAATTAAAAATATTAAAATACTTAGAAAAAAACCTCAACAGTACACAGATTGCCGAAGAGCTATTTATCTCTAAACGTACTGTTGAAAAACACCGAAGTAACATTATAAAAAAGCTAGAGATAGATACCACCAACCAAAATGCACTTTTTGTCTGGTTAAAACAAAACCCAGACCTTTTTAATACGTAAGCCTACGTATTTTACTACCAAACAACATGTTATAATTTTGAAACTTATAAAATTGTAACATCCTATTATCACTAAGCACAAATACCATTTACCTATTAATTATTGGGTTGTAGATATCTTTTATGTAAGCATAAGCAATAAAGACTATCATCTATTACAACCCGATGGATATAGTTATATTTTATATTCTGAAGAAAACAACACAACCTATCACAAGCCACATGCAACCCCTTTACAATTAAAACATTCTCAATTTGTAGTTAAATGCAGGCCAACATATGTAGATCATCTTACCCAGAATAATATAACTATAGAGGCTACCAATTCTGATGAATTTTTAGCACAACTAAATACACCTAAACTTAAAGATCTTACACCTTCAATATTAGACAGTATTATTTTTCACCTACACTTTTTAAACGAAAACACATCACTAAAACAACTTTCTAAACGCTATCAATGCGATACCAAAAACATTGAAAACCTATTTAAACGTAGCGTTGGACTTTCTTTTATTCAGTATCAAAATATCCTAATTACACTACGTAGACCTACGTATTGAATAGAGCTCTACACTCGTATAATTTAGCATATAGAATCAATAACCTATATAGTTATGAAAAAACTTATTTTAATAGTTATAGTCTTGCTTTTTAATACAAAAATAGTTGCACAGACTGCTACAGTAAGCAGTGGCAACACTGCAAATAGCTCTCAAGGTAGCGTAAGTTATACTATAGGACAGATTGCCTATACCAGTAGCACGTCTTCAAGTGGAAGTATTGAGCAAGGTGTACAACAGTCGTATTCAATTTCAGAAACATTAGGAACACAAGAAAGTGCTATATCATTAAAAATAGTTGCTTTTCCAAATCCTACAACCAATACATTACAACTTAAGTTAGAAAACGATAATCCTGATTTATCTTATAGACTTGTCAACCTCTTAGGTGAAACAATAAGCATAGAGAAAATAGTCTCTAATAGCACAATTATTAATATGAAACAGAAACCTTCGGCCACCTACTTTTTAAACATATATCATCAATCTAATCTTATAAAAACATTCAAAATCATTAAAAACTAATATTATGAGAAAACTATACCTTATCGCATGTGTGTTTTGCTATTTTTTGTCACATGCGCAAAGCCCTGAAAAAATGAGCTATCAAGCAGTTATAAGAAATGCATCTAATGAACTTGTTAGCAATGCTAGCGTTGGTATGCAAATAAGCATTTTGCAAGGAAACTCTACAGGTACAGCGGTTTATACAGAAACACATGCACCAGTAACAAACCAAAACGGATTGATAAGCATAGAAATAGGTAGTGGATCAGTAATATCTGGAGACTTAAGTACTATTGATTGGTCATCTGACACTTATTTTATCAAAACCGAAACAGATCCCGATGGAGGCACAAACTATACTATTATTGCTACAAGTCAGTTATTAAGTGTTCCATATGCGCTACATGCTAAGACAGCATCTACAGTAACCAATCCTGTCCTAATGGAACCTTATATTTTAGGTAGAAGCTACCCATCTGATGACGGAAAGTTTAGTTATAATGGTAAAACTGGTTGGCAAGCAGCAAATGAAATGTGCAAGGATAGCTATCCTGAAGAACCGTATGCAAGAGCATTTACTGCCGAACAAATAACACAAGCTATTGTTATTGGTAATTATTCATCTAATTCAAATTATGACAACGTCCCTTTTTGGGTTATCACCTCTTCTGTTACTAAAGGAGATTCTTTTAATGATTCTGGTTTTAATAATTCACAAAACTTTTCAGAAAACGCAGGAGATGTCTCTAGAGGAGTTAGAGGTACCATTACTTTTAACTACACAAGTATAGGAAACGGTGGAGGTTTAACAATACCTCGATTCTTTAATGTAGAACAAGAAGTTATAAATGGGCTAAACTACCCTTGCCTTTGTGGTACTTATAAGCCTGCAGAACAAAATTAAACGAAGCTATTAATCAATCCTTTGAGAGGTCAAAATTCAAAACGTTTGGCCTCTTTCTTTTTAATTCAAATTACACTACGTAGACCTACGTATTGAATAGAGTTCTACACTCGTATAATTTAGCATATCGAATCAACAACCTATATAGTTATGAAAAAACTACTACAATTACTATTTCTATTCTTTTCATTAACACCTATAGCTCAAAACACTATTTATGTTAATGTTAATGTTTCGGGCGGAAATAATGACGGCACATCTTGGACTAATGCGTATGAGCACTTAACAGACGCTTTAAATGCAGCCAGTAGTTATGATGAAATACATGTTGCTCAAGGAAATTATTATCCAGATTTAGGAGCTACCCAAACCGACAACGATCGTTCTAGTTATTTTTTGTTAAACAAAAACTACATTACTCTTTTAGGTGGTTATAACGCAAGTAATAACTCTAGAAACCCAGAACTCTACCCAACAATTCTAAATGGTGATATACAACAAAACAATAACGACCAAAACTTTGTCTATACCATTTTTAGAACATCTGGCGACTACAATGTTATAGACGGTTTTACAATTACAAATAGCAACGCTGATAATTCAGGTGGTTATGGAAGTAATGAGGGCGGAGGCATGTTTGCACGAGGTGCAAACGCTACCGTTATTTCAAATTGCAAGTTCATAAATAATAAAGCAATAAACACTACTTCTTACAACGCCAAAGGTGGCGCTATATATATTGTAGAAATTGAACCAGGAAGCTTAATAATAAGAGACTGTACTTTTGAAACAAACATGGCAAACGAAGGTGGTGCTATTTATAACAACACCTTAAACTGGGACTATGGAGGCCCTATTATTGATAATTGTACGTTTTTATCAAATACAGCAAGTAGAGGAGGCGCTTTTTATATGGGGACAACAGAAGGCACAGTTATTAAAAATTCAATTTTTGATGGTAACTCTTCAGGCTCAGGTGGTGGAGCTATTTATACTAGTGGAAGCAGTAGTTTACCACCTGTTATAGAAAATTGCTCTTTTACTAACAATTCACATACAGCAAATAATGGTATAAGTGGTTCTGCTATTTATTTCAATGGTACAGACGCAACAATATCAAAAAGTACTTTTTCTGGTAATTCATCTGTACATAGTTTAGGTTCTGTAATTAATCCATATGGTAACATCCTTATTGACAAGTGTCAATTCTCTAACAATAGCATACCTTATATTATAAATTTAAACGATAATAAAACACTAACAATAACAAACACGCTTTTTAACGACAATGCTTCTATTGCTTTAAGTAATGGAAATGGAATAATTAATATTTCCAATTCTTCATTTTCAAACAATAACACTGCCTTACGCTTAAATGCTACCAATGGAAATACTTTATACAATTCTATTATTTGGAATAACACAACCAATATTCAAAGCTTTAATGGTATTGCAGACACAAATATTATACAAGGTGGTTATAGTAACGGAACAAATATTTTAGATTCTAATCCGCTTTTTGTGGATGTTCCTAATCAAGATTACAGATTACAAAATACATCTCCCGCAATTGGAGCAGGAAATAACTCTTACAATAACAGTTTAAGGGATTTAGACAATAATTTAAGATTAAATGGTAGTAACATAGATTTAGGACCATATGAAAATGGCTCGTCTGAATGTCCAACATTCAACAATAATGTAATATATGTCAACGCAAACAATACAAGCACTTATCAAGATGGCAGCTCTTGGGCTTATGCATTTTCGTCATTACAAAACGCTTTGGATATGTACAACTCAAGTTGTGGAATTACATTACAAGAAGTTTGGGTAGCTCAAGGAACCTATTATCCAGATGATGGTAACAACCAAATAGCAGGTAATCGTGATGAATCATTTCATCTTCCTGAAGACATAATAATACTTGGCGGCTTTAGCGGTACTGAAACCAACTCTAATCAAAGAGATTGGGAAAATAATATAACTGTTTTAAGTGGAGACATTAACGCTCCAAATCAAATTAATGACAACAGTTATAATATCATTAAAACAACAAACGTAGGCAACAATATGCTATTAGATGGGTTTACCATTGAAAAAGGAAATGCTGTAAAAATAGAAACATATGGCCAAAGAGGTGGTGCTTGGTTAAACAGAACCACATCAGGTAGTGATACCTCTACTCCAACTGTAAAAAACTGTATATTTAAAAACAACCAATCTTTAACCTCTGCTGGAGCATTGTTTTTAGATGGTGTTACAGGAAGCACTGTAGGTATAAACCTTGAATACTGCACATTTAAAGACAACATCTCAACAGGCACTTCTAGTGGCAATAATGGTAGTGGCGGAGCGATAACTATAAATACATTCTCTGGTGAAGCCACTTTAAATGTAAATATTGAAAACTGCATCTTTAATGACAACTCAGCAAATCTAAATGGAGGAGCTATTTGGTCAAGACAAAACGCTAATGATGATGGTGTTGTAAACATCACAAATAGTTTATTTTATGGTAATGTAGGAACAGGTGGCGGAATAAGCATATTAGATAATGGCGTAACAACCTATAATATTGTTAACTGCACATTAACAGAAAATGATGGCGATTCTGAAGCTGGAGCTGGCATTAGAGTTTGGAACGGAACTACAGCAACTGTAAACATTCACAATTCAATTCTTTGGGACAACACAAGGTCTAATGACCCAGACAATACGCAATTAAACACGCAAATTTACGCATCCAACTCAAACACAACACATTGCATTATAAAAAACATTTACAGCAACACAAACTCAAATTCATCTAACGACCCTTTGTTTGTTGATGCTTTAAATAAAAACTTTAGAGTTTCGGAAACCTCAAGTGCAATAGATTCCGGCCTTTCAACACATAACAATTCAACATTTGATTTAGATGGTAATGAGCGTATCATTGGCTCTAATATTGACAGAGGTGCTTATGAGTTTGATTCTTGTATTGGTTCACCTAGTGTTCTTTATGTAAATGCTAGTGCAACTGGCGCAAATGATGGAAGCAATTGGAGCAACGCATTCACGAGCCTACAAGATGCTATCAACAATGCTTTATGCGCTAATGAAATATGGGTAGCATCTGGCACATACAAACCAGGTTTACTTGAAACCGACAGTTTTATCATTCCTAATAATATAACCGTTCTTGGAGGCTTTTATGGCTCCGAAACTACAGCAAGTGAACGTAACTGGTCAGAAAATCTAACTATTCTTTCAGGAGATTTAAACAATGACAACACGTCAAATTCTGGAGATTCACATACTATTATAACCTTAAACGAAAACAATGTTACATTAGATGGATTTATTATTGAAAATGGTTATGCCGATGATGATTCTGATAACTCGCAAGTAGCCATTGGTCGTGCTGGAGCTGGTATTTATATTAGAAATGCTGAAAACATAAACATAAACAACTGCATCTTTAAAAACAATACCGCCTACGGAAACGGAATTAATAATGGTGTTGGTGGTGCTATAATAAACTTTGGTAACAGTTCAACTACAACTACTATTTCCAATAGCTTGTTCTTTGACAACATTGCAACTGCTGGTGGTGGCGCAATTTCAGCCGAAAGTGGAAGTCTTGTAACAATAAATTGTACTATAGCAAACAATATTGCCTCTCACGGTGGAGGTATTCATATATTTGCTGGTAACGTTACAGCTACAAATAGTATATTCACTAATAACAGTGGTAGCAACGGAAATATAAATAATGGAGGAGCGAACTCACCTATTGTATCACATTGTTTATTCTTTAATATTACTTCTGGAAACAATGGTAGCATTCCTCCAAATGTAAATGATGGTGGAAATAACATTGAAAACACAGACCCTATATATGTTGATGGTTACAAATTAACCGATAGCTCTCCTGCCATAGATGCTGGCGACAACAATTTTATAGACTTAACTGAAGATTTAGATGGAAACCCAAGAATATACAATTCAACTGTAGATTTAGGAGCTTATGAATTTTTCATAGCTTGCGAAAATTCTGTTATGGTTACATCTACGGCAGATAGTGGTCCAGGGTCTTTGCGTCATGTTATTGAAAATGCTTGCGATGGCACAACAATCTCTTTTGATCCAGCACTTAATGGAAGTAGCATTATTTTAACTTCAGGTGAAATATTTATAGACAAACCACTTACATTCTTTGGAAACGGTATAGAAAACACAATAATTAGTAGCAATAATAATTCTAGAATCTTCAATATTCAAAGTTTTGGTACTATTATAGAGGGCATTCATTTTCAAAACGGAAATGTTCCAACAACTGGTGGTCTTGAACAAACATCTGGTGGTGCTATATATGCTTCTGAAGCAAACATGATTATTTCTAATTGTAAGTTTACTAGTAACACAGCTAGTATTGGAGGAGCTATTGCATTTCACGGAGTACAACCTCAATCAGGCGAAGTACTAGCAGATATCACAATGAGTGAATTAGTAATTTTTAACACAACGTTTCAAAACAATTCTGCTGCAACAGGTGGCGCTATTGAAACTCGCTATGCAAACACAACCATAGAAAACGCTCTATTCTCTGGTAACAAAGCAATAAGTCAAGGTGGTGGCATGTATTTATTTACATCAACTACTACTGTTACAAACATTACTGTTTCAGGAAATTATGCAGACAATTACAATGGTGGAATATTTGCTTACGTGCCTACTAGTGGAAATATAGGAGAATCCTTTACTATGACAAATTCAGTAGTAAGTGGAAATGATGCTGGGTTTGCTTTTCCTAATATGGGACAATGTACAAGCTGCGATATAAGTTACTCATTAAACGGAGACTTTAACAATACTGGAGTTGGAAACTTGATGATGACTACAAATCCAGCATTTGTTAATCCTATACTAGCCAACACAGCTCCTAATTTAAACGGTGATTACGCATTAACAACATCTTCTCCTCTAGTCAACGCAGGAACAAATGCCACTATACCAGATATTAATCTAGATTTAGCAGGTAATCCAAGACTATTTGACGGCACTATAGATATTGGCGCTTATGAACTTCAATCGACTTTAACTATTAGTGATGTTTCAACTATAGATTTTAAAATCTACCCTAACCCTGTAAGTAATATACTAAACATAAAAACAGAGAATCAGCAGTTTGACTACAGCATATACAATGTACAAGGACAAGAAGTTCTAAAATCAAATAGCGTTAAAACATCAATTATAGATATAACATCATTACCAACAGGAATATATATACTAAAGCTAGCAAGCAATAATAAAACTGAAAGCTTTAAAATTATTAAGCAGTAAAAATTAAACGATGCTATTAATCAACTTAAAAAAGGTCAAGACTATAAATTGTTTTGGCCTTTTTTAAATCTTTTAATTTTAATACATTTACTATATCATCAAGCACCAGTGTATTAATTACATACATTAAAAACTGCATCAACTTTGCCTAAATTATCTCTATCCAAAGAAATTAAAAACCATCCTTTGTTTTCAAATATGGTTAAACTTGAATACGAGCAAGACTTTGAAACCATTATTACCTCAACAGGCTATAGTTATTTAGTATTGGTTTATGGTGATATTTCAATTAACAACAAAAAAGAAAACTATACTCTTCCTAAGGTTTTTATAAATTCAATAATGCCTAATTTCAATATTGTTGCGAAAAAAAACAGCTGGTTTGTTGTTATTAGGATGAATACTGATCGATTCTATCAAATCTCTAAAACCAACGTAAATACTCAAGGCGCTATTTCTAAAATAAGTCATATCGTTTCTCAAAAAGTAGTTGATGACTTACATCGTGAAATTGAAACAGCAGCGCACAACGATTACATTTTAATAATTGACAAGCATTTAAAACCTTTTTATGCTGAGTGGGTTAAAAAAAGTAAAATTTCTGATATTATCGACTACATCTTCATCAATAATGGTTTGCTTAATGTAACTAATATAATTGACGAATTTCATATTTCACACTCATCGTTAAATCGTTATTTTAAAACCGCAACAGGTGTGACTGCCAATAAATTTTTAAGACTAATTAGGTTCAATTACATTGTTAGACATTTAGAAGCAAATAATATAGATATGCTTAGCGCTATTGAAGAATTTAAATATTATGATTACTCCCATTTCTCAAGAGATGTAAAGCAGTTTAGCGGCAAAACACCCAAACAACTTTTTGGTACTAAACACCCAATACTCAGGGACATGCTCTACAAGAAGATAAGATATTAAACTTTCATTTTGACGATTTTTTACATAAAACCTTAGCTCTAAACAAGTAATTTTGAAGTTTAAAGTTAATTATTTAGGGAATAATATAGCTATTAATCATGCATTAGGTCAAGTTTTTAAACTTGGCCTTTTTTCTTTTTCTAAACTAGCACTCTTAATACATCCTTAATTTATAAGACTATAAAACATCAAAATCTTAAAATAACACCCTTTTTTTTAACAACATATTTGAAAATCATTTGTAATTTCATAATTTGCGAGTCTTCAATAGTACTGAAACCCAATGACAGAAATTACTAGACTCTTCGACTTTCCATACTATCAATTGGAAAACAATAGCCTTGAAAAAGCTTTGGTGACAAAATATGATGGTGAATGGATTGCAACATCTACTCAAGAATATATTGACAAAGCCAATGCACTAAGTAGAGCACTTTTAAAACTTGGTATACAAAAAAACGATAAAATAGCTGTAATATCTTCAACCAACCGAACGGAATGGAACATTGTTGATATTGGAGTGCTACAATTAGGTGCGCAAAATATTCCTATTTACCCTACAATTTCTGCTGAGGATTATGAATATGTATTAAACCATAGCGAATCAATTTATTGTTTTGTATCAGACGAAGAAGTTCTAGAAAAAGTAAATAAAGTAATAGGAAACACTAAGCTAAAAGACGTATATTCTTTTAATCACATTAAAGGCTGCAAGCATTATTCTGAATTATTAGAGCTAGGTAAAGACACAAGTAATCAAGAAGAAGTTGAAGCCAGAAAAAACTCAGTAAAACCTGAAGACTTAGCAACTATTATATACACCTCTGGTACTACAGGAAGACCTAAAGGAGTTATGCTGTCTCATTGGAATATTACTAGTAATGCATTAGACTCCTCTAAAAGATTACCCATCATAAAAGGAGAAACTAGAATTTTAAGTTTCCTACCTATTTGCCATATTTTTGAGCGCGTACTCATATACATTTATCAATATGCTGGAACCTCCATTTACTTTGCCGAAGGTTTAGATAAAATTGGTGATAATGCTAAAGAAATAAAACCTCACCTTATGAGTGTTGTTCCGCGTTTACTTGAAAAAGTATACGATAAAATTATGGCTAAAGCCGAAGATCTTTCAGGCATCAAGCAAAAACTATTTTATTGGGCTGTTGAACTTGGCGAGCAATGGAAACCATATAAACAAAATGGCTTTTGGTATGAATTCAAATTAAGTATTGCTCGTAAATTAATTTTCATCAAATGGCAAGAAGCTCTTGGCGGAACTCTAAGCACAATGGTGTCTGGTAGTGCTCCACTTCAACCTAGGTTAACAAGAATTTTTTGTGCCGCAGGAATGCAAGTCATGGAAGGTTACGGACTTACTGAAACTTCACCAGTTGTGTCGGTTGGTAAATACGCAGACAACATGTTTAAAGTTGGTAGCGTAGGTATACCAATAGACAACGTTGAAGTTAAAATTGCTGATGATGGAGAAGTTTTAATAAAAGGACCCAACGTTATGATGGGTTACTATAAAGACCCAGAAAAAACAGCTAGTGTAATGACTGACGACTATTTTCATACTGGAGACAAAGGTGAAATAGACCCTGAAGGTTTCCTTAAAATTACTGGTCGCAAAAAAGAAATGTTTAAAACCTCAGGTGGTAAATATATTATTCCACCACTTTTAGAAGGATACTTAAAACAATCCCGTTTTATTGAACAAGCAATGGTTATAGGTGAAGGCGAAAAAATGCCAGCTGCATTCATTCAACCTAACTTTGAGTTTGTTTCTGAATGGATAGAACGTAAAAAGAAAAACATTGAAAATTCTCCCGAAGCTATTTGTGCTTCAGAAGAAGTTATAAATAGAATTCAAAAAGAAGTTGACAATTGCAACAAGCATTTTGGTAAATGGGAACAGATAAAACGTTTTGAATTAACACCAGTTATTTGGTCAATTGATAGTGGTCATCTCACTCCTACTATGAAAATGAAACGAGATGTCATCAAAAACATTCATAAGGATCTTTACGATAAAATCTACAATTAATAAGCCTTAAAATTACAAACACCTTAATACAAGGTGTTTTTTTATGTTAAATTATCATTATTTATTATGCATGCATAATAAATTTTATTATATTTGAAAAGTTTAAAATTTTTGAATGAAAGACAAAACCATCGATTACGTATTGCGAACCACATGGTTAGCAGTAAACAAAATGTATAACGAAGAAGCCTCTAAGTTTGAAAGCACAATGGCTACAGGTTTTACCCTATTAAGCATTGACCCTGAAAAAGGAACACCTTCAACCTCATTAGGTCCAAAAATGGGAATGGAAGCTACTTCATTATCCAGAATATTAAAAACTATGGAAACTCGTGGTTTAATTGAGCGTAAACCAAACCCAGAAGATGGTCGTGGTGTATTAATTCACCTCACAGAGTTTGGTAGAGAAAAAAGAGCCTACTCTCGCGAAAAGGTACTAACCTTTAACGAAGCTATTAGAGAAAATATCACACAAGAAAAAATCAATCACTTTTATGAAGTTGCTGAATTGATTAACGATATGATTTCAAACAAAAAAATATACAAACAAGACAAATAACAATATATAATAATGAGTAAACGAATTATTAATAAAGTAGCAGTTATCGGATCCGGAATAATGGGTAGTGGTATTGCTTGCCACTTTGCCAATATTGGCGTGGAAGTACTACTGTTAGACATCGTTCCTAGAGAACTTACCGATGCCGAAAAAGCTAAAGGTTTAACACTAGAAGACAAAGTGGTTAGAAACCGTTTGGTAAACACCTCGTTACAAACCGCTTTAAAATCAAAACCCTCTCCTATTTATCATCAAAATTTTGCAGGCAGAATTACTACTGGTAATTTAGAAGATGACATTGCAAAAGTTGCTGATGTAGATTGGATTATTGAGGTGGTTGTAGAGCGCTTAGATATTAAAAAGAAAGTGTTTGAAACGCTTGACAAACATCGTAAACCAGGAACTTTGATTACTTCCAACACGTCTGGTATTCCTATTAAGTTTATGAGTGAAGGTAGAAGCGATGATTTTCAAGCACATTTCTGCGGAACGCACTTTTTTAATCCAGCACGTTACTTAAAATTATTCGAAATTATTCCAGGACCAAAAACATCGCAAGATGTTCTTGATTTCTTAAATGGTTATGGCGAACAATACTTAGGAAAAACTTCAGTAATAGCTAAAGATACTCCTGCTTTTATTGGAAACCGTATTGGAATTTTTGGCATTCAATCGTTATTTCATCAAGTGAAAGATTTAGGTTTAACTATTGAAGAAGTTGATAAACTAACAGGTCCTGTTATTGGCAGGCCAAAATCGGCAACCTTCAGAACTGTTGATGTGGTTGGATTAGATACCTTGGTACATGTTGCCAACGGTATTTACGATAATTGTCCTGATGATGAAGCTCACGACTTGTTCAAATTACCAGATTTCATCAATACCATGATGGAAAACAAATGGTTAGGAAGCAAAACAGGTCAAGGATTTTATAAAAAAGTAAAAGACGATAATGGTAAAAGCGAAATTTTATCATTAGATCTTGATACACTTGAATACAGATCGAAAAAATCGGCAAAATTTGCCACTTTAGAACTTACCAAAACAGTAGATAAAGTTATAGACCGCTTTCCAATTCTAGTTGACGGAAAAGATAAAGCAGGTGATTTTTATCGTAAAAATTTCGCTGCTATGTTTGCCTACGTTTCTAATAGAATTCCAGAAATTACCGATGAACTATACAAGATTGATGATGCTATGAAAGCTGGTTTTGGTTGGGAACATGGTCCATTTCAAATTTGGGATGCTATTGGTGTAGAAAAAGGTTTGGAAATTATGAAAGCTGAAGGAAAAGAACCAGCTTCATGGGTAAACGAGATGTTAGCTTCTGGCAGCAAATCGTTCTACACAGTAGAAGATGGTGCTTCGTATTTCTATGATATTCCATCAAAATCACAAACCAAAATACCTGGTCAAGATGCATTTATCATTTTAGATAATATCAGAAAATCCAAAGAAGTATTCAAAAACACAGGTGTTGTTATTGAAGATTTAGGAGATGGCATATTAAACTGCGAATTCCAAAGTAAGATGAACACCATTGGTGGTGACGTACTTGCAGGATTGAACAAAGCAGTTGATTTAGCTGAAAAAGATTTTCAAGGATTAGTTATTGGTAATCAAGCTGCAAATTTCTCGGTTGGTGCCAATATTGGTATGATTTTTATGATGGCTGTAGAACAAGAATATGACGAGTTGAACATGGCTATTAAATACTTCCAAGATACGATGATGCGCATGCGTTACTCGGCTATTCCGACTGTAGCCGCACCTCATGGTATGACACTTGGTGGTGGTTGCGAATTATCGCTTCACGCTGATAAAGTTGTGGCTGCAGCTGAAACTTACATTGGACTTGTAGAGTTTGGTGTTGGTGTAATTCCAGGTGGTGGAGGCTCTAAAGAAATGGCTTTAAGAGCATCTGATTTATTCCACAAAGGCGATGTAAAACTTAACGTACTTCAAGAATATTTCTTAACCATTGGTATGGCTAAAGTATCAACTTCTGCTTACGAAGCTTTTGATTTAGGCATACTTCAAAAAGGAAAAGATGTTGTTGTAGTGAATAAAGATCGACAAATAGCAACTGCAAAAGCCTATGCTAAATTAATAGCAGAACAAGGTTACACGCAACCAATAAAACGTAAAGACGTTAAGGTGTTAGGTAAACAAGCGCTAGGTATGTTCTTAGTAGGTACTGACTCTATGGAGGCAAGTAACTACATAAGTGAACACGACCAAAAAATCGCTAATAAGTTAGCTTACGTAATGGCTGGTGGTGATTTAAGTGAGCCTACAGCTGTTAGCGAGCAATATTTATTAGACTTAGAACGTGAAGCATTTTTAAGTCTTTGTACCGAACGTAAAACACTTGAGCGTATTCAGCACATGCTAAAAACAGGGAAACCTTTAAGAAACTAAGAAAACATGAAAACAGCATATATAGTAAAAGCATATAGAACAGCAGTTGGCAAGGCACCAAAAGGACTGTTCCGCTTTAAAAGAACCGATGAACTGGCAGCAGAAACCATCAAACACATGATGAAAGAACTGCCTAACCTTGACCCAAAACGTATTGACGATGTTATCGTTGGTAACGCTATGCCTGAAGGTGCACAAGGACTAAACATGGCACGTTTAATTTCATTAATGGGATTAGATATTGTAGATGTTCCTGGTGTTACCGTAAACCGTTTTTGTTCTTCAGGAATAGAAACCATTGGTATGGCTACTGCCAAAATACAAGCAGGAATGGCCGATTGTATTATTGCAGGTGGAGCTGAAAGTATGAGTGCAGTACCTATGACAGGTTTCAAACCAGAATTAAATTACGACACCGTAAAAGCTGGTCATGAAGATTATTATTGGGGAATGGGAAATACGGCAGAGGCTGTTGCAAACCAGTTTAAAGTCTCTCGTGAAGATCAAGATGAGTTTGCTTATAATTCTCACATGAAAGCCTTAAAAGCGCAAGCCGAAGACCGTTTTCAAGATCAAATAGTTCCAATTAATGTAGAGCAAACTTACATTGACGAAAACGGTAAAAAAGCAACCAAAACCTATACAGTAAATAAAGATGAAGGTCCTAGAAAAGGTACAAACCTAGAGGCTTTGGCTAAACTTCGTCCTGTTTTCGCTCAAGGCGGAAGCGTAACCGCAGGAAACTCATCGCAAATGAGTGATGGTGCTGCTTTTGTAATGGTAATGAGCGAAGACATGGTTAACGAATTAGGTTTAAAGCCTATTGCACGATTAGTAAGTTATGCTGCTGCTGGTGTTGAACCTCGTATTATGGGAATTGGTCCAGTAAAAGCTATTCCAAAGGCATTAGCTCAAGCCAATTTGAAACAAAACGATTTAGAACTTATTGAGCTTAACGAAGCTTTCGCATCGCAATCTATTGCTGTTATTCGTGAACTTGGGTTAAACCCAGACCTTGTTAATGTTAATGGTGGTGCTATTGCACTCGGTCATCCATTAGGTTGTACTGGAACTAAACTTTCAGTTCAACTGTTTGATGAAATGCGCAAACGCAATATGGCAGGTAAATATGGAGCTGTAACCATGTGTGTTGGTACAGGACAAGGTGCTTGCGGAATTTTTGAATTTTTAAACTAAACTTATTTAACAATATACTGCAATGGAAGCAACAGAAAAAGATATTTTACGAGGTGGTCAATTCTTAGTTAAAGAAACTAGCTGCGAAGACATTTTTACTCCTGAAGATTTTTCAGAAGAACAACAAATGATGAAGGAATCGGTAATTGAATTTAACGACCGAGAAATTATCCCTAACAAAGCTCGATTTGAAGCAAAAGACTATGCTTTAACTGAAGAATGTATGAGAAAAGCTGGTGAAATGGGATTTTTAAGCGTTGCTGTTCCTGAAGAATATGGCGGAATGGGAATGGGATTTGTTTCTACTATGCTAGTATGCGATTACATTTCTAGTGGTACAGGATCTTTTAGTACTGCTTTTGGTGCGCATACTGGAATTGGAACCATGCCTATTACACTTTATGGAACTGAAGAACAAAAACAAAAATATGTGCCAAAGTTGGCTTCTGGTGAATGGTTCGGAGCATACTGCTTAACCGAACCAGGTGCCGGAAGTGATGCTAACTCTGGTAAAACTACCGCTAAATTGTCCGATGATGGTAAACATTATATCATCAATGGTCAAAAAATGTGGATTTCAAATGCTGGATTCTGTAACCTTTTCATTGTGTTTGCTCGTATTGAAGACGATAAATACATTACAGGATTTATTGTTGAAAACAATCCTGAAAATGGTATCACTCTAGGTGAAGAAGAACACAAGCTTGGTATTCGCGCAAGTTCTACACGTCAAGTATTTTTTAACGACACAAAAGTACCAGTAGAAAACATGTTGTCAGAGCGTGGTAACGGTTTTAAAATTGCTATGAATGCCTTAAACGTAGGTCGTATTAAATTAGCTGCTGCTTGTTTAGATTCACAACGACGTATTACTACAACTGGTGTACAATATGCAACTGAACGTAAGCAATTTAAAACACCTATTGCTGAATTTGGAGCCATAAAATCTAAATTAGCTGAAATGGCTACTAATGCCTATGCTGGTGAATCTGCGTGTTACAGAGCTGCAAAAAATATTGAAGACCGTATAGCTATAAGAATGGCTCAAGGCAATAGTCATCAAGAAGCAGAACTTAAAGGTGTTGAGGAATATGCTATTGAGTGTTCTATCTTAAAAGTTGCTGTTTCTGAAGACGTACAAAGTTGTGCCGATGAAGGTATCCAAATTTTTGGTGGTATGGGATTCTCTGAAGAAACGCCTATGGAAGCTGCTTGGAGAGATGCTCGTATTGCTCGTATTTACGAAGGTACAAACGAAATTAACCGTATGCTTTCAGTAGGAATGTTAGTTAAAAAAGCTATGAAAGGTCATGTCGACTTATTAGGTCCTGCAATGGCTGTAAAAGATGAATTAATGGGTATTCCTTCTTTTGATATGCCAGATTATTCTGTGTTATTTTCAGAAGAAAAAGAAATGATTGCTAAACTTAAAAAAGTATTCTTAATGGTTGCTGGTGCTGCAGTTCAAAAATATGGACCAGACTTAGAAAAGCATCAACAATTAATGATGGCTGCTTCTAATATTTTAATTGAAATATATATGGCAGAGTCAACAATTTTAAGAACTGAGAAAAACGTTAAACGTTTTGGTGAAGACAAGCAAAAAGAACAAATAGCAATGGCTAAATTGTATCTATTCAATGCTGTTGAACTTGTTAAGAAAAATGGTTTAGAAGGCATTGTATCCTTTGCTGACGGTGACGAGCAAAAAGCAATGCTTATGGGCTTAAAACGTTTTACAAAATACGCAAACTACCCTAATGTAGTTGAGCTAAGAAATACAATTGCTGAAAAAGTAAAAGCTGAAAATAAATATTGTTTTTAAAACAATAGGCTAGTTCAAATGTTGAAAAGTCGGCTAATTATAGCCGACTTTTTTATTACCTTTAAAAATCAATTACTGAATCCATGAAAAAAACCGTCTTATTAAGTGTTACTTTTTTGCTATCTGCTTTTGCTTTTTCTCAACAAGACACCGAAATATTTTTATTCAACATTGAATCTCCAAGTTCTAATATTAGTGTAACATCAGGAAAAAACATTTCTAATAATGAAGGTTATGACAATCAACCTTCTTTTATGAACAAAGACTATATTTTATTTTCTTCAAACAGAAATGGTCAAACAGACATTATAAAATATCATACAAACTATGGTTCAAAAACGTGGTTAAACTTTACAGAAGGTGGAGAATACACACCTTTAAAAATTCCGAATAAAGATGCAGTTTCGGCAGTAAGATTAGATCCTGATGGCAAACAGCGTTTATATGCGTACAGCTTAAAAACTTCAGAATCTACTGAAATAATCAAAGACCTTGTAGTTGCTTACTACACTTGGTACGATGAAAACACAATTGTATCAGCTGTTATTGAAGACACCGAATTAAACCTTTATATCACTGACGTTAATAAAGGTATTTCAAAAAAATACGCAACAAATGTTGGTCGTTCGTTTCATAAAATTCCCAATTCAAACTTAGTAAGCTTTATTTCAAAAGAGGATGAAACCCAATGGAAAATTAAGTCTTTAAACCCAAAAACAGGAGCTATAAAAACCATTGCAAACACCATTGAAGGTGTTGAGGACATTTGTTGGCTTAATCATATAACTATTCTTTCTGGTAAAGGAAGTAGTTTACAAAAATTCACATTAAACAAAGACAACAATTGGAAGACCGTAACTGATTTATCTTCCTACGGAATTACAACTATTACAAGATTAACAACCAATCCTGAAGCTACCAAATTATTAATTGCTGCTGAAACTACTCAAACAGAAATTCCTGTAAACACTGAAACAAAGCTCGAACCAAAATTAGAAAATTGTGCTTGGATAGCTGGCAATTGGAAAGGAGAAGCGTTTGGTGGAATTACAGAAGAAAACTGGAGCAAACCATCAGGTGGCTCAATGATGGCGACGTTTAAATTAATTAACGACAACAAAGTTTCGTTTTACGAAATTGAAATTATTAGAGAGATTGAAAACAGTTTAATTCTTCAGCTTAAACATTTTGATAGCCAATTACGAGGTTGGGAAACCAAAGATGAAACTGTAGATTTCCCTCTAAAAGAGATCACACCTAACAAAGTGATTTTTGAAGGTATGACCTTTGAAAAAATTTCTGACAATGAAATGAATGTTTATGTTGACATCCACCAAAAAGATGGTTCTATAGAAGTCGTAAAATTCAACTATAAAAAGTAATTTTATTTAAGTATTGTATCCATAACACGTTCCTGCTCTGTGATGTTAGATAGGTTAATTGCTGTTTCAATTAACGCTAAATGCGAATATGCTTGTGGAAAATTACCTAAAAGTCGTTTGGTTTTAAAGTCTATATCTTCGCTAAACAACCCTAGATGATTACTATAAGACAATAGTTTATCAAATAGTTTTTTGGCTTTTTGCACCTCTCCTATTTTGTATAAACTATTTATAAACCAAAACGTACATATTGTAAATGACGACGATGGTAACCCAAAATCGTCTTTGTTTTTATAACGATACAATAAACCATCATTACTCAACTCTCTTTCAATAGCATTTACTGTACTTACATATTTAGGATCTCTAGCATCAATAAATCCATAAGGTTCCATTAGCAATACAGATGCATCCAAATCTGACGAACCATAAGATTGCGTAAAGGCTTTTACATCGTTATTCCAAGCGTTTTGCATTATATCTTCTCGTATTTCAGACTCTATAAGCTTCCACTTCATAATTTTATTAGTCTTGTTAAGTAACTCAGCAACTTTAATTGCTTTATCAACTGCTACCCAACACAGTACTTTTGAAAATGTGAAATGTCTATCTTCTGCTCTAAATTCCCAAATACCTTTATCAGCTTCTCGCCAGTGTTTGTTAACAACCCAAACAATACCTTTAGTAATTGTCCACAACTCTTCGGTATTTTCAATATCCATTGAAAAGTTTACAAACTGTTGGTGAATTACGTCCATCAAAATACCATAAATGTCATTCTGCTTTTGTTTGTAAGCTGCATTACCTACCCTTACAGGACTTGAGTTTTTATAACCGCTTAAATGGTCTAATGAAAATTCGGTAAGTTTTTTCTCTTTATTAATACCATACATAATCTGAAGTTTTTCATCTTTATCAGGTATTAAATCGATAATGAATTTTAAGTAACGTTTAGCTATATTTTTATGTCCTAATTTTGAAACCACTTTAATTACCATTGATGCATCTCGAATCCAGCAAAAACGGTAATCCCAATTTCTAACTTCTCCAATAGTTTCAGGCAATGAGGTTGTAGCTGCAGCTAAAACTGCTCCAGTTTTATCATATGTAAGCAACTTTAAAGTCATAGCGCTTCTAGCTATTTGCTTTTGGTATAGCTTGTAGGTTGGTGTTCTATCCATCCAGTTTAACCAATACACCTTAGTACGTTGGTGCTCCAAAAAGATACTATCCACAGTAGTCTCAAACACTTTTTCGTTATAACCTAAGAGAAAATATCCATCAGCAGTTAATTCAATTTCACCACCATTAACCACTTTTTGTTTATCAAAATTGGTATATAAAAATAAAGTATCAAACTTTTCACCATAGGTTAGGCTTACTATAAAATGGTCTTTCACATACATTTCAGTCTTTCCTTTAGCATACTCTAGTTTAGGGTTGTAATTAACCTTAAATGTTGGTTTCCCTGAAATATGCTTAAAATACCTGATAATTTCTGGTGGAGATTGGTAATCACCATTAGGCTTGTAGTATCGAGGCATAAAATCGTGCACCTCAAAAGTGTCAATTCCGTTACTGAATTTAGTAACTAAAATAGTAGTGTTTTCAATATAATCCTGAGTTATAGAGAAACTCTCATCTACTAAAATATCAAAGCTTCCTCCTATTTTTTCATCCAGAATTTTTGCAAAAACCGAAGACGAATCAAACTCTGGCAAACAACACCATTCTATAGCTCCTGTTTTTGAAATTAATGCTGCACTTCTACAATTTCCAATAATACCGTAATCTAAATTATCCATTAAATACTGCTTTAGGTATGGTTAACACTTAATTTTTCATTAAATTAACAAAATACACTTTAAAACCTATTATCTTAACCATAATTATGAGTAAAACAATAATTGTTTCCAATAGATTACCACTTCAAATTAAACTTGAAAACGACAATTCTTTAAAAATCACACCTAGTGTTGGCGGATTAGCCACAGGAATGAAATCGGTACATGCTGAAGGCAATGGAATTTGGGTTGGCTGGTCCGGACTCACTGAAGAAGAGATAGATAGCTCCACTAAAAAAAAGGTTGACGAAGCTGTAAAAAAAGAAAAATGCGTCGCTGTTTCATTAAACGAACAAGATGTAGAAAACTTCTATTTTGGGTTTAGTAACAAAACACTTTGGCCTTTGTTTCATTATTTTATGGAATACACCGAATTTGAAAAAGACCAATGGGAATCTTACCAAGAAGTGAATCAAAAATTTGCTGACGTAGTTTTAGAGCATATTGAAGATGGTGACAATGTTTGGGTGCATGATTATCAGCTTTTACTATTACCAAAACTTATTAAAGACAAAAAACCCAATACTACTATAGGTTTCTTTTTACACATACCTTACCCATCGTATGAAATTTTTAGAACTTTCCCATGGAGAGAACAATTGCTTGAAGGTATGTTAGGTGCGGATTTGCTTGGATTCCACACGTATGACTATGAACGTCATTTTTTAAGTTCGGTAAAACGAATATTAAGGCTAGATGTAAAGTTCAATAAAATAAATTATCATGACAGAGTTGTAACAGTAGATTCGTTTCCTATGGGAATTGATTACAACAAATTTCATGATGCTGCATTAACGCATACCAATCAAAATCCTAAAGAAAAATCAGAATTACAACGAAGACTAGACAACCACATTCAGTCTACTTCTAATGCTAAAATGGTACTCTCAATTGATAGGTTGGATTACACCAAAGGCATCCCTAACAGGCTAAGAGCTTTTGAGTACTTTTTAAACAAATACCCTCAATTTAAAGAAAAAGTACGCCTTATAATGCTTGCAGTTCCTTCGCGTTCCAACGTTCCTCAATATCAAAAACTAAAACGCGATACTGATGAACTTGTTGGTAGAATTAATGGTGAGTTTGCCACAGTAAGCTGGACTCCTATTTGGTATTTTTACCGCTCAATGCCTTTTGAAAACCTTATAGATCTATACACCTCTTCAGATATTGCATTAATTACACCTGTAAGAGATGGGATGAATTTAGTAGCAAAAGAGTATGTTGCAACAAGAACAAATGAAGACGGTGTGCTAATTTTAAGTGAAATGGCTGGAGCTTCAAAAGAAATGAATGAGGCTTTACTTATCAATCCTAATAATTTTGAAGAAATAGCCGACACTTTAAAGCAAGCTATTGAAATGCCTACCGAAGAACAAAGTAAGCGTATGAAAATTCTACAAAAGCGTTTAAAACGTTATACAGTTGAAAAATGGGCAGATGAGTTTATGAAATCATTAAACGCTACAAAAATTAAAGATACAGTAATGGTTTCTACACGACTGGACGATACACTTCAAAAGAAAATGCTATCTGATTACAGTTCGGCTTCTAGCAAACTACTACTCTTAGATTACGATGGCACATTAGCTGGTTTTAAAAACGATCCAAAAGATGCTAAACCTGATGCTGAGCTTTTTGAACTCTTAGATACCATCAATCAACAAGAAAACACTGATGTAGTAATTATTAGTGGTAGAGACCAAGATACATTTAACGAATGGTTCAGTAAAAAAAGTTACACATTAATTACCGACCATGGTGTTTGGCTAAAAAAACAACATACCAATTGGGAAGCGCTCGAGCATTTAAAGAATGATTGGATGGCAAATATTCAACCTATTTTAGAAACTTTTGTCGATAGAACTCCAGGTACATTTATTGAAAAGAAAAAATATTCTCTTGCATGGCATTATCGTAAAGCAGATCCTGAATTAGCTCAAATAAGAACTATAGAACTAAATACTGTGTTAACCAGTTTAATTTCCAACGATAATTTAACAGTTCTCAAAGGCAACAAGGTTATTGAAATAAAAAGCAGTAACGTTAACAAAGGTAGAGCAGCACTAAGATTGCTTAACGAGAAGTCTTATGATTTTATATTTTCAATAGGTGATGACTGGACAGACGAATACATGTTTGAAGAACTTCCAGAATCAGCATATACTGTAAAAGTAGGTTTCAAAAAAACCAAAGCCAGATATTATGTTAAAGATACTGATGAAGTAAGAACTTTGTTGCGTAAATTCGCAAAATAATAACAACACTTAAATTTAAAAAACAATTAAAGAAATAGAAGAACATTATTTCAAAACCGACAAAGAATGGAGAACATGGCTTCATAAAAACCATTCACTATCCAAAGGTATTTATCTTATTTTCTATAAAGTAGAACACGAAAATGAAAGTATGCGATGGGAAGAAGCTGTAAAAGTAGCCCTTTGTTATGGCTGGATAGATTCTACAGTTAAAAGTCTCGGTAACGGAAAACGCAGACAATATTTTTCACCTCGTAACCCTAAAAGTGTTTGGAGCGCTTTAAACAAGCGTTATATAGTTGATCTAATTACTATAAATTTAATGCATGATGCAGGTCTTAAAACTATTGAAATAGCAAAAGAAAACGGAAGTTGGTCTGTACTCGATGATGTTGAAAATGGTATTATCCCTGAGGATTTACAAATTGCTTTCAATGCAAACAAAACAGCATTTACCAACTATCAAAACTTTGCTCCATCATACAAAAAAGGATATTTGTATTGGCTCAATCAAGCTAAACGAGAAGCTACAAGAATAAAACGAATCTCTGAAATTATTGAATTGTGTAATAAAAACATAAAATCAAGAAGTAGTAGATAACCAAAAACCCACCTTGCTCTATTCATTTTTTACTTGCTCGCATTAACAAGAGTTTAAGATATTTTTAAGGAATATTATATATTTTTAGTGTTTCTTAACTTTTTTGTAAATCTTAAGCTTGAAACAAAAACGAAAACAACTCGCTAAAACCTCTAGAACATACAGAAAACTTCATCGTTATGTTGCAATTCCCTTAGTGTTTTTTATGTTTCTTTTAGGAGCTACAGGCTTACTTCTAACTTGGAAAGAACAATTTCAATTTAAACCCAAAACACACGCTTCATCCTCAAACACATTATCTCTAATATCATTAGATATAATTAGAGACAATGCTATAAAACATATAGAATCTTTAAGCCTTTCACCTGAAATCAACCGAATAGATTACAGACCAAATAAAGGTGTTGCTAAAGTGAGGTTTGAAAACCACTTTACCGAAATTCAAATAGACTGTTATACAGGTGAAGTCCTATCAGTAAAACAAAGAACTGCTGATATTATTGAAATGATTCATGATGGCTCAATAATGGACTTTCTATTTAAAAATCAATCCACACCATTTAAGCTTTTCTATTCAACTATCACATCCTTAGGATTGATGTTGTTATCGTTTAGCGGATTTTGGTTATGGCTTAAACCCAAACAAATCAAACGTTTAAAAGACTAGAATATAAACGCTTGATTGTTTTTTTACGTAAATTTAAAACTCAATAATAATAAACACATGAAAAACGTCTTCTCAATCATTCTCTTCTTAAGTGCCTCATTACTTTTTGCCCAAGAGTTTTCAATGGATTTAGTAAAAAATATGAAACCACGAAATATAGGTCCTGGTGGAATGTCTGGTCGTGTTACAGCCATTGATGTAGTTACAAACAATCCTGATATTATGTACGTTGGTACAGCATCTGGTGGTTTATGGAAGTCAACCTCTGGAGGTATAAAATGGGAACCTATTTTTGACAACGAAGCTACTGCTTCAATAGGAGCTGTTGCTATACAACAATCAAACCCAAGTGTAATATGGGTTGGTACAGGAGAAGGAAACCCGAGAAATAGTCTTAATGGTGGTTATGGCATATACAAATCGCTTGATGGAGGTAAATCTTGGATGCTCATGGGACTTGAAAACACAAGACACATTCATAGAGTAATTATTGACCCAACAAATCCTAACGTAGTTTATGTTGCAGCTATTGGATCTCCTTGGGGAGAACATCCTGAAAGAGGTATTTATAAAACTACAAACGGAGGAGAAACATGGGAAAAAATCTTGTTTGCGAATAATAAAACTGGTGCTGCAGAATTAATCATGGATCCAACAAATCCTAACAAATTAATTGCTGCTCTATGGGAACACAAACGCGACCCTTGGTTTTTCAAATCTGGTGGTGAAGGTTCTGGTTTACACATTACACATGATGGCGGAAAAACATGGAAAAAAATAACTGATGAAGACGGATTGCCAAAAGGAGAATTAGGAAGAATTGGTCTTGCAATAGCACCAAACAAACCTAATATTGTATATGCATTAATTGAAGCCAAGAAAAATGGGTTTTACAAAAGTGAAGATGGTGGTTTTACTTGGAAAAAAGTAAATGACAACTTAAATGAGATAGGAAACAGACCCTTTTACTATGCCGAAATATACGTAGCTCCTGATAATGAAAATCGTGTGTATACCATTTTCACCTACGTAAATGTATCTGAAGATGGCGGAAAAAGCTTTGACCAACTTATGCCTGCTTATGGTGTAGATAATGGTGTGCATCCAGACCATCACGCATGGTGGATTCATCCTAACAATGGTAATTTTATGATAGATGGTAACGATGGTGGATTAAATATCACTAAAGATGGTGGAAAAACATGGCGATTTATTGGCAATATACCTGTAGCTCAATTTTATCACATCAATGTCGATAACGACTACCCTTACAATGTATATGGAGGCATGCAAGACAATGGTTCTTGGAGAGGTCCTGCTTACGTTTGGAAAACACAAGGTATTCGTAATAGCTACTGGCAAGAAATAAGTTTTGGTGATGGGTTTGATGTCGTTCCTGATAAAGACGACTCTCGTTTTGGCTGGTCAATGAGTCAACAAGGTTACGTAAGCAGATACGATTGGGAAACTGGTAATAACCTTTTAGTAAGACCAACACATCCTGACCCAAATGTAGAGTTACGTTTTAACTGGAATTCTGCAATTAATATTGATCCTTTTAATAATAGTACACTGTATTTTGGAAGTCAGTTTGTTCATAAATCAACTGATAAAGGTGAAACTTGGACAGTCATTTCAGAGGATTTAACCACTAACGACCCAGAAAAACTAAAACAATCAGAAAGTGGCGGATTAACAATGGATGCTACAGGAGCAGAAAACCACTGTACCATTTTGGTCATTGAACCTTCTCCTGTTGAAAAAAATATGTTGTGGATAGGAACTGATGATGGTCGTGTTCACGTTACTCAAAATGGTGGACAAACCTATACTGATGTGACCAAAAACATAAAAGGATTACCTAAAGGCAGTTGGATTCCTCAAATAAAAGCATCAAACAAAAACAAAGGAGAAGCATTACTAATAGCTAATGATTACAGACGTTTTAATTACACACCTTATGCTTACAGAACCAAAGACTATGGTAAAACATGGACACGTATTGTAGATGAAAATGATGTAAAAAGCTATACACTCTCAATTGTTGAAGATATTGAAGAACCAAACCTGTTATTTTTAGGAACTGACGACGGTTTATACATTTCCTTAAACGCAGGAGAAAGCTGGACTAAATGGACAGAAGGCTTCCCAACTACATCTGTAAAAGATTTAGTAATTCACCCAAGAGAGCACGATTTAGTAATAGGTACTTTTGGTAGAGCTGCTTGGGTTTTAGATGACATAAGACCTTTACGCGCTCTGGCTAAAAACAAACAAGTGTTGCAACAAAAAGTAGAGTTATTTCAACCTCCTACAGCTATTCAAGCTGCATACCAACAACCAACAGGAAGTCGCTTTGGAGCTGATGCTTTATACAATGGAGAAAACAGAAGCTATGGTGCTCAATTGTCATATTATGTAAATATCGATACTCAAAAAGAAGATGTAAAAGAGGAAGCTTCAAATGAAGACGAAGAAACTTCTGCTGAAAAAACCAATGAAGTAAAATGGGACTCTTTAACATTAAAGATATATGATGGAGAGCGTTTAATAAGAACATTAAAGCAAAAAGCGCCTAAAGAAACAGGTATTCACAAATGGACATGGTATATGGATGAAGCTGGTGTTGAAAGAGCTTCTAGACGAAATAGAACCAGAAACAGTGAACCAGGAGGTATTACTGTTAAACCAGGCACTTACAAAGCTGTTTTAAGTTTTGGAGACCAATCTTCAGAAAAACAAATTACAGTAATGTATGATCCAAGATTAAATATTTCTACAGCAAACATCAATGAAGTTTACAACACTTTAAAAGATTTAGAAAGCACTCAAGAAACTATGGCTAATGCTGTAAAACAACTTGTTGAAAGCAAAGAAATAGCTGAGAAATTTCAGTCTGAACTTAAAAAACTAGATAAAGAAAAATATAAAGACGATATAAAATCATCTAAAGACATCGTCAAAAAAATAGATGAAATTATTGATATTTATTTAGGAAAAGTTGATGAAAGGCAAGGTATTACCAGAAACCCAGAAGTTACTATCAACACAAGACTTAGTCTTGCAAGAGGCTATGTTCAAGATAGTCAAAACGGTATCACAACTACCGAAACTACATTAATTAAAAACTTTAAAGACGCTTTAAATAGTGCGCTTGAAAAAACCAACACCTTCTTTAATGAAGACTGGAAATCGTATCAAACAAAAATGGAACAGTTACAAACTAATCCGTTTAAAGACATATCAACCTTTAAACTCAATTAATTATGAAAAACATTTTAATATTAGTGTTTTTTGCTACTATGCTGTCTTGTAAAAAAGACACTGAGAGCAAGAATGAAGCCCAAGCTAAAAGTATTGAACAGTACAGCATTGAACAGTTCATGAACAACGAAGCTGTAAGTGGAGGAAGTTTTTCTCCTGACAACTCCAAGCTTTTAATCTCAAGTAATCGCTCTGGTATTTTCAATGCGTACACAGTGCCTACAACAGGTGGTGAATACACACAAATTACAGCATCAGATAGCATTTCATACTTTGCTGTTTCTTACTTTCCTAATGATGAGCGTATGCTTCTTTCTGCCGATGGAAATGGTGACGAAATAGACCATATTTATATGAGAGACACAAATGGTGAGATTAAAGATTTAACCCCTGAACAAGGAGCAAAATCTTCATTTTACGGTTGGTCTGCTGATAAAAACAGTTTTTATTTTGGGTCAAACAAAAGAGACGCTCGCTATTTTGATGTGTACAAAATGAGTATCGCTGATTTTTCTTCTGAATTAATTTACCAAAATAATGATGGTTTAAATTTCAGTGGAATTTCTAATGACGAAAATTATATTGCTTTAGTTGAATCTGTCAACACTAACGATAGCAACTTGTATTTATTCGACAGAAGTTCTAACGAAAAAACAAAAATCAATGACAACCTAAGTGCAAATGCATCTGAAGATTTTGCAGTTGATAGTAGTGCATTTTATTACACTACTGATGATGGCGAAGAGTTTTCATACTTAATGAAATATGATTTAGCGTCTAAAACTAAAACTAAAATTGTACAAAAATCTTGGGATGTTAGTGGAGCTGGTTTTACTGATAAAGGGACTTACTTAGTAGTTTATGTAAACGAAGATGGTAAAAATGCTATTGAAGTTTTAGATAGCAACACATTACAACCAATAACACTACCTAATTTTGATAATAAAAGTATTACCAGTGTAAGTTTTTCAAAGGATGAAACATGGATGCGCCTGTATGTTGGTGGTTCCAATTCGCCTTCTGATTTATACACATACAACTTGGAAACCAAAGAACAGCACAAACTCACCAATGTTTTAAACAAAGAGATTAATCCTGACGATTTAGTTACTGCTAAAGTTGTTCGTTTTAAGTCTTTTGATGGTACAACAATTCCTGCCATATATTATTTACCACATCAAGCATCTGCAGATAATAAAGTGCCTGCAATGGTTTGGGTTCATGGTGGTCCTGGAGGTCAAACACGTCAAAATTTCAGCTCTTTAATTCAGTATATGGTTAATCATGGATATGCTGTTTTAGCTGTTAATAATCGTGGAAGCAGTGGTTATGGTAAAACGTTTTTTAAAATGGATGATAAAAACCATGGCGAAAAAGATTTACAAGACTGTGTTGAAGGAAAAAATTGGTTAGCTGAGCAAGCTGAAATTAATTCTGAAAAAATAGGAATCATTGGTGGCTCTTATGGTGGATATATGACTATGGCAGCATTAACTTACACTCCAGAAGAGTTTGATGTTGGTGTTAATATATATGGTGTTACCAACTGGATGCGTACATTAAAAAGCATTCCGCCTTATTGGGAATCGTTTAGAGAATCATTATACTTAGAGTTAGGCGATCCTTATTCTGCTGATTCAACACGTTTAAAACGAATTTCCCCACTATTCCATACTGATAAGGTTACCAAACCTTTAATTGTTTTACAAGGAGCTAAAGACCCTAGAGTATTACAGGTTGAATCTGATGAAATTGTTGCTGGAGTAAGAAAAAATGGCGTTCCTGTTGAATATGTTTTATTTGAGGACGAAGGTCATGGATTTATAAAAAAGGAAAACCAAATTGAAGCTTACAGTAGAATTTTAAAATTCTTAGACGAGCATCTTAAAAAAGAAAATGCACCATTAGATGGTGAAACTCCCAAAACGGAAATAGATCCAAAAACGGAATAAACAAAACAAAAACGGCTAAACTAAGTTTAGCCGTTTTTTTATTCAATAAGCTTTAATGCTTTACTATCTTCTATTTTAATTTGTTTGCCTTCTGTAGAAATTAACCCTTCTTTTTTAAATTGAGACAATATTCGTATTGCAGATTCTGTAGCAGTACCAACAATATTAGCATAGTCATCTCTAGTAAGTACTATATTTAAAAATCCATTATCATCTTCTCCAAAATTGGTTTGCAAATACAAAAGCGTTTCAGCCAAACGTTGCTTCACCGATTTTTGGGCCATATCAACAATAACGTTATCAGCAAGTTTTAGTTCCTCAGCCATATCCTTTAGCATATCCACCGAAAAATTGATGTTATGTGTTAAGTCGTGTATTATTTCGTGCTTTGGAATAAAACACACTTGCATATCATTTACAGCTACAGCACTTAGGTTAGCAGCCTCATCAGAAATTAAAGAACGTTGCCCTAACAAATCTCCTCTAACAACTAATTTTACAATTTGGTCTTTTCCGTTTGCGCTTAACTTAGATAGTTTACAAACACCATCCTTTATACAGTAAACACCATTAACATTATCACCTTCTTCAAAAATAATCTCTCCCTTTTTGATAGTGTGTGTTGTTTTACATCCAGAAAGCCGTATAAGGTCGTCCTTTTGTAACGCTCTTAAAGCATTAAACTGCCTGATAATACATTGTTCGCACTTGCTCATACCTTATTTTGAAGTGTTCTGTAAAAATAACTAAAACCTGATAAATATCATATTTTTTTTAGCCTTTGCTTTCAACCTTTGCACTAGGTATAAATGAGCAAATATTATGAAACAAGCTACATGTTTTCATTGTGGTGATAATTGTACAGTTGAACATATTGTTTACAACGAAAAAGACTTTTGTTGTAATGGTTGTAAAACCGTTTACGAGATTTTTTCTGAAAACGATTTAACTTGCTATTACGATTTACAACAAGCTCCTGGAGCTACACCAAAAGAAATTCAAGGTAAATATGATTTCCTGTCGGATGACGCTATAATTGAAAAGCTCACCGAATTTAATGATGATAAACACCAAATTGCAACTTTAACCATTCCGCATATTCATTGTAGTTCTTGCATCTGGATTTTAGAAAACCTCAACAAACTCAATGCAAATATTACTGCTTCTCAAGTAAATTTTGGAAAAAAGACCGTAAGAATAACTTATAAAACCGAAGCCTTTTCATTAAAAGAAACGGTACTTCTATTAAGTAAAATTGGTTACGAACCTTACATTTCTCTTGAAGATTTCAATACAGGAAAAAACAAAGTAAACCGTAGTTTAATTTACAAACTTGGTGTTGCTGGTTTTGCTTTTGGTAATGTGATGTTTTTATCGTTTCCAGAGTATTTTGAGGTTAACGAGTTCTGGCTAGAGCAGTACAAACCTGTGTTTCGTTGGCTCATGTTTACATTTTCGCTGCCAGTAGTTTTTTATGCGGCTCAAGATTATTTTGTTTCGGCTTACAAAGGTTTAAAATCAAAACTTTTAAATATCGACATTCCTATTGCGCTTGGTATTTTAGTGTTGTTTATACGAAGTACAGCTGAAATTATTCTAGACCTAGGCACAGGTTTTTTCGATAGCTTAACAGGTTTGGTGTTCTTCTTATTACTTGGGAAATATTTTCAGCAACGCACCTACAATTTCCTATCGTTTGAGCGCGACTACAAATCGTACTTCCCTATTGCTGTGACTAAAATTTTAAACGGAATTGAAACACCAATTCAGGTTTATGACATTAAAAAAGGCGACCGATTATTAATTAGAAACGAAGAATTAATTCCTGTTGATGGCATCTTAATTAACGGAAACGCTAATATAGATTACAGTTTTGTTACGGGAGAATCTGAAGCCGTAAAAAAATCTTCTGGTGATAAACTTTTTGCAGGTGGCAAACAAACCTCTGGCAGTATTGAAATGGAAGCTTTAAATGCAGTTGAACAAAGTTACCTTACGCAACTTTGGAGCAACGATGTGTTTAATAAAAACAAAGAAGATAGCTTTACAACACTAACCAATACTATAAGCAAACGCTTTACTATTGCTGTGTTGAGCATTGCTTTTTTAGCTACAACATACTGGCTGTTTGCCGACTCAAGTAAAGCACTTAACGTATTTACTGCTGTGTTAATTATTGCTTGCCCTTGTGCTATTGCACTATCTGCTCCATTCACTTTAGGGAATTTGTTACGCATTTTTGGAAAGTTGAAATTCTATTTAAAAAATGCTTCGGTAATTGAGCAGTTGGCAAAAATAGACACCATTATTTTTGACAAAACAGGTACCATTACTTCTAACAAAAAAAGTAAAACAGCCTATAAAGGTGAAACGCTTACGGAAGAGGAAACAGTTATTTTAAGTAGTACACTTAGACATTCTAACCATCCATTGAGTCGATCGTTATACAACTTGCTTAAGCAAAACAACATTATAACCTTAAGCCATTTTGAAGAACATTTAGGTGAAGGCATTTATGGCGAAATCAATAATCAATCGGTTAAAATAGGTTCTGCAAAATACGTTGGACAACTTCAACTAGAAACCGAATTAAGTACAGCAGTTCATATTAGTACCAATAACACATACAAAGGAAAGTTTACCTTTTACAATGCATACCGAAAAGGCATTTCAAAACTGTTTAACAAACTAAAAAAAGACTACGATTTAGCGATACTTTCGGGTGACAATGCAAGTGAATTAAATAACCTAAAAAAATTACTCCCAAGCAAAACCAAACTTATTTTCAATCAAAAACCAAACGATAAGCTAGAATACATTAAGCATCATCAAAACAATGGCGCTCAAGTACTCATGGTTGGTGATGGTTTAAACGATGCAGGTGCTTTAGCACAGAGTAATGTTGGTATTGCTATTTCAGAAAATATTAATGTGTTCTCGCCTGCTTGCGATGCCATTTTAGATGCTTCAAAATTCAATCAATTATACAACTATATAAAAGCTTCAAAAGCAGCTATTAAAATCATAAAATGGAGTTTTGTGTTCTCCTTTTTCTACAATGCTATTGGTTTATACTTTGCCATTACTAGTCAGCTTATGCCTGTGATTGCAGCTATTTTAATGCCTTTAAGCTCCATAAGTATTGTTGTATTTACCACAATTGCAACAAACCTTTTAGGTCGAAAATTAAAATGAAAAAATTAATGAAACATGACAAATATCATCTTTTAAAAAGAGATGCCAACGTAATTTTGAACTATAACTTCAAGTAGGTATGAGTGTTATTTATGTATTACTAGCTATCAGCATTATCATTGCTATTGTCTTTTTTATAGGATTTATAAAAGCCGTAAAATCAGGACAGTACGATGATGACTATACACCATCTGTACGCATGCTGTTTGAAGACGAACTGGTTAAAAACAAAACCAATAAATCCATTAAAAATCAAAAGTCTAACTAATTATTATGGAAGTACAACAATTTTATTACGACAACAAGATTGTTAAAAAATTCTTACTCGCTACCATGCTTTGGGGTGTTGTGGGTATGCTTGTAGGTTTACTACTAGCCTTTATGTTCTTGTTCCCTAACCTAACCGACGGTATTTCGTGGTTAAGCTTTGGTCGATTGAGACCTTTACACACAAATGCTGTTATTTTTGCCTTTGTAGGTAACGCCATTTTTGCAGGTGTGTATTACTCTTCTCAACGTTTACTAAAAGCAAGAATGTTTAGTGACGCTTTGAGTAATATCAACTTTTGGGGTTGGCAACTTATAATTGTTGGAGCAGCAATTACACTTCCCTTAGGTTATACAACTAGTAAAGAATATGCCGAATTAGAATGGCCTTTTGATATAGCTATTGCTATTGTATGGGTTGTATTTGGTTGGAACTTAATAGGAACTATTTTAAAACGTCGTCAACGTCACATGTATGTTGCCATTTGGTTTTATTTAGGCACATTTGTTACTGTTGCTGTTCTTCATATTTTTAACAGTTTAGAATTACCAATCAGCGGATTAAAAAGTTATTCAGTTTATGCAGGTGTTCAAGATGCCTTAGTACAATGGTGGTATGGACACAATGCAGTAGCATTCTTCTTAACAACTCCATTCTTAGGGTTAATGTACTATTTTGTTCCAAAAGCAGCAGATAGACCTATTTACTCATATAGATTATCTATAGTACACTTTTGGTCATTAATATTTATTTATATCTGGGCAGGACCACATCACTTATTATATACTGCTTTACCAGAGTGGGCTCAAAATTTAGGTGTAGCATTTTCGGTAATGTTATTAATGCCTTCTTGGGGAGGAATGATAAATGGTCTATTAACATTAAGAGGCGCTTGGGATAAAGTACGTGTTGACCCTGTGTTAAAGTTTATGGTTGTTGCAATTACTGGTTATGGTATGGCAACCTTTGAAGGCCCAATGCTTTCACTTAAAAACGTAAATGCTATTGCCCACTTTACCGATTGGGTTATTGCTCACGTACATGTTGGTGCTTTAGCTTGGAATGGCTTCTTAGCTTTTGGTATGATTTATTGGTTGATTCCAAGATTATTCAACACCAAGCTACACTCAACAAAATTGGCAAACTTCCACTTTTGGATTGGAACTTTAGGAATTATTATATATGCATTACCTATGTATGTTGCTGGATTTACTCAAGCAAGTATGTGGAAACAATTCAATCCTGACGGAACTTTAGTCTACGGTAACTTTTTAGAAACTGTTTCTGAAATCATCCCAATGTACTGGATGCGTGCTATTGGAGGATCGTTATACATTATTGGAATGTTTGTCTTAGCTTACAACATAATTGTTACTATTAAAAAAGGCAGCAAGGTAAGCGATGAACTTGCTGAGGCTCCTGCTCTACAACGTGTTTCAAAAAGACGAATTGCTGGAGAAACCTTCCATACTTGGTTAGAGCGTAAACCAGTACAACTAACTATACTAGCTACTATTACTATTTTAATTGGTGGTATTATTCAAATTATACCAACAATAATGGTAGAGTCTAATATCCCAACTATTTCAAGTGTTAAACCATACACACCTTTAGAACTTGAAGGTAGAGACATTTATATACGTGAAGGTTGTGTAAGCTGTCACTCACAAATGGTACGTCCTTTTAGAAGTGAAGTAGAACGCTATGGAGAATACAGTAAAGCTGGAGAATTTGTATACGACCATCCATTCCTTTGGGGAAGTAAACGTACAGGACCAGATTTGCATCGTGTAGGCGGAAAATATTCTGACAACTGGCACCTTAACCATATGTATGATCCACAAAGTACCTCATCAGGTTCTATTATGCCTGCTTATCAATGGTTGATTCGTGATGAACTTGATAAATCTATGACTGAAGCTAAAATGAAAGCTATGGTAAAATTAGGAGTTCCTTATACCGAAGAGGATATTGCCAATGCACAACAAAGCATGACAGAACAAGGTACTCAAATTGAGAAAAACCTTTATACAGATCCTGATTTTGCTGAAAGCTACGAAGCTGATAAAAAAGCAGCTGGAAGCGAATTCATTGAAATGAGAAATAGAGAAATTACAGCTTTAATCGCTTATTTACAACGTCTTGGAACTGACATAAAAGTTCAAGAACTAGAAGCACAATTAACAACACAAAACCAATAAGTCATGTTGAAATTTGTAAAAAACCACATGGAAAGTATTACTGGTATAGAGATATATCCTTTAATATCCTTAATGATATTCTTCCTCTTTTTTGTTGCACTATTTTGGTGGGTTATAACAGCTAAAAAAGAGTACATAACTACTGTGAGCAATTTGCCATTAGACAAAAAAAACAATTAAAATTATGAGACAATTTATTCCATCATGGCTTAGAGTTCCAATCGTATTTTTCGCTATTGCTTTTTTTGCTGAATATATGATTGACTCAGGTGATAAACCAGCATTTATTGAGTATCCATTGCTATCACTGTTTTTGGTATTAGTACTACTTATTCTTATTGCTACTGAAGGTATAGTAAGTTCTATGGATAACGTACTTTATCAAAGTTTAGATGAAGAAGCAAAAGCGAGATACGACGCACAACGTACAAGAACACCAAAATTCATTAAGTGGATTCAAAACACTTATAAAAAACTATTAGGCGCAAAACCTATCGAAGAAGAACACGAAATTATTTTAGACCATAATTATGATGGTATTAAAGAGTTAGACAACTCTCTTCCGCCTTGGTGGATTTATAGTTTTTACATCTCAATTGCTTTTGCTGCTGTGTACTTATTAAAATACCATGTATTTAATGGTGACAGTCAATATGATGAATTAGCACAAGAATATGCCGAAGCAAAAATAGCTATCGAAGAATACAAAAAAACGGCTAAAGACTTGGTTGATTTTAATACTGTTGAATTACTTACTGAAGCTTCAGACTTAAGCAACGGAAAGAAAATTTTTGACACCAACTGCGTTGCATGCCACAAAATTGATGGTGGTGGTGGTATTGGTCCTAACCTAACCGATGAATATTGGGTTTTAGGTGGAGGAATTAAAAATGTATTTAAAACAGTATCAGAAGGAGGTCGTGATGGTAAAGGTATGATTGCTTGGAAACAAAACTTAAAACCTTCTGAAATTGCACAAGTAGCAAGTTATGTACTCACATTTCAAGGTACAACACCTGCTGAACCAAAAGACCCTGAAGGCGAACTTTGGATACCTGAAGGTTCTATAACTGAAAATGTAGAAACCAACTTAACAGAAGAAATTTCTACTGAAACTGATTCTACAACTGTGAATTAAACGTTGCTTAATGAGCCAACAAACACAAAATAACGAAAACTTTAGAGACTCTATTGGTACTATTACCGATGAAGGCAAGCGCGCTTGGATTTATCCAAAAAAACCTAGCGGTAAATTTTATGAAAGACGTAAAATAGTTAGCTACTTTTTGCTTGCCTTTTTGTTCTCTGCTCCATTTATTAAAGTAAATGGCAATCAGTTTTTAATGTTTAATGTGTTAGAAAGACGCTTTAACATTTTTGGGTTTCCGTTTTGGCCTCAAGACTTTCACCTGTTTGTTATTTCAATGATTATTGGTGTCGTTTTCGTTACACTTTTTACGGTTGGTTTTGGGCGTATATTTTGTGGATGGATTTGCCCTCAAACCATTTTTATGGAAATGGTTTTTAGACGTATTGAGTATTGGATTGATGGCGACAGAAACAAACAACGTAAACTAGACAAACAAAAGTGGGATGCCGAAAAAATAAGAAAACGTCTTTTAAAGTGGTTTGTCTTTTTGATCATCTCGTTTTTAATAGCTAATATCTTTCTTGCGTACCTTATTGGTAGCGATAAACTTTTAAGATACATTATCGATGGTCCTCAAGAGCATTTAGGGACATTATTTCCATTACTCATTTTTACAGCTGTATTCTACTTTGTTTTTGCATGGTTTAGAGAACAAGTGTGTATTATTGCTTGCCCTTACGGAAGACTACAAGGTGTATTATTAGACAACAAATCGGTAGTTGTTGCTTACGACCATAAGCGAGGTGAAGGTGAAAATGGTCGTAAAAAATTCAGAAAAAATGAAGATAGGACTGCTTTAGGACATGGAGATTGTATTGATTGCCTACAATGTGTACATGTTTGTCCTACAGGAATTGATATTAGAAATGGCACACAACTAGAATGTGTAAACTGTACTGCTTGTATTGACGAATGCGACCATATCATGGAAAGCATTAATTTACCAAAAGGCTTAATTCGTTATGCTAGTGAAGATGAAATTGAGAAAAAAGAAACCTTTAAGCTTACTAGCCGAATGAAAGGCTATATAGCTGTCCTAACTATTTTAACAGGAGTTTTAATAGGTATGCTCTTATTAAGAAATGATGTTGAAGCTAGAATTCTTAGACTACCAGGACAACTTTACGAGAAAAAAGACAACAACATTATAAGCAATGTGTTTACTTATAAAATTATAAACAAAACCACTCAAGAAATTGATAATGTAAGTTTTAAACTTAGAAATTTTGAGGGCGAGATAAAGCTTGTTTCAACAACTAAAGATTTTATGGTTCCTGAACAAGGTTTAGCAGAAGGCACATTATTTATTGAAATAAATAAAAGCCATTTAAAAGGTGATAAAAACAAGCTTATAATAGATGTGTATAGTCACGACAAATTTATAGAAACCACAACAGTTAACTTTTTGGGACCAAGAAGTTATCATTAAAAAATATTGTTATGAAATTTAATTGGGGAACTGGAATTGTACTTGCATTTATTGGCTTCATTGGTTTTATCATGTACTTTGTTGTTACCATGAGTACAAATGATAAGTACGATCATGATTTAGTTACTGAAGATTATTATAAACAAGAATTAGAACTTCAGAAAAATATAAACAAAGAAAAAAATGCAGCTCAGCTAAAACATAATATTACCTGCAAAAAAACTGATACAGGTTTATTAATAAGCTTTCCGGAAGATCTTGATGCATCAAAAATAACCGGAAAAGTGTTCCTATATAGACCATCTAACAAGCAATTTGATTTTGAAACACCAATTTCTTTATCAAACCACAATTTGCTCGTACCTGACAACCGTTTGTTAGGTGGTCGTTGGAACATTACTATTGATTGGGAATATAACGAAATTCCTTATCGTTTTAAAAAAGAAATTGTTTACTAAATGCTTTGGTCTGCATTCATATTAGGTCTATTAGGTAGCTTTCACTGTGTTGGTATGTGTGGTCCTATTGCCTTTATGTTACCTGTTGACAGAAGTAATTCCGTAAAAAAAATAAGCCAAATTACAACCTACCACATTGGAAGACTGTTAGCATACAGTACAATAGGGCTAATTTTTGGGCTTATTGGTAAAAACCTTTACATCTTTGGTTTACAGCAACAACTTTCAATATGCATTGGTGTATTAATGATTGTTATGGTTTTATTACCCTACAAAACGTTTAGCAAATACAACTTATCAAAACCGTTACACAAAATAATTTCAAAAGTAAAAAGTGAACTAGGTAGTGCCTTAAAAAAGAAAACTGCAGACACTTTTTTAACTATTGGGTTTTTAAATGGGTTTTTACCTTGCGGATTAGTTTATATGGCTGTTTTTGGGAGTTTAGTAAGCAGTACCATTACACAAGGTACTATGTATATGGCTCTTTTTGGTTTAGGGACTGTTCCTTTAATGACAAGTGCTATTTATTTAGGAAAATTTTTAAACACAACTATTAAACAACGAATACAAAAAGCGATTCCTGTTTTTGTAGTTATTATTGGTGTGCTATTTATTTTAAGAGGTTTAGGATTAGGGATTCCTTACATATCTCCTACTCCTGTTGTGGAAATGGTTTCAGGGAACATCAACTGCCACTAAAACAATTAAAACCCTCATAACAAACACATTGAACTATAAAACTGTATCTTTGTTAAACGAGGTAGTAAACTATGAAAAACATTCTTCTTCTTACTGATTTTTCTAAAAGTGCCAATAATGCTATTAGCTATGCGTTGTCTCACTTTAACTCCAGTCCTTGTCACTTTTTCTTAATGTATGTGTATAAGTCTGGAAACTTTATAATGGACGATTTAATGACTAGCAGTAGCGATACTGTTTTTGATGCTATTATAAAAGACGAAAAACAAGAGTTAGAACATTATAAATCTAAACTTACAGATAAATACAAGCAGCATCAATTTTCAACCATTATAGATTATGACGATTTATTGAGTGCCATATCTCAATCTATCGAATTAAATACTATTGATTTAATAGTTGCTGGTTATGATGGAGCTACAAGCTTAATGGAAACTGTTTTTGGTTCTAATACGCTTAAAATTATCAGAAATATTGAACACCCTACTTTAATTGTTCCTGAGGAGTTTCACTATCAAAATATTAAAAATGTTTTAATTCCATTAGATGAGTCTGATAAGTTAAATACTAGTGAGTTTGACAGATTACTAAAGTTTATAGATTTAAAACACACAAATATTCATGTGCTAAGAATTGACAATGATGATACTTTAGCCGAAAGTGATAAACTTCATCTTGAAGAAAAAGTAGTAAACTACACTTATAACATTATTAAAAATGTTGCTCTACCTGATGCTGTAATGACATACCAGCAGTTAAATGAAATTAATTTAGTTGGACTAATAATTGAAAAAGAAAGCTTCTTAAAGCGTTTAATTTCTGAGTCTTCAACAACAAAAATCAGTAAGAGCTTAAACTTGCCCTTACTGATTGTTCATAATTAATACCAAAGTAATATATAAGTATATTATATTTTAAATGTCATTACTGGCAGTATTGCGTGGTTTGCAATATCTTCAGAAATACTGCCTTCAAAGAAATGTGTAATCCCTTTTCTACCATGTGTTGCTACAGCAATTAAATCGGCATTAATAGCATTAGCATGATTTAAAATACCAGATTCAACTGTATAATCTGATACAAAAGTTGTTTGCGACATTGCATCTGTATTGCCTGCTGCAGCTGTTAAAAACCCTGATACTTTTTGCCTCATTTCGGTAGAATTCAAAAACTTACCAGGAGTATTTACATAAACCAAATGCACTTTTGCTCCCATACCTTCAAATTTATTAATTGCTGTTTTGTAAACATCTATAGATTCTTTAGAGAAATCTGTTGCAAACAATACATTTTTAAAAGCAGTAGACTCTAACTTGTTTTTTAAAACCAAAACAGGAATTTCAGAATGTCTTACCACCTTCTCAGTATTTGAACCTACAAATATTTCGGATAAGCCACTAGTACCATGCGATCCCATTACTATTAAATCTGCACTATGGTCTTGTGCTACTTGACTCACTTCACTAAACACCTTAAAGTGTTTAACAATTGGAGTTACAGTTACACCTTTTAGATAGTCTTTATCTAAAAATTCTTCAAATCGTTTTTCAGCTAGTTTTAAATAAAAAATAGCTTCTTCTCCTTGTTCTAGACTTCCTTTGGTTAAAACTGCATCAGAAAGCTCCAACATGTGTAACGCCAAAACCTCTCCATGATTTTGTTTTGCCATTACAGCAGCAGCTTCTAAAGCATATTCAGAGTGTTCAGAAAAGTCTATTGGAACTATTATTTTTTTCATTTTTAGGGTGTTTTTAAAGGTTAAATTTTGTGTTTTTTGTAAGTATTAATTTACAACTTTTTTATGTGTTTCACAAGTTTTTAAGGTTATTAAATTGTCATAGAAAACAATTGTTTTTCAGGTTGTTTTCTTTGTAATAATACATCAAATGCCATACAGATATTGCGAACAAAAGGCTTTCCCTTTTTAGTAACCTTTAAACCTTCATTTTCTAGTATTAGTAACTCATCTTTTATCATTTCTGATAATTTAGCTTTAATTGATTCTAAATCATTAAGCTTTAACGACTCACATTTCCATGAGGTTTTATAGTGACACATTAAATTAAGAATATGTTGTCTAATAACTAAATCTTCTTCATTTAATATATGTCCTTTAAATACAGGAATAATTCCTTCTTCAATTAAATGATAATATTCTTCAATACCTTTTACATTTTGAGCAAAGCCATACCAACTGTCACTAATTGACGACACACCTAGTCCTATCATCATTTGAGTTTTTGAAGCTGTATAACCCATAAAATTTCTATGTAGTTTTTGTGTTGTCATAGCTTCATATAAGGTGTCTGTTGGTAATGCAAAGTGATCCATTCCTATTTCAGAATATCCTGCTACATTAAGCATATCTTTACCTATTTCATATTGCAATCGCTTGTCTTCGGCTTTTGGCAAATCGGCATCATTAAAACCTCTTTGACCATTACCTTTTATCCATGGCGTATGCGCATAGCTGTAAAAAGCTATTCGATCTGGCATTAACTGTTTTGTTTTTTCAATGGTTTCTTTTATATGCTCAACTGTTTGAAACGGAAGCCCAAAAATAATATCGTGTCCTACGCTTGTATATCCTATTTCTCTTGCGGTTTCAGTCACATATTTTACATTTTCAAATGGCTGAATTCTATGTATTGCTTTTTGAACTGTTTCATTATAATCCTGAACTCCAAAACTCACTCGTTTAAATCCTAGGTTAAAAAGTGTTTGTAAATGCTCTCTTGTAGTATTGTTTGGATGTCCTTCAAAACTAAACTCATAATGGTCTGCTAAAACTGCTTTTCGGGTAATTCCTTCAATTAAACGCTTTAAGTTTTGAGACGAAAAAAAAGTTGGTGTGCCTCCACCTAAATGCAATTCTTTAATTACAGGTTTACTCTCAAACAAATTACAGTACAATTGCCATTCTTTTAAAAGTGCAGTTATATAAGGAGATTCTACTTCATGACGCTTGGTGATTCGTTTATTGCAACCACAAAATGTGCATAAACTTTCACAAAAAGGCAAATGAATATAAAGACTAATCCCTTCGTTGTTATTACTCTCAACAAACGATTGCTGTGTTGAGGCTTTCCATTGCTTAAGAGAAAATGTATCCATATCCCAAAATGGTACAGTTGGATAGCTTGTATATCTTGGTCCTGGTATGTTGTACTTGAGTATTAATTCGTTATGATTCATTTGTGTAATTTTATACTTCAAAGGTAGATGCACAACAACAGTTATACTATGACATTTATCATATAAAAGTTAGCTATTGTTTTAATTTATTTGAAATAATGTTTACCTTCACTATTCATTTAAAAACCTAAATACAAAATGAAAAAAACACTTCTTATTATAGTTGCATTAGTATTAAGTTTCAATATTTCTTGTAAAAGCGATAAAAAAGAAACTGAAACAGCAACAGACAATGTTGAAACCGAAACTCCTACAGCTACCGAAACAAAAAAAACAACCTCAGAGCCTTACGTTCCAACTGATGTAGTAAAAAAAGTAACTGTAAAACTTGAAGCTAAAAGCGAAAGTAATGTTACTGGTAATGCTCTTTTTAAAGAAGAAAAAGGTGTTGTTACTATGATTGCTGTTTTTGATGGTTTAACTGAAGGTTCTCACGCTATTCACCTTCATGAAAAAGCCGATTGTTCATCAGCAGATGGAACCTCAACAGGTGGTCACTGGAACCCAACTGCTCAACCTCATGGAAAATGGGGAGACGACAAAGGATACCACAAAGGAGACATTGGAAACTTTAGTGCTAACGCAAACGGAAAAGGAACCGTTACTTTTAGTACTGACCAATGGTGTATTGGCTGTGGCGATGACACTAAAGACATTTTAGGAAAAGCTGTTATTGTTCACCAAGGGACAGACGACTTTACCTCTCAACCATCTGGAGCTGCAGGCAGTAGAGTAAGCTGTGGAGGAATTATTGAATAACAAAATTAAATACTCAATAAAGATTTAAAGCTACCTCGTGTAGCTTTTTTCTTTGGTTTAAATTCACTATTTTCGGTATTCTTAAAACCAAACAATGCAACTAGAAACTCTTATATCTCAGTTTCAACAAAAAGACGAAAAAGCATTTGAATCGTTATACAATATGTATAGCGAAAGCATGCATGGAGTTATCTACAACATTGTTAGAGACAACGATATAGCTGAAGAAATTATGCAAGATGTTTTTATAAAAGTATGGCATAATTCTAGCAGCTACTCACCTGAAAAAGGTCGCTTTTTTACTTGGATTTTAAACATTGCAAGAAACGCAGCCATAGATAAAACAAGGTCAAAAGCATTTAAGAACTCAAAGAAAAACCTTGATGCGGAATTTTTCGTAGATATCTTGGAAAACAATGAAAACCTTAATGACAAAACTGATGCCATTGGTATTTCAAAATATGTAAAGAAACTTGCCAAAAAGTGTATTAAAGTTATTGAGCTACTTTATTTTAAAGGTTACACTCAAAAAGAAGCTTCTGAAACACTTGAAATGCCTATAGGTACCATAAAAACAAGAAACAGAAATTGCATTAAGGAATTAAGAGAAATGTTAATAAAGTAAATGGATATTAAAGCATACATAGAATCTGGAATTTTGGAACTTTACGTTGCAGGATCACTTTCTGAAAACGAAAGTAAAGAAGTGTATGAACTTATGCTAAAGCATCCTGAAATTTTACAGGAAGTATTAGAAATTGAAGCTTCAGTTATAAAGCTTACAAGTGCTGTATCGCCAAAACCTAGCTCTCATATTTTCAATATTATTAAAGAAAAACTAAAACTTGGTGATAACGAGGTTAAGGTTGTTTCAATAACTAAACCTAAGTATAATTGGTTTACTTATACTGGTTGGGCAGCTGCTCTTATTGTAGGAGCTGGTTTACTGTGGACACTAAACCAAAACAAGCAATTAGAAGCTGATATTACTACAGCTGATATTGAAAATGCCTATTTAGAAGAGCAAATTGAAGCTGCTAAAAATAATCTTGCAGCAACAAAAAACCTTTTAAACGTATTACGTGATAAAGATATCATTGCTGTACCACTTGGTGGGCAAGGTGAGTTTGAAAATGCTTATGCCAAAGTATACTGGAATAAAGCAGACAACAGCATTTACTTAGATGCTCAAGGATTACCTAATGCACCTGAAGGCAAAGTTTGGCAAGTATGGTCGTTAACCTTAAACCCATTAACACCAACAAGTTTAGGTACTATTGATGATTTTAATACTGATGACAACAAGATATTTGCTATAGCCAACACTTATGAAAGTCAAGCGTTTGGTATCACATTAGAACCTGAAGGTGGAAGCGAATCACCAACAATGGAGCAACTTTATACACTTGGTGTTGTTACGCCATCTACCCCTTAAAAAATCTCTTTTAGAAAATAGCAAAAAGCATTAAACAATAGTTTAATGCTTTTTTAATTTAAAAAAAGAAAATGCCTGCTTACACAAGATAAACAGACACTTTCCACTAACAAAAAAACTCTAAAAACAACCATAACTAGTATGGTTTACCACTAATTCAACCTATATCAATTTATTTTTGCTAGTTGTTGTCAACCATTATTTCCCTCAAATTAATAGTCAAATTACATCTTCTATTTAAAACCTATATGCAATAGTTCCTTTAATAAAAAAAGGTGTTCCAGGTGTAAAATGTATTTCTTCAACAGACTGTGCTTCGTTTTGCAAACGAGACTCTGTAGCAAACTGTGTTTCATTCCATTCGGTATCAAAAAGGTTTTCTATTACAAACCCTAAAGTGATATTATCAAAACTATAGTTAGCATTAAAATCGGTTACAAAATAGCCTTCTGCTACAATACTATTGTCTTCATTTGCTGGTCTATCATCAATATATCTATACCTAATTCCTCCTGAAAACCCATTCAAATCATTAATCGATAATCCTCCAGCCAATGTAAAATCAGGAGCTAACGGAATATAGTTTTGTCCATCAGGATCTTCTGTACTTCTAGCATGAGTAATTGTTGCATCAGTATCAAAAAACAACCAATCATTAAATTGATACCTTAAGCCTAAATCAAGACCATAACGTTCAGTTTTTCCGCTAGGCTCTATAACTCCAGCATCTCCTACATACACAAACTCTTGTTCTAAAAACAAATACCACAATGCCGAATTAAGCACTAGTTTTGGAAATGGCTTCCATACTTTACCAAAATCCAATCCATAAGCTCTTGGTAAAACATCTTCTCCTTGATTACTTACAACAACTCTTGTATCATTAGAGTGAAAACCAATTCCTGATTTTAAAAACAGTTGAAGGTTACTAGCTGCATCGTAATAAAAATTAAGTTTCGGACTTAAAATTGTTTTAGTTTCAGACTGCGTAGTGTAATTAGCTTGTAACTTATCGTTGTATAAAAACTTAAAATAGTCTAAGCGCAATGCAGGAGCTACTTTAAGCTTTCCAAACTCAAATTCTGCATTTACAAAAGCATCTACATTTGTTTGATTTAAATCACCCAATTGTATTTGCTCTAAAGTGGTTTTTCTGTTAAGTGTATGCGACAGTTCAATATCATTTACAATATCATGTCTAAGACCTAAACCAGAACTAATAGTTACAGGAGTTGACCCTAAACTAGTTTCTTTAACAACACTTGCATTAGCACCAAAAATATGTCTATCCTCTTGCTGTTTAATTTGATCTCCATTAACTGGATCTTCTAAGAAAAATGTGAAGTTAGAATACAATTCAAAAGCATAATGCGAATAAAACGCATTAGTTTTTAAGCGTGTGTTATCTGTGATATACTTATTGAATTCAACGTTAAAATTTGTGCGTTGGGTTTCTCCTCCTTCAGTGTCATCAATAGCTCCAAAACGTGTAATATTTCCATTATCAACTTCACGTTGCGGAATTTGACCAGAAGCATCCCATCTGCTTGTAAAGTGAGAAGCAGTTAATGACAATTTTGAATTATCTGATGAAAAAGTAACATACTTTCCAAATACATTAATTCGATTAAAATTTTGAGGCGATTCAAAAGGTCCATCGGTTGCTAAATATTCAGTAGCTATATATGCATTTTGATGTTTTGACTTTTCTAGAAGATTAAACATCCCAAGAGTTCTTAAGGTATTAAAATCTCCCATTGAAAATGTTATCGCACTTTCTTTTAGATAATCTTTTGTAGAAAAATCTACAAAACCTGCTGTAGTAAAATCACCTTTATCTCCATAATAAGGACCTTTACCAAAATCTATTTTATTAACCGTTTCTGGTATTAAAAAATGTAAGTCACTATAACCTTGTCCATGCGCATGAGACACCATGTTTACTGGAATACCATCTACATTTATTGATACATCAGTACCATGATCTATATCAAAACCTCTAAGAAAAATTTGTTCTGCTTTTCCTCCTCCAGCATGCTGTCCAATAATTAATCCAGGTACTTTACGCAGTGCTTCTTGCGATGAATTCAACGGATTGGTATTCATATCCAACCTAGTTATAGTACTTGCTGTATTTAATTCTTCAGTAATTATCATTTCATCTAATTGAAACGCCTTTTCCTGAAGCGTAATAAGTAATGTTGCTTCAAAACTTGAAGAGCTTACAACAACAAACTTTGTTTCATAACCTAACAATCCTATTTTTAGACTGTCTCCTACACTTGTATTATCAATAGTAAATAGACCATTTTCAGATGAATGTGCATGACTTTTTGTAGTAACGTTAAATACATAAGCAGATTCCAAAGGTTGACTAAAAGTATTTAAAACCTTACCTTTTAAATGCTGTGAAAAAGCAATAGAACTCACCATTAACATTAGTAATACCAATATTGTATGTTTTGTTTTCATAATGTTGAGTGATTAAAGTTGCTCTATCTTTTCTTTCATGGTTGGTCCCAGTTCATACAGACTCCCTAAGAGTTCTTCTTTTAAAGGCTTCACTTTTTCATACTTACCAAAAGCCTTGTAAATTTCAGCTATATGGTATAGTGTTTCAGGTTCAAAAGTTTTATCAGCTATATGGTTTTCAACAATATTTAAGGCTCCATTTAGATTTCCGTTTTTAAATTCAGCCCAAGCCAACAAATCATAAGATTGTGGTGTTGGTCTGTTATCTACTTCAGTTTTAGCAATCATTATAGCTTCATCCCTATTTTCTTTTTCACAAGCATACAACAACACATTGAATTTGTTATACATATCACCATACGAAGTATCTTTTACAGCTTCTTTATACAGTTTTAGCTGCTCGTTTTTTAAAGCTATGTCTTGTTTATATTCGGCAATTTCAGCTTTAAGTAGGTAATAATCTGGAGCAAAAAAAGTGGTAGTAACAGTGTTTAAAATTCGTAAAGCTTCATCAGGATTATTCTCATGAGAATAAACAATCCAAGCAATTCCTTTTTTAGCATAAGCGTCATTTGGATTTAATTCTAATGCTTTTAAATAATGAGTATACGAAGCTTCGATTTTTCCTGCATGACCATAAAAATCGGCAAGATTGGTGTAAGACCATTGTTTAATTCCGTTAAGACTAGAAGATTCAGCAATAGATTTTGCTTTTTCCATGTATTTAATGGCAGCATCCAGATTTCCTTTATGATCGCTCCATTTTGATAAACGAATGAGATAATCAAAATCACTAAAATCTTTAAACATCTCTAGATAGCCTTGTGCTAACTTATAGTTACCCAATTCTAAATGTGCATCAAAAAGCATTTTTTGAGTTGCCTCAAGGTTTTCTCCTATTAACTCAGCCTTGGTAAGCTGTTGTAAAGCTTCTTTAAATCTGTGTTGAGAAATATAATTTGAAGCTAGTGCTCTTAAGTAACCTGCATCTTTTTGCTCGGTTGCCTTATTGGCTTGTACCAAGTAGTTTTCAGCTTGTTTTAGGTATGAAATTTTGCCTGTAATTTCAAATAAATTAGAATATGACGTTGCAAGTTTTCCTAAATATGGAAACTGATTAGGTGTAGTTTCTAACTTTTGTTTCCAAAATTCATTATCGTTCTTAGCAGCTTGCAACGCCTTATTCTGGGCTAATTCAAGGTAAATATTATAATCATTAGTATCAGTAATTTTTTTTGGTGGTGTTGTGCAACTAGATACAATAATTGCACAGCACAACACTATTTTATATAGAGAGTTCATGAGTATTGAGAGTTTTTTGTTAGTTGTTAAATAACCCTGAAATACGACTAACTAAATATTTCAAGGTTATTTAAAATTGTATTACCATGGCGAAGCCAAGTATGGAAATGAGGTAAGGAATTCCTTATCATTTGCGTCAACGTTATCATTACTTAATGTTGGGTTTTCAGAAAAATCTTCACCTCCAAAAATCAATAGCAGTTCTACTGTAATAACATCATCAGCTAGTGCTCTACCAGTAAGCACATTGGTACCATCATAAAATGTAGTTGTTCCATCTAATGATACATTCAACACATCAGTAGCTAAAAGACCTGTAAATGTTGCAGAGTCTAAGCCTAGTGCATTAGTATCTCCAGGATTTGCATAAGCAGGACTTAAGGCTTCCAAGTTAGTTTGAAACATACTTTGAAACGCTGCTCCTTGATTTGAAGGTATTGTAGTATTAAAATCATCTTTACTAGATGAAGACACAAACACTGTGTTTACAGCTGGTCTACCCATTTGGTCTTCTTGTATATATGTACCCGAAAAATCAGGTCCAATTGGTTCGGTATTACTATCATCGTCATTATTACAGTTATATGCTGTTAAGGCTATAAGTGCTGCAATAGCATAAAGTTTTATAGTATTTAGTTTCATAATATTAATGTGTTTAAAGTTTATTGTTTTCTTTTAGTTTCAACCCAAGTATTAATTGTTCCTGTTCCTCCAATCATTGATTTTGGAACTTCAACAACAACAGACATTACATTGGTTCCAGCAAAGGTGTCGTCACCTGGATTGTTAAACGCTGTAGCTGTTCCACCAACAATTGCGCTATACTGAGCAAAGTCCATAAAGAAAGGGTCGTCACGTGGTCCTGCAAAAAAGCGCATTCCGCCATTTGTTGAAATAGTAGCAGGAGAACCATAGCTTGTAATGTCTACAACTCCTTGTTGGGAAGTTGTTAAAATAGAACTGCTTAATCCTGTTGAGCTAGGTGCTGCTGGTCCAAAAAAGTACATTTTACCATCTCTTGCAGTAGCTTGAATTACCAAGTCTTCAACATTATCACCTGTAGTGTCAATGTTAAACTCTATGAGTGTATTTTCATCAAACGAAGCACTTCCAGTGGCTGAAGGACTCAAAAGACCTTGCGTATTTGCTACAAATACCAGGTTGTTTGTGTCTTCTCCTTGAAAAGCATAAAAGTCAGTAATATCGCTTGTACCACCTTGAACCGCTGGCGCATCAATGTGGTCTGCTGCAATGGCAATGAAACCTGCAACTGCAACAATTGCGATCCCTAAAAAGATTTTTGATTTTTTCATAATAATGAGATTTTTGTTAATTAATTGTTTTGTCTCTGCTCTACCTACGGAAAAATCTAAAGTGTGGTTTTGTTAAATTTTTGTTAACAAAAAAATTATAGCGCTTTTAAAATTTAAAACTATCTTTACTCTATAATCTTAAGCCCATGAATCCTTCTGCCAATGGCTGGATAAAAAAATTACTCAAGGAGCTCAGTGCCAACACCTCTTTTTGTCAACTAAAATTGGACGACTTTTATGTAGCCTTAAAGCAAAGCGGATTTATCTACGGAAGTAATATTTCTATTGTAGATAATTGCATTGAAAACAGAGAGTTTCTTCATGAAGAGTTGACCAAAGTAAACCTTTTAGCCTCTTTTTATTACATCCACAACAAGGAAGGTGACAAAGCAGATTTTGTTGAAAGCGTTATTAACTTTTACAACACTATTGATGTTTACAAATCTTCTTTTTTTGAAGAGCTTTTAGGTGAAAAAAAATCTTCTGAGCTTTTGGAAGCTATGGTGAATAAACGTGTGCATATTGATGACAATATCCTCACTAAAAACTTTAATTACTTTATCACCAATGCACTGCTTTTTGTTGATGTTATTGCGTATCAAAAGTACCTTAGAACAGATGTAGTTTCTGAGACCTACTTAAAAAATCTCGAAGCAGCTATTGAAACCATTATTATTGAGGTTTTTGAAAACAAATCGGAAAAAACCAAATACGACAAAAGCCTTATTAAACTCATTGAAGCTTCATTGAGATACCAAGATAATAGAACGCATAGCTATAACGAAGTGATCACTTTTATAAACGGACGACTCAGCAAATACTACATTACTGATATTGTGTGTATGGCGTTTTGGAGTGATAAAACCATTGACCTTGAAGAGAAACAGTTTTTACAAAAACTAGGTAAAGACCTTGATGTAAAACAAGATATTATTGAGGCTTCCATTGAGCACATTAATGTGTTTTATGAAACCAATAAAGATAAAATTGCATTGCTGAACTCTAAAAACATGGTTCAGAGTTTTTATGACAACTCCAGTAAAATGGTACGAAAACTCATAAAACGCAATAGCAAACGCTTACTCAAAGAGCTTAAAGAAAGTAAAGAGCTCATGATATTGCTTACCAAATCAACCACAAGACCACTTAATGACGACGAACAAAAAAAAGTACAAGACCAATTACTAGATATTTTTAAATCCATACCTAGTTTAGCCATTTTTATGTTACCAGGTGGTATGCTTTTACTACCTATTTTTATAAAATTTATTCCTAAATTGTTACCATCGGCTTTTGATGACAACCGTATTGAAGAGGATTAAATACATGTTGTAATTATATAGTTATACATAATATAGAAAATGAGTACTTGGAAAGAAGACATAATTGAAGCTTTTAAACTAATTGGCGGTGAAGGACACTATACTGACATTTATGAATCAGTAGAGTCAGTAAGACCAAAAGAAAAAATGACTAAAACGTGGAAAGCTACTGTAAGAGGAACCGTAGAAAGATTTTCTTCAGACTCAGAAGCATTTAATGGAAAGGAAGACATATTCTATTCAGTTGAGGGATTAGGTAAAGGAATTTGGGGATTAAATGACTATAAAGAAGCAGAAGTAAGAATTGACTTGACTGAAGATGATATCGAATTTCCTGAAGGAAAGAAAGCTTTAAGAAAGCATATTGCTAGAGAAAGAAATCCAAAACTAATCAGGCTAGCCAAAGAAAAATTCATCAATGAAAATGGTCGATTGTTATGTGAGGTTTGCGATTTTGATTTTGAGAAAGAATATGGAGAATTAGGAAAAGGATTTATAGAAGGACATCATTCAAAGCCAGTTTCTGAATTAGAAGAAAACGAAAAAACTAAAATTGAGGATATTGTAATGGTTTGTTCTAATTGCCATAAAATGCTACACAGAAGACGTCCTTGGTTGAGCAAAACAGAATTGAAAAAATTAAAAAATACTATACACAACAATACATAACCGCAAGTTGAAAAAACCGGATGAAAAAAACAATCCTACTTATTTTATTGACAACCTCAATTGTTTCTTGTAAAAGTCAAGAAGAGATTGATTTTAAAGTTGGTTACTTACCAAATTACAATTACACGTTGACTCAAAAACAGATTTCTGAAAACAATGTAAAATATATTGCATCAGATAAAACACTTCAAAACTTAAAAAATAATGGAGTTGAAAATCCGACAATAACGAAAGATACAAGTCTTTTAAAAAGTGTTTCTAAAACAGGAAGTCTGAAAGGAAATGAATTTCCAATTGATATAGAATTGTTAGAATCCAATAATCCATCTTTAAAAAGCGGAAGTAAATTTTTCGGAAAATCAGTTGACGGAAAAACAAAAATTGACTCTATTTCTTCTTCAACAATGACTGAAGAAAAAAAGAGAACATTACTTCCTGCAATGGAATCAATGATGAATCAAATCAAATATCCGAACAGAAAAATTAAAGTTGGAGAAAGTTTTGAGCAAAAAAGTCCAATGTCAATCCCAATTGCAGATGTTACAATTGAAATAGAAATTAATTCAATTTACACTTTAAGAAAAGCAGAAAACGGAATTGGATATTTTGACCTTGACCAAGTTTACACTATAAAATCAGCAACTAAAGATTACGAAATGGAATTAGACGGAACTGGAAAAGGACAATTAGACTATGATATAGAAAAAGAATTCTTCACCAAATTCTATCTAGAAATGGAAATGGATTTAAAAACGGAATTGGAAGTATTCAGCATTGAATTGCAAACAAAAAGTATAACTGACCAAGCAACTAAAATAACAGAAACTAGTAGCTAACAATCTATTAATTTCAGTCTCAACCAACTACTCCAACCACAGTTTAAAATCTTTAACACGCTCTCTAGCTACAATAACGTCTTGTTCATTATAGGTGTTTAACTTTACCTGAAGTCTGGAGTTAGTATAGCTAATCATGTCTTTTATTGCATTGATATTGACAAAGAACTTTCGGCTTATTCTAAAAAAGGTTTGCGGTTCTAGTTCGTCTTCCAACTGTTCTAAGGTTAAATCTAACAAGTAGTTTCTACCTTCGACAGTATAGGCATAAGTGCCTTTGTTTTCGCTGTAAAAACATTCAATCTCATCAATATTAATAAGCTTAAGGTGTTGACCAACTTTTACCGAAAATCGTTTTTTATACTCTCGCTCTATTGGGTTTACCAACAGTTTTTTAATATCGTTAAAATCTAACGTTACAGCTTGTTGCTGAGGCAAACGCTCTTTGTATTTGCTTACTGCTTTAGCAAGATCGTCTTCGTCAATAGGCTTTAATAAATAGTCAATACTATTCAATTTAAAGGCTTGCAACGCATACTCATCGTAGGCTGTTGTAAAGATAACAGCAGACTTTATATCAATGTGTTCAAAAATTTCAAACGATAAACCATCGCTTAATTGTATGTCTAAAAAAATTAAATCAGGATGTTGGTTATTTTGAAACCAATCCAAGGCTTCTTCAACCGAGTGTAACATGGTTTCTACAGTAAGGTCTAACCTTTCAATCATTCTATGTAACCTACGTGCTGATGGTTTTTCGTCTTCAATAATGATAATTCTCATTGCCAATCTTGTTTATCTTTATCCATAAATTCTTTTATTTTTTTGGCTTCCCATTGCTTTCCAAATAAAAAGTCTGGTCCAAAAACGCCTAATCCATGAAAAAGCAGTCCTATTCCCCAAAAAAAGGCTGTTGAATAGGTAGCAAAGCTTTTTAAACTGCCACCACTATACACTATAATAAAAATAACAACAATATTTATAATAATGTATGATGCCAAATGCCAGTAGAAGCCTACTATTTTTTCTACTTTTTTCTTAGCTCTTAAATACGCTTCTTCATGACGTATTTTATCTTCGAGTTGATTATTCTCGGGATTGTAATTAAACTGTTCCATAGCTTTTAGTTCCATTTTTTCTGTTCTTCTTCTTTCATAAATTGCTCAATCTTACGCTTTTCCCAGGTTCTACCTAAAACGCCATCGTTAACAAATACTTTGTAAGCATGGAAACCTATTCCCATTCCCCAACCTAACATTGGAAACCAAAACCATTGAAATCCCCAATACGTTTTGTAATTGATGAAAATTAAAAAAGGAATGACTAAACAGTACGAAATTAAACCGTAGTAAAACTCTTTTAGGTTATCTACATGCTTTCTTGCACGTATGTAACTGTCGTCAAATTGCGATGGTAATTCAGACTTTCTCATGATTGATATTTGTTTTGTAAGCATTGGTATTGCAACTGCAAAACGGTTTGCTTGTTGATTGATGTATACTTTTTTAGTGGTAAGGAGCTGATAACGTTGTTTAATGTTTTCGAGACCTACTCCACTACTCTTTTTTACTATTTGTTTGGGTTGCAGATTATTTTCAACAACCAGGTTTTCATTTGCATCTTCATATATTTTAATATGCAGAGGCTTGGTAGATGTAACCATATTATGCTTTACAGCATTTTCTAACAGTAACTGTAACGATAATGGTACCACTTTACTTTCAGGGTTTGATGCCTTTTCAGGAATATCAAACGTTAAGCTATCTTCAAACCTCATCTTTAATAGCAGCATATAGGTTCGAGCAAAATCCAACTCTTCATCAACGGTTACTAAGTCTTTATTTTTTTGCTCAAGTACATATCTATACACTTTTGAAAGTGATGTTGTAAACCGTTGTGCGCTGTCAGGGTTTTCTTCAATTAAACTGGTTAACACATTTAAACTGTTGAACAAAAAATGTGGATCTAACTGATTTTTTAACGCATCAAACCTTGCTGTTGCTGTTCCTGCAATTACTTTTTGCTCCTTTACTTTATTCTGTTGATAGCGATTATAGAAATAGACTAGGTGAAAAATAACAACAATGGTCATTGTAATCCACAATCCAAAACTATATTGGTTCCAGCTTTGTAAGGCTATAAAATCTTCCCATGACACACCACGATAAACGATGTATTGAAAAGCATTCATAATAAACAAGCCTAACATGGTAATAGCAACCGAACCAACAAGACCTATAAGTATTCTTTGAAAACGTTGCTTTTTGGTCCAGTTGAATTTTTCAAGGAACGCAAAATAGTAGTAATTAGAATACCCAAGCAAGAAACTATACATTTGATAGAAGCAAAAGCTTATCAAAAAGTCATTGAAGTTCTCAAAATCAAACCCATCATAAAATAAATTACCTACTATAAAAACTGCACAGCCAATAAAGAACGTAAGCGCTGCATTTTTGAAGGATTTGATCATGATACTTTAGTTTTTTGTTTATTATAATTATTCTTTACAAGCAGCAACTGTTTGTTCTACTCGCTCTTTTCCCCAATTTGGGTGAAAAGGTGATTCTGGTTTAAAGTTAGCAAAAAGTTCTAATGCTCTTTCTAGATCTTTACAAAATGGTGCTGTATCTTGTCCAAAGTATTTAGCACTTCCCATATCCCATTCGGCTTTTCCTGATACTACTCTTGGATTATCTGGAGCAATTTTTAAGGCTTTACTGTACAATTCGCTAATTTTCCCTGAGTATTTCATTCCGTAGGTCATCCCATCAAAAGCAACCCAGTTTGTTAATACATGTGCTTGCATTACCAATAATTCAGGATTGTCTTTACTAATTGACATAGCAGTGTTTAAGTGTTCCTGAGCTTTGTCTAGTTGCGCTTTAAGAACGTTAGCGTCTTTTTCGCTCCAGCTTTTTAAGCTATTCATTTGAGCAATGTAATAATGTGGTAACCATTGGTCTGACTCAGCGTTTGCAATGCGTTCAAACATATTTTCGGCTTCGTCCCATTTGTTAGCTTCCCAAAGGCTAAATGCTTTTTGCATTCCTTTTTCAAAATTGGTTTGCGAATGTATAATTCCTGAAACCATTAGTGTTGCGATGATAATTAAATGTTTCATTTTTGTATTGATTTAGTGTTTGTGTTTTTAATTTGATTCAAATATCTTAAGTATGGTAACCGTTTGAAAATCTATAGTACCGAACTGTAAATTTTGGTTACTGAATTGTGGTTTTTATTGTTTGTAATTTATCATTACTTACGTCACCTCGAGCGCAGTCGAGAGGTCAATAAAACTCAATAAGTTGTTTAATAAGGTCTCGACTGCGCTCGACCTGACAACGAAAATTTATTATTGGTAATTACTATTCATTGTAATCTATTATGGTTTTTATAAATTATCTAACTGATTATCCTTTCCATCGTCGCTAATCGTCCAGAAAAATCCAACAAAGAAGAATTGATCTGCTGCTGGTAAAATGGCTTGTCTGTTAAAATTTCCGTTAGCATTTGCCGTATTAGAATATTGATACCCATTAATGTTATTAAATCCTAAGACGTTATTCACTGAAAAATAAAGTATCTTTTGTTGGCTTAATAAATAGGCCCAGTTAAAACTTAAACTGTTATAGCTTTTAGTGGTTTCATTTAAAAAACCATTTCTGTTTGGGTTAGTATATGGTCGTCCTGAAGCGTAGCTGTAACTTAACCCAAGTTGACTTTTCCAATCATCTACCCAATACTTTACTACTGCTGAAAAATTATGTGTATTCGCAAAACTTGGCTGCGCTTTTTCAGGGTAATTAAGGTATTGTCTTTCGGTATCTAAATAAGAATAACTTAACCAGTAATCTATGTTTTTTAAACTCTTATTATCTCTCCAAAAAACATCTAATCCTTGAGCATATCCAGAGCCTTCATTAGTATAGTCGCTATCAAAACTTGCCATATCAGTATCAAACAACACCAAGTTGTCATACTCTTTTCTATAAGCTTCAGCTCTAAACAATCTGCCATCACTTACATGCTGATAGTTTAAAATATAATGCTGTGTGTTTTGTGTTTTAAGATCATTATCAAACTTTAAATAATCTCCTGAAACAGTTTGAAAAAAGTTACCATAAGCTAATGATACCTGACCGTTTTTTGAAGTCTTGTAAGCTAAAGAAGCTCTAGGTGCAACATCAAAACGCTTAGTAGTGTTGTAATAATCACCTCGTAAACCAGCTTTTAATGCTAGTTTTTTACTGAATACAATATCAGTTTCAGCAAAAACTGCAGAGATATTGTTATTAAAGCCATAGCTAGCACTAATGCTCTCGTCAGTATACGTTTCATTAAAATCGGTTAAAAACTGTTCTGCACCAAAGCTTAGTTTAAAACGACTACTGAATCGTTTTTTAAGTTTTAATTTAAAATGAGCCGAATGTTCTTTATTATCAATATCGCTATCAATAATACCTACATCAGTATTGGCAACTGTATAACTTAAACCTGATTTTATAGACCAGTTATTGTTTAACACACCACTGTAGCTCGCGTTTGTGTAGAAATTGTTGTTTTTTAATTTAAAATCAATTCCCTCTTCATAATTAATATCTTCTTGATTCAATTCTAAATTAGAAGTATCAAAAGCAGCATAAAACTTTAATAAACCTGAGTCGAATTTTTGTCTAAAAACAGCTTCTCCTTGAGCTCCTCTATACGGCTTTTCCCAATCGTTTCTATCAGGAAACAAAGCAATGTAAGGTGCTAAATTTATGTAAGACGCATTAACACTCAATGAGGAATTGTTCCATTTTTCGGTGTGACCTAATCCTCCACCAACAGTCATTATACTAATATCTGTCTTTTCTTGGTCTGGTTCGTCAATAGTGTTCAACAGCAACACACTAGAAAGTGCTTGTCCGTATTCTGCGGAATATCCACCTGTTGAAAATGTAATTCCGTCAAATAAAAATGGAGAGTATCGGCCTCTAGTTGGCATATTGTTAGGTGTTGGGCTATAAGGTGTAAATACTCTAATACCATCAATAAAAATTTGAGTTTCGGCAGCATCACCACCTCTTACAAAAAGTCTACCATCTTCAGCAACTGTTGATGTTCCTGGTAATGTTTGTAAAGCACCAACAAAATCACCTAAAGCACTTGCAGTAGTTACCACATCTAAAGGTTTAAGTACCGAAACTTTACTGTTATCATTAGCTTCAAAAGTTCCTGCTGAAATAACGACAGCATCCAATACACTAACGTCTTCTCTTAACTTAATTTGAACATCAGTAAATGTTGTTACCTCATTGGTAATTGATTTTGTTTCATAAGATAAAAAGGACACTATTAAAGTTTGTTGCCCTGTTTCTTCTGTAGTAAAGCTAAAATTGCCTTGTTCATCAGTAGTAGCACCATCGTAAGTACCATCTAGATACACATTTGCTCCAAAAACTGGCTCACCAGAAGTATTAGTTACCTTACCACTAACTGTTGTTTGAGCTATAGTAAGTGTTGTAAAAAGCAATACTAAATACGTAATAAATTGTTTCATTGTAATAGTTGATTTAAACTGTTCGTTTTTTGATTGATGCCACAAAACTGCAACAGACCTATTAATACTGAAATTCAATGTCACCGAATTGTATGTTTTTTATGACGAATTGTAAAAAATTGAGAAAATGAGTAACTAAAAGCCTACATTTACTACTAATGAAGTAGCTATTACTTATCTAAAAACCAACACAATGAAAAAGTCAGTTTTATTCCTGTTCAGTATCTTGTTTTCAATAACCTTTAATGCCCAAGACAAACGGCTTAGAGGCATAGAAAAGGAACTCAATAAAATACTCGAAGTTACTAATGCACCTGGTTTTGCAGTTGCTGTTGTTGAAGGCGACAAAGTAGTTTATGCCAAAGGATTTGGATACAGAGACTACGAAAACAAAACACCTGTAGACATCAACACGCTTTTTGCAATTGGGTCTTCCTCAAAAGCATTTACTTCTGCTATTTTAGGAGTTTTAAGAGCTGACGAAAAACTCTCTTTTGATGATAACCCTAGACTTCATATACCTGAATTAGAGTTTTATAATAATGATATGAACAACAATATCATTATAAAAGACCTTATGAGACACAGCACAGGTCTTCCAAGGCACGATGGTTCATGGTATTTTTTCCCAACGCATGACAAAGACAGCTTATTGGCAAGAGTAAAATATCAAGAACCTTTTACAGGTATAAGACAACAATGGTATTACAATAATTTTGGCTTTTTAGCTCAAGGTGTAATCGCTGAAAAAATTACAGGTAAAACTTGGGAAGACAATATTAAAGAGTTGTTTTTTGAACCTCTTGGTATGAATCGTTCCAATGCATCTATTTCTGAAATGAAATCAGCCTCAAATGCTGCTTATGGCTATTTGTTAAAAGACGACAACACCATTAGTAAAATGAAATACTATGATATTGCTGGTATGTCTCCTGCAGGAGCTATAAACAGTAGTGTGTATGATATGACTAAATGGCTGATTACATGGATAAACAATGGAAAATTTAATGATAAAGAGATTATACCTGAAAGCTACATCACAGAAGCTATAGGGTCTCAAATGGTTATTAGTAGTAATATTCCTGATAAAGAATTTCCTGATATTTATTTAAACAACTATGGTTACGGTTGGTTCTTACAGTCTTATAAAGGACATTATAGAGTGGAACATGGTGGTAATATTGATGGGTTTTCGGCTAACGTAGCGTTTTTCCCTACTGATAAAATCGGAATTGTAGTACTTGCCAACCAAAATGGTTCAGCGGTTCCATCGTTGGTTAGAAATACAATTGCTGACAGAATGATTGGTGCAGAACAAACTGATTGGGCAGAACGCCATAAAGAAAATCTTGAAAAAAGCAAACAAGCACAAGCCGAAGCAAAAGAAGAGTCTTCAATTTCAAACGTAAAAAACACAAAACCTTCACATATTACTCTTGACTATACAGGAACTTACTCCAACAAAGGCTATGGCGATTTTAAAATTTATGTAGAAAACGACTCGTTATTTTCTGAAGCTAATGGAGAAAAAATTTATTTTAATCATTTTCATTATGATGTTTTTGAAATGGTTGATGTTACTGACAATAAAGTTGACACCACGCAGTATGGTAAAGCGCTTAAGATAAACTTTCAAACTAATGATGCTGGAGACATTTCCGGAGCAAAACTAAAGTTAGATCCAATGGTTAATGCTATTGAATTTAAACGTACTCCAAGTACTATTGACATAGACCTAAAAACGCTTGAGCAATATTCTGGTGAATATGAATTAGCAGGCACCACTTTAAAGGTGTATGTTAAAGAAGAAACACTGTATCTTTTTGTTCCTGGTCAACCAGAATATGAACTCATGGCTACTGATAAGCATAAGTTCTCTTTTAAAACTCTTGAAGGTTTTAAAGTAGAATTTGTTGAAGCAGAAGATGGTAGTATAATTGAACTAAAAGCGATACAACCTAACGGAACCTTTGTGGCAAAACGAAAGTAACTTCTTAATTATAGAGTATTAAAAGCACTTTTACCAAAGTGCTTTTTTTATGAGTCTGCGTTAGTCAATATATCATGAGTAGCCCATTGTACTGCAGCATCTAAATCGTTAAAACGTCTTATTTTTTGTGTGAAGAATAAGCTTTCAATTAAGGTATTAAGAAAGCTTTTACTAGAATAGCCAACTACTCCATAACCTTTTAGCGCATAATTTCCTTTAAAGAATTTCACCCAACCATTAGGTTTTACAGAATAAGAATGTATTCGGTGAGATAGATATACAATATCTGCACCATTGCCTCCAATGAATTTTGAAACGTCTTCTACAATTCGGTTACCATGATCTTCCCAAGTGAAATTAATACCTTCAGAAATTTCAGAAATCAAATACCCTTTAAACACAAAAACATCTCCAAATTCATAATTGAATTCTTTCAATACTTGTTCGTATAAAGGCGTATGTTTTACACTTATCATAGATTGAAATTAGTAATAAAACGAATACTATAAAAAGCATATAATAGTTTTTCGATGTAATGAACCAAAAACAAGTTAATCTATTGTATTTGAAATAGATAAGACCAAAAAAAAGCTTGCAAAACCTTGATAAAAAGTAGTTTTAGTCCTTAGTTTGTAAAGAATCTTGATACTTAATAAGTGTTTCGGCAATGTTTTGTGCTCTCGTGTTGCGAGGATTCATTTCAAACGCAATTTTGTAGTTTTTATAGGCTTGCGCACTATCACCTGCACTTAAATATGCTTCACCTAAACTATCATAGACATTAGAACTTTCAGGAAACATAGTCACATTCATTTTTAAAACTTCTATAGCATCGTCGTATTTTTTATCGTTAATTAAGCGATAACCAAGTTGATTAATTTCACCTTCGTTAACCACATCTATAGTGGAATCTTTTTTCTTTATTGCAAGAAAACCTTCAACCGCTTGCTTGTACTCTTTATCTTTTAAGTGCATACGTGGTGTTTTGTAGTCATCTGCAACTTTTATAAAATCATAAGTAATTAAATCTTCATTGTCCTTTGAAATTTCAGATAGGTAAAACACCTCGGTTTCTGGATGCTTTACAAATCTCAACTTAGCATACAAATCACTTACAAAAAACTCATTGCTATCCATTACGACAGGCTTTATAACACCTTCACGCCAATTAAAATATATGGCATTGTCTTTATAGAACACGTCAATAACATCATTATCATGATACAAATAACGTCCTGTAGTTTGCGCTTTAAATTCTGGAGAAAATTTGACGCTTTTAGAACACGCACTTAGAAAAATTACTGTAAGTAAAAGAAATAGTGTATTACGTTTCATAATAGTTGGTTGGATTGGTTATTAGTTGAGACCAGAGCAAAAAAAAAAGTCTCATTTATAAATGAGACGATTTTTTTAATGTATTGTTACGTGTTTACTGTAAAAAGTGGCAATCTACTTTACATCCATCAATTCTACATCAAACACTAAAGTAGCGTTTGGAGGTATAACTCCACCTGCTCCTCTACTACCATAACCAAGATCGCTAGGTATTACTAAACGTGCTTTATCACCAACGTTTAATAAGCAAATACCTTCATCCCAACCAGGAATAACTTGTCCTACTCCTACTTGAAAATCTAACGGTTGGTTACGCTTGTATGAAGAATCAAACACAGTACCATCGGCTAACTGACCTTTATAATGTACTGATACCATTTTACCAGCTTCAGCAGCTTTTCCGTTTCCTTTTTGAATGATTTGATATCTTAAACCGCTTTTAGTTTCATCAAAACCAGCAGCTAATTTATCTAGCTCAGCTTTTGCAGCTTCACGTTCAGCAGCTAAACGTTTTTCTCTTGCACCTTCAAATGTTCTAAACGCTTCAACAGCATTAAAGTTTTCAGCGTCAGCACCAACTCTTACAATCTCTACAGTATTAATTTCGTCACCTTGTGCAATAGCATCTACTACATCTTGTCCTTCTACCACTTTACCAAACACAGTGTGGTTGTTATCTAACCAAGGTGTTTCAACATGAGTGATAAAAAACTGACTTCCGTTTGTTCCTGGTCCTGCGTTTGCCATAGACAATACTCCTGGTCCATCGTGCTTTAAATCTGGGTGAAACTCGTCGTCAAACTGGTATCCAGGATTTCCTGAACCTGTACCTTGTGGGCAACCACCTTGAATCATAAAATCTGGAATCACTCTATGAAATTTTAATCCGTTATAATAAGGTGTTCCTTGTGGTTTTACTGAGTTTTCTAAGTTTCCTTCAGCTAATGCTACAAAATTACCAACTGTTCCTGGTGTTTTTTGATATTCTAATGCGACTACTATCTCGCCTTTTGAGGTATTAAATTTTGCGTATAAACCGTCTTGCATGCTATTTTATTTTAAATGAGGTGCAAAGATAAAAAAGTATGCGCGAAGTACGAAGCAAGAAGTGAGAAGATTAAAGTACAACTAATAGCGCAGGATTACTTTGATAGTACTGCTATTTATTCAAACTTAGAAATGACTTTATTCTTTTTAGTTAGAAAAATATTAATATTGCTGTAATTCCAAGGGCTTTGAAACAAAATTTTATCTCCAAAGTTCATAACTCTAATAGGAGCAAAAGTTCTCATTTCTAAAGCAACCTGCCTCTTTTCATTGGCTTTTTTCCCATCTAAATAATAAAAGGAATTTTTATCAGCAAAAACAACAATACTGTTTTGATTAACATACAAATGGTAATAATAATCTTCTAACTCAAAGACAAAATCTTTACTATTATCTAAAGTATTATTGTACTCAAAAATAAACTTACCATTTTGCCAATAAATTTCCAGACCATAAGGTTCTTGTCCATTGACTAAAATTCTTTCTTGAATTATTTCATTTACGATTTCTGAAGTAGAAGCAAATATCTTCTTTATTACTTTATCATCAGTAGCTTGAACAAATAAAGGACTTAGTAACGCTTTATCTTCTAAAACATTATATCCAATATTTTTTTGAGTTAAATAGGAATTAGTTTTTTCTTTATTAAGTATTGTAAACTCTACATGTTTCAAAACATCAACAATATTGATATTGTCAGCGTACATTCTAACCGACAACCCTTTACCATTTGATTTAATTGTATAGTTTGACTTTATGGAAGAATCCTCTAGTAATTTATAGTTGGAATTATTATATTCTAACAAATAGAGATCATCTGAATATTTATTGGTATAATCGTGAATGTATTCAATTAATATTGTATCTCTATATTTTAATCGATTGGAAAGTTCTTTCGTTAATTGCCCAATAATTTTTATTTTGTCAATATCTAAGTAATTAAACCCTGTCATTATAACAGTTTTCACATTTCCATAAGTCTCACTTACTAACTTATCTTTGTGGGCGAAAGCATTAATTGAGCTAAAAAACAATAAAACAATTATTATTGATTTCACACTGAGTTGTTTAGGATAACACACTAACATCTAAAAACTAGTAACTAAAAACTAATTAGCCACTTCGCTAATAAACTTAATTCGATAGAGACGTAATTCTTCATCATCATAATCACCATCAAACTCTTCTATAGCATCAGAAATCTTATCGGTTTCAGACTCCATAAAGTATTCATGGATTTCTTCTTGCTGGTCTTCATCTAAAATTTCATCAATCCAATAATTGATATTCAATTTTGTCCCTGAATACACAATAGCTTCCATTTCCTTTATAAAATCTGGCATATCCATACCTTTTGCTGAAGCAATATCATCTAAAGGTAATTTTCTGTCCACGTTTTGAATGATGTATAGTTTTATAGCAGAGTTAGTACCAGTACTTTTAACCACCATATCATCTGGTCTAATGATATCGTGTTCTTCAACATAATTTGAGATTAATTCTATAAAATCCTTTCCGTATTTTTTAGCTTTACCATCTCCAACACCATGCACATTACTCAATTCGTCTAAGGTAATAGGATATTTTAAAGCCATGTCTTCTAACGAAGGGTCTTGAAAAATCACAAAAGGTGGTACTCCAAGTTTTTTAGCATTGCGTTTTCTTAAATCCTTAAGTAAACCCATTAACTGTTCATCGGCTACTGCTCCTCCTCCTTTTGAGGCTGTAATAATACTATCATCGGTAGTTTCATCAAACACATGGTCTTCAGTCATCATAAAAGACACAGGAGAATTTATATAGTCCTTGCCTTCATTTGACAATCTTAAAACACCATAGGTTTCAATATCTTTTTTAAGATAACCAGCCACTAAAACTTGACGTATCAATGCCATCCAATAGCGCTTATCATGATGACTTCCAACACCAAAAAAGTCTTGCGCATCAGTTTTATGCGAAGCAATTAATGCGTTGGATTTTCCTGTAAGTACATGTACCAAATCCTTAGACTTGTACTTCTCGTTAGTTTTTGCAACAGTCTCTAAAAGCACTGCAACATCTTCTTTGGCTTCGTGTTGCTTTTTAGGATTACGCACATTATCATCCATATCACCTCCTTCACCAGTTTCATTGTCAAACTCTTCACCAAAATAATGCAGTATAAATTTTCGTCGAGATACTGAGCTTTCTGCAAAAGCAACAACTTCTTGCAATAAGGCTTGTCCAATTTCTTGTTCAGCAACAGGTTTACCTGACATGAATTTTTCGAGTTTCTCAATATCCTTATAAGCATAAAATGCCAAACAATGTCCTTCACCACCATCACGACCAGCTCTACCAGTTTCTTGATAATAACTCTCAATACTTTTTGGCATATCATGGTGAATAACAAAACGCACATCGGGTTTGTCAATTCCCATACCAAAAGCAATAGTAGCTACAACCACATCAGCATCTTCCATCAAAAACATATCTTGATGTTTAACTCTGGTTTTTGGGTCTAATCCAGCATGATAAGGTACAGCGTTTATGCCATTAACCTGGAGTACTTGTGCTAATTCTTCAACTCGCTTTCTACTTAAACAATATACAATACCCGATTTTCCTTCGTTTTGCTTTATAAATCGAATAATATCGGCATCGACGCTTTTAGTTTTAGGACGTACTTCGTAAAAAAGATTTGGTCTATTAAAGGATGCTTTAAAGGTATTGGCTTTGGTGATATCTAAACTCTTTAAGATGTCTTCTTGTACCTTAGGTGTAGCAGTTGCTGTTAAACCAATAATAGGTATGTTATCACCAATTCGCTTTATAATATGTCTTAAATTTCGGTATTCTGGTCTAAAATCGTGTCCCCATTCACTAATACAATGGGCTTCATCAACAGCCATAAATGATATTTGTACAGACCTTAAAAACTCAACATGTTCTTCTTTAGTTAAAGATTCTGGCGCTACATAAAGTAATTTTGTAACTCCATTTACAATATCTTCTTTTACTTTTCTAACTTCTGTTTTATTGAGAGAAGAATTTAAAACATGTGCAATTCCTTCTTCGTTCGACACACCTCTTATGGCATCTACTTGGTTTTTCATTAAGGCAATTAAAGGCGAAACAATAATTGCTGTTCCGTCTTTAATAAGTGCTGGCAACTGATAACACAGTGATTTTCCGCCACCTGTAGGCATAATCACAAAAGTATCGTTGTCTTGAACTATACTTTTTATTACAGGCTCTTGAAGCCCTTTAAATTTTGAAAAACCAAAGTATTGTTTGAGTGCTGAATGTAAGTCAATTTCTTTTATACTCATTAATCCCTATTAGTATTTTATATACATTTGCATAACAATAAAGATAACAATTTCTTTAGACGCATCAAACCCAAAAATTAATAAATTTTGAACATTAAAGATTCTATCCTTAATACTGCAAAAAAAACAATCGCTATTGAGCAAAATGCTATCGCTAATTTAAGTAATTTACTTGACGATGACTTTGCAAATGCAGTTGAACTTATATATAACTCCAAAGGACGTGTAATTATTACAGGTATTGGTAAAAGTGCCATTATCGCTAATAAAATTGTAGCCACATTAAATTCTACAGGAACTCCTGCAGTTTTTATGCATGCTGCTGATGCTATTCATGGTGATTTAGGTTTAATTCTTGAAGACGATGTAGTAATTTGTATTTCTAAAAGTGGAAACACACCAGAAATTAAGGTATTGGTACCACTTATTAAGAATGCAAAAAATAAAATGATTGCCATTACTGGTAATAACACCTCATTTTTAGCACAACAAGCCGATTATATTTTAAATGCTTATGTAGAGCAAGAAGCTTGCCCAAATAACCTAGCACCTACAACCAGTACCACTGCGCAATTAGTTATTGGTGATGCTTTAGCGATTTGCTTATTGGAATTACGAGGATTCTCAAGTAAAGATTTTGCAAAATACCATCCTGGAGGAGCTCTTGGTAAACGACTGTACTTAAGAGTAAGCGATTTATCTTCGGTTAATCAAAAACCTCAAGTAACACTCAATACTAATGTAAAAGAAGTTATTGTTGAAATTTCTGAAAAAATGCTTGGTGTAACTGCTGTGGTAGAAGACCACAAAATTGTAGGTATTATTACTGATGGTGACTTAAGACGTATGCTTACCAAAACCGATTCGTTTTCTGGGTTAACCGCAAAAGATATTATGAGCAGCAATCCAAAACGTATTGATGAAAACGCAATGGCTGTTGATGCTATGGAAGTTATGGAAGAACACGGTATTTCTCAACTTTTAGTAGAACATAAAGGTAAATATGCTGGAGTTGTACATCTACACGACCTCATCAAAGAAGGAATTATCTAATGGCAAAAAAGAACATCAATGAAATGTCATTTCTTGATCATCTTGAAGATTTAAGATGGCATATAATTAGAGCTATAGTAGCAATATTAATTGCTGGTGTGGTGGCTTTTGTTTTTAAAGGATTCATTTTTGAAACCATCATTTTTGGTCCTAAACAAATGAGCTTTCCTACCTATAGAATACTTTGTGACATTTCAACCTTTGTAGGTGTTGACACCACGTTTTGTGCTGATGAGTTTCCGTTTATTATTCAAAACAGAACCATGGGCGGACAATTCTCTGCTCACATTTGGACGTCTATTTATGCTGGTTTGGTTATTGCATTTCCGTTTGTAATCTATCAATTCTGGAAATTTATAAGTCCTGGACTTCATGAAAACGAACGTAAACATTCTAGAGGGTTTATAATTATTGCATCCTTACTATTCTTTATTGGTGTCCTTTTTGGATATTATATTGTAACACCTTTATCTATTAACTTTTTAGGAACCTATACAGTAAGTCAGCAAATTTCAAATGAGATAGATATTAGTTCTTACATCTCTTTGGTACGCTCATCCTCTTTGGCGTCTGGTTTTATTTTTGAATTACCTATTCTTATTTATTTCCTAACAAAAATAGGGTTGGTTACACCTGAGTTCCTTAAAAAATACCGCAAGTTTGCCTTAGTTATTGTATTAATCCTTTCGGCAATCATAACACCTCCTGATATTACAAGTCAGGTAATTGTGGCTATTCCTATATTAATACTGTACCAAGTAAGTATATACATTTCAAAATTTGTGGTAAAAAAACAAAATAAAAAAGCAAAACATGTCTGATATAATTAAAGAATTTAATGACTATCGTTCTAGGATGAACGATGCCATACTTGCTGACAATAACAAAATCATAAAACGTATTTTTAACCTAGATACCAATGCCTTTTCTGAAGGTGCTTTGGATGTAAAAACCAAAGAGCTTTTGGGCTTGGTAGCCTCTACTGTATTACGTTGTGACGATTGCATCAAATACCATTTACAATCCTGCCACGAAGCTGGTTTAAGCAAAGCTGAAGTAGTTGAAGCTTTAAGCATTTCTACACTTGTTGGTGGCACTATTGTTATTCCTCATTTGCGAAGAGCCTATGAATTTTGGGATGCTTTAGAAGCACAAAACTAATTAACAACCAATGTTTAAGCACTTTATCATCACACGTTTTAATTTAAGACTTAAAGAATGGTCTGTAACAAAACATGGTGATGATGTGCTTTCTGAAACTTGGTTAGCTAATCGATTTCAGCTTTTTGAAACCTATTGCTTACCTTCTGTACAACAGCAAACCAATCAAAACTTTGTTTGGTTACTGTGTTTCGATACAAAAACACCAAAGGCTTACAAGCGAAAGATAGAGGCTATTGCTAATACATATAGTAATATTCAGCTGCTCTACATTGATGGTCAAGAACAATTTTCTGAAACTATTTCTAACGCTATAAATCAGTCGTTACTTGAAACGGACACACACCTTATCACAACACGTTTAGATAATGATGATGCGATCCATAACACCTTTGTAGATACTATTCAATCACATTTTAAACCTCAAGAACAGTTAACTATCGACTGCACTGAGGGTTATCAACTTATCCTAAAGCAAAATAAAAAACCTACTCTTCGAAAGATGCATTATGTAGGTAATGCTTTTATAAGTTTAATTGAAGCTAAAGCTAATTTTAAAACGGTATTAAGCAGGCGTCATAATTTGTGGAGTGAGGTACCATCTGTTCAAATCAATACTAAACGCCTTTGGATTCAACTGGTGCATCAAGAAAACATTTCAAATGCTGAAAAACTACAGTATCCTGAAACCAATACATTTACACGTTCTGATTTTGCAATAGACCCTAAAATTGAGTTAAAATCAAACCTTCAAATACGTTTTGGTAACTTTTGGAGTTTAGTACAACGTGTACTAATCAAATTAAAAATCGTAAGTTTGCCGTCATAGTAAACAGTGTTCAAAATGTTAAGCCTGTGAAATTAAGAGCCGAAAATTTAATGAAGTCCTATAATGGACGTCGCGTGGTAAAAGATGTGTCCCTTGAAGTTAATCAAGGTGAAATCGTAGGTCTTTTAGGTCCTAATGGTGCTGGTAAAACCACATCCTTTTATATGATTGTTGGGTTGATAAAACCTAATGGTGGAACTATTTATTTAGAAAACACTGACATCACCAAATACCCAATGTACAAAAGGGCTCAAAACGGAATTGGATATCTAGCACAAGAAGCTTCAGTATTTAGAAAATTGAGTATTGAAGATAATATTTTAAGCGTGTTACAACTCACCAAGCTTAGCAAAAAAGAGCAACATCTTAAAATGGAATCCTTAATTGAAGAGTTTGGTTTAGGACATATTAGAAAAAACCGAGGCGACTTACTCTCTGGTGGTGAGCGTCGTAGAACCGAAATTGCAAGAGCCTTGGCAACCGACCCAAATTTCATTTTATTAGATGAACCTTTTGCAGGTGTTGACCCTGTTGCGGTTGAGGACATACAACGTATTGTAGCCCAATTAACCAAAAAAAATATTGGTATCCTTATTACCGACCATAACGTACAAGAAACTTTAGCAATTACTGACAGAACCTATTTAATGTTTGAAGGTAGTATTCTTAAAGCTGGTATCCCTGAAGATTTAGCTGCAGACGAAATGGTACGTAAAGTGTATCTAGGGCAAAACTTTGAGCTTCGTAAAAAACGATTGGAGTTTTAATTATTTCCCTTTCTTAAACACTGTCTTTAATAACACGTACAAAAGCGTAGTTTGTAATAGTAGATTGATAAGCACTAGCAATAAAACCTTCCATAAACTTCCCATAGCATAAAACGGGTAGCTTCTATCTATCAAGCTCAATGGCAAACTCGTTATTGTAACAAGATAACCCAAGAGAGTTTCTATAAAACTTCCTGCTAGAGCACTACTATTAGATGTTAATAAGTGAAGGACTTGTATAACAACCACTGTTAAAACTACAATTAAAAATAGCTTAACAAAGTACTTAATGCTAATGCGACCCTTCACCTTGTTTCATTTTAGCATGTTGGCTTTCTGCTAATAACTTCTTTTGATAACGACCTTGAACCACATCTACAATAACCAAAACAGCCAATACAAAATAGAAAGTTGTTTTACTCATTGGCACTATTTCGTTTCCAAACAATTTAATGTGTGCCAAATGACCACCTTCGGTAACTAGCATGATACCAACTATGAATAGTATGAACAATCCAAGTACTTCGTACATTCTGTTTTTTGCCAAAAACGCCGAAATCTTATCCGCTAAAATAAGCATTAGCAATCCGCTTATCACTATAGCAATAGCCATGATAATAAAGGCTGTGGTAGGATTTTCAATATCACTAGTTAAACCAATAGCCGCTAAAATAGAATCAAAAGAAAACACTAAGTTCATTAACACAATACTCACTATGGCAGCATTGGCAGACTTACTCCGTTTGGAATTAGCAGCATCAACATCTTGTGTTAAGTCGTGTTTAGAAATCATATGCCATATTTCTTTAATAGCAGTGTAGATGATAAACCCACCTCCTATTAAGACAATTAAACTATGACCATTAAATGCAAACTCTGCAACATCTTTAAAGTCTCCTGTTAAAAACGAAAATGGTTCTTGAAAATAATCAATAAGCGACACCAACAAAAACAACAGCACAATACGTAACCCTATAGCTATTAAAATCCCTACTTTTCTTACGCGCTTTCGATCTTGTTCTGGTGCTTTTTTAGATTCTAGTGAAATGTATAACAAGTTATCAAATCCAAGAACAGCTTGCAACATCACAAGCATTAAAAGGGTAAAAATATTTTCAAGCATAGTAAATGAGGTTATTTAGTGAACAGAGAAACTAAAATATATAAAGCTATAATTAGTGGTATTGCTGCAAACTGCAAAGCAATTAACAACACAGCGCTTAAAATAATAAAGACATAGCGTACACTATTATTTTTAAAACTCCAATCCTTAAATTTTAGCGCAAAGAGTTTTAGGTTACATACAAGCAAGTAGCTACTTACAACTGTCAGCACCAATAAAAACCAAGGATTAAGAATCACAGCGTTTAAAAACGAATGATTTTGAAACTCCATTATTAATGGCAATGAAATAATCAATAACGCATTGGCAGGTGTTGGTAAACCTTTAAAATAGGTTTGCTGGTCTTCATCCACATTAAATTTCGCCAAGCGATACCCAGAAGCCAAAGTAATCAACAACCCAAAAAACGCAAAAGGCGACACATTTAAGTCATACCAATGCATTGCAGAAGTCCAATCTCTTGTAGGCTCATAAAAACCAGAACCATTCATACTTAAAGCCAATAACTTAAACATGATAATCCCAGGTACCAATCCGCTAGTTACCATATCAGCCAAAGAGTCTAGCTGAAGTCCTATTTCACTTTGCACATTGAGTTTTCGAGCTAAAAGCCCATCAAAAAAGTCAAAGAAAATTCCTAAGAAAACAAATACTGCAGCAGTTACAAAATTGTTATGCACTGCAAAAATTACAGCAACAGCGCCACAAAATAAATTCAGAAGCGTAACAAGGTTAGGAATGTGTCGTTTCAAAAGTTGTCTATTAGTTTTGTGTAAAAATAGAAAACTATTTTGAAAATAGTGAGGCAACTTGCACTTCCTATACAATATCTCCTCTAATTTCTAGTTTAATAGATGAAAAATATTGTGCATATTTGTAAAAATTTTTGCTATTGAAAAAGTACATACTCCTTACGCTTACCTTAGTTTCATTGTTAAGTAACGCGCAAACCACCCGAAAGTACTCTAACGAATTTATGAATATTGGTGTGGATGCTGCTGCATTAGGGATGAGCAACGCAGTGGTGTCGCACACAAGCGATGTCAATTCAGGTTACTGGAATCCTGCTGGTTTAATAGCACTCGAAGACAACCAACTGGCATTAATGCACTCTAGTTATTTTGCTAATATTGCCAACTACAACTATGCAGCTTTTGCAATGCCTTTAGACGACAGAAGCGCAGTAGGTATCTCGTTAATACGTTTTGGAGTCGATGATATTTTAGACACTACTCAGCTTATTGACGACCAAGGAAATATTAATTACGACAGAGTTAAACTCTTTTCAACTGCCGATTATGGCCTTACCTTTTCCTATGCTAGAGACCTACCTGTTCCTGGACTAAGTTATGGTGTTAATGCTAAAGTTATTAGAAGGATTATTGGTGATTTTGCCTCATCTTGGGGATTTGGTTTAGACTTAGGTGTACAATTTCAATCGGAAAACGACTGGAAATTTGGGATTATGGCAAGAGATATTACCACAACGTTTAATGCGTGGTCTATAGACGAAGAAAAGTTTGAACAAATAAGTGGTGCGGTTGAAGGACAAAACCAGGAACTCCCTGAAAGTTCAGAAATCACGATCCCTAAGCTACAAATAGGGATGTCTAAGCAATGGATATTTCACTATGACTATTCACTCTTAGCAGCTTTAGACCTAAATGTGCGTTTTGAACAAAACAACGACATCATCTCTACCTCCTTTGCTAGTGTCAATCCTGCGCTTGGTTTTGAGTTTGGGTATACCGACTTGGTGTTTTTACGTTTAGGCGCTGGGAATTTCCAAAACGAATTACAGTTTGATGATTCTGAAGATTTAACCTTCCAACCTAATTTTGGTGTAGGCTTCAAATACAAAGGCATTCAGCTAGATTATGCGTTTACCGACATAGGAGACCAAAGCGCTGCCTTATACTCTAACGTGTTTTCCCTAAAACTCGATTTTAGTATCTTTAGATAAATAATAGCTACTTATGAGATGTCTTTTTAGCCTTATTGTTTTATTATTAGCAATAAACACAGCAAGCGCACAACAGGTACTATCACCTAATGCCGAAATAAGTGTTCTTACAATAGGACCAGGAGCGTCTTTAAACGATGCTTTTGGACATAGCGGATTTAGAATCAAAGATAGAACACAAGGTCTAGATGTAGTTTACGGCTACGGACAATACGATTTTGATGCGCCTAATTTCTATTTAAAATTCGCACAAGGAAAACTCAACTACCTTATTAGCAAACATAATTTTGAAGACTTTTACAGAGCCTATGTGTACTACAACAGAACCGTAAAAGAACAGGTTTTAAATATCACTACAGAAGAACAACAAGCACTTTTCAATTATTTACAGAACAATTACAAACCTGAAAACAGAGCTTACCTTTACGATTTTTTTTATGACAATTGCGCGACTAGAATAAGAGATGTAGCCAACACTGCTTTAGACCAAAATATTACCTATAACACACCTGAAGATTACCAAGAGCAAACCTTTAGAACGCTCATTCAAAACAACCTCAACAAAAACAGTTGGGGAAGTTTAGGGATTGATATTGCCTTAGGGTCTGTTATAGATAAAACAGCAACACCTAACGAACAACTTTTTCTTCCTGAAAATATCTATAGGTTTTTTAGTACTGCTACATTACAAAACGGACAACCTCTAGTCAAACAATCTCAAGTACTCTATACAAAAAAAGAACAACTAGGGTCTTCTAACTTCTTACTTAGCCCTTTGTTTATACTTAGTATTTTAGCATTACTTATTATACTAATCACTTACAAAGATTATAAGAAAAAGAAACGCAGCAAGTTGCTAGACGGTATTATCTTTTCTGTTACAGGCTGTATTGGAATAGTACTTTTACTGCTTTGGTTTGCTACCGACCATAGTGCCACAGCAAACAACTATAATCTGTTATGGGCATTTGCACTTAACGTATTTGTAATACAACAAGTATTAAAACCAACACCTTCTAAATGGTTTTTAAGATACCTCTTTTTTTTAATAACTATGCTCTGCCTATTGGTATTTCATTGGCTAACAGGAGTACAAGTATTCGCCATCACCTTAACACCTTTACTAATCGCCTTAGCGATAAGGTATATATTCTTGTTACGTTACTTTAAAAACAGCACAACAAACTAAACCCACTACTTACTGCCCTCTATAATACAACACAGCACTCAAGGTTTTCACTAGGATATTAACGTCCATAAAAAAGCTACAATGCTTAATGTAGTAAAGGTCGTATTGTAACTTCGTTAAACTATCATCAACCGAACTTCCATACCTCGACTTTATTTGTGCCCAACCTGTTAGTCCAGGCTTTATCACGTGGCGCATTTCATAAAAAGGAATAATCTGAGACAGCTCGTTAACAAAATAAGGACGCTCTGGTCGAGGTCCTATCACACTCATTTCGCCTTTAAGCACATTAACAAACTGCGGAATTTCATCAATTCTCGAACGTCTTAAAAAACGCCCAAACGGAGTCACTCTACTGTCATTTTTTTGAGCCCATTTGGCCTCTCCTGACGATTCTGCATTAACAATCATACTTCTAAGCTTCACAATGTTAAAAACAGCTCCGTTTTTTCCAACACGTTCTTGAACATAAAACAAAGGGCCTCTGTTCGCGATAAGATTCCCTATAAGAATGATAGGCAGCATAGCTACTCCAAAAAGCAATCCTACAGTAGAAAAAATAAGATCAAATGAACGATGAAAAAGTTGATAGAGTTTATTTTGATGACTTCTACTAAACGGGAAGTATTTATAAAAATCCTTACCTACAAATTGAATTGGCACTCTATGGGTAATCTCTTCATAAACTTGAGTGTATTCACGAATGGTAAAACCGCTTTCTAAAAGCATCATAAGACTACCATATATCTCATTAGTAATAGTCTCAGAGTTATAAGCTGCCACTAGAATCTCCGAAATATTCTGCTCATTAATAACTGACAATAACTCGTGAGGCTGAAACTCTTTAAGCCCTCTAAACTTAATAGGTGCTTCGTGCTCTTGTTCACAGTTAATAAACCCAACTATTTTGTAATTAGGATCGGCTTGTTTTAAAGGTTTAATAATGCTTTCAATATTTGAAATCTCGCCTACCAGTAGTACTTTTTTATAAAACCTAGGCTTAGTAATAAACGTCACATATACCACACGCCATAAAAACACCATAACAATAATTGACGAATAGAAATATACTATTTCAATACGTTTATCAGGTAAAAAAGGCGTAAAGAAAGGAGTTAACATGTATATCAATACAACTGTTGAGGCAGTAAGCACTACATTCCTAAACGTAACATCTAGGGTACTGGACTTTTGTAAATCATAAATTTCAAAAACGGTCCCTAAAATAGTAAGATAAAAGGCTAAAACCAATAAAGCGACTCCATGTTCTTGATGAAGTGTAAGGTAATTAAAATCAAAAAACTGCTCAAGAAGATACAGTCCCAAAAACACCATTACAATATCCAGTATACGCAGCAACACCTTTCGTTCGGAAATCTCAAAATGGATGTCAGTCTTGAGTTTACTCATCTAAGCCTCTGATTTGAGTATAAATATAAAAAGAAGTTTAACATATCAAATAATGAAGCAAGTTTTTTGGTTACAATACATCTTTCCATAGTTGTTTAACACAATTCCAGTCAAAAGACTCGGCAACTGCTCTAGCATTAGCTATCATGTGATCGCGTTCAGTAGCGTGTTCAAACAGATAAAGGATAGCCTCTACCATAGCTTCTACCGATTCAGGAGCTACAAGCAACCCTTCTTGTTGATGTTGTATTAAATAAGGCATTCCACCCACATTGGTAGACACTATAGGCAAACCTAAAGCCATAGCCTCAATCACACTTACTGGCGTGTTGTCAAAATTAGTGGTGTTAATAAAACAATTATAGTCTTGAGACAGTTGGGTCCATGCCGCTTTACTCAACTTTCCAGTAAAGGTCACTTCAACCCCTAAGATAGAAGCCAAGGCTTTTACATTGGCTAAGGTACCATCACTATCAGGTCCCACCATACAAAGGGTGGTTTTATAACCTTTATTCAATAGTGTTTTTAAGACCTTAACTGCTAGTTCTGGGTTATAAAGCACCGAAAATGAACGTACCCATAATAATTTTATAGTGGTATAAGAGCGTTCTTTAAACGGATAATCGTCAATCGAAATAGCATTAGGTATAAACGTCACGTTAGCCATTCCATGAACTTTAAAACGTTCATAGAGATAATGCGATGGAGACACATTTTGTTTAGCATGATTAAAAATCATACCGCTTAGCTTGGGTGTTCTATGGAGTCTTTTGGGTAAATTCCCACCATGCAATATAGGCACGTAGTCTAATTTAAGCAGTCTACACAACTGGCTTACCGCAAAAGCATAATAAAAGTTTAGCGTACTATAGGTATCAATCAACACACAATTCGTAGTTTTTCTATGCTTAATAACAGCGTAAAGCATTTCTAAAAGCCGCAGTACAATGTTAGCTTTTGAAGACGCATACCAAACACTATATCCTTCACGTTCTAGCAAAGGCCCTAATACCGAAATATATGAAGGATTACGATGGTTTCCTCTTAAGTTGTTGCCTATGTACAGGACGTTTTTCATGTGTTATATGTAATAAAGCTAAGGCATATATAAATCCGGGTGCTGCAATACGCATTGCTGAGTGATTAATAGTAGCAAACCAAAAAGCCAAAAAGGCATAGAAAAGTACATTTCCCTTATGCTGAGAACGAAACACCAAGGGTCTAAAAACCAATAACAATAACATGATAATTCCTAAAATCCCATGCTCAGAAAGCAATCTACTTATTTCATTATGAGAGGCTACAATTTTCCCTCCCTCTTCAAGACGCTCCTGTTTCATTCCACTAGCACCTACTCCTAAAAAGGGATGCTCAAGAAACCCTTGTATTTCATGCACAAACAATTCTAAGCGTCCTGTCGAAACGTCTTCTTTCTCTCGTCCCGTTGCATCCTTATTAGTATAGCGATTATCTATTAATCCCTCTGTTTGACTAGAGCTGATCGCCCAAGTAATAACACCACCTAAAACTAAAAGCACAAACATGCCTATAATCTGCTGCTTTCTTTTGAAGCCTGATTGCCAATACAACAACCATAAAAAAGCACCTACAACAATAATAGCAGCAAAAACACCTCCTCTGCTAAAGGTAACTAAAGCCCTAAAACTAACTGCACATAATAGACCCAAGTTAAGAAGTTTTAAAAACAAAGATGGAGATTTTAAAAAAACACGTACCACCAAAGCAACCATTCCCAAACCGAGTAATGTAGACACCTGATTAGGTCCAAAACCTCCGGAAGTAGCAAAACTGGAACCTGTTCCGGTTAAAACCTCTTTTACGCTAGGGTTATAAAGGTACAAATGTGTAGTCATTGTAATAATTGGAAAGCTCATACAAGCAACGACCTGTAAAAGTTGTTCATTGGTAATTCGCTTTTTATAACAATACAATGCCGAGATACCTAAACACACCGGACCACTGAGTACAAAAGCAACACTAGTTCTAAAATTCAAATCATACCCCAAGTTAATGGACGCTACCAATACCGCAGGCACCATTAAAATTAAATACATAAAATAAGGATAAGCGCCTCCTGAAATACCATTATAAAACATCCCCATCAATGTCAAGAGAATGACAAAATATTTAGAAAACTCATAAAAAAGCCCACCTCCAGTCATACGAAACAAGGACTCTGCTGCGGCTATATAAGCACAACCAAAAAGCACCCACATGGTTTTGTCTTTAGGTAAGGCGATAATGATGTTAATTATAAAAAAAGCACAAACTAGTGCAAAGTAAAGTTTTGAAAACCCTGGTATTTGGTTAATAAACACTCCTAAAACAATATGAACAACCACCAAAAACACATAAAGGTCATTGGTAAAACGGTATTTTTTTTTGGTTCTCATTCTTGTCCTACTCATAAGCCACCACTCCTTTCTGATAATCTTCACATACTCGCGCTATAACAGCTGATTTAGAATAGTGTTGCTTTACAAAAGCATGTAATACTCTAGCACTTTCAGCCCTAAACTCAAAGTCATTGATAAATACTTGTATAGCCTCCGATAAAGCCTCAGCATCTTCAGCCTGAACCAACTGTCCATGTTGCGCATCTACAATCACTTTTTTACAATCTCCCACATTAGTAGCTACTACAGCCAATGCCCCCAAACCGTATTCCAGTAAAGCAAGAGGCAACCCTTCAGAGCACGAAGACAAAACGCCTATTGTACACTGCTTTAAAATATAACCTACATCCTTACAGCTCCCATATAAAAACACATGTTCAATCAAGCCTTCTGCTACAATAAACGTACGCAAGTTTTGTGCATAATCATCATCAAAATCTTTACCTACCAAATGTAAGCTCCAATCTGGATGCATGTGTTTAATCTGCTTAAAAGCTCTTAACAAGGTAATGTGGTCTTTTTGAGGCCTTAAATTTGCTAAACACACTATACGTTTACCATCTTGCCCTTTTAATCGTGTCTCTTCATCCTTCACATCTAAAACATCTACAAAGTTTGACAAATAAAATACGTGCTTACATTTTAAATGAGTTTTAACCCAATTTTGTAAATTTTCATTCACGCAATACACCCAGTCAAAATAACCTGAACACCATTGCAGTACTTTATGTGGACGCTTCGAAAGCATTTCACTGTTACCATAATGATCATGCCATACCAGTGTCAACTTAGGAGAAACTAGTTTTGCTAAAGTGCCTAAAAAAAAGGAGGTTGAATGGGCATGCACAATATCTATCTGTTCGGTTTTAATAAACTTAATAAATCTCCTGTAAGCTTTTATATCGTATGTAGAACATTTATTTAAAAACATGTAGCCCACATTAGGAACGATAGCATCCTTAAGCAATCCTTCAGCGCGTGTGGTGCATAAATAGGAACTGTCAATACGTTCTGATAGCGCATTGGCTAAATTCACTGCCATGCGTTCAGCTCCTCCAGCATCCAAACTATCTATTAACTGTAACACCCGCATATCCTTTTTTTGCTAAAATAAAAAAACTATAGTATACACTCTCGTTTTAAGACAGGAACAACACCTATTAAGTTAAAAACAACAAAAGGCAAAGCAAACTACCTACTAAAAACTTTCCTCCAAAACGGCTTTAATATCAGCTTCCAAACGGTCAAAAGTGTACTGCTGCGACCAATCCATTGCTGCTTTAGCCATGGCATCTAAATTGCTATGAGTTAAGGTGTTCATAATTTTCGAAACTGCCTGTTCTAAATCTGGTTCAATTAAGATGCCTCGAGCACCTTCTCTTAACATCCATGACACACAAGACACTGGTGTTGCCACAGGAATACAGCCAAAAAACATACCTTCAGCTACCGCTTTGGGCCACCCTTCACTCTTTGACGGTAAAATATTAAAATGAGACTGTATCAATTGTTTTTTGACTTCTTCCTTATCCCGGTTACCATACAGCACAACCTGCCTCTCTAGTCTACGCTCACTCACATAGGCTTTTAACTCAGACATTAAAGGACCATCTCCAAACATATGCAGTTTAGAGACAATTCCCTTTGCGTTTAAAGCTTCAATAATTTTGATGGTTAATAAAGGGCGTTTACCCACTACCAAAGCACCTGCAAAGACAAACTCTAAAGTGTTAGTATAATCACGTTTTACAAAAGGCATCTTTTCAGCCTCGGTATATGTAGCCGAAATAAAAGGATAAATATTTCGCGTTTCATTGGGCCATTCACCATAAACCAACACTTTCATATGACGTGTTAAAAAAGTATTTCGTAAAATGGCTTGCTGCAAACGGTAGCTCCAAGGTTGCTTACTATTAGGATCCCAATTACCTGCATATTTTGTAGATTTTGATTTAAAAGGAAACAACAACTGCGCAAAACAGGCTATTAAACTAATGTTCCCTGGGCAACGTAAATGAATATGATCTGCCTTAGACATCACATAGCAGCATCTAATAAAAATGAAAGGCACTACAAATACAGCTTTAAGGGCTTGCCAAAGAGTTAAAATATTAAAATTGGGCACACCAAAAAAACGCACAGCATCATGCTGATAAAAGGTATCTATAGCATCTATAGCGTTGTTAGTCTGTCTTGGCCCTAACACCAATAATTCATCAGCATACTTACCCCAAAGGTTCATCTCGCGTACATAAGGCGCATACCCATAATACTTATCATTGTGATAACTATGCCGAACAATAGTAATTATTGCTAATTTCATCTCTTATTCATTTTTACTGTTGCAAATGGTTAAAAATAACCCAATCATTTAGCGCCTTATAGTGTTAAACGTCATAACTGTTCGCTTGGTGGATAAAACAAAACTGTCCACCACCCCACAAAACGTCCTAACCCTTCACTAAGGGCTGCTTTTTTTCGTGAGGACATTACAACTCCCAACACTGTTAACTTCATAAGCAACACTGCTGTAAGATGCCATTTCAATCGTGCTTTAAGGCTTGGATTAGGGTATTTTACGCGCCAGATGTACCAACCATTTCTCAAAACCATTTTACCATATTTATAAGCATTTGGGCGTCCTGCTGCTTCATGATGATGTTCTAGTTGTGCATTTGTATTCACATACAAAGTCCCTAGTTTAGACAACCGTAAACAAAAATCAGCATCCTCATACAACCCATAGCCTTCAAAATAAGAAGAGAAGCGCAAATGCTCAAAAGCGCTATTCTTAAAAGACATCGCACACCCCATAAGTTGTTCTGCTGGATAGGTGTGTCCCGAAGGTGGTAAAAAACCCACCGAACGTCCGTGAGAAAATGAGGGTAATATACAAGGAGGTGTATCAGGCTGTAAACCAAAAGCACGCCTTACCTTAAACCGTAATGGCTCTTTCCGTTGCCAACCATCATAATAAAAATAATGGTGCGTTCTAACACCGTTTTCGGGCTCCCATTGGACTTCATTACTAATATAACCACCTACACCCAATGCATCTGGATAGTCTTTATAAGTAACCAGTAATTGCTGAAAATAATGAGGATCTAAAATGGTATCATCATCTAAAAAACACACAACATCAGTGGTTTTAGACACCTTTGTAATACCAAAGTTACGCTGCTTGGTTAATCCTCTATTCTCTGCTGTCACCTTATAGTACACCAAATTAGCAAACTCATGCGCTTCTAGAGCCACTTGCGTTGCTGTATTCAATGAACCATCTATTATCACTATCTCATTAGGATATAACGTTTGCTGCTCTACAGAGTAAAGGAGATTCAATAACGCTTTTGGGCGCATATAGGTACAAACAACTAAAGAAAAATCCATCTGTTTTAAGAATTTCGTTGACCTAACTTAAGCAGCTTTCTGGCATAAAACAGCGACGTATTAAACTGTATCTGCTTATACAACAGCTTTACCAATTTTAGAGGGATCATTAATTTAGAGCCTCTAGAAACATATAAAAAAAAGTGCTTTATCCGCCATTCCTTTACTTGCTTAGGGTTATAATGCTTTAAAATACCATAAGTAACTGTTGGGCTAGGTACTGGTCTAATCCACTTTACAGGCGTATCTAGCTCCCAAGGTTGCGCTTTGCGCTGCTTACCTAATATCCTAGACTCTTTCCCCCAAAAACGATAACCGCCTTCAGGTGGCTTCAGGTGCAGGTTTGCCGAAAAGGGGTTATGTAATAACACCTCTCCTGACTTTAAGATACGAACACCAAAATCAGAATCCTCACCATAACCACCATCAAAATTGATATCATTACCTTGCAACTTCATCACTACATCACGTCTCACACACGAATTAGCATTACTAAATATAGGGGAAGTTCCAACGCGCCACCTTGACGAACCTAATTGATCCAAACGCAATTTCAAATCATTTAAATCCTGTTGGGTATGCTCAGCCATAACATCAAGTCCATTGCAAGCACTAGCATTATAGGTTTGTAACAATTTAACATGATGCTCTACAAAATCAGGTAACACACGCACATCATCATCAGCAAAAATAATATAATCGCCTGTACATAAGTCTATGGCTTCATTTCGAGCACGACAACTTCCTTTGGTGGTCTGCCATTTTAGTTTAATATCAAAGTTAAAATGTTCAGGACGATAATATTGAGCATCACGCTCTGCTTCTGGAGTCGCGTCTACAATAACCGCTTCTTTTATAGGGTAGGTTTGCGCATTATAATCCTTCAATAACAACTCCGTAAATGCTTGTCGTTTCATAGTTGGAATCACCAAACTCACAGTTGGAGAACCTTCTATAGGTTTTAAATCTCTAACCTTTATAGGAGTATCAAAAAAGAATGTTCTGTTTTTTGTTTTTAAATAGGCACGCAATTCGTTTGGAAACTTAAACACTCCTTGCCTCAGCATCATATAAAATCGATGGCGCTTCTTAAAATGCTTAGCAAAAAAATAGTACCTATCTACTGTTGGAATTTTAATTTCTTGTGTTTGGGGCTCAAACAATCCTTTCACAAACAAAGGAATACCAAAATAAGTTCTAATTAATCCAAAACCTAAATCCAATCCTTTCATTAGCGGATGGCTATAGTTGGAATCAACCCCTTCAATCTGTTCCCAAACAGATGCTCTTATAACAAACGCTTCTACATTTACTCTCCAGTTAACTGATAGATAATCTGTCTCAAAATCATTCAAAAAGCACCAGTATGCTGAAGTTTGATAAACCAATTCCGGAAAACAGTTCTTAAAACCTTGTTGCATACTACTATGCCATAAGTCTCCAGGTCCTGCAGCTAAGGCATCCAAAAGTTCAAAATTTGGAGTACCAACGTACAAAAGTGTCTCGTTTGATGATGTTGTATAAATTTTAAAATCCAATGGTTCTATTATTTTTTTTAAACATAACCCATTTTGCGTCGTAAACGCAATGAGCCCATTTTAATACCCAATAATTGTAAGGCATTAAAACCATAAGTCCTGTTTATGGGGTTAAATCGTTCTGTTTTCTTAGTGGCCTTCCACATATCATCCGAATGGGTTTCTTCTTTAAAAAAAGAAGTATTAATAACATCAATGCTATCTATACTCATAGACAATGTCTTAACATCCATAGAAACTTCAAACAAGTTCATTAAACGTTTTAATGTGGTTTCATCACGCCTTACTAAATCTTCATACTTAACCACAAAACAATCATCCAGATTCGGGAAATAAGCCTCAATACGTTTAGCGTATTTTCTAGCATATGAATAATGATATATACCAAAGGGTAATACTATTTTTTTTATAAGGGATTTAATATCTTTTGTGTTGTACTTCAAAATTTTAAAATAAGATATCAAGCAATCCTTGGGGTCTCTAAAAGAAACAATATGAAGTTCCTCAGGAAAATAATGTAACGCTTCACGAGTTCCCGTAAAAGAAGTATATTTAATAAGGTAGTTGTCCTTTGTAGTCATAATAGTGGACTTAAGAGGCTTAATAAACAATTTATCCAAATAATCTGCTCCTCCTTTACTTTTATAAAAACCGCACTTAGTCTTATGATAAGCATGTAAAACTGGTGTTATAGGCAATTCACTTCTTACATCTATTGGGGTTTTACAATCTACTATTGTTCTAATTACATCAGCCACAAAGTTATGTCCTGACCTAGGAGATTGCGAATGTAAAAAAATCAGTTTCTCTTTTACCATTAGCCTTGTATTAACGAGTGATAATAATCAATGTTTTGTTTGGTGATGATTGCAGTGGAAAAATGACGCTTAACATGTGCTCGAGCATAACTCCCCATATTCACGCGTAACCCTTCATCCTCTAAAAGCGCTATAACCTTTTCAGCAAAGACATTATGGTCATCGGGAGTCACCATATACCCTGTTTTACCATCTATCATTAACTCTTTAGCCCAACCAATATTTGAACTCACCAAAGGCTTCTCCATAGCCAAAGTCTCTAACCAAGTCATTGGGAAAGCCTCTGCATAACTAGGCAATACAACAACTGCAGCTTTAGCTATATAGTGTTTAATCTCTGTATAAGGTACTCCAGGAATATGCTTAACCCTAGCTCGTGCTTCATCGGTTAAAATACTGTAAAACAATGCTAAGGTTGAAGACTTAGTAAAAACATCCATGGTATCATTCCCTATTAAAAGTAAAGTAGTTTCTGGTCGATCTTCTACAAGAGTATTAAAAACGTGAGCCAAATCTAAAACTCCTTTTTTTCTAATAATAGCTCCAAAATATAGTATTTCGTTTGTATCAACCTCAACCGCTATGGGTCTAAATTCATCAACATCTACACTGTTAAATAAAGTAACAATATCTTTCTTAATATTAAATATCGCTTTGGTTTGTTCAGCTGTAAATGTACTAACCGATATAATGGCATCTGCCTGTTGTAATGCGTTTTGTTCTAAAAAACCATTAAACCATTTTTGGGTTCTGTTTTCTAGGTGACAAAAATAACCGTCACTTCCATTAAGTCTAATCACTAAGGGCACACTAAAGCGCATAAACGCCGATATCCCTGTCCAATCCGGTGCCTCAATAATATCAATTTGCGCTTCTAAGATAACCTGCTGTACTAAACGTTCTATTTTCTTTCTTGTAAAGTACCAAGACAATCCTTTTACCTTTTTGTTCTTAATGGTATAAATTTTAACACCTTCTTCTTGAAAAATAGCATCTTGCGATTGACCATAAACAAACACTGTAGCATGATGACCTTGAGCTATCAGTGCCTTACTTAAGTTTTTAATACTAGTTCCTATACCACCCACTCTAGTGGAGAGAGAAAAAGGATAATGAGAACTAATAAAGCCGATATGCATAGTTATGATCTTCTTATGTTTAATACTGTTTTCACCATTTTTTTAACAGCTCTAATCGTCGTATGACGCTGAACCGCAAGATAGTATTTAAATTGGAAAATAGTCCCCATAGTACCAGCATAAGAATAATACTGTGTGGTAGTTCCTCGTGTTGAAGTACCAATCACATCTAACGCATCTGTGGTATTACCATTAAAACCCCTAGGAATCGCTTTACATATAACCTTTGATCTTCGTACATTATAATTGGGCTCAAAAATCCTTGAAAAAATACCATAATCAAATTGCCTTTTTAAAACCCCATAATCCAATCGCTTTGAGGTCTTCAATAATCGACCTTTAAGTAAAACAGATAATGGTTCTTGGGTATCAATAATATGTTTAGCCACAACACTCAAGGTTAAAGGAGGCAATAAATACCGCCCAACATCTACTAGAGCCTTATCTCGTTCAATACTATCATCTGGTGTATGGGTTTTAATATACAATTCTCCATAATTAAAATTAGATCGCATATACTCCACAAGAACCGCATCATCATGCGCTATCATAAGATTGATGTTACCTAAATCTATTTTAGTAGCTAAATGATCATAAACCAACCAACGTTTAGGAAAGTAATCCTTGTCATTATCAACAGCATTTTTCGCCGCTGTAAAATTATAAAGCGGTCTAACAATTTTACTGTCCGTCTGTTCTCCTAACCATGCACACCACCACGAAAACGTTGAGTTACTAATGATAAAATGCTGACACAAACTTGCAAAGCACAACTGTTCTATACCACTTAAGTCCTCTAAGAAATAAACATTAGGTAATACCGAAAAATGAAACTTACAATAAGCAATATCGTCACTTGCCACAACAATATGATGTGCTTCCCAGTCCTCAAAATGATAAAAAAGCGCATTGAGATAATAACTAATAGGCAGCTGAAAATAATCTGGATGGTCAACAAAATCTCCTCTCCGAATAGAGATTAAAATGGTTGGTTTTAAAAAAACCTCAGGATATACGTGCTTAACCTTATGTATAATAGCGTCATTAAAAGCAAAGTATTTTTTAGTAAGCTTGGTATCAAAATAATACTCTGATTGAAACCAACCATCCAAGTCATAATGTTTAGCTTCAAGTTCTATAGCCTCATAATGGAAAGCCTGCTCTTCAAACACCTCATAATCTAAGGTTTCTGCTAAGGGAAGTGGGTGTTTAAAAAACGATTGGTAACTCCAAGGTTTAAACCCATAAGCCTGCTTATTTTTAACAGCAATGCCTATTGTTGAAGCAATTTGAAACAATTGATTCCCTAAATGCCCTTTACGTTCTAATTTTGAAAAAGTCAGCAAAATACTCTATGATTTGGTTACACACGTTTGTATTAAATCAAAATGATGCGCCACCATACGCTCAATCGAAAACGAATTACGTATCAACGGTCTCGTATCTGCACTAATACTATAAGTACCTTCATACAAATGTATTAATAGCGCTTTAAGTCTGTAAATATCTTTGGCTGGATATATATATCCATTACCATGGGAGCTTATCACTTCCTCATTACCACCAACATTCGTCGTCACAACAGGTACATTAGCTGCTAAACTTTCTAAAATTGACAAGCTAAAACATTCCATATGGGTAGGCTGCAACATATAGTCATATTTAGAATACAACCTATGGAGTTCACTACTACTACCCTTAAATGTAAAAACAGCACCCAACTTATAAGCAGTCACCATATCTTGCAAAGTAGCTCTATAAGGACCATCGCCATAAACATCTATCCTTATATGCTGCTGTATCTCTTCTGGTATCTTGTGCACTGCATGTATCAAATCTTGTATGCCTTTAGAGGGTCTTAAATGAGACACAACTAAATAACTTGGGTTATGCAACCGTCTAGGTTGAGTATTAGGTACAATCTCATCTATTAAAACACCATTATAAATAGTCTTAGTTTTTGAAGCAATAATGCCTCCATAGTCTTCTACAAGCTCTGCAACTGTACTATTGGAAACACCTATAAAAACATCAATATACCTTGAGTAAAGCAACCCTTTTAATCGTTTCTTTAAACGTTTTTTAAACGAATAACCTCCCATAGGCCTCGGGTTATGCTCAACACCTATTAATACCGAATTACAAATAGCTTTCACGCGCTTATAAAATGCAGTATTCAACTCAAGAAAATGAGTTACAATCACATCATAATGCTGTTCTGGTTGCGAAGCTACTTCTATAAAACAAGACTCTACATTAGGGCTTCCACTTGCATAGATGTTAAAAGTATCATAAGCGCCATGAGTCGCAGTATTAGGAAAAAACCAATCAACAGTTATACCTTCTGCTAAACACTTGGCATTAAAACTCCAAAAAAAGTGATCCATACCACCAACTCTATTGGGCAGTAACTCATAATTACATAATAAAGCTATACGTTTCCTGCTCATTTTAAACAGGTATTTATGCAACCTACTATTCGTTGTGAGGTATGTTCCAATTCACAACTAACCTGCATAGCTAGTAAATCACGTTGTGCATCAAGTCTTATACTTGGCATATTCAAGCTTTCTTTTATAGCAGTTACTAAAGCGTCCGAGGTAGTTACAATAGCAACCGCTCCACTTTCAACAACGCGTTTATAATGGGCGTACTTTAAAAAACGTTGGTCATCATACAGTCCGTTTGCTGCAGTTCCAAACACAGGGTTAATGACTGGCTTATCAAAGCACATAGCATCTAAACTCATCGTAGAACACATATTCACAAACACATCACTATACTGCAACACACTTCGTAAATCTTTCATATCTTCTACATTAGGCACACGTTGCGACCAAGTTTCTTGGTGGCCTTGTCTTACCAAATCCCACTTAGGGTAATTCCATATTATAAAGGGATAGCGTTCTTTAAGAAAATGAAAGCGCTCAGGAGATTCAGCTGGCGAAGTGCGTACAATAAAGTTAACAGCTCCCAACACTCCATTTTGTATAGCCTCAGCAATAACCTCTATATACAAAGGATCATTTTTACTGGTAGCAACATCTCCGCAACTAAAACAAATGGTTTTACACTCCGCTTTTAGCTTAAACTTCTCGTAAAAATCTTGCTCTAAAGTCTTATAACGCTCTAATACATAGGGTTCAAATTGTGGTGTACCCACCACACGCACTTGAGAGGCGTTAACCGAAGTATAAAACTCCAATAACTCTGCCTTCATAAGATGACTCCACACAAAATAATGGTTAAAATGTCCTGCCATTCTACCCTTAGAAGCTAAATTATCCCAACTAAAAATAAAACTACCGTTTGGAATACCTAACTGCTCCGAAGCATATAATAATGGTGCTATATAAGGTGGACGCTGATGGGTAAAAAACAAAAAATCCACACCCTCAGCTTGTAAAATCGTTTTGTAGTCTTTGGTAATCTTATCGGTTTTAAAAGTCTGTTGCTGTAACCTATTAAACCGATGAATCCAGGATTCTGATTTTAAAAACTTAGTGATAAAAAAAATAAATCGTTTAGCATAACCACGTATGCTCTTACTTTTAGTTTTATTAATACGGTAAGAATCTTGTATTCCAAAATTGCCTCGTTTGTGCAATTGTAAATGGGCAACTTCCTTTAGCTTCATAAAAAACCATGTAGAAAAACGCTCTTCAAACACTTCTAGCTCTACAACCTTACAGCCCTTTGTAAACCCTTCATATACCGAAATTGGTAAACAAGACAACACCACCACCTTATCAAACGAAGCCTCTGCTTCACTTAAAAAGTCACTTAATATAAAGTTTCTAAAACCTACACCGTCTGTAATAACAACTCCTAGTGTTTTCATGTAATATCCTTAAATTGTTTTTGATGGTTAATCTCCCAAAAAGCAACATCTTCTAAACTCTTTAAAAACAACTGAGCGCTTTTTCCTGTTCCAAAATGGGCTTCTGTTGTTGCAGTCACAGGTTCAAGATGCGCTATAGCAGTTACAATTGCTGCTGTAGTATAGTCCGTATTAACCAACGTACTATGCAACACTCTGTTCTGTTGTCGCGTACCAATATTTATAGTAGGAATTTGATAATATGGAGCTTCACGTACGCCTGCGCTACTGTTTCCTATAATAAACGACGCGTGCTTTAAAAGGGTTAAGAAATATTCAAACCGCAATGAAGGGAACACCTTAAAATTAGGATGTCCGTCTAAAACACTGTAAGCTTCAAGGATATATTGACTCCCCAAATCATTATTAGGGTAAATAACAACATACTGCTTACCACTGTCTAATAAGGCAGTCACAAACTGCGCAGCATAGCTTTTAATATCGTCTATTTCGGTGGTTACCGGATGAAACATAGCTACAGCATACGTTTCAAAAGGAATAGTATAATACTCCTTTACGGTTGCTATACTTGGTAAGCGGTTGGAAAACATCACATCCACATCTGGCGAACCTATGGTAAAAATAGCAGCTTCCAGCTCTCCCATCTGCAACAACCGCTTCTTTGCAGCAGCATTTGCCACAAAATGAATATGGCTCAACTTACTCACCGAATGTCGTATCAACTCATCTATGGTTCCTGAGAGTTCGCCGCCTTCTATATGGGCTACTAATATATTATTCAAACTCCCTACAATAGCACCTGCTAAAGCTTCTACACGGTCACCATGCACCACAATCAAGTCGGGTTTCAACCCATTAACATAAGCTGAAAAACCTTCAATGGTTTTTGCTAAAGTCAAATCCATTGTAGCCTCATCAGTATGATTTGCGTAGGTATGTATGTTTTTAAAGCCTGTGTTTTGTACTTCTATAAGGGTATAACCATACAAGGGCTGCAAATGCATTCCTGTAACAAAAATATGCGGCTCAAAAGCACTACTATCTTGTAAAATAGCAAGTAATGACTTTAATTTCCCAAAGTCGGCACGTGTGCCTGTTAAAAAAACAATCTTCTTTTTCTTACTCAATGGCATCCCAACTTAATTGTTCATCATTAGCAATAGCTCGTGTGGCAGTTTTCCCTAAAATACTATTAAAATGCTCCGCTAGTATAGGACCTGTACCTGGACGTTTCACCCAAATATTGGCTTTTGTAAACACCTCTCCTTTCGCTATAGGCGCAATACTACAAACGGTAGCAAAGGCAAAATCTATAGTCACTTGCTCTTCTGCTGCTGGTCCTTTGGTACCGCCACGCATTAAGGCCATGGCTTTACTTTCTGTGATCAAAGCACGACAAGCAGCTTCATCCATACTACACACAATATCCGGACCTGTTCGCTGCATATGGTCGGTAAAATGACGCTCTAAAATACTTGCTCCCAATGCCACAGCTCCTAAACAAGCAGTATTAGTCAATGTATGGTCACTAAGCCCAAAGATCTTATCAGGAAAAGCCTCGTGCAATTCTAGCATAGCACCAAAACGCACCAAATGGGCTGGCGTAGGATACAAATTGGTAGTGTGTAACAAAGCTACAGGTACCTTATGGGCATCAAATATAGCAACTGCCTTTTGCACACTCGCTATAGTATTCATTCCTGTACTTAAAATCACTGGCTTACCAAATTGGGCAATATGTTCTAACAAAGGGTAATTATTACACTCTCCCGAACCTATTTTATAAGCGGCAACATCCATTTCTTCCAATCGGTCTGCGGCTGCTCTCGAAAAAGGCGTCGATATAAAAATCATTCCTTTCGATTCCACATAATGCTTTAACTCCAATTCATCAGCAGCATTCAACGCACAACGTTCCATAATCTCATAAATAGACACATCGGCATTTCCTGGAATCACCTGTTTAGCTGCTCCACTCATTTCATCGGCTACAATATGGGTTTGGTGTTTTACCACCTCAACACCTGCTCGTGCTGCTGCATCTACCATAGCTTTAGCGACAGCCAATGAGCCTTCATGGTTAATGCCTATTTCAGCAATGACCAATGGCGGAAAATCCAATCCTATTTTACGTCCTACTATTTCAATAAAGGGATTGTGCATTTATATAATTATTACGTTATTCTTGTTACAAATTAAACTATAGCTGTCACCCTGAGCTTGTCGAAGGGTCAATTACTATAAGGCTTCGACAGGCTCAGCCTGACAAAACTATTTTTTTTTACTATTTTTCAGTACATATTCTGCATACCTAAAATCCTCCTCCGTATCAATATCTACAGTAGCATACGGATGGTTCACAATATAAGGAAGATTATGCGTTCCTAAAATGGTATCGTTTAAAATTAATGAGGCTTTACATATATATAACAGTCCGTTTTCATAATACAACGGCTCTAGGTCTTGGCTACGTTGACCCATAGTATAGTTAAAGGGCTCAAATCGTTCATTAACAATCTTACCCAGTTTTTGATGGGTTCTACTCACCGTCATTAAGCTGTCACAACCACGTTCAAAAAAAACGTCTAAAGCATCTGCTAACAAGGCTTTAGGACGCAACGGATTGGTAGGCTGCAACAATACCACATACTCACAAGCACAATCAATGGTTTCTAACACATGTTTTAAAGCCGAAACAGTAGTAGCAGTATCACCACACAACTCTTCAGGTCGATCCACAACTTGTGCTGCATGAGCAACTGCAATAGCTTTGACCTCAGAATCATTAGTAGTAACATAAACAGCATCTGCTAAATCAGGATGGCTCTGGGCATACGCTATACTATGCGCCACCAAAGGCACATCGCCTAAAACGCTTACATTTTTTTTAGGCAACCGCTTAGAGTCCCTTCTAGCTGGTATAATAACTATTATTTTTTTACTTTTTAAAGTCATATCACTCTAATTCAAAAACAAACTTACATCATATAATTAATAACTAAGAAAAAACAAAAAACACCTCATTACACCCTGAGCCTATTAATAAGTCGTCGCTGTAATTTCAATAGCTTTTGTCGTTTAGCAAAAAAACGGTCTTTAAACAATTTATAGCCATCAGTACTATTTTCCTCATCATCTAAACTTTTCCTATCATCACAAATAGCTAAAACAGCATTTATACGCTTAGTATGTTTCTCATTTATATTATAGGCTCTGGCATACCATGTATGGTAAAAAAGGGGATCACCTTCAAAAAAACCAACATTGGTAATGTCATCATGCATTTTACTATCCAAGTAATATAGCTTCTTACCTTTTCTCAAAAGCCACAAAAAGAAACAATAATAAGGTTCATACAAACTCATCTCATCATAATCGTAAGCTAAAAGATCTGTTTTTAAATCAAATTCCCCCTCAGTAATATACTGATGTCGTTTCACCTCCTTTTCATCATATATTTGTAGTATTTCTTTAAAATTCAAAACAGTAAAAAAGGTATTTATTACATGAGGATTATAGGTTCGATGTTTTACCACTCCTCCATCTCTTACTCCACAAACACTTATAGCATTACTTGCCATAGTCTCTATTAAATTAAAAACCCTATTAGCATCAACAAACACCAAATCCTCATCTGCAAGAATCAACCAATCAATAGGTGCCTTGCTTAGCCTCTTAAACATATAGTAAATACTATGTATCCCATGCATGCCATTTGTACCATCTATAACATATTTTGTAATGCCTTTAGGAAACAACTTAGAGTTCCTGTGGTACAGATCAAAGTTTGCTACAGTAGTTAAAATCGCTATTTTAGATGTATCCAACATTATTGAGCTATTTTAATTGCCCTTATTAAACCTCTTCTCAAATAAGGTGGTTTTATTTTTTTGTCATAAAAAAATATCATGTACCCATCCGATAACTCTATACTAAAACCTAATGACCTTAACATTTCAGTAAACTGTACTTCATCATTTTGTTTATGATATGTGCAAATTGCAATTTTAACATTTACATTAGCCTTAAAAATAGAACTGGCAGCATTTAAAAAATTATACTCCTCACCTTCTATATCTACTTTAAAAAAACTGATGTCATCGTGCTTTTGATAAAATGATGATATGTTTAATGATGTATCACTATCACAGTTTGTAACAAACTTATTAATGATCTCAACTTTTTCTTTCCATGGACTAAAAGTAGCCTCTAAAGCCTCAACCCACTCAATATCTGACTCAAATATATAAGCCTTCTTTATAGTTTCAATATTTGATAATGTAAAATTTCCTTCAGCAGCTCCAATATCAGCTACTACGTCATTCTCAGTTAACCTAAAAGTACTTGTTAAGTACAAATGTGGCGATTTCTTATCTTGGTCTATTAGTAACCCTCTATACAAGTTTTTTATACCGTTTGAGCTCATCGATCTTTTAAAATACAATCGTTTATGTTGATGCCATACGTACTTTAAACCCAATTCTTCATCATCAATAACTTGTATTTCCAATGCTTTATATGTATTTATAAAACTATAAGGAAAAACGTTTATTTCATTATTTCTTAAAAAATCTAGTACTTCTAAAACCTCCTTATCATTACTTTTTTTATGATAAGCAATAATTTTTTTGGTCAACTTTTTTAAATATCGACTTTGAAGTTGATGGTTCCTTTTAACCTTTAAACTATTAAAACTAGTTTTAGGCATAATAAACTTTAACACAGCAACACCAATGTTTTTTAAGATTTTAACCATAGCCTCAATTTTATTTAGGAAACCAATAAATTACTTCTTTAGGTACTTTGTTATACTTTAGGTATTCAGGGTAAGTCAACCTGTATTTATCAGTAAAAAAATATGGCAAATGAAAAACTACATCAAAAAGTGCTAACAAAATAGCCTTTGTGGCACTTATATTTCCTTTCAAGGTTTTTCGCTTTAATTGACTCCATAAGCTAGACAAAAACTTCTTAAACATAATACGCTTTGGATAACACAAAAAATACAAGTACCAACCTGAGCGTAATGAACGTCGCTGTCGTTGCAAATAATCTTTATGTACTTTTCGAGCAGTCATGTCAACTCTATGGTGTACTAGCACTTCAGGCGTATATAATATAGCCTTTTTCTTTTTAAACAATTGTAAGGCAGCAAACTGTTCTTCTCCATAAAACAAAAACCATTCAGGGTAATTAGGTATGGCTTTCCAAGCCTCCATACACCAAGCATGGGCTCCGCCTAAAAAACCACTTACAATATGTGCTGGCTCAGTTTCTTTATATGATTTTGGAGGTGTTATACCCCAAAACACCCTAAAAGTAAGCAACCCTACATTATCATGAGCTTCAAAATAAGCTCCTAGGTGTTGTAAAACATTATCTGTTAAAAAATGGGCATCATCATCTAAAGAAATTGCATACTTCCCTTTAGCCTTCTCCAACAACCTATTCCTACTATAAATAAGTCCTTTAGACCTCTCATTGCTATACAGTCGTATTTCAGGAAATTCAGTTTTTACATAAGCATAAGTACCATCATTTGAACCATCATCCCATACTATACATTCCACATCATTTCTTTCTATTAAAAAAGCTATTGACTTAAGAGTTACTCCCAACTCAGCAACTCTATTTTTTGTGGTAATCAATATTGAAAAAGTAGTATGCATTATATAATCTTAAAGTTACCCATTTTATGTGACTTCACCTTCACGCTCAAACATATTTAAATTACCTTTAAATGAACCCAAAACCTAACCATCTTTATCTTATCGCTTATAAAAGGTTAAAAAAATGGTCTTATAAAGCAAGCGCTTTCCAGTATACCACTTACGCTTAATTGACTTTAAAAACGATGTCTTTTTCAAAAGGCTTTCGTTAAAATCCATAATAGGCGCTACACTTTTCGTTTGATTATCTTCCAAAATAGCTGTCATCCAATCTTCAACTGTATTTCCCATATGGTAAGCATAATTATGATAAGTAGACAAACGTAATCTCCCCGACTTATCTATGGGCTCATCAACATACTTATACTCAGAGTGGTTTCCAACCAATATCAAAGACGGCTCAAAGGGAACGGTTTCAAACAACACTTGCCTATTTATAGTTAATACTTGATGTCCACTACCCACCAAAGCCTTAACTGCATTAGCTTCCACTACTGGCCATTTCAATTGGGCATCAGTCTCATGATCCCAATTAATACTATCCATATATTTATTGTAATCATCAAAATTTTCTGGTATAGCTTCATACCTAAATTTCAATCGCTTTAACCATATACGTTTTAGTGTCGCACTTGTACAATACAATTCAGATGCCCTTACTGAAATAGGTGAAACCGAACCCACGTCCTTAAAGTTTAAAAACACTTCCTCAACAGCTTCTTGCCACCCTTTTTTAAAGAGAATATCAGAATCGGCAAGAGTCAACAAAGGCTCTCTAGCACCTCTTGCTGCTCCTATTAAAGCATCTATCTTACCTATATTAGTGCTATGATTTATTAAAGTATCTATTACTTTGAGTGCATAACATTCATTTAAGTAACTAGTAACTTCTGTATTACTTCCATTGTTAACTATAGTTATCTTAGCCTTTTCGTTTATTGAAGTTTTAATTGAAGTTAGCGAAGCTTTAAACACCTCAAAACTATGCTTATAAAAGGCACTATCACTCTCAGGGACATACACAACTACAATAATTCTATGGTGGCAATCCAGGTCCAATGGCTTGTCCTGTTTTTGGGGGTTCATTCCTATTCTCATTTACCGCTTCTTAATTTAAAAATTCACTAACAAGTTTTACATACTGCTTTGCAATATAATCTGCTTTGTAATGTTCTACATAAATACGTCTCAATTGATGTCGTAATTCTATAACCGACTCGTGTTGCATGGCTTTTAACTGTGACATACACAAATCTAAGGTCTTTAAATTATCGATAGAAAACCAAAAAGGAGAACTCACACTTGTTAATCGTTCCTCCATTGCTCCTACCTTTGTCGAAAAAATCACTTTTCCTGCTGCCATTGCCTCTAAACCCACTAAAGGACCCGCTTCCTCTAAAGAGGGGATAATAAGCACATCTATTTTTGCATAAAAATCATCCAATTCGCTAGCTTCTAGCTGGCCTAAAAAATGAAAAGTCGCTGCCTCATTTGCCAATTCAACAAGCGCTTGCTTTTGAGGACCGTCTCCCGCTATATACAACTCTACAGCACTATCGCTTAAATAATTAGCTAATTTCAATATCCCTTTTTCTTCACTAAAACGTCCTAACACACCAAAACTAACACCTTCCTCTGAAACTGTTATAGGGAGATTTAACAAATGGTTTTCGTTGTTAGCAAACTGATCAATAATAGTATATCTATAAGTACTCTCTTGAGGTATTGCACGAGCATTTTTTAAAGAATGGTGTATAAAACAATCCACATCTGTTATAAAATCATAAGCAGAATCCTTAATTAACCCCGTAGTCCTAAAAAACACCTTAAGCTTATGTTTTTTGGCATAAAAAATACTCTTTTCAACATAACCCGAACACAGTTGAGCACAAACAAATATTGCATCATAGCCCTTAACTAAGGACTCTAAAACCACTGCGATTTCTTCATCATAGTTAAAGTACTTTTTCAATAGGGCATTATTCACATAATCATGTTTTGCACCTACCTTTTTATTTTTCAAATAACTTAGATAGGAGAGCATTTTAAACATTCTTTTTTTGTGATACAACAAACTGTTTAAACTAAAAACATTCAGGCTTGTATTAAATTCAAAAACCTGTGACTTATTAGAAAAAGAACTTGTACTACATACATCAACCAAATACTTTTGACTTAAGGCATCAGCTATAAAACCAACTTCTAGTTCTCTGCCTCCAAAATCTCCTATGGGTCCAAACAACAATATCTTTTTCAAAATAGCTTGCGTTTTAAACGGTTTAAAAAAGAATAAAACTTAAATTGTTCCTTAAAAAAAAGCGTTTCTCCTATTAAAAGCATATTAAACCCATCTTTTAGCCTCAAAAAACAATAATCCTTACCATTTTTTATATAAGCCTTAAAATACTCTGTATCAATAAGAGTCAAGTAACTCTCAATCAACTTCCAACTTACAATTAAATGTTTAGCCTTTAAAACACTTGAAACCTTACTAATATTATCATCAATATGACTGCGATACAAAATATACGTATTAGCTGAAAAAACAATCGTTTTACTAGCAATCAATACCCTACAAAAAAATTCACCATCTTGATTGATTTGAAGGTGTTCATTCCATAACCCTGAATGAGCTATAACACCTCGTTTTACTAAAAAAGTATGTGAAGGAAAGTAATGAGTCGATTCTCCATATGCTCTAATCAATGCTTTTCCTGTAGCATAGTTTTGGTAAATATCAAGTTTATCTTTTAGTCTAAAGTCATTAAGTATTTCAAATCGTCCCCATTTACAAGTAGCAATTGCTGCATTATGCTGTAACAACAAAGTCAATTGAGTTTCAATTTTATTAGGGGCAAAAACATCATCACTGTCCAACCAATTCACATAATCCCCTGTACTCACTTCAAACCCATAATTCCTACAGGCATTAGCTCCTTTAGGTCTATCTTCAGGTCGTTGGTAGTATTGAATACGTGGGTCCTTGGCACAATAAGTATCTAGTAAAGCTGCTGTACCATCAGTACTACCATCATCTACAACAATACACTCCCAATGACTATAAGTTTGCGCCAACACACTATCAAGCGTTTCTCCTATCAAATGCGCTCGATTATAGGTGGGTATAATTATAGATACTAGAGGACTAGTCATAACTGAGATTTAGGATAACGATAAACAATAGTTTGTGTTCTAGCCCAACGGTAACGTAAAAACGAGGGTAAAAATCGCTCCCAGTGGTAAGCCTTACGCCTAAAAGCACGATTCCACTTAGCCTTTGGAAACAATCTATTAAAACGCTCCAAAGCACCTATTGGCACTATCAACACGTCCTTAAAGTACTGTTGACCAACACGCTTGTAATGTGCACCACTATTATCCCTGTCTGGGTGTGGATCCAAGGCTTTCCAGGCTCTAAAACGCGACACCTGTAAACTCGACGGACGCCCTGGTACAGGCACCATCCAGCGCAAAGCATCTAAAAACGCACTGTTAATCGCAGGCTCCACATACCTCACCTCGCCTTCAGGGTGTAACAACCTTACAATCTTATCTAAAAAAGCAAGCTCCTGCTCATGGGTAAGATGGTGTACAAACGCTTTGCCTATCACAAAATCAAAATCTGTCTCGTCAATAGTTAAATTCAAAAAATCACCTTGATAATACTGTATAGGGTAATCAAAATCAGCTTGGGCATTTAACGCTTTAATAAGCACACCACTTTGGTCTGATATGTCATTGGCATACACTTGGGCACCCAAGGCAGCCATTACAGCAGCATTGGTGCAATCACCACAACCCAACTCCAGTACCTTGGCACCTTGCAACCGATCCTTAAAATGGTCTTGGTACATACACACCCACGACGTATCAGTAGCTGTAGCATCTGCCAAAAAAGCATCCAAACGCTCTAGCTTACGCAATAAGCCATCTATAGATAATTTAGAATACAAGGCATCATAATGAGCTCTGTTTTGTATGGTGTTGTGTTCTGATGATACCATGAATGTCAACGCATTGGGCTTTGGCGAATATACAGCAACTACAAACAATACACAACAAAAACCAACTTATCCCTCACTCCCAACCCCCTCACTACTCACTAATCACTATTCGCCAAACACCAAACACCACACACCATACACCACTCACTACTATCATGCTGAGCGCAGTCAAAGCATCGAAGCATACAACCCAATTCCTGCATCGCAGGAAAACGCTGTCGTAAGCATAACACACAAAAGCTTCGACTCTAGGAGCTTTGCGACGCGAAGTTTTGGGTGTGGTTCGCTGCAAGCGAAATGCCTACCGACAGTAAAGGACTTTTTGGTTCGTTTTTGGTCCCTCAAAAATGAACATATAACCAAGCACCAACAACTCATCCCTCACAACTAATCCCTACCACTCACTCCTCACGTCTCACTCCTCACTACCCACACTATCATGCTGAGCGCAGTCAAAGCATCGAAGCACACAACCCCATTCCTGCATCGCAGGAAAACGCTGTCGTAAGCATAACACACAAAAGCTTCGACTCTAGGAGCTTTGCGACGCGAAGTTTTGGGTGTGGTTCGCTGCAAGCGAAATGCCTACTGACAGTAAAGGACTTTTTGGTTCGTTTTTGGTCCCTCAAAAATGAACATATAACCAAGCACCACCATGTCATACACAACCTATCAAACCCTACTCCTCACCACTCACTACTCACTACTACTTCCCCTTCAACACAGCAAGTAACGTATCACTATCCATCATAAAATACGTACAGAAAGCAGTAGTACTAACAAAATGATTAGGTTGTAAATTAAAATGAGAGTTAATGTCCTTAATCGTTTGTCGAGCAGTTTTATCACAAACATTCATTAAGAGCATCACATCGGCAGTGTGTAAAAATAGCGGTACCATACTAAATAAATTAACAGTTCATAGTAAAACCTGTCAATCTTTTTTAGAAAACAATATCACAATTCAATATATGTCAGTTAGTTACCTCATAAATGTATAATTTTTTTCAATACTAAGCAACAATAAATCAACCAGATACCATTCTTACAAAAACAAAATAGCTAAGCCATACCTAAGCCATACCTAAGCCATGGGAAAGCCATGGGAAAGTCATACCACAAAAGCACCAAATTCATGGAAAAAAAGACCAATAACCTGAAAAAAACACCCCAATAAACCAACAAATACCAAAAATCAGAAAAGAAAAACAAAAAGCACCACAATAGCGAAAAATAAAACAGGCATTAAAAACCTTCACCTAAATTAGCCCACAGGCCAATGTGAAATCAATCATATTGCCTCTTGCAGGAGCTCATGCAATAAGCAGTACTGAAAGAAGTCTCAAGCCTACAAATCTATAAATTTAACAGATGTGGAGTACAACGACACATCACAATACTTAAAATTATGGCTAAAGTAAGAAGCCTTATTAAATTTGAAGGTACACTAGATGATTTAACATTTTACAAAGGCGAAGATGGATATCTAGTAAAAACCAAAAGTGCAATTAGCAAAAACCGCATTCACAACGACCCTGCGTTCATTCGTACTCGCGAAAACAATGCCGAATTTGCTAACGCCGCAACTAGCGGCAAATTCCTTAGAAGAGCTATAACAGCGTTAATGTACGACGCAAAAGACCAAAGGGTTACCTCTAGGTTAACCCAAGTCATGAGTCGAGTCAACAAAGAAGACCAAACCTCACCTCGTGGCGAACGTACAGTCGCAGATGGTATACAAACTCCACAAGGAAAAGCATGGTTAAAAAACTTCAATTTCAATAAACATGCAGTTTTAGAAAGTGTACTACTCACCAACTTTCAACTCAACACCACAAGTGGCGAAATTGTAATTACCAATTTGGTACCAAGACAGCAACTTGGGGTGCCCGAAGGTGCAACACACGTGTCCTTCAGCAGTGCCTTTTTAAACCTAGACATGGCAACAGATGACAAGGATCTAGAACTTAGTAACGAGGTCAACCTACCTATCGACCTAACACCAACTACAGTTACCCTGTCACCTGCAACGCCTACAGGTACTGGAGAAGCTTATTTTTTCTTAAAAATTGCATTCTTTCAGGAAATCAATGGCGTGCAATACGCCCTTAACAATGGAGCGTTCAATGCACTACAACTATTGGAAGTAGTGTAACACACTAACAATCAATTGTAGTCCTAAAAAGCGAATACTTCGGTGTTCGCTTTTTTTTAATTAAAAAATAGAAAATCTACTTAGTAAGTTGCTGTAAAAACCAATAGCCCTTATTAAACAGCTTAAGACTGAATACCATCAATACAAAATAAAAACCTTTAAGACCATACACCTTAAATACTTCACGTACAAACGCTAATCGCTCAGGAATTAAAATTGACCGACTTGAATACACCAACCGCATACAGCGAACCATAAAAACACGTAAAGTTTTTGGTTCTGCTACAGGCAATAAATCCATATAAGTATACCAATTAACCCTAAAAAAACTAGTTGACAAAGCCCTATCAGTCTTAAGTTTCGACCTAATAGAATCTTCATGATGGCGGCGCAAAGTCACTACCTTATCTATAAACCTAGCATTACAAGACAAATGAACCAATTTACTAAAATAATTATACTCCTGTCCCGATTGTAATTGCTCATTAAAACAAATAGATGTAGCTAAAGAAGCCTTAACACAAATATCATAAGTCAACCAATTAATATGCTGTGCAACATAATTATAAGGCGTAATAGGGAATTCATCAAATCGGTAGTAGGCGTTTAAGCGATCTGTTGCTAAATTAAAGTAGTCGGTTCTAGTAATCACATAATCACATTGGCAGCGCTCTATAGCCTCTACTTTTGTAGACAAATGGTCAACAGTCATTAAATCATCACTATCAAAAAAAACAATATACTCACCTACAGCCTCTTCTAGTCCAATGTTCCTACATGCATTGGCGCCTTTAAGCCTTGCATCTGGTCGTACAAATAATTTAATACGTGCATCTGTTTCAGCATAAGCACTTACCACTGCTACAGTAGGGTCACTACTACCATCGTCTACAACAATACACTCCCAATCAACAAAACGTTGCTTTATAACACTATCAAGGGTTTCTGCTATTAGCTGTGCCCTGTTAAAAACTGGAATAATTACCGATACCTTCATACAGTCTGTGCAACAACACGTTCAATAATCCTTTGTAAACCGTACAAATGGCGCGATAATGTATAGTGCGCTTTAATACGTGCCTTTCCTTTCGCTCCCATCTCTTTAGCCGCTTCTTTATGCGCAATCAACCACAGCATATGTTTACACATGCTTTCAATATCTCGTTCTTTTGAAAGTAAACCTGTTTCGTTATGTATAATAACATCAGGTATCCCTGCATGTAATGTACTCACTATGGGCAAACCAGCTGCACTAGCCTCTAAAATAGAAACAGGAGTCCCTTCCATATCACCATCTTGTGCCTCTATAGAATGCTGTACATACCCGAGAGATTCTTCTAAATAACCTTGGTAGTCTAAAGGAGTAATACGCCCAGGAAACGTAACATTTTTCTCTATACCTAAAGCCACTACCAAATCTTTACAACTATCAAGTAAAACACCATCACCCGCATAAACCAATTGCGCATCTGGTTTGTGCTTCACAACCTCGTTAAAAGCAAGCAGGGTCAAATGCGGTGCTTTCTTTTCAACAAACCTACCTATACTAATAAACTGAAGCTTACACTGCTTTCCCTCAAGTTCTAAAAACGCATCATTAGGACCATACACATTGTAATGGATCTTGTCTTTAGGGCAACCTATGTTCAACAACCGTTTTGTCATTTCATGACTTACTGAAACAACCGCCAACCTAGGGTAAGAAAACAACCTGCTATAATTGGAATAAGTGTCCAATACCGATTTACGAACGGCATCATGCCCATGAAAATGAACCACCAATGGCAAGTCCAATCGATCACATGCTTGCAAAACTGCATCTCCAATCATTCCATAATGGGCAAAAACCAAGTCAATCTTATTAATGATTAAATCTTTAACAAATAAGTTTAAGTCCGCTTCTCGATTATAAAAACCAAGCGCTTGTAACCCTTTACCCATTAAAGTAGTTCTAGGTCTTGCAACATCAAAGGGTAATTTCAAACCCCAATAATGCTTAATACTATAAGGCAAACAATCTATTTGATGCTTTATAAAAGTTTCACACTCTTCGTAAGGTTTATTCGTTACTATCGCTAATCTCATCGGTTGTTCAATAACAATTTAATTTTCTTAATATACGTTTTAAATATACAGCTTGTTTTGATTTATTCCTTGGATGTGACAACAGCTTCCAATAAACATATATAAAACGATAAGGTGTATAGCGTAAAGCAAACCTTAAAGCATGAGGTTTTTGAACATGAAAACCATCCACAATAACACTTGTTTTATTATGACCATCATATACAAAACACCCCATAAAATCACTTATTTTAATTGGCTTAAAAAAATAAAAAGCATGTAACAAAAACCAATAGTCCATAGTGTAATGTTCATCTAATGGAAACTCCCCAACCTTTTCCTGAACCTTACGTTTATAAGCATAACTCACAGGATTCAATGGGAAACGCCCCTTTATAATCGACAAATCCTTCCATGATACAGTAGCATTTGTACTAGCTTCTATAATACCTTGCTTATCTTTATGTAAATTACCTACAACTATATCGCAATTAGGATTATTTTTAAATGACGCTACAAAAACCTCAAAAGCTTCAGGATAAAAGTAGTCATCAGCGTTTAAATAGATTATGATATCTCCTGTAGCCATGTTAAAGGCTTTATTCATAGCATCAGATTGCCCTTCATCAGGCTCTGACACCCATATAAGATGTTTATATGATTTTAATATATCCAATGATTGATCCGTAGAACCACCATCAACCACAATATGCTCCCAGTTGCTATACGTTTGCGTTAAAACACTTTCTATGCTCTTTTTTAAATATACTCCTGAATTATAGGTAGGTGTTAAGACACTAATCTTCATAACTTACATCATCTTTTTTAACTGTACATAAGTATTTATAATCGTATATAGTTTTGGATACGTTGGACAATAATGCATTAAGGCTATCTGTAAATGGGGTTTCCACATTACATGATTATTTATTTTTTTAGATATCGCCGATTTAAAATAAAAAAGACGCTTTCGTATCGAGATGGCATCAACCTCTTTACTTATACCTTGTTTTATAAACCAGTTATACAAACCAAGAACATCTTGAGAAGCCTTATGACCTGCCATAAGTTTCTCTAAATAAGTATCTGTAAGTCGCTTTTTTGTAATATAATGTTTAAAAGTAAGCGTATCTAAATACCATAATTTATACCCCATAATAATAAACCATTTACACAGCTCACTATCTCCTCCAGAACTTAACAGTTCACCTTTTCTATCTGATAGCATAGACACAAACCCAGCATCATACAATCTCATAAACAGTGCTTTTCTGAATACCATACCTGCGCCCCACACATAACCTCTACGTGTTATATCACCACTGCTTAAGGCTTGTTCACCTACAGCATAGTTCCTTTTCATGTCATCCCACCATAACGGTGTTTCGCCTTCTAAAACTCCTTCTGATGCACCTCCTAATACAGCCACATCAGGGTTTACTACCATAAAACTATAAGCCGTTTGTATATAATCTTTACACAACCAATTATCATCATCACAAAATATAACAAGATCTCCTTTACTCTGTTTTACACCTGTTTCTCTAGCATAAGCCAAACCTGCTTTAGGTTCAGCAACTATGTGTAATGGCACGATTGTTTCTAATGTACTCCATATAGTTCTTGCTATTGTTGCTGTGTTATCCGTTGAGTTGTTATCTACCAAAACCACCTCATAATTAAGAGACTCTGTAACATGCTGATTAGCTAAATGTGTAAGTGTATCATCAAGCAAATGCGCGCTATTGTAACAGCATACAATTATAGAAAGGTGTATCATATTAAAAATCGTAGTTAAAGGTTTCTAAATCCTCTTTATAATATGTTTCTAAAATAGTTCGTGTTTCATTACTTAATAGTGTTCTATAATTCAGTGGCTCCTTGCTTGATGTATTTATTTTAGACAGTCTACTTGCTAAAGGCTTTCCTAATAACTGTGTTAAATTTCTTAAATGAAAGTCTACATCCTCAAACCTTCCTAAATACTTGACATTTATGTTATCCTGTTGGTCTTTAAGCCAAAAACATTGCGAATTCCATTGCCTATGTGGCGGATTATGAACTAGCTTCCCATCTGCTAGTAACTGGGCTGCTTCATCTAAACTCGCATGTTTTAATATATCATAATCCATATGCTTACCATATATGGCGCTTTCAGGATTAATTGCAGAATGGTAATAAGATTCTTCCATTCTTGCATAATTATATAGAGATACAAACCTACTAAATGGGTTTCTAACAAAAGCAAAGGTTAAAAAGCTATCATACTTCTTACCTCCTAAAACATTAATATATTCCTTTACGGTATTATGTTTTGAAGTTTCTAATCCAAATGCTTTACTTACTGCTGTTCCTGCATTTTTAGGTATATGAATAAAAATAAAGTTCTCTTTATAAGAGATGTTATCCGAATTAAAATACTGCTTATTGGAAAAGTTTTTGAACATTAATACCTATAGTTTATCTATTTCAAGATAGAATTTTTCTTTTACATACGCATATACTATAACATCGGCATGTATAAACCGTTGCATCTCTGTATTATTAGTAAAAAATATGTTTAAATCCTGATATGTCGTTGTTTTATTAGAAGTCACATTGTCCTTGTTATAGTTTGGTACAGAATGCCATCCTAATTTGGCTTTAAAAAGCTTTAATGAATCATCAAATTCCTCTGTAATACCTATTGCTTTAAAAGAATTTTCTAAATTCTCAATGGCCTCATATGCCAACTCAACAGGAACTTTCCCGTTTGGGATTTCATCAAAGTCATTATTAGTAAGCATTCTCGTCATACCATTATCAGCCGCCATTGCCAAACCACTTTCTAAAAATGCTTTAAAACCCATCTCTTGTGCATTTATTTCTTTGTATAGGTCTATAGACTTTAAATAATTATACAAAGAGTTTAATCTAGCTATTGGCTCCCTCAACATTGTAAAGTACAAAGCATTATTTCTTAAGTATTTATGAGCTCCATAAAAATGATGACCACGTAATAAATCTATCTTATGCCTAAATGGTTTTGAACTATTTTTAAAATCAAGATAGGAGTTTCTATAATCGGTTCCTTTTATAACATAGACTCTTTTCCCTTTGTAGTTAGTGTCTATACAATTCATTAAAGAAGTACCACCACATTTATGTAAATGGAGAAAAATATGAGGCGATGGTTTTTTTTTCCCTATTAAAGCTTGCTTAATATTTTTAATTACTTTATTCATTTATCTTTTCAACAAGTTTAAAGGCTGCTTCTATACATTTATCCATATTATAATACTCCCATTCGGCAAACCTACCTAGTAAAAACATGTTATTTTCCTCTAACTTCTCTTTTATTGTATTTACTACAGCTCTAGTGTCAAACGAGTTTATCACATAAGAATAAGGCTCATAATTAAAAGCGATAGGCTCTAAATTACCAGGCATTTTTTTTAATTCTTCCTCTATAACAGCTTCAGTGTGTTCACCACTAAACTCAACCACACACGTTTTTCTAATACCTTCATTATTAGATTCACTAAAATTTCCTGTATATATAATTCTATGAGGTATTATTGACGCCTCCGGAAAATACAACCAAGAGATATCATTACTTTCTGTATAGCAAAGCACATTTGAAGTTCCATTATACTTAAATTGTTTTGTTGCTTCTAAAACGTCATAAACACTTTCTTCTACATTTTGTAAAACTGGTTTTAAGTACCTTATGTTTCCGGTGTATATAACACAATCAAAATATGTATTATTTACTAACCATCCTGATTTGTGCTTTTTTATATCATCTATGTTTATACCTGTCTCTATGTCCAACTTTTCAGACAATCGATCTACAATAAATTGAGACCCATTATTTTTAGGATAATAAAAAGAGGCATGAACCATATTAGTCTCCTTTTGCTTCAAAATATTATTTGATAGAATCTCTATCAAATTAGGCATAGGCAACTTTCCCTCTAACCAATCTAGAGGAATGCTTTTTAAATCTGTGTTCCATACCTTTTTATTATAAGGGCCAAAGTATAATTCATATAAGGTGTCTCCAAAATTTCCTTTCAAAAAATCCTCAAAGTTCTTATACTCTGTTACACGCTTATCTACTTCTAACAGCTCTTTTATAATTTGGTCTACTTGCTCTTTATCTAGTTTGTATAAATTATTCTCAATAGGATAATCCAGATACTTGTTTCCTAAATAAATCTTTGCATTTCGTACAGCACCAACAAACTCATCTTTATCAAAAAAACTCCAAAACCAATCTAAAACCTCATCATTTTTGCTGTTAAAAACATGACCGCCTACTCTATGAAATAAATTACCTGATTCTCTGGTACATTTTATTAGTCCTCCTATTTGATTGCTTTTTTCAAAAACCTTTACATCATGCTTTGCACACAACATATTTGCCACAGACAATCCTGATATACCACTACCTATAACGCAAATTTTCACCTTATTAGTTTTTTTAATTTAGATTTTAGTTTTTTGGTTGATTTATCGTTTTCTAACACCGCCATAACATCTGGTATGTTTTCTAAATACTGTTTAACCTGACCTTCGCTTGCCTTATAACTTAAATCTAACTCACGTTGTTTTAACACCCAGCTTTGAAACAAACCACTATAGGGTTTTACCCAACTATAATGTTTTGCTACCTCTTTAAGTTTTTCTGTATACTTGTCTGAACTTCCTGTTGAAGGATGCCACGGATGAAATATTTTTTTGTTATGCCACTGTATAGCATACCCAGCATTACGCAACCTTAAGTAAGTCTCCCTGCCATTAGCGCCTGGACCAGCAAAAACATCACTCTCTTCATAACCATTTATTGTTTCAAAAGCCGTTCTGTGTAAAGCAAAACAACCGGCGTAATTAGTTGCATTTAGTAATTTTGTGTGTTCTTCTAGATAAGATTCTGAATAACTTTTTTCGCCGTGTGATGCCTGCAACTCATCCCAACGCCTAAAATAAACCACTAAATCTTCGCGGTTTTCTAACACATCTCTAATAGTACTTAAATGATCTTTTTGTACAACAATATCGCCATCAGGAAAAACCAACAATGCTCCTTTAGCTTGCTTAACACCGGCATTAATACATTTACCTAAATGCCACTTTGTTTTTTTATCATTATTTAAATTTAATAATGATGCATTCTCATATAATGCTATTTTCTTTAATAACTCTGGGTTGCTATTGCTATAAAAATCTACCCATATAAATTCAAAGTCTATATTTGGGTAATCTTGTTTACAAAAACTATCTATAGTATGAAACTTCTCTCTGAAGCTACAATCCCATGCTATGACTGATACTTTCATTGTATTAGTTTAAGTTTTATTTCATCCAAAAAACTTTTTTTATTTTCAAAAGTATAATTAAACTTCTCAATATCTTTCGAATAATGTTTTTGAACTATTTCATATGATTTCTTGGTATAATACTTTGAATAATGCATGTGCTTTGATTTATTCTTCTTGGGTATTACTGTATTTTTACTAATACCTAAATCCTCCATTACACCTTTCAAACCTAAATCATAATTTTCAAATAGTATTATGTTGTCAATTATTAGGCTAGATTGATAATCAATAAGCCAATCATATTGAGGCTTAAAGTGAAAAACAGGCCAGTCTTTTTTAGATTCTTCTTCTTGAATCTGTGCTTGATCAAAAACAATCTCACAATACTTACTAAAAGAGTAATTACAAGCTGTTTCACATGCATTAACTGGGTTTAACAATGACTTACCATACTTTTTTATGATATTTTCTTTTTCATATAAAGGCTTTCTTAAATGGGAATACATTGATATGGCCAAATCAAAAGGGTTCCTTACAATTGAAAACTTATAATATTCATTCCATTTGTCTTCTCCTAAATAATCTCTTATTTGGGCTGCATTTGCATGTTTAGGTATACTTTTATCACTATCATCAATTAATGAGATAACTGTTTCCCCACCTGTTTTAGGTATGTGAATAAAAATGCATTTATATTTATGAGAAACCATTGTTGAGATATTTTTAAAAATTATTGTTCAATTACACTTTTTAACTGTATGGGACAAAACTTATTCACGTTACCTCCTACAACATTAAAATCGCATAAATTCCTATAATACGAAATGACTTTACCCTCTTTATTATTCGCTTCATTATTCCTTATCGAAATATTAACAATATAATTCCCTGTAGTAAGAGGCACATTATCAATATGTAAAACTTTCTTGCTATCACCTTTTTTTATCTCAACATCTGTAATATATGATATTGCTACAACTTTCATCTCCCTATCAACAAAACCAATATCCAAAGCAAACATGTCGTTTTCAGAAATATTCTTAAAATCAAGATGTAGTTTAAAGTCTTCCATATAAGAAACCACACCATCATGAGCATCCAATTTAGCGTGTTGTATCATCACTTGCCCTTCATTTTTGGCTACAACTTCTTTTTCTTTAAACTTTTTAAAATATGCTTGTACACCTACTCCAATATCTTCTCCGTGAGAATATATACGACCTTTATCTAATAGCATATAGTAGTCACTAATTTTTGCTATCTGTACCATACTATGGCTTACAAAAATAACCGCCGTTTTAGAGATAAGCTCGCTAATTTTATTAAAACACTTAATTCTAAATCCAACATCTCCCACAGCCAACACCTCATCTATAATAAGCACATCGGGTTCCATTTGGGCTGCTACTGCAAACCCCAAACGTACTTTCATCCCACTACTGTAATGCTGTACGGGCATATCTATAAACTCATCAAGCTCTGCAAAAGCAATAATAGCCTCCAACTTGCTGTCAATCTCTTTTCGGCTAAACCCTAAAACAGCACCATTGTTATAAATGTTTTCACGCCCTGTAAGTATGGGGTTAAACCCAGCACCCAACTCAATCAATGCACCCACACGTCCTCTTATGGTAACACTACCAGCATCAGGGTTAATAAGCCCATTCAATATCTTTAGCAACGTACTTTTACCAGCACCATTATGCCCAATTAAGCCCAAACACTCTCCGCGTCGCAACTCAAAATTAATATCCTTAACCGCCCAAAACTCCTTAGGTCGCAATTGGCGCTCCTCTTGAGACCCTCGTATCCCACTCAACAAGTCCTTAACACCATACCACAAACTCGTCTTTAGGTCCTTGCAAAACTTTTTGCTCAAACCCTCAACCTTAACTAATACTTCTTTATCCTCTTGTTCCTTATACATTGTCAATCGCGTTACACGCTATCACCTACCTTATATCTATACTTAACACCTAATAATTAATACTTTACACCCCTCACTACCACTTCAACACCAATCACAATTCCTGCAACGCAGGAAAACCGCTGTCGTAAGCATAACACACAAAAGCTTCGACTCCAGGAGCTTTGCGACGCGAAGTTTTGGGTGTGGTTTGCTGTAAAGCAAAATGCCTACCGACAGTAAAAGCACTTTTTGATTCTTTTTTGTGCTTAAAAAAGAATGAAACAAACCTTAAAACCTCTCAGTACTCACGTCTCACACCTCACTACTCACCTCTGTTTACCACCTAACCCCTAAAACATCTAAGCACTCAACCGCTCCACAATAATTGGAATCGCAATACGATACATCACCAACCCCAAAAACAATAAAGGCACACAAGCAGCAATAACCACTATAAAGTAGCTTAAAAACTCTGGCGAAAACCCAACTACCAAATCGCGAGTGGTTAAAATAATAGGCGTTATAGGATTATACATCATAACCGTTCTCATAAGTCCAGTATCAGGAATAGCATACACTACAGGAGTAGCATACATTAAAAACTGCATACCAAACGTAATAATCTTACCAATATCTTTATACAGCAGCCCCAAAGGCGTTAAAAACAACCCTACGGTAGTCCCAAAAAGAACAGCTGCCAAAATAGCAAAAGGCACTAGCAGTAAGCTCCAATGAAACCCAACCCCAAAGGCAAACACAAAAAACACTAAAAGCAAAAGCTTAATAAAGCTATCAAACAACAGTTTATAAACCCCTGAAAGCAACAAGGCTTCTTTAGGGAAGTTAATCTTGGTAAGTATTCCTTTTGCAGCATTTGTATTTTGCATTGGCGAATTAATTGCTGCCACCATAATAGACCATATCAATGTACCTGAAAAGGCATACACAGGATAAGGCACACCTGTATCCGACAAGCGAACAGTACCACTATTGTTTAAAAAAATCCATACCAAAGCAGTACCTATAGGCATTACAAAAGCCCAAATAATTCCAAGGTAAGATTGTCGGTACTGGGCTTTAATGTCACGTTCTGCCAATTGTCTCGCTAAAAAACGCGAGCGCAACATATCTCCCAAACTCGCTTTAAGTAAAGCACCAAATTTTATAGTACGTTCTTTTTGATAAACTCTTGTTTCTAAAGCCATTAATGCAAAGCGTAGTTATACTGTTCTTGTTTGAAGCTAATATACTAAAACACCTATTAAACTTAAGGGAATTACGTAATTTATTACAAACTCCTGTAATAATTAATCATCACTTGTAAGCCTTCGTCTATAGATACCAACTCTCTGTTTAATACTGCTTTCATCTTGGTAATATCAGGACACCGACGTTTCATATCGCCTTCCTTTAAAGCAGGCAAGTGCACAATCTCTGAGGACGACCCAGACAACTGAACAATGCGCTTAGCAAGATCTATAATACTAATCTCTAAATCGTTACCAATATTTAAAACGTCATTCACATATAGATTCTTTTCAAAAGCTTTAATACAAGTGTCTACATTGTCATCTATAAAACAAAACGAACGTGTTTGGTCACCAGGACCATTAATACATATCGGTTTATTCTTAAGGGCTAATTTCACAAAACGCGGAATCACAAAATCCTGACTCTGTAGAGGGCCATAAGTATTAAAAAAACGAAAAATAGTATAGTCTAAATGATATTCTCTAGCATAGGCTTTCATAAAGGCTTCACCCACATTCTTTACTATAGCATAAGGCAGTCTGGAGTTTAAAGGTGTCGTTTGTTCATTCTGCGGAATCTCAAATGGCTCTCCATACACCTCAGAAGAACTGGAATAAAACACGCGTTTCACACCTGAGTTTTTGGACAAGGACAGTATATTTTTTATTCCTTCTATATCATCCAAAACATCTATAGGATGCTCCAAAGTACGTTCAACCCCTACTACTGCTGCATAATGAAATACATAGTCAAAATCAAAACGTCCAAAAATGGGCACAATATCTTCATAGGTATTAATATCTGCTTTTATAAACTTAACGTTATCGGTTTTGGGTACTTTTTCTAATTTTCCTGTTGAAAGATTATCTACACATAAAATAAAATGTTCAGGGTGTTGTGCCAATTTAGAAGCCAAAGCGCTTCCTAACTGACCTGCCCCTCCAGTAATTAATAGTTTTGCCATGTATGCGTTTCAGTAAGTATGATTAATAGCTTTCCAGTTCGTAACAGTCTATTAACAGATTGTCAACGAATACTTTAGACGAATATAACAAAAATATTGAAAGAAAAAACCTATACTACTGATTGATAACGCAATACTAACCCATAAACCAGTCTAAAGTAACCTTTAGACCTTCTCTAACGGTAAACTGTGGGGCATAACCCAATAGGTTTTGGGCTTTACTAATGTCTGCCAAGGAATCTCTCACATCACCTAATCGTGGCGGCCCATAAATAGCCTCCACATCAGATTGGGCTGAAGTTTTTAAAGCATCCCACAAGTAGTTTAAATCAATACGTTCACCGCAAGCTACATTAAACACTTGGTTCTTGGCAGCTTCTGAAGCAAAAAAACCTCGCACATTGGCTTGCACTGCATTGTCCACAAAAGTAAAATCGCGTGTTTGCTTACCATCACCATTGATGGTTGGTGACTTTTGATCTTTAATGGCTTGCATAAACAAAGGAATTACTGCGGCATAAGCACCATTGGGACTTTGCTTAGGCCCAAAGACATTAAAATAACGTAACCCGATAACATCAGTACCATAGGTAGCACCAAACACATTAGCATACAACTCATTAACATACTTAGTCACTGCATAAGGTGACAAGGGATTACCGATAATACCTTCTACTTTAGGTAGGTTCTTACTATCTCCATAAGTCGAACTAGAGGCTGCATATACCATGCGCTTAACGGTAGTGCTTTCTTTAAGCGCTATCATCATATTCAAAAACCCAGTAATATTTACCGCATTGGTTGTAGCAGGATCATTAATTGATCGTGGCACTGAGCCTAAAGCTGCCTGATGGCTCACATAATCTATACCATTCATAGCCCGTTTACAGGTATCCAAATCTCTAATATCTCCTTCAATAAGTTCAAAAGCAGAGTGAGACCCAAACTCACTTAAATTCTCTTTATACCCATTGGAAAAATTATCTAGTACCCTAACGGTTTTAGCATTGTATTTTAGTAAATATTCCACCAAATTAGAGCCTATAAAACCTCCGCCTCCGGTAACTAAAAAAGACAGTTTAGATAAATCTTGGGTATGATATGCGTTTTCGTACATGTTGTTTTATTGTTTATAGCATTGTATGTTTCTAAACTATTATCTAATATATCGACTGCGCTTAACACAGGCGGAGCTCAGTGTAACTACAACATAAAATTGTGCCTTTATGCTTCGACAAGCTCAGCATGACAAGATTAATAATTTAGTCATATATCTACGTTTCGAGCTCATATACTTCCTTCATCAATCTATCCTAATATCGGCAATCAAAGACTTTCCACTGTCAGTCTGAGCTAAGCCTGTACTGAGCGTAGTCGAAGTGTCGAAGCCCCTCCAAACTTTCCACTCCTCACTATTCACTCCTCACTCCTCACGTCTCACTTCTCACGTCTCACTCCTCACTTACAACCTCGCATCAACTAATACCTTAGGCAACAAGGACTTTACATCAAACACAACTCCAATATCTGATTTCAATTGACTTATATCCAAACTTAAAAATGAATTATGAGACACTGCTAATATAATCGCCTCATAAGCATCAGATAGTTCAGCTTCAGAACACAACAAATCTAATCCATATTCATGCTTCACCTCACTTTTGGACGCCCAAGGATCATACACATCTACATCAACTTGATACGATTGAAACTCTCGTATAATATCAATAACACGTGAGTTTCTAATATCAGGACAATTCTCTTTAAAGGTAATACCTAACACCAAAGCTCTTGACCCCTTAATGGTTGCTCCTTTTTTAATCATCATCTTCACTGTTTCTGAAGCCACATAACTACCCATGCTGTCATTCATTTTTCGTCCTGCCAATATAATCTCAGGAGTGTAACCACTCTCAATAGCTTTTTGCGCCAAATAATAAGGATCAACACCTATACAATGACCTCCAACCAAACCTGGAGTGAATTTTAAAAAGTTCCATTTGGTTCCTGCAGCCTCCAACACTGCTTGCGTGTCAATATCTAAGAGTCTGAATATTTTTGAGAGTTCATTCACAAAAGCGATATTAATATCTCTTTGGGAGTTTTCAATCACTTTTGCTGCTTCTGCCACCTTAATAGAAGGCGCCAAATGTGTTCCTGCAGTAATAATAGACTTATACAAATCATCTACTCGCTTAGCGATTTCAGGAGTAGACCCTGAAGTCACTTTTAATATTTTAGTTACTGTATGAGTTTTATCCCCTGGGTTAATTCGCTCCGGAGAATATCCAGCAAAAAAATTTGTATTAAACACTAGCCCTGATTCACGCTCTAGTATAGGCACGCAAATATCTTCAGTCACACCTGGATATACAGTAGATTCATAAATTACAATATCGTCTTGCTTTAGTACAGCGCCAACAGTTTCGCTGGCTTTAACCAAAGGTGTGAATATAGGCTTGTTTAAAGCATCAGTAGGTGTTGGCACAGTAACAATATAAATGTTAGACCCTGCAATCATATCCTTATCAGATGTTACAAACAATCCTTTTTCAGCATGCTCATCATAAGTAAGTACCGCTTTTAATTCATCTGTTTCTACTTCTAAGGTTTGATCGTTCCCTTCTTTTAGTTCAGCAATTCTAGCAGCATTAATATCAAAACCTACAACATGATATTGCTTAGCAAATTCAACTGCTAATGGTAAACCTACATAACCAAGTCCTATAATGGTTATTCTATCTGTTTTGGGCATCATTTAAGTTTTATTGATTGTAAAATATATCTCAAATCTAAAGAAAAACTCCAATTCTGCACGTATTTTTTATTGATTTCAACCTTATCTACCCAAATAATCGTTCTATTGTAAGTTTCTGGGTCAGACTGCATTGCCAAAAGCACATCTTCATCTTTATACTTTATTGTAGCGGGTCCTGTAATACCTGGTTTAACTTTTAAAATAACTCTATCCTCTCCTGTTAACTCATCAGCAAATCCTTGAACATCTGGTCGCGGCCCCACAAAACTCATATGACCAAAGAGCACATTAAACAGCTGCGGCAACTCATCTAACTTACTGTTTCGTAAAAAGCCACCAAACGTTGTAGCACTTTGATGCAAACGCCCTAAGTAATGAGGCTCTTTCTTTAAAGTCCTAATTTTATATATTTTAAAAAGCTTACCGTTTTGACCAACACGTTTTTGAGAAAACACGCCCCATTGCTGAGTATCTATACTAGATATTAAAATCAAGACCAAAATAGGCACAATCAAAAAAGGGAAAATCAGGATGCTTAAAAGAAAGTCAAAACATCGTTTTATTCTAAGCTGAGGTTTAGTAATCAAACTAAATGCGTTTTAAAAACATTTTAAACTTAGTCCAGACAGAAGCATTATCACTTTCATGATAAGCATTACCATAAACTCCATATCCATAACCGTAGCCATAACCGTAGCCATAACCATAGTTGTGATTGGTTTTATGCTTATAGAAGTTAAGCACAAAACTTATGTTTTTAAGTTCGCCTGCTCTATGCTTTGCATTTACAAGTTGCAACATTCCTTTTTTAGTATAATCCAATCGAATCATAAATATTGTTGCATCAGCAAATGAACTTAATTGCAGCGCATCTGTAACTAAACCTAAAGGAGGTGTATCAAGAACAATAAGATCATAGTCTTCGCGTAAAGAGGTTATTAAATTACTAAGCTTAGAACTCATTAATAACTCTGAAGGGTTTGGTGGTATAGGTCCCGAAGGGATAATCTCCAAATTAGGAATTTCAGTCTTAAACTTTACATCCTCTAATGTAGCTTCATCAATAATATAATTAACAATACCCTTATCATTCGCAATATTAAAATCACCAAATATCTTTGGTTTACGCAAGTCTAAACCTAACAAAACGGTCTTTTTACCACTTAAGGCATAGGCTGTTGACATATTAATGGAGCAAAACGTTTTTCCCTCTCCACTAACTGAAGACGTAACCATTAAGGTACGTCCATTACCCCCTTTTTGTTTGCTATAAATAAATTGCAAGCTAGACCGTATGGCTCTAAAAGACTCCGCTACTGCAGACTTAGGTTTTTCAAAAACAACTAAATTGTTCTTATAATTATACTTTCCAATCAGTCCTAAAATTGGAATTTTAGAAAGCTGTACAACCTCATCCGACCCATGAATGGTGTTATCTAATAAAAAGAGTACAAAAATTAAAAACATCGGAATGAAGAACCCAAGCATTAAAGCCATCATATAATTAAGACTCTTATTTGGACCTATTAGCCCTCCTCCAATATCTTTAGCTTCATCAATAACTGAAATATCCGAAACACTAGCTGCTTTAACAATAGCAGCTTCTCCTCGCTTAGCTAAATATACATCATAGGCCTGTTGACTTAAATTAAGCTTACGCTCAATCTTTAAGTACTCTTGTTGGTCTTCAGGGAGTTTGCTAAGCTCAGCTTCTAGGGCATATATCTCTCTATTTATTGTATTGATGTTAGAGCTAATGGTGTATTTAGTAGCATCAATAGCTTCTAACAACACATTCTTTTCAGAGTCTATTTTTCGATCAATATCATTAAATAACACATTACCTTCTTTAGCTACATACTCAAGATTTTGACGCTCAACAGATAACGCAATAATTTTACTCACTCCTGACACGATATTACCTTCCAAAATACCTACAGAGCTTGGTGCTGCTATTTTACTGTAGTCACCAGTTTTAGTTCTTAAATAAGTTTCAAGCGCATCTAAATAGTTCAATTTAGTTTCTTCTGCTTCCTTTGCGGTATCATACCCTCTTAGCTTGCTAAGGGTTTCTGTCATTTCACGATTAACATCAAACACCTTATTTTTCTTCCTAAAGTCGTTCATCTCATCTGTAACGTCTTTAAGATCAATATTTACCGCATTTAAACTACTATCAATAAACTTAATGGTATTAGTGGCATATTGGTTTTTTCGCTCTAATTCAGTACGCTTTAATATTGCTGTTGTGGTATTTAAATAGTCTACTATTTTACTTTTATTAAAACCACTCATAGCTAACTTCAATACTGATGAGGATTCTTTAGAATAAGGCGATATATCTACTGCATTTTTATAACTATTTACAACACTATCAAAATTCAAAAACTGAATATAAAACTCTGTTCCTGGCAGTGTGCGTTTATTGGGACGTAGTGTTAATGTTGCATTTAGAAATGGCAACTTAACTGGTTCTCCTAATTTAAATTGTTGTTTAAACTCTCCTACTGGAACATCAACCGAATACTTTGCTTTATCAAGGTAACGCTGCACTTGTCGTCTACCAGACTCAAAATTCATCACTACCTCATATTCTGTTTCAGTAAGAAATCGAATTAGAATAGGTTGTCCAAGGATTTGCCCTCTACTTTGATCTATATTAACAACAAAAGGAGCATCTTTATAGATATCTACTTTTCGGTACTTCCCTTCAACAAGGTAATTTAAATAAAACTGCAAGGAATCAACAACTAACTCATTGTGTCGCCTCGTATTAATGGTTGTCATTATTTTACCTACTTTTCCTGAGACACCTCCCCAATTAAAGGAGATACTTGTATTGGCTGTAAAAAAAGGATTCTGTTCGTTTTCAACCGAAATTAACGACTCTAATTTATATACATTTTGTTTTCTAACATTAATCCAGTAGGCCACAATGAGACCAATACCAATAGATAAAACAATTAGCTTCCAAAGATTTAAGGCTTTAAACAAAAACCCTTTAAAATCAAAACTTAAGCCTTTTTCTACGGTGTCGTCTATATCGTAATATTCCTCACTCGACATTTCTAGAGTCTGTTAATTAATAAAATAGTGGTTGTAACAAGAGACATTACCGCTACAATAGAAGCTAAAGTTTCACGACCTGTAGTTCCTGTTCCCCAAGATTTTTGCTTAAGGGGTTTTACATAAATCATATCATTAGGCATAATGTAGTAGTATGGTGAATCCATTACCTTAATATCAGTAAGATCTACATGATGGATTTCTTGACCATGAGGATATTGACGTATAATCAAAACATCCTTTTTATCACCTGTAACTGGTATTTCCCCTGAACTAGCAATAGCCTCAAAAATATTTACTTTATCTTTAAAGATAACCTGCACACCTGTATTACCAATTTCTCCCATAGTTGTATATCGCAACCCTGCTAACTTTACACTCACAAAAATATTTGCGGTTTCTTTAAACTGTTCTTTTAAAAGCAATTCTTCAATCATACCTTGTATCTCTTCAAGCGTATACCCCAAAACATTTAATTTTCCTAGTTGTGGAAAACGTATATTCCCATGATCATCTACTGTAAAGCCATCAAAATACGCACGCTCTTCACTTGTAGCTTGTAACACACCTGCTTCACTTATAGGATTAAAAATAGAGGCATTATTTTGATCAAGCACCTTTATTCGAATGTTTAACACATCGTTAATTTGCACCCTGTAAGGTTTAGGTTGTTCCTTAGCCAATTGAAGTGTATCAGAAGACGACTCATCTTTAGTTTGTAAATACAGTGTATCTTTATGTGGAATACAAGAGGTAAAACCAATTGCCATGAGTAACACTAGCAGTAAACATCTATTCATAGTTGCGTAACTTGTTGCCTCACAAATATAATCCATCAACAGGAATATCAAAACTATTCCTTCTTTTTTTAAGGATTATCCCGTTATTTGCAAAAAAATGACTTTTGAATTACTTAACCGTTGAACATATCTCAAAATCTTATGGAGTACTGGAACTCTTCAGTGACATTTCTTTTAGTATCCATAAAGATCAAAAAATAGCTTTCGTTGCTAAAAATGGCAGCGGAAAAACCTCTATCCTTAATATCATCTCAGGGGCAGACAGCCCTGATTCGGGTCAGGTGATTATGCGTAATGGGTTACGGGTTTCCTTCTTGTCGCAAACCCCAAACTTTGGGGACAGCAAAACTATTGAAGAGGCCATTTTTAATGCAGACCTACCCATACTCAACATCATATCCAATTATGAAAAGGCCTTACAAAACCCTGAGGACACTGAAGCCTACCAAAAAGCCTTTGAACAAATGGACATCCATAATGCCTGGGAGTTTGATGTGCAGTACAAACAAATTCTGTTTCAGTTAAAGCTAGAAGATATCCATCAAAGCATCAGCAAACTATCTGGTGGTCAAAAAAAGCGTTTAGCTCTTGCAAAAGTGCTTATCAATACACCTGATTTACTTATTCTAGATGAGCCAACCAACCACTTAGACCTTGAAATGATTGAGTGGCTAGAGCAGTATTTTGCAAAAGCGCAAATGACACTGTTTATGGTCACACACGACCGCTACTTTTTGGAGCGCGTTTGTAATGAAATTATTGAACTAGATCATGGCAAACTCTACACCTACAAAGGCAACTACTCCTACTATTTAGAACAAAAGGAAGCTCGAATTGCTTCTGAAGAAGTTGAAACAGGAAAAGCCAAACAACAGTACAAAAAGGAGTTAGAATGGATGCGCAGACAACCTAAAGCGCGTACCACGAAATCAAAATCTAGAATTGACGACTTCTTCGATATAAAATCCAAAGCACACCAACGCCGAAAAGACCACCAAGTACAATTGGAACTCAACATGGAACGTCTTGGAAGTAAGATTGTGGAACTACACAAAGTCTCAAAAGCCTATGAAAACAAAACTATTCTTAACGGCTTTGACTATGTCTTTAAAAAAGGCGAGCGTGTAGGTATTATTGGAAAAAATGGTACTGGAAAATCCACATTCCTTAACATGCTAACCAAAACCATAGCTCCCGACTCAGGTAAAGTTGTTATTGGTGACACCGTAAAGTTTGGGTATTACACGCAATCTGGAATCAAAATAAAACCTGAACAAAAAGTCATTGATGTTATTAGGGAATTTGGTGAGTACATCCCATTAAAAAAAGGACGTCAAATTAGCGCACAGCAACTCTTGGAGCGTTTTCTATTTGATAGAAAGAAGCAATACGACTTTGTTGAAAAACTTAGTGGTGGTGAACAAAAGCGTCTGTACTTATGTACTGTACTTATTCAAAATCCTAATTTTTTAATTCTGGATGAGCCAACTAACGACTTGGATATTGTGACTTTAAATGTGCTGGAAGATTTTTTGCTTGACTTTCCAGGATGTTTAATTGTGGTTTCTCACGACCGTTACTTTATGGATAAAATTGTAGACCACCTTTTTGTGTTTAATGGTGATGGCACCATTACTGATTTTCCAGGGAATTATACCGATTATAGGGTTTACGAAAGCTCTACTCCTCCTGAAACTTCACCTAAGGAAACCACTAAAGTTACAGAAAGCCAAAAGCAAAACGAAGCACAAAAACTCTCATACAACGAGCAAAAAGAACTCAAAAACCTTGAAAGTAAGATTCGTTCTTTAGAACTTGACAAAAAAGCACTTGAAGCTAAGTTTAACGACACAAGCTTATCTCAAGATAAAATCAACGCGTTATCACAATCACTTCAAGACATTATTGATGAGATTGCAACCAAAGAAAGTAGATGGTTTGAACTCTCAGAAAAACTAGAATCCTAAGACGCAAGACTCGTATGCATCAAGTGATTCAATATATAAAATTCTTATTTAAATCCACCAACCAACATGGTGTACACTCGCCTTTTGTATTTGGTTTGGTTACTAAATGTTTTTACGACACTACTGACTACCCTGACTACGAAAAGCTTAAATCCTACAGACAAAGTCTACTGAGAAATGACAGTTTAGTTTCAGTAACCGATTTAGGTTCTGGATCTAAACGCACAACATCTAATACTCGACAAATATGTGCCATTGCAAAAACATCAGGCACTACTTACAAACGTGCTAAACTGCTTTATAGGTTATCTCATTATTTTAAATTTAAGTCTATACTCGAACTTGGAACATCGGTTGGCATAGCAACCCATGCATTACATCTTGGAAATCCTAATGCAACACTTACAAGCATTGAAGGTTGCCCTAACCTAGCACTACTTTCAAAAACAAGATTTACCAACCAACCGAATATTACTATCATTTCTGGAGCATTCGACGAGCAGATTCCGCTTTTAAAAGCTTCAAACTACGATTGTATTTTCTTTGACGGCAACCATACTAAAGATGCAACATTGCACTATTTTGAAGCCTTACTACCTAAAGCCACAAACGATACTGTCTTTGTTTTTGATGATATCTATTGGTCTAGAGGTATGACTGAAGCTTGGGAAACTATAAAGCAACATCCTAAAGTGACAGTAACTGTTGATACCTTTTTTTGGGGCTTTGTGTTTTTTAGAAAAGAGCAAGCCAAAGAACATTTTACCATAAGACTGTAACAAGATTGTTGTTTTAGCGTCATATTAATCGCAAATATGTATCTTGCATAGCAACTATAGTTCAACTAAAAAAGTGATAATGGGTAACGTTATAGAAATACGTGATATTGTTAGAGATTTTCAATTAGGACAAGAAACCGTACATGTTCTTAAAGGCATCGACCTAGACATTGAACGCGGAGATTATGTCGCTATAATGGGACCTTCTGGATCAGGAAAATCCACGCTTATGAACTTATTAGGCTGTTTAGACACACCAACATCAGGTTCTTACAACCTTAACGGAAAAGATGTAAGTAAAATGAGTGATGACGAACTTGCTGATATTAGAAACAAAGAAATTGGTTTTGTCTTTCAAACTTTTAACCTCTTACCACGTACCACAGCATTAGACAATGTAGCATTACCTATGGTGTATGCTGGTGCTTCTAAAAAAGAACGTGTTGCAAGAGCCGAAGAAGTACTAAACGATGTAGGTCTAGCTGACCGAATGGACCACAGACCTAATCAGCTTTCTGGTGGTCAACGTCAACGTGTTGCTGTAGGTAGAGCTTTGGTTAACAAGCCTTCTATTATACTTGCCGATGAGCCAACAGGTAATCTAGATTCTAAAACCGGTTACGAAATCATGAATCTTTTTGATGAGATACACAAAGCAGGAAATACCGTTATAATGGTTACTCACGAAGAAGATATTGCTGCTCATGCAAAACGCGTTATTCGTTTACGTGATGGTATTATTGAAAGTGATACTAGAAACTAATTGTCATGCTTTGGATACTTTTAATTTTAGTTGGTGCTTTCATTCTTGTTAAAACTATTTTCACAAACAATCAACGCTTAAGAGAACGTCGTAATAAAGACACTATGTTTAATAAACGTCGGTTTAGACGTTAAAACATCCTTTACAATTTTCCAATAGAACTTTTAAACCTTACCTTGCATTTGCAAATTCCAAGATTCGGTTTAGCCACCTACCTCTTGTAATTCAGTAAACCCTGAAAGTTTAAAACATGAAAGTATACACAAAAACTGGAGACAAAGGCACAACAGCTCTGTTTGGAGGTACACGAGTACCAAAACACCATATAAGAATTGAAAGCTATGGCACTGTTGATGAGTTAAACTCCTACATTGGCCTGCTTAGAGACCAAGACATCAATACACACTACAAAAACGTATTAATAGAAATACAAGATCGCTTATTTACTGTTGGCGCTATTTTGGCTACCGACCCTGAGAAGGCTATTTTAAAAAACGGAAAGTCTCGATTAAATATTCCTAAAATTTCTGAAGAAGATATTACTTCTCTAGAGCAAGAAATGGACACCATGGATGCTGCATTACCACAAATGACACACTTTGTATTACCAGGAGGTCATCAAACCGTGTCATTCTGTCACATAGCACGCTGTGTGTGCCGTAGAGCCGAACGTTTAGCGTCTGCACTTAATGACTTAGAACCTTTTCAATCGGAAACTTTAATGTATTTAAACCGCTTATCTGACTACCTTTTTGTGTTGGCACGAAAGTTGACTTATGACTTGCAAGCCGAAGAAGTAAAATGGATTCCGAAAAAAGAATCGTAACATTTTTTGGGTATTTAAAAAACTTTGCTTTATTGATACTATCAAGTTCAAGAATTAGCAAATAGTTATACGCTCTTTGATTAATGACAATGTGCTATTTAAACTGTAAAAAAAGCACTACAAAACACTTTGTAACGTACTCAGTTTAAACAAAACATTAAATAATTCATTTTTTTCTTGACTTTTTGAACTAAAAATTTATTTTTGCAAAAAATTAAAACGCATAAGAAATGTATTGGACACTAGAACTAGCATCTTATTTAAGTGATGCACCTTGGCCAGCAACTAAAGACGAATTAATAGATTACGCCATCCGTACAGGAGCGCCTCTGGAAGTAGTTGAAAACTTGCAGGCTATTGAGGATGAAGGTGATTCTTATGATTCTATTGAAGAAATCTGGTCAGACTATCCTACGGATGAGGACTACCTCTGGAACGAGGACGAATATTAAACAAAATCAAAAAGAATAGTTAAAAAGTCTCATAATGAGACTTTTTTTGTGGACTATCCTTTTAAAAAACATAACACAAACCCTATCTTTGTAAGCCTTACTAAAGCAAACCAAAGATTACAATAACAACTTAAGACCGTATTACTTCGGTCTCATAAAAAATAGACTACATATGAGTTTTTTAGATTCAGTTTTAAAAGTATTTGTAGGTGATAAATCTAAACAAGATGTAAAATCCATTACACCAATTGTTGATAAGATTAAAACCTTTGCAAGTGCTCTTGAACAATTATCACACGATGAATTAAGAGCCAAAACCGATGCTTTTAAAGCTAAAATAGCAGAAGCGAGACAACCACTTCTAGAAAAAAAGGAACAACTCCTTAAACAAGCCGAAACCACTGAAGATATTGACGAGAGAGAAGACATCTACGTTGAAGCCGATAAAATAGAAGACGACATCTACCAAGTTACCGAAGATGTACTTAACGACATACTACCTGAAGCCTTTGCTGTAGTTAAGGAAACTGCTAAGCGTTTTGTAAGCAACACTGAAATTACAGTAACTGCAAGTACGTTTGACAGAGAACTTTCAGGAAGTAAAGAATACATTACTTTAGAAGACGATAAAGCAGTTTGGTCAAACTCTTGGGATGCTGCTGGTAAAGCCATCACTTGGGATATGGTACATTACGATGTACAGCTTATTGGTGGTGTAGCAATGCACCAAGGTAAAATTGCAGAAATGCAAACTGGTGAAGGTAAAACTCTTGTTGCAACCCTACCTGTTTACCTTAACGCATTAGCAGGAAAAGGTGTTCATTTAGTTACTGTAAACGACTATCTAGCAAAACGTGATAGCGCGTGGATGGCTCCAATTTTTGAGTTCCATGGTTTAAGTGTTGACTGTATAGACTATCACCAACCTAACTCAGCTGCTCGTAAAAAAGCTTACATGGCAGACATTACTTATGGTACAAACAACGAGTTTGGTTTTGACTACCTAAGAGATAATATGGCACACTCACCAGACGACTTGGTACAGCGTCCGCATCACTACGCTATTGTGGATGAGGTGGATTCGGTATTGGTTGATGATGCACGTACACCTTTAATTATTTCGGGTCCAATTCCGCAAGGAGACAGACATGAGTTTACTGAGTTAAAACCAAAAGTTGATAATATTGCTGGTGTACAACGTAAAATGTTAACTGGTGTGCTTGCCGAAGCAAAAAAATTAATTGCCGAAGGCGACACTAAAGAAGGTGGCTTTTTATTGTTGAGAGTGTACAGAGGTATGCCAAAAAACAAAGCATTAATTAAGTTTTTAAGTGAAGAAGGGATTAAACAACTCCTTCAAAAAACTGAAAACTACTACATGCAAGATAACAATAGAGAAATGCCTAAAATTGATGCTGAGCTTTACTATGTTATCGATGAAAAAAACAATCAGGTTGAATTAACTGATAAAGGTGTTGAATTCCTTTCAGGTGAAGATGATCCAAACTTTTTCGTGATGCCTGAAATAGGTGTTGAAATTGCTAAAATTGAAGCTCAAGGTCTTTCAAAAGAAGAAGAAGCTGAAGCTAAAGAAGATCTCTTTAGAGATTTTGGTGTAAAATCTGAACGTATCCACACGCTTAACCAATTGCTTAAAGCGTATGCTTTGTTTGAAAAAGACATTCAATATGTTGTTATGGACAACAAAGTAATGATTGTTGATGAGCAAACAGGTCGTATTATGGATGGTCGTCGTTATAGCGACGGACTTCACCAAGCTATTGAAGCCAAAGAAAATGTAAAAATTGAAGATGCTACTCAAACTTTTGCAACGGTTACGCTTCAAAATTACTTTAGAATGTACCGCAAACTTTCTGGTATGACAGGTACAGCTGTTACCGAAGCTGGTGAGTTTTGGGAAATCTACAAATTGGACGTTGTTGAAATCCCAACCAACAAACCTATTGCAAGAGATGATAGAGAAGATTTGGTTTACAAAACCAAACGTGAAAAATACAATGCTGTAATTGATGAAGTTACTGCCTTATCGCAAGCTGGTCGTCCAGTACTAATTGGTACCACATCAGTAGAAATTAGTGAGCTTTTAGGAAAAATGTTATCCATTAGAAAAGTACCTCACAATGTCCTGAATGCAAAATTGCATAAAAAGGAAGCTGATATTGTTGCTGAAGCTGGTAAAGCAGGACAAGTAACTATTGCCACCAATATGGCTGGTCGTGGTACTGACATTAAGTTAAGCGAAGACGTAAAAGCTGCTGGAGGATTAGCTATTGTTGGTACTGAGCGTCATGACTCGCGTCGTGTTGACAGACAGTTACGTGGTCGTGCAGGTCGACAAGGAGATCCAGGAAGTTCGCAATTTTACGTATCTCTTGAAGACAACTTAATGCGCTTATTTGGTAGTGAGCGTATTGCGAAAATGATGGATAGAATGGGATTACAAGAAGGTGAAGTAATTCAGCATTCTATGATTTCAAAATCTATTGAGCGTGCTCAGAAAAAAGTAGAAGAAAACAACTTTGGTGTTCGTAAACGTTTATTAGAATATGATGACGTAATGAATGCACAACGTGAAGTGGTTTACAAACGTCGTCACCACGCATTATTTGGTGAGCGCTTAAGAGTGGATTTGGCAAACATGATTTACGATACTTCTGAAGGTATTGCACAAACCAACAAAGACGCTAACGACTTTAAAAACTTCGAGTTTGAGCTTATTAGATACTTCTCTATGAGTTCGCCAATTACTGAAGCAGAGTTTTCTAAACTTTCAACTCAAGACATTGCAGGAAAAATCTATAAAGCGGCATTTGAACATTATCGTGAAAAAATGGAGCGTAATGCAGAAATTGCATTCCCTGTAATTAAAAATGTATACGAAAACCAACGTGATAAATTTAAGCGTATCGTTGTTCCTTTTACTGATGGTGTAAAGAACTTACAAGTAGTTACCGATTTAGAAAAAGCTTACGAAACCAACGGTAAGCAACTTATCAACGATTTTGAAAAGAATATTACTTTGGCTATTGTTGACGATTCTTGGAAAACGCACTTACGTAAAATGGATGAGCTTAAACAGTCTGTACAATTAGCTGTTCATGAGCAAAAAGATCCTTTATTAATCTATAAGTTTGAAGCTTTTGAATTGTTTAAGCAAATGCTAGACCAAGTTAATAAGGATGTGATTTCATTCTTGTTTAAAGGTGAATTACCTACAGAAACGCAAAACACCATTCAGGAAGCTAGAGCTAGAAGAAAAGAAAATCTTGAAACTTCTAAAGAAGAAATTCCAAATATGGATGAGCGTTCTGCGCAAAACAGAGCTGCAGGTAACACACAACGTCAACCAGAAGTTATAGAAACTATTGTTCGTGATAAACCAAAAATTGGTCGTAACGATAAAGTCACCATAAAACACGTTATGAGTGGTGAAAATAAAACTGTAAAATACAAGCAAGCAGAACCCTTAATTGCTAAAGGTGAATGGGTTTTGATTGAAGAGTAAAACCTTATAAATAGTTTATCATAGTCCTGATACATTTATGTGTCAGGACTTTTCATTTGTATAAATATAGTACAAGGGATTGCGCATTTACTAGTAATCAAAACCACGGTTTTTGAGTATTTTTATCACCAAAACAAACTTGAAAATGCAGATTAAAACCATAACAACTTCCCTACTCTTTTGTATCGCCTTATCAATAATCAGTTGTAAAGAAGCTACAACAACAGCTTTAAACACTAGTAACACATTAAAACACAAAGCTGTTTTAGAATACCAAATACAATCAAAATTAGGAGAAGGCTCGTTTTGGAACTACAACACCCAAGAACTCTATTGGGTAGATATTCAAGGAAAAACATTACATATTTACAACCCTAAAACCAAAACCAATAAAAGTTTAGCTATGCCTTCTATGATTGGTACTGTAGTTCCTTCAACTCAAAGTAACAAAGCCATTATTGCATTGCAAGATGGAATATACAGTATTGACACCAACACTGGAAATTTACAATTACTTTCAGATGTAGAACAAGCCATAACTACCAATCGTTTTAATGATGGAAAATGCGACCCAAGTGGTCGTTTTTGGGTAGGTTCTATTGCCTTTGATGAAACTCCACACGCTGCAAAACTGTATATGTTGGACAACAACCAAAATGTCATTTTAAAAAAAGATAGTGTTACTATATCCAACGGAATTGTTTGGACCAAAGACAAAACCACTATGTATTATATCGATACGCCAACAAGCGAAATAAAGGCTTACGATTATAATGATGCTACAGGAGCTATATCAAATGAACGTGTTGCAGTAAAAGTGAGTGATACACTTGGTTATCCTGACGGAATGACCATTGATGAAAACGATAACCTTTGGGTTGGTTTATGGAATGGAAGCGCTGTTGGATGCTTCAACCCTAAAACTGGTAATTTGATTACAAAAATTGAAGTTCCTGCGCTTAATGTAACATCTTGTGCCTTTGGTGGAAAAAACCTAGACACGCTTTACATTACCACAGCAACCAAAGATATGGGTACTGAACAACTAAAACAGTTTCCATTAGCTGGTTCAGTATTTAAAGCTGTTCCTGGAGTAAAAGGTGTAAAAGGACATTTTTACAAAGAGTAACTCTTTGATAATTTGTTTTTTAAAAAAAATAAACGATATTCGTTCCGCTAAATAATCATTTTTTTTAAAGACAATAACTCTAACCAAATCAAAACCATGAAAAAAACTGCCTCTATTTTAATGATGCTATTAAGCATCACGATGTCATTTGCTCAAACAGAACTTACTGATGATGACGCTGAAGCAAAGCTTCTTGTTAATAACGACAGATTAATTGTACTAGACTTTTATGCTACTTGGTGTGGACCATGTAAGCGCATGGAACCTATCATTAAAGAGTTAGAAGCAAAATATAAAGATAAAGTTGACTTTTATAAAGTTGATGTTGATAAAAACAAAGTAGATGATGCGTTAAATGTTACAGCAATGCCTACGTATTTTTTCCTTAAAAACAGCTCTAATTTAGAAGTTGTTGAAGGCGCAATGAGTAAAGCTGAAATGGAAGACTTGATTCTAAAACATATGGGTGGCGCTGTTGCTTCTAGTTCATCAAACACTATTGATGTTGACGATTTTAGTCAATCCAATATTGACAAATATTGGGATTCCTCTAACAGCTTAAACAGCTTAGCTTGGAATGCCTACAAAAATTATAGTGACATCAAAATTCTATTAAAAGCTATTAAAGCTGTAGAGCGTTCAATTGAACTAGACCGAAATTCCCATAATACTGATACATACGCTGCGTTGTTATACAAAACTGGAAATTACACCAAAGCTTTAAAAATGGCAAAGGAATCTATTGACATTGCTAAAACAAGTGGAGAAGACTATCAAATAACTACTGAACTTATTGAAAAAATTATTGATGAGATGTAAAGCTTAAAGGCTATTCATTAAACATATAACCTATCAAAAGCTTGACTTTTTTATAAAAACAGTTGAGCTTTTTTGTTATTGATATTCGTTATTGAAAGAATTTATATCTTTATAAAGTTACCAAACATTTGAAAAAAGTAGAGCTCGAAAATAAAATCCAAGAAGCAACATCAAGTTTGATTGATATAGCAACCGATATTTGTTGGAATAAAATATCAAGAAATTGCTTATATATTATGTCGGAAATTGATGAAAGTATCGGAAAAAACTTTTTTGAACATGCGAAAATTAGAAAAAGGATTAATGACAAAAAAGCACCAAAAACGTTGAACAGAATTGTAGCGGAACTATCTACGATTTATGAAAATCTTTATGACATAAACCTACACATTTATAAATCGTTGCGGAATAAAACCATAATTGAAATTCGGTATTTTCTTAAAACTTCACATATAGAAGAGTTTTATCCAACAATAAAGGATAACGAACCAATGTTACATTGCAAAGTTTCAAGACCTTTCTATGTGACAGAATCACCAAATTCAAACAAACCAGAACGAAAATTTGACGTTAATTGGGAGTTAGGTGGAATTAGACACGAATGGAATAAATTTATAGGCAAATTAAAATACCATACTTGGAAAATAAAATATGACCGAAAAAGAAAATACAGGATAAAAAATGAATCCTGAATTAAAATCACTTCTTTCTAAAGGCTTTAAATATTTCTATGGCGTTACTTTGCTTGCTTCTTTTGTAGCAACTCTTATGCTGATTTCATATATATCGGAATGAAAAAAGATATTGATTGGAATGGTGCACTAATTTTATATGGAATTTTAATTCCATCATTATTGATTTTTAGATTTATTAGTAAAAAACTTGAAGAAAAAAACGTTGGGTAACACCGTATATAATCTATTGCTTGTTCTCGCCTACTTACGAAGTTAAGTGTTAACCCTCGCAACTACTCATAGCCGAGACCCTTAAACAAACCCTTCAAAAAATTACTCCAACTTTAACAACACATTTGGGTTTGGACAATTACTTAAATAATAGTCTAAATCTTGTTTTGAGCTTACTCCTGGATAATCACCTACATACTCACCAATATCTTTTATAATTTGAAAATGCAAGTGTGGAGGGTAATCGCCATTTACAGTAGCATCGCCAAGTGTTGCTAATTGTTCTCCTTGTTTAAACTGTTGTCCTACACTTAACTGCTCTATAGACGCTGTACTTAAATGTCCATATAAGGTGTAAAAAATCACTCCATCGATGACGTGCTTTAAAATTATAGTTGGTCCATAGTCTCCAAAATTGGTATTGTTTTTAAAACTATGCACTACTCCATCTAAAGGCGAAAGAATTTCTGTACCAGCAGCAACCCAAAGGTCAATTCCTAAATGAATGTTACGTTCGGTTAGTGGATTTTGTTCGTTAAAATGTGTACTACGTTGGTAAATGTTTCGTATTTCGTTATAACCTCCAAAGGCAACCAACCCATTATGCTTACTTATATGCGCATTGACAAATGCTTCAAGCCTTGACGATGAAGATACATCAACCGATTGCAGCAAGGTATTGTGTTTAGAAAGATCTAAAGGAATGTACTGTGAATTTGAAATTGAAGCATCTAGTACTCGAAGTGGTTTTGTACTAATGCGTTCTAAAAAATCGTGGAATGTGTTTGAGGGCATTTCAAAAAAATATTTCTATAAAAATACACTTTTTTGAAACGTATAGCCTTTATTCAACTGTAAGATTTCTGTTCATACAGAAAGCTTGATTATTGCATTATAACATGGCTAAATTTAGCATTAACCACAATTGTTTTATTACTATTTGGGCTGTTAGTAGAAAACGACGACGTGTTTTTAGCATCTTGCTTTTCTGGATGAGCAAAACGTGTACGATCGCCTTTATACTGCAAGTTGAATGCTGTTTTTGGTAAACTTATAAGCGCATCGCTATTTTCTAACACCAAATTGATATTATTAAACGAGTCGTTGATTTTTGAAATGGTTAAATCTCCAAAACTACCATCAATAATTGCATTGCCATTTAAATTATCGAGACTAATGTTTGATGAGTTTGAATTTAATACAATTCTGTTTACTTGCTTTACATGTGCTTTATCCACATAATTTAGTTTTAACTCACCTTGACTCCAAGTGTCAATTAACACAGGTGAATAAGATACATTGATGGAAGTCTCGCTTCCATCAATGTGATTTGCTACTAATGTAGAGTGTGAAATATCTGCTCTTAAGTTTTTAATAACCGAAGTAAACTTCAACTCACCATGTCTTACGTTTAGGTTTAGTTTAGCATCTTTAGGCATTTTTATTTTAATGGTCTTTTTTACCTTACCACTTCTTGCCTCAAGTGTTCTAGACAGTTCAGCACGACGCTTTTCGTTGCGTTCCATACGCTCTTCAAGACGTTCAGCTAAATGAGCTTGTCTTTCAGCGTGAGCTTTTTGGCGCTCTTCAAAACGTTTTGCAATTTCTGCACTACGCTCTTCCATTTGCTTACCGTGTTTTGCTTCCCATTCTTCCATACGCTTAGCATACTCTTTTCCCCATTGTTTGTCAAACTTCTTGCTCCACTCTTTTAGTTTCACTTCATAATCTTCACCAAACTGCTTACCATACTCTTCTCCCCATTTTTGCATTTCCTTTTCGTAGTTATCAAAATCAACTTTAGAAAATTCTTTTGCCCAAGCTTTCATTTTATCCTTGTACTCTTTTCCGTACTTTTCTTCATACTCTTTACTCCATTTTTCAAGGTATTTTTCACCATCTTTTTTGTAGGCTTCGGTATCAAAATGTACTGAATGAATCCCTTTTGGTAATTCAGGTAGTTTTGGAAGCTTAGGAAGTTTTGGCAATTCCATTTCTGGCATTTCAGGTAGCTCAGGCATTTCGGGTAACTCTGGCATTTCAGGTAATTCAGCCAATTCAAATTCAAGCTCTCGTAAGGCGTCAAATTCGAAATTGTTGTCAAACTCAAATTCAAACCCTTCCATGTTAAAGTTTCCCCATACATTTCGGCTTCCTTTAGAGCTTATACTTACATTTTTTCCTGAACCTTCAACGCTTATATTCCAGTTTTCAAGTGCTTTTTTAAGCTCTTCCTTTGAAAGTTTATCGCTTTCTATATATGCTTCAACCTCAACAAGATCTTTATTCCATGTATCGATTTCAATTTGCACATAGCTTGTGTTTAAATCTATGGTAACGTCTTTATCTACTTTTATAGATTGAGATATTTTATTTAACTGTTGCTGTGCAGTAACACTAAGGGTAGCACACAACATAAACAACATTAATTGTATTGTTTTCATTTGTTCATTTTTATTGCTTTAAGCATTATCCTGACTCATTTCTGAGTCGTTTAAATCTTTTAATTGTTCTTTTAAGCGATACAATAAATTAAGTCTTAATTTTAAGTTATCTATTAAGGCACTTACAGTAAGCTCGTTTGGTCCATTTTCGGTTAATTCAACCGAAAGTCTATCGTACTCTTTATTGAGTTCTTCAAGACGTAGCACATAGCTATCGAACAATTCTTTATTTTCTGAAGTGAGCTTTACGTTGGATAATTCTAAGTTAATATTAGCCAGATAGTAGTCTTCAACCTTTTTTAAATCGGGTGAAATATCACCAAGCGACTTTAAATTAGATACCACTTCTTCCTTACTGTTTGAAGGCTCAATTGGAGGCACATTGTAAAATTTATATGCTCCAAAACCCATCCCAATAAGAATAACAACACTTGCCGCTATTTGCATTATACTGAAACGTTTTTTGATTGTTTTTTGCGGTTGTGCGTTATCTAGCTTCTTTAAAAAACGGGCTTCATGTCCTTTAGGCATTTTTTGATTGGAAACCTTTTGTTCTTCTTTAAAGAGTTCTCTAATATCTTGTTGTGCCATTACTTGTAAGTGTTAACAGTTCTTTTAATTTTACTTTTCCTCTAGACAGTTGCGTTCGAGAAGCGACTTCGCTAATGCTTAAAATTTCAGATATTTCCTGGTGGTCATACCCTTCAACCAAATACAGCATAACTACGTATTTATACTTTTCTGGCAGCTTTTTTATAGCTTCTTTAACTTCGTCTAGTGTTATTGTATCTTCAACAAACCAGTTGTCATCATTATCATCAACTACTTTTAGGTGCACCTCTTCCAACTGCAACAAATGTTGCTTTTTGGATTTAAGTAAATCGATACTTTTATTGATAACAATACGTTTTAACCAAGCTCCAAAAGTAACCTCTGCTTTGTATTGGTGTAGTTTAGCAAAAGCTTTTATAAAGGCTTCCTGAACGATATCTTCAGCTTCCATAGAATCCTTTACAAATCGCATTGCCACAGCATACATACCATCACAATACTGATTGTAAATTTGTAGTTGTGCAGCACGATTATTTTGCTTGCATTTTTCAATAATTTCAACTTGAAACATGCGTTAGTTGATCTTTTGGTTATTGGTTTAGTTCTCTATAAAGACGATACAAAACATACAGTGTTGCAAAATTTACCTCTTTTTTTTAAAATGACACCAAATTATTATAAATGAACGTTAAATAGATAGTCTTTAGTTGTTTTTGATATATCTTTAGCACTTAATTTTAAAATTCGAATTTTTAGGTATGAACACGTTTTTAAAACGAATCCTTATTATTTTAACTTTAGTCGCTGTAGGACTATTTTTATACTCTTATTTTGTTGAAAATATTTTTTCTAAACGCTTGAGCCCAAAAGATAATGTAGAATACAAACTCAACGATTTACAAGTTGAAGTGTTTTACAACAGACCTTCAAAAAAAGGAAGGGAAATTTTTGGCGGACTTGTACCTTATAACCAAGTATGGCGAACAGGAGCCAATGAAGCGACAACTTTTGAAACCAACAAATCGCTTTATGTAAAAGGTATTGCTATACCTAAAGGCATCTATACGCTTTGGACAGTACCAAAAGACAGCTCTTGGCAAGTCATTTTTAATAAAAAACTATATCCTTGGGGAGTTGATGAGCAAATGAAACCAATGAGAGAACCTCAACACGATATACTTGAAATTGAAGTTCCTACTGAAGAGCTCAATACTACTGTTGAACAATTTACCATTGGTTTTGATAATACTACAGGTGACCTTCACCTTACAATGGCTTGGGATAAAACAAAAATTGCCGTACCTTTAACTGTAATCAAAGATTCAATTGAATAAAGGTAAGACATTATAACTTGGCTAAAAACACTAAATCATCGTCTGCTTTACACGAAAAGAAAGGAGTTTCAGAGTCTGAAATTACAAACAAGGATTCTATTGAAACCATAAAAAAGCGAAGACGTCATCAACCTTCTGCCGAAGCATTGGCTCAAGGTATTATAAAAGGTGACATTACATATTTAAGCAGAGCCATAACTTTGGTAGAGAGTTCTAACCCTTTACATTTAGAAAAAGCCAATACCATTATAAAACACTGCTTGCCTTATGCCAACAAATCGGTAAGAATAGGTATAACAGGAGTTCCTGGAGTTGGCAAAAGCACATTTATTGAAGCTTTTGGTTCGCAACTCACAACAAATGGTAAAAAAGTAGCTGTTTTGGCAGTTGACCCTAGTAGCAGCTTAACCAAAGGCAGCATTTTGGGAGACAAAACTCGAATGGAAGATTTGGTAAAAGACCCAAATGCTTTTATACGACCTTCTCCTTCTGGCTCCTCGTTAGGTGGTGTTGCCAGAAAAACCAGAGAAACTATTATTTTATGTGAAGCAGCAGGTTTTGACACCATTATTATTGAAACGGTTGGTGTTGGTCAAAGTGAAACTGCTGTTCATAGTATGGTAGACTTTTTTCTACTTTTAAAACTTGCAGGAGCTGGTGATGAACTTCAAGGTATTAAACGTGGTATTATTGAAATGGCAGATACCATTGTTATTAATAAAGCAGATGGAGACAACCTAAAAGCTGCTAAACTTGCCAAAGTAGAATTCAATAGAGCATTGCATTTATATCCTGCTAAAGATTCTGGTTGGCAACCTAAAGTTACACTATGTAGTGCTTTACAACAAGAAGGTATTGACGCTATTTGGGATATTATAAATGACTATGTTGAAGCAACCCAAAAGAACAATTATTTTGAACATCATAGAAACGAACAAAATAAATTTTGGCTACTACAAACAATTGAAGACCGTTTAAAATCTGATTTCTTTGGAGATTCAAAAATAAAAGAAGCACTCAAATCTCAGCTTGAACTTATAGAAAATGGTAAAACCACTCCATTTGCTGCTGCAGAATATATATTGAGTTTATGAAAAATTGGCTTTAAACCATTCTACTTGAGCTTTTACAGCTTCTAACAATGTAGTTTGCGGATTGTAGTTCAACAGCTTTCTTGCTTTATCGATATTTGCTTTAGTACGCAATTGGTCTCCAGGACGCTTTGGAATAACATTAATTTTTATAGACTTTCCTAAAACAGCTTCAACAGCTTCAATACCTTCTTGAGTAGTATGTTCTACTTCAGTTCCTAGATTAATGATTTCACCATTGACCTTATCTTCATTACCAATTACACTCACTACACCATCTACAATATCGCCTACGTAAGTAAAACTTCTAAGGTGCTTATCGCTGCCTTCATACAACGGAAACGCTTCGTCCTTCAACCCTAAATCTATGAGTTTTGTGTACATTTTTTCAGGACGCTCTCTTGGGCCAATAACAGAATACAACCTTAACGAGCATGATTTTAATTGCTTTTCTCTACTTTTTTGAAGTACTAACTGCTCAGCAGCTAATTTAGTAACACCATAGTGAGATGCTGGTTTTGGTGCAATACTTTCAGGGAAAGTCGCTTCTAAACCATAAATTGAAGAGGTTCCAATATTTACAAATAATTTAAGATTGCTACACTGTAAAGCGTAATCCATTAAATTTTTAGTTGCTAAAATATTATTGCTAAAATAGTCTTCAAACGTAGAAGTTGATGAAATACCTGGTTGAGCAGCATAGTGAAAAATATAGTCGATGTCTTTAGGTAACACTTCAGCAAGGTCAGAATCTCTTAAATCTTTTTTCAAGATTGAAATGCCTTTTTGGGTTAAAGCATCAGCATTTAATTGTTTTAATTCCAGACTGTAATAATCATTAAAATTATCAATTCCTAAAACATCATGTCCTAAAGCTTTAAGTCTTTCAGCTGTGTGAGAGCCAATAAAACCGACTGCTCCTGTAACAAGTATTTTCATTTTATTAGTTTAGAGATTGCAAATTAACAATTATTCCATTAAAAAGAATAATTTCAGTTTAGTTAAAAAACAATACTTTTGTAGCAACTAACTTTTAACAGATGAATTACAAATTCACTATCATAGTTCCTGTTTATAATGAAGAAGATAATTTAGAGAGAGTTGAAAAGGAACTACTAGCTTACACGAAAATCGCTTCCTTACCTACAAAAATTTTATTTGTAAATGATGGCTCAAAAGATAGCAGTCAGCAACTTATTGAAGATATTTGCAATAGAAACGCTGCTTTCAACTACATTTTGTTTGAAGCTAATAGAGGTTTAAGTGCTGCTATAAAAGCTGGGTTTGATTATGCTGACACTGAACTTGTAGGTTATATAGATTCTGATTTACAAACTGCTCCTGAAGATTTTAATTTACTTTTAAAACATATTGACACTTACGATTTAGTAACTGGTGTAAGAGCAGACCGAAAAGATAGTTTTGTAAAAAACATGTCGTCTAAAATTGCTAATGGTATTAGAAGAGCTTTTACCAAAGACGGAATGGATGATACTGGTTGTCCTTTAAAAGTTATTAAAACCGAATATGCTAAGCGTATTCCTATGTTTAAGGGTTTACATCGTTTTTTACCAGCAATGATATTATTGCAAAACGGTAAGGTTACCCAAATTCCTGTACGTCATTTTCCAAGAATTGCTGGTACTGCAAAATTTGGTTTATGGAACCGATTACTTGGACCACTTATGGATTGTTTTGCTTACTTATGGATGAAAAAAAAGTACATCAACTATACAGTTTCTAAACAAGGTTAATGAACGATTGGTTGATATATTGCATAGGTTTTATCGCTCAGATTTTATTCTCTTCGCGCTTAATAATACAATGGATAACTTCTGAGAAACACCAAAAAGTAATAACTCCAACCTTATTTTGGACCTTAAGCTTAATTGCCTCTTTTTTACTCTTTATATATGGCTACCTTAGAGATGATTTTGCCATTATGCTAGGACAAGGGTTAACCTATTTTATTTATATACGCAATTTGCAATTACAAGGCGAATGGGAGAAATTCCCAAGAGTAATGCAATACATTTTACTTGGTGCTCCTACTCTAATTGCCATATATTACTTTAACAACAATGTTATTGATAGAGATGTTTTATTCAAAAATGAAGCTATTCCAACCTGGTTGTTAACCTTAGGTATTGTATCTCAAATTATTTTCACGTTTAGGTTTATTTACCAATGGATTTATTCTGAACGCAAAAAGCAATCGTCTCTTCCTTTTGGATTTTGGATGTTGAGCTTAATAGGTTCTTTGCTAATTCTTATTTATGCCGTTTACAGAAGAGATCCTGTGTTATTTATAGGTCATGGTCTTGGTTTAATGATCTATGCCAGAAATTTATTCTTAATAAAAAAATCAAATGCTAAAGAAACTACAGCATAACCCTATACTTACCATAACAGTACTAGTGCTTTTAATGCTCACTTTTGGCGTACAATACCTTTCAGTAAGTATTATGGAAGCACGTAATTTTATTACTGCCAGAGAAATGCTAACAGATGGTAATTGGCTCCTTACAACCATGAATGGTGAAGCCAGATATGAAAAGCCTCCTTTACCAACTTGGTTAGCTGCGTTTTTTGGGATGATTTTTGGAATAAAAAACCTACTAGCTATTCGCTTTCCTGCTATTATATTTATAGCAATCACAGGTGTTTTTACCTACTTACTTTCTAATAAACTTTTAAATAATAAAAACCACAGTTTAATTAATGCTTTAATTGTAGTGACTTCCTTTTATGTTATTGGAATTAGTATTGAAGCTCCATGGGACATTTTTACTCATGGATTTATGTTAATGGCTATTTATTTTTTATTTCAATACTTACAAGGCAACTCAAACAATTTCAAAGCAATTCTTTTAGCTGGTTTGTTTTTAGGATGCTCAATACTTTGCAAAGGTCCAGTTTCTTTTTATGCCTTACTACTGCCTTTTTTAATTGCTTATGGAATGGTTTTTAAATTCACTGCTATAAAAAAACAGATATTACCATTATTAGCTTTTTTAATTATTGGACTTATAGTTGGTGGTTGGTGGTATTTGTACGTTCGTCTTAATGATCCTGCAACTTTTACTGCCATTGCTGAACGAGAAACAGGAAATTGGTCTAGTTACAACATAAGACCTTTTTACTATTACTGGAGCTTTTTTACGCAAAGCGGAATTTGGACTATTCCTGCTTTTATTAGCTTATTATATCCCTATTTAAAGCGAAGAGTGAGTAATACTAAAGCCTATAGGTTTAGTTTTATTTGGACCATTGCTGCTGTTGTTTTGCTTTCATTAATTCCTGAGAAAAAATCGAGATACTTGATGCCTGTTTTAATTCCTTTAGCTATTAACACTGGTTTTTATATTGAATATCTCATAAGATGCTTTAAAGATTTAAAGGACAAGCGCGAAACTATACCTGTGTATTTTAATTTTGGACTTATTGCCTTAATTGGTTTAGCGTTTCCAATTGTAGGTTATTTATTTTTAGGCGAAAAGCTTTCAGGTTATATGTTTCCTTTTGCTATAGCATCCATAACCCTAGTTTTATTAAGTATACTAATTTTTGTTCAGTTGAAACTAAAAAACATGGAAAAGGTATTTTACCTCACAATTTTCTTTTTTGCTGCATTGTTGATATCTGGTTTACCGCTTTCAAAAGCTTTAATAGACAATAATTACAAGCCTATTTCAAACTTAAAAGAAGACACTAAAAAAGAAGCTATAAACGTGTATGGTTTTAATTATATCTCACCTGAAATGATTTGGCAGTTTGGTGATAAAATCCCAAATATAACTCAAGAAGATGGTACAATAAATTTCCCTAACGAACCAGTGTTTGGAATGCTTGCTAATGGTATAAGCCCTGAACATCAAGAACTCTTACTCGCTAAATACCACATTGAAAAAGTTGCTACTTATGACCTCAACACTTCAGCTAAAGACAGTAAAAGTTATAGAGAACGATTGGTAAACACCTATTATATTCTTACTAAGAAGTAAAGCGTTTAGCTAAGTACTTATTGAGTTTATAAAACCCAAAACCTGATAGCGCGCCAAAAATCATTCCGCAGAAAATATCCAACGGAAAATGCACTCCTATATACACTCTACTGTAAGCCATTGCTGCTGCCCAAAATAGCATTAAAAAGATAAGATACTTGTATTTATGTTTTAACATTAAACCTGTAAATACAGCTACAGCCATTGAGTTAGAGGCATGACCTGAGAAAAAGCCATATCTACCTCCACAAGAAGGCTTTACCAATCGCATTAATGAATTTACGGTCTCGTCATGGCAAGGTCTAAAACGTTCAAAGCCATATTTAAATAAGTTGGTAACTTGGTCAGTAAAAGACACCATAAGTGCTACAACCAAAACAGTTATTAAAAACGTTTTTCGGTCGTGGTTTTTAAACATTAAGTATAGTAAAATGGCATAAAGTGGAATCCAGTAAAATTTTGTGGTATAAAACATCCAAAATCCATCCCAAGACTCAACGCCTAAATTGTTTAAAAACAGGAATAATTCTTTATCGTATTCTATTAATTGGTCTATCATCTAATCGTTGTATTGTTCTATTTCGCTATCGTAAAAATCGGTAGCTGCCTGAATTAAGTTTTCAATTTCAGACTCTAATTCTCTTTGATCGTGTTCATCAAATTCTTCTAACCATTCTACCTCATCATTTTCTAAATTAATAATAAACCTAGGAAAATCGGTATGAATAATATATATAGCATTAGGAAATTGGGTATTGTCTCCAAGTATAAATTTAGGCAGTTCCATAATTATGCTGTTTTAATGAGTTTGTTAGTTAAATAATTAAATCGAATATACAATAAAATTGCTGCAGTTGTTAAACCTGCTAAAAGCCCTAGCCAAATACCAAAACTCCCATAGACTTCTTCTTTCCCTAAAAAATAACTTATAGGAAATCCAATAACCCAATACGAAATAAAGGTAATTATAGTTGGTATTTTTACATCTTGCAAACCTCTTAAAGCACCTAAAACAACAACTTGAACACTATCACTTATTTGAAAAATTGCTGCTGCAATTAAAAGCGTTGACGCGATACTAACCACTTCGGTATTATCAACAAGGTTTACAGCATCGTCATAATCTACATACAGTTTTGGTAGATGATTGTGAAACAAAAAGAAGCAAATACCAAAGCAAATAGCAAGTATTGTTGCCAATAAAAATATAGAAATGGCGATTCTGCGTAGTTCTAAAAAGTTATTCAAGCCTTTTTGGTTTCCTACTCTCACCATTGCAGCAACACTAAGTCCCATTGCTACCATAAATGTCATTGACGATAAGTTAAGTGCAATTTGGTTTGCCGCTTGTGGGTTTTTACCTAGTAAACCACTCAACCATATAGCTGCTGTAAAAATGGCTACTTCAAAAAACATTTGCATTGCGCTAGGTGTTCCTAAATTAATCAGTTTGTTAAGCATTAGTTTATCTAATACAAAAAACTTGATATTAGTTACAAAAGCTTTAGATTTTTCTTTTTTACTCAATAATATCCAAATAAACGCCACCATTACAAATCGCGAAATCAATGTTCCATAAGCAGCTCCTACAATACCCAACTCAGGAAAACCAAATTTCCCAAAAATGAGCAAATAGTTAAAAACAACATTTACAATATTAGCTATCAATGTAGCATACATAGGATATTTTGTCATTGACAAACCATCACTAAACTGCTTAAATGCTTGAAAAACTACTAACGGAATTAAAGAAAAGGCAACCAAATCTAGATATGGAATTGCCAACTCAACTACCTCAATAGGTTGCTTCATTAAATACAAAAGCGGTTTAGCGAAAAACACCATTAAAAACAATGAAATACCTAGTATTGTACATAAAAACAATCCATGTTTAAAAGCCGATTTTCCATTTTTAAAATCATTGGCTGCATCAGCTTCAGCTACAAGAGGTGTAATGGCTGTTGAAAACCCAATACCTAAAGACATAGCAATAAACATAAAGCTATTACCAAGTGAAACTGCAGCCAACTCAGCAGTTCCTAATTGGCCAACCATAATGTTATCAATAAAACTTACAAAAGTATGTCCAAGCATGCCCAACATTACAGGAGCAGCAAGTTTCCAGTTGTATTTGAATTCTTTAGTATAATTAGATAAAACCACCTATGCTTTTTTGAGGTTTCAAAGGTATGCCATAGAAAACTATATAAGAATTTTCCACTGAATATTTTTCAAAAAACCTTTATGAATATTGAATATCAAGCAATTATATAATCAGATTGTTAATAAGTTACTTTAGTATAATTTCTATAAATCAGTTAAAAGCAATATTTTTATCAAAGTTATTTTCAATGTAAATTATCAATGTTTACTTAGTATATATTGAAAATAAAGAAACTTTTTTAGCTATTATTTTAGAGGGATTTAAAAAATTAATGACGTTAAAAAACGTTTCAATAAAAAGAGGGTATTTCTACCCTCTTTTTTTATGGCTTTAGCCTTGTTATAAATTAACATATTTTTAAAATCTGCCAATGCTAAGGTTTTGTAAATTGCTTAAAAGCACAAACAATGAAACACATTACCCTTAGTATCATTTTTCTTTACAGCTTATTTTCGTTTTCTCAATCATCAACTGAAGATGTTATAGAGCCTTTTTTAGAAGACATCGTATCTCAGTTTCCTAATGTTAGAGATTTAGCCATTTCTCCCAACGGAAAAGAAGCAGTATTTTCTGCACAAAGTTTTATGGGAGACATTTCAGCATTGATGATTGTTAGTAAAACTGATACCAAATGGAGTAACCCTGAAATCATCTCATTTTCTGGACAGTATAATGACATCGAACCTTTTTTCTCAAATGATGGTCTTAAGTTATTTTTTGCATCGAACAGACCTATGGACAACACATCTACAACTGTAAAAGATTTTGATATTTGGTATGTTGAACGTGCTTCTACTGAAGCTTCTTGGTCTGCACCTATTAATTTAGGCGCTCCTGTAAATACTGAAATGGACGAGTTTTATCCTGTGGTTACAAATTCAAACAACCTATATTTTACATTAGATAATCCTTCTCTTAAAAGAAAAGACGACATATACATTAGCGAATTTAAAAATGGAGCATATACACAACCTAAACCTTTAAGTGACTCCATTAATTCTGAAGGTTATGAGTTTAATGCTTTTATAGCTCCTGATGAATCTTTTATAATCTATACTTGCTATAATCGTGATGATGGTTATGGTAGTGGTGATTTATATGTAAGCTACAAGCAGGAAAATGGCGAATGGAGTATTTCTAAAAACATGGGACAAAAAGTCAACTCCAACAAAATGGAATATTGCCCATTTGTTGATACTCAAAATGGCATTTTATACTTTACAAGTAAACGATTAAAAATGACTAGCTTTGAAGAAAAACAAAGCATTGAAGATTTAAAAACTATTTTTTACAGCTATGAAAATGGTTTAAGTAGATTGTATAAAATCTCTATTACAAACCTTATCAAGAAATAATTTAATCTATTGATTTTTCTTTTAGGTTTATACTTGCTCACAAATGTCAGTTCGAGTGATTTTTTTGATAAAAAATCGTATCGAGAACCTTTTTAAGCATTAAATTCTTATTCTCGATATAAATTTTACTCATTTTCAATCGTAAAATTCACTCGAATCGACAGAATTTTTAATGAATAACCTAAAACATCTCGTTTTTGATATTTTCTTTGGCTTCTCTGTATTCTTCAACAATATCAGTTACAATTTCAGCTACAGGTTTTATATCATGAATTAAGCCGGAAATTTGCCCAATTTCGAGTTCACCTTCAATAAGGTCGCCTTCAAACATACCTTTTTTTGCTCTTGCTCTACCTAATAAGGTTTTCAACTCTTCAACCGTTGGTCCTTTTTTGTATAGTTCCTGAACGTCGTTATAAAACTTATTTTTCACTAATCGTACAGGAGCCAACTCTTTTAAAGTTAATTGCGTATCACCTTCTTTAGCATCAACAACAACATTTTTAAAGGCAGCATGTGCTGATGATTCTTCACTCGCCACAAATCGTGTTCCTATTTGAACACCATCTGCACCTAAAACCATAGCTGCAAGCATCGCTTTTCCTGTGGCAATACCACCTGCTGCTATTAAAGGAATTTGCAATTGCTCTTTTACCATAGGTATTAAAGTAAGTGTAGTTGTTTCATCTCTTCCATTATGACCTCCAGCTTCAAATCCTTCTGCAACAATTGCATCTACTCCAGCATCTTGAGCCTTTAAAGCAAATTTTACACTACTCACCACATGCACAACAGTTATCCCTCTTTCTTGTAACCAAGAGGTCCAAGTTTTTGGATTTCCTGCTGAAGTGAATACAATCTTCACACCTTCTTCAACAATAATATCCATAATCTCTTCAATATTTGGATATAACATTGGCACATTAACACCAAATGGTTTATCAGTTGCTTTTTTACATTTTTGAATATGCTCACGTAATACTTCAGGATACATTGAACCTGCTCCTAAAAGTCCTAAAACACCTGAGTTACTAGCAGCTGAAGCTAACCTCCAACCACTATTCCAAATCATTCCTGCCTGAACAATAGGATATTGAATATTGAACAGTTTGGTAATTCTGTTTGTCATTTATGATTTAATAAGTTTAAACGTTTTTGATGAGTCTCCAGATTGAAGTACTAACACATACACACCTGAAGCAATTTCAGAACAATCCATTTGTTCTATTGAGTTTGATAGTGTCTGTTCCAAAATTACATTCCCAACCATATCATACATTAAAAAATTAGTAGATTCAAATTGACTAGGAATATGGATATTTAAAAGATTATTTACTGGATTTGGAAAAAGTTTGAATTCAACAATTTCCTGTTCTTGCATTGACAATGCTATGTTATAAGCTAAGGCTAAATCTGGAATTCCGTAGCCTAAAAAATTGTCTGGTGTGGTATATTGTGAAGCAGACATCCTTATGTACTGCATAATTTCGGTATTTGAAGCATTAGGTAATGCTTGCCACAAACATACAGCTCCTCCAGCTAGAATTGGCGAGCTTAATGATGTACCATTATTAGTGATAATTTCATCATTTTCATTAACCACATAAGCTCCTAAACCTTGAGCTACAACATCAGGTTTTTGTGTGGGTTGGATAGCACTTCCTTGAGAGCTAAAAAACGCATAATCTTCGTTGCTATCAACTGCTCCAATAGATAATACGTTTGGCGAATCGGCAGGAGCACCAACAATTACCCAAGCATTTCCACCAGAATTTCCAGCCGATGTAATTACCAACATTCCTTTTTCTGAAGCAATAGTTGCGCCTCTTGTAATAAATGCGGTTTGACCATCCATATCTTCGTTAGTGTAGCTGTAATTAGGATTATCATAAGTTGTATATCCTAAAGAAGTGTTTATGACATCAACACCCAAACTGTCAGCACGTTCAGCAGCTTCAACCCAATAACTTTCTTCAACAGGGTTTTCGCTTCCAGCATCTTCAGTTCTAAATAAATAATACGATGCATCTGGAGCAGTACCAACATACTCGTCTTGCACATAAGCTGCCATTGTACTCAACACTCTTGTACCATGAGTATTTGCTGTATAGGCATATACATTTTCTGTTCTATCCACAAAATCATAACCATCCAATAAATCGCCATTATCTCTCAAGCGTTGAAAAGCTGACATGGTATTAACATTTGTAAAGCCTGCATCTAAAACCGCAACCAGCATACCTTCTCCAGTAAAATCATCTAAATGCAAATCATCTGCACTTATCATTTGTACTTGGTTTTGGGTATTTCCGTAGGTGAAATCGGTTAGTGTTTCTTCTATTTCAAATTTATCTTCATTTTCTGAAAATCTTCCACTTTCAGCATTCAAGCTTTTATCAGCAAAATCGATACTAACTACAAACTCTAAACCTAAAAGCATATTGATGTTTTCAACCGTTCCTCTAACATGAACAGCATTAAGCCATTTAGACTTTGCCATAACCGTAATTCCTGGTTGTGCTTTTAATGTGGTAACATGATTTTCGTTTACAGGAACATCTCTGGCATCTATAATAACACTATGAGCGATCTTTCGGTCTATTGCTCTTTGTGTAAGAATCGTTAACGGATTGCTTATTGCAGTTTCAACATTGTCCTTTTCTTCCAAATACACCCAAGCGTCTTCATCTTGCGCATATAACTGAAAGGCAAAAACTGTAAAAAGAAGTAAAAGTATTTTGTGTTTCATGCGTTGGCATTTGGGAGTATTGCAACTGCAATTTAAGAAATTACTCCTGAACCAACTAATTCATCATTTAAATACCATGCTACAAATTGACCTTCGGTAATTGCAGATTGTGCAGCTTCGAACTCAACGTAAAGTCCACCATCAACTTTATGTAAAATTGCTTCCTGTAAAGGTTGACGGTATCTAATACGCGCTTTCACCTTCATTGTTTCATCAACATTTAAAGCTAAATCTTCACGAATCCAATGCAATTCATCGTTATTGACAAAAAGTGCTTTTTTTAATAAACCAGGATGCGATTTTCCCTGACCTGTGTATATGATATTGTCATCAACATCTGTCTCAATTACAAATAATGGTTCAGCAGTACCACCAACAGCTAATCCTTTTCGTTGACCTTTAGTAAAATAATGTGCTCCTTGATGCTTCCCTACAACTTTTCCATCTGTAATAGAATACTCAATTTTTCGTGATAAATATTGTAGTTTTTCTTCTTCAGAATTAAACTTAGGAGTTTCTTGCTTATACACATCAATAGCTTGTGGTATCTCAACAATAACACCTTCTTTAGGTTTTAATTTTTGCTGAAGAAACTCAGGCAGTCTTACTTTACCAATAAAACATAATCCTTGAGAATCTTTTTTCTCAGCTGTTACCAAATCGAGTTTTGTTGCTATTTCTCTAACTTGTGGTTTTGTTAATTCACCTATAGGAAATAATGCTTTTGACAGCTGTTCTTGCGACAACTGACATAAGAAATAAGATTGGTCTTTATTACCATCAACACCAGCCAATAACTGATAAACTTCTTTACCATCTTTTTGAAGCGTTCCTTTTCTGCAATAATGACCAGTTGCCACATAATCTGCTCCTAAATCGAGAGCAATTTTCATGAAGACATCAAATTTTATCTCTCGGTTGCAGAGTACGTCAGGATTTGGCGTGCGTCCTTTTTGGTATTCATCAAACATATAGTCTACAATGCGCTCTTTATATTGCTCACTTAAATCTACTGTTTGAAAAGGTATACCTAATTTATCTGCTACCAACATAGCGTCATTGCTATCATCTAGCCAAGGACATTCATCAGAAATAGTTACTGAATCATCATGCCAGTTTTTCATAAACAAGCCAATAACCTCATAACCTTGCTCCTTTAATAAATAAGCCGCAACGCTAGAATCAACACCACCTGAAAGTCCTACTATAACTCGTTTCACGATTTTCCTTTAAAATTTGATTTTGCAAAATTACAAAATAAAAAATGGCAACTCTACAAAGTTACCATTATAAAAAATTATGCTATTTATAGTTTATAACTATTGTTGTTTAGGGTTGTTACTCGTTTTTGTAAAATTCTTTTCCTCAGTCAGTTTCCCATTGGTATAATACTTCCAAATACCATGCTTTTTACCACGTTTGTATTCGCCTTGTGCTAATAACTGTCCATCTGCATCATAATATTTTGACAAACCGTGTAACTCATCATTTTCATAACTAAATTCTTTTACTACAACCCCTTTTTCAGAATACCAAGTTGAAATACCTTCTATTTTCCCGTTGACGTAGTTTGTTTTTTCTGCTATTTGTCCATTATCATATAGTACTTGCTTTTCGCCATGTAACTCGCCTTTATCATTATAATATTCAATAGACATGACAGCATCACTTTTATTATGGTAAAACACCCACTTACCTATAAAGAGCTTTCCGTTCATTTTGCCTTCACTAATAAGTTTACCTGTTGAAGCAAAAAATTTAACCTCAGCAATATTGTTGTTAGGGTTAAATGTTTTGGTAGCACTCAATACACTCTTTTTTTGTTTAAGCGTATAGTATTTAAAAACACCTACTTCCTTTCCATGCTCAAACTGTCCTTCATAACGAGGCTCGTTGGTTTTGTCAAAGTTCTTTTTCCAAACACCATGACGTTTCCCGTTATTATCGTATTGATTTATAGAATTTTGCGCAGATAAATTTGCATAAAAAAATGTTAAAATTATAACTGTTATAATATTTTGTTTAAACATTTTGTAAATTTGTTAAACAAACTGACGTTTGTATATGTTGAACATTAAAACTCAAAAAAATGAAAATTATTTCAAACATTTCAAAAATTGCCCTAATACTTTCAGTAGTATTTGCATTTCAATCTTGCAGCAGTGATGACGATAACAATGATGGAGGAACTCCTGAAGAATTAAACATTGTTGAAACTGCGTTAACAGCACCAAACTTAAGTAGTCTTGTTGCTGCATTACAAGCTGCTGATGGTAATCTAGATGTAGTACTTTCTGGTAATGGACCATATACAGTACTTGCTCCAACAAACGATGCTTTTGCAAGCTTCTTATCAGATAATGGTTTTGCAAGCTTAGACGAAGTACCTACCGATGTTTTATCACAAATTTTATTGAATCATGTTATTTCAGCTGACGTAACTTCTACAGACCTGACTACTATGGGTTCTGGTTACACTTCAACAAATGCAGATGGTGTTGGAGGCAACAAGCTTAGTTTATATTTCAACACTTCTAGTGGTGTAACATTTAATGGTATATCTACAGTTACAACTCCAGATATTGACGCTTCAAACGGAACAATACATATTGTTGATGCTGTTATAGGGCTACCAGATGTAGTTACTTTTGCAACAGCAGATCCAAATTTTTCAACTTTAGTTACTGCTTTAACAAGAGATGATTTAACATTTGACTACGTTACAACATTATCAACAGCTAACGGAACAGCTCCTGCTCCTTTTACTGTGTTTGCACCAACAAACGACGCCTTTGGTGACTTATTAGCCGAATTATCATTAAATAGTTTATCAGATATAGATGAACCAACTTTAAAAGCAACATTAGATCACCATGCAGTAGCTGGAGCTAATGTAAGATCAACAGCTTTAATGGACGATATGACAGTTAGCACTTTAGGTGGAGATATTACGGCAAATGTTACTGGTGGAGCGACATTAACTGATATGAATGATAGAGTTAGCAACATTATTACTGTAGATGTTCAAGCAACAAATGGAGTAATTCATGCCATAGATAAAGTAATATTACCTCCTCTATAATTAATAGTGATTGTATTAATTGATTAGTTTTAGTTAGCCAAAAAGCCTTTAAACAAAAATGTTTAAAGGCTTTTTTAGTTATTAATTAGATAATCTTAATTTACTTTCTTCCCTGTTGTTGGCGTTTTTGTTGTTCAGCTTGCTCCATCATTTCTTTCATTTTTCGCTGAAAACGACTTTCCTTTTTAGGTTGTTTCTTTTTCTCTTGAATTTTAGCCAACACTTTATCTTCATCAATGATAAAGTTTTTAATCACTAACATAATACCTATACTAATTAAGTTTGAAATAAAGTAATACAAACTCAATCCTGAAGCGTATTGGTTAAAGAATATCAGCATTAATAATGGTGAAAAATAAATCATGTATTTCATCATCTTTTGCATATCAGGCATACCTTCTTGAGTAGGTTGAGCTGCTACTTGCTGACCTGTAGTCATACGCATGTAGAAGAAAATTGCAATAGCTGCCAATATTGGGAACAAACTCACGTGATCACCATATAATGGAATATTAAAAGGAAGTTCAGCAATGATATCATAAGACGATAAATCATCAACCCAAAGGAATTTTTTCTGACGTAAATCAAAAGCTGTTGGGAAAAACATAAACAACGCATAAAACACAGGAATTTGCATTAAACCAGGTAAACAGCCACTCAATGGGCTTGCTCCTGCTCTTGTTTGCAAGCTCATAGTTTCTTGTTGTGCTTTTAATTTATTGTCTTTGTACTTTTCTCTTATTGCGTCTAATTCTGGCTTAAGAATTTTCATTTTTGCTTGTGACAAAAACTGCTTGTATTGCACAAACGACAATAAAATTTTAACCAAAATAGTCATCACAATAATAGCAATACCATAAGGTAAAAAGCTACTTAAAAATCCAAATAGAGGAATAAATACCGACTTGTTGATCCATCCAAAAATTCCCCATCCAAAAGGAATACTTTCTTCAAGATTTTGGTCGTAAGTCTTTAATACTTTACTATCAGTTGGTCCATAATAAAAACTCATGTTTTCATTAAGCTCTCCACCTTTTACTTGTAATGGTAACTTTGAAGCAAATGTTTTTGTAAACAACGTATCTACATCTTCATCTTCAACTAAATTCTTAGACGTTAATTTTACAGTTTTAAAAGGTGCATCAGATACTAAAATAGAGCTGAAAAAGTGCTGTCTGTAAGATAACCAGCTGACATCTTCAACATCTTCTTCGTCATCACCAGTTTGCGCCAACTTGTCTATTTTTTTACCATCATGCTGATAAGTTAATCGTGTATAACGGTTTTCATATTGAATACTTCTATCATGTCTGTATCCATCAAGTTGCCAGTTTAAATCTATATTTTGAGAACCATTGATAACATCATTTAAACCTTGAGATTTAACGGTAAACCCAATCATATAATCATCAGGTTTTAGCTCATAACGATATTCTAAAAACTTAGTTTCAGACACTTTTAATTTCATAGAAACTATAGTGTTTTCACCATTTTTAGTAACCGATGGTTGAAAATAAAGCTCTTTAGTATTTAGGGTTCTATTATCTGTTGTTCCAAAATTGATATTAAAATCAACATTATTCTTTTTTATTAAATGAATAGGAACAGAATCGTAATCGACAAAGTTTTTCAGCTTAACTTCTGACAAGTATCCACCTTTATTACTAAACTTTAAAGAAAACACATCAGTCTCAACAGCAGTTTCACCATCAGTTGCTGAAGGCAATGTTGCTGCATAAGCAAAAGCGCCTAATTTTAATTTTAATGCCTCTAATTGTGTAGAGTCTTTTACTGAACTATTTGAGTAGTCTTGAGCAGTAGTAGTTAATGTTGCCTCTTGTGCTTGTTGCTTTTTCTCAGCTTCAATTTGCTCTTGTTTTGCTTTTTCTTGTTCGGCTAACTCTTCTTCAGTTGGTTGGTTTTGCCAAAGCATGAATAATAATATTCCGAAAATAAGTATAAACCCAATAACGGAATTAACGTCTAATTTTTTTTCTTCCATAAGTATTTAGTTTCCCCAATTAAAGTTAGGAGTGGATGTCTTTTGGTGTATCAAAAAACTGTCCAATATTATTTTTGTGTCATACTGACACTTTTCTCGTCTTTTTTAAAGTTTAAAGCAGCTTTTACAAATGCTACAAATAAAGGATGCGGATTTGCAACAGTACTCTTATATTCAGGATGGTACTGCACACCAACAAACCAGCTATGTGAAGGAATTTCAACAATTTCAACCAAACCAGTTTCAGGATTAAACCCTGTAGCTTTCATACCTGCGTCTTCAATTTGCGTTTTAAATGCGTTATTAAATTCATAACGATGTCTATGACGCTCTTTTACAGCATTTGAACCATACACTTGTTGTACAATACTCCCATTTATTAGTTCGCAATCCCAAGCACCTAAACGCATAGTCCCACCTTTATCAGTAATATCTTTTTGAGATTCCATAAGGTCAATAACAGGATATTGCGTATGCTCATCCATTTCGGTTGAATTGGCATCTTTTAATCCAAGTACGTTTCTAGAATACTCAATAACTGCCATTTGCATACCTAAGCAAATCCCTAGAAACGGAATATTATGCTCTCTCACATACCTAACCGCTTCAATTTTTCCTTCTATACCACGCTCTCCAAAACCAGGAGCAACTAATACTCCATCTAAATGTTGAAGTTTACTAGCAGCATTCTTTGGTGTTAAAAATTCTGAATGAACAGATTCTACATTTACTTTTACTTCATTTTCTGCTCCTGCATGAATAAAAGCTTCAAGTATTGATTTGTATGAATCTTGGAGTTCAACATATTTTCCGATAAGCCCAATCGTAACTTCTCCTTTTGGGTTTTTATGTCGGTTTAAAAACTGATTCCATTGTGTTAAATCTGGAGTATCACTTTCTAAATTTAATTTTTTAAGCACTACTTTATCCAAACCTTGTTCTAACATTAAGTTAGGCACATCGTAAATTGTTGATGCATCTATAGATTGAATAACAGCCTCTTCACGAACATTACAGAATAAAGCTAGTTTTCGTCTTAAATCTTCAGGTAATTCATGTTCTGTTCTGCAAACTAAAATATCTGCTTGAACACCACTTTCCATTAAGGTTTTTACACTATGCTGAGTAGGTTTTGTCTTTAACTCGCCTGCTGCCGATAAAAATGGAATTAATGTTAAGTGAATAACGATAGCGTTGTCTTGACCTAAATCCCAACGCAATTGACGCACAGCTTCAATATAAGGTAAGGATTCAATATCACCAACGGTTCCTCCAATTTCGGTAATAACAATATCGTAATCTCCTGATTTTCCTAAGATTTGAATACGTTCTTTAATTTCGTCAGTAATATGAGGAATAACCTGAACCGTTTTACCTAAAAACTCACCTCTACGTTCCTTTTCAATAACACTTTGATAAATTCTTCCAGTAGTAACGTTGTTTGACTGACTTGTAGGCACGTTTAAAAAACGCTCGTAGTGACCCAAATCTAAATCGGTTTCGGCACCATCATCGGTAACATAACATTCACCATGCTCATAAGGATTAAGAGTTCCTGGGTCAACGTTAATATAAGGGTCTAATTTTTGGATTGTGGTTCTGTAACCTTGAGCCTGAAGTAATTTTGCCAATGAAGCAGCTATAATTCCTTTTCCTAAGGAAGAACTTACGCCTCCAGTTACAAAGATGTATTTTGTGTTTGTTGTCATGTTGCGCTTTTAAACGCAGGCAAATTTACAAAATTTTAATAGTTATTAGGTAGTGTTTTGGGTTTTAATTGCTATTAAAAATACAATATTATTACATACGTTCAGGAACATTAATTCCTAATAGCCCAAACGCATTTTTAATGGTGTTACCAACTACCTTAGATAACTGTACTCTAAACTGTTTTTCGTTGTCATTATCAGCACCAAGTATAGATACATTTTGATAAAATGAATTGAACTCTTTCACTAAATCATAAGTGTAATTAGCAATTAATGCAGGACTGTGTTGTTCTGCTGCATTTTGAACCACTTCAGGAAACAGTTGAATTTGCTTTAGCAATTCTTTTTCCTTTTCGTGTAAATCAACTGTGACTTTTGTAGACGTATCCACATCAGACTTTCTTAAAATAGACTGAATTCTTGCATACGTATATTGAATAAATGGCCCTGTATTTCCTTGAAAATCGATAGATTCTTTAGGATCGAAGAGAATTCGCTTTTTTGGATCTACTTTAAGGATGTAATATTTTAAAGCACCAAGACCAATGGTTTTGTAAAGTTCTTGTTTTTCTTCTTGGGTATAACCGTCTAACTTACCAAGTTCTTCAGAAATCTCTTCGGCAGTTTTAGCCATATCTTCTACTAAATCGTCAGCGTCTACAACAGTACCTTCTCTACTTTTCATTTTTCCTGAAGGTAAATCGACCATACCATAGCTTAAATGGTATAAGTTTTTAGCCCAATCAAAACCTAATTTTTTGAGGATTAAAAACAGTACTTTAAAATGATAATCTTGCTCGTTACCTACAGTGTAAACCATTCCGCCAACATCAGGAAAATCTTTAATACGTTGAATAGCTGTACCAATATCTTGTGTCATATATACTGCTGTACCATCACTACGAAGCACGATTTTTTCATCAAGTCCTTCATCAGTAAGGTCGCACCACACTGAGCCATCTTCTTTTTTAAAGAAAACTCCTGTTCTTAAACCTTCGGCAACAAATTCTTTACCTAATAAATAGGTTTGACTTTCATAATACAGTTTGTCAAAATCAACACCTAAGTTTTTATACGTAACATCAAAACCCTCATAAACCCAACCGTTCATTTTTTCCCAAAGTGCAACTGTTTCAGGATCTCCAGATTCCCATTTTTGAAGCATTTGCTGAGCTTCCACCAAAATAGGAGCTTGTTTTTTTGCATCTTCTTCAGTCTTTCCTTCTTCTACTAATTGCTGAATTTCGTTTTTATACTCTTGGTCAAACTTCACATAATAATTACCTACCAGCTTATCGCCTTTTAAGCCTGTGCTTTCAGGAGTTTCATTATTACCGTAACGTTTCCAAGCCAACATACTTTTACAAATATGAATACCTCTATCGTTTATAATTTGAGTCTTATACACCTTTTTTCCAGATGCTTTTAAAATTTCAGCAACGCTATATCCTAATAAGTTATTTCTAATATGACCTAGATGTAAAGGTTTATTGGTATTAGGTGAAGAATACTCTACCATTATTGCTTTATCTTCTTCTTTAGGTGCTACCAACCCATAAGTGGTTTGATTGGAAATTTCGTTAAAGAAGTTAAGGTAGTAGGCATCATTGATTTCAACATTCAAAAAACCTTTAACTACATTAAATGCTTTTACCTCATCAACCTTTTCAACAAGATATTGACCTACAGCTTCTCCTATTTGCACAGGATTACCTTTTACAACACGCAACATAGGAAAAACAACAATTGTTATATCTCCAGCAAATTCCTTACGAGTAGCTTGGAATTCAACCGATTCTAAATTAGCGTTATACAATGAAGTTATAGCTTCTTGTACGTGTTTTGTCAATATATCTTGAAGACTCATTTGTAGTTAATTTTTAAGTGTGCAAAGATAGCATTTTTATTAAAATTTTAAGACCCAATGCCGCTTAAATACTTAATTTTAAAGCACAATACCGAAATCTAAATTTATATGGAATGTAAAAAGAGCGATTGACAATTTGCCATTGAAGTCTGCTTTTTAAAATATACTCTTGTTTGAAAAAAATAACAGTCTTAAATTAAGAATGGTAAATTAATTAAGTTTTGTGAAGTCATAGCGTAGCGTTATCAAATTACTTCAAAATTCATTTTTAATACTAAAATTCTGACAATCAATATTTTAAATGAAAATTTGTTAATAACTTTAATTAACGTGCATTTCGTCGATAAAAGTGTAGTTTTTCTATGATTTTTTACCGTTCATCGAGTAGGAAAATTTTTAAATTTAAATAATATTCCTTTTATCTAATTTTTTGGTAGTAAAACCTAGAAATTAGCTTTTTATAACCCTTTTAAAGATTTTTGGAAAGCTATTAATCAAAGTCCCAATCGTTGATGATACCTATTTTTCAACCTTTAACAGGATTGTTATTGTGTTTTGTGTTTTTACTTTTCCTATCCCTCAAGGCAAGTTGGCGTCAAAGCAGCATTGCAATTTATAACACTAATTGTAGAAGATGAAACAGTTAATAACTTTAGCTGCTTTTTTTTCTGTGCTCTCTACTTTTGCTCAAAAAATAGAGAAGGATAGTCTTTTTATTCAATCAGAGATTGAACACCTAACTATTCAATTAGCTTACCAACCTCAGGATTCTGCAAAGGTTGAAACTTCCCTTTTATTAATTGAAAAGCTATACACTGTAAAAGACTACAAAAAAGCGTTATTGTTTATTGACCAAACTGAAAGGTTATCTGAAACTTTAAAATATAAAAGAGCAATTGCCGAAGCCAAATATTTTAAAGCCCTTATTTATTCAACAAAAAATGATTACTACAACGCAATTGATAGTTACAATAAGTCCAAGAGACTATTTAAAGAACTTGACGACACACTAGGTTATGCCAGAGTTAGTAATGGTATTGGTCTTATTGAAATTAAACGTGGAAACTATGCTGAAGGTCTTGAAAATGCTTTATTAGCTATTCAGGTTTTTGAACGCATGAACTTGAGAGAAGAACTTAGTTTAGCCTACAATAGTTTAGCCGAAGCTTACTACAATACAAACCAAATAGATAAAGCGCTTGAGTTTAATTATAAAGCTTTAAACGTTAGAACCCAACTACAAGACAATACTGGAATTAAAAACTCAACCAAAAACATTGCTTTACTTTATTCTGAAAGAAAAGAACACAGAAAAGCTATTGAATATTTTGAAAAAGTTTTAAATCTTTTAGATACTGAAAATGATAATGACTTAAGAGGAGAAATTTTACCTCGAATTGGTGAAGAATATTTGCAGTTTAGAGAATATGAAAAAGCTGCAGAGTATTTACTTGAAGGATTAAAATACAACAGAAACACACAAAATGAAGATGGATTACTTAGGTCATTAAACTCCATAGGTCATCTCAATTTAAAACAAAACAAGTTAAAACTTGCCCAAGCGCAATTAGACGAAGCCTACAGTATTGCAAAAAATGGAGTTAACAAACATGAGCTTTTAAAAAACTACAAACTTCACAAAGAACTAGACTCCATACAAAAGCAATATCAAAATGCATTTTTCTGGCAAGGAAAATATTATGACTTAAAAACTGAACTTGATAAAGAGAGTCAACCCAAAATACCTGTAATTACTACTCCTGTTACTGAAACCAATATTGACGAAGCGTTTACAAACGAGGTGAGTATTGAAAATGAAGCAATAAATAAAGAGAATGAAAAATCTATTAAACGATTAAAACTGCTAAGTTACGTCTTAGCTTTTGCTATTTTAGTATCCTTACTTGTTTTAGTTATTTCTCACCTAAAACATAGAAAACGCTTAGAATACGCTAGAGAACTTGAAGAAAAAAACAAACAGATAGAGTTACAAAACGAAGCTATATTAGAGCAAACACACCATTTAGAAGAGGTTAACAAAGTAAAAGATCGTTTGTTTTCTATAGTATCTCACGATTTAAAAGATTCGATTTCGTCCATTAAAGGATTTATTGATTTGCTTCGCGAAGACAGTCTTACCAAAGAAGAATTTTATGAGCTTATCCCTGAATTAAGTGAGAATGCTGACAATGCTTCTTTATTACTTTTTAACCTATTAAACTGGTCTAAATCCCAAATGCAAAACTTAGAGTCTAACCCTGAGTTATTCAACATCCAAGATGTATTCCACAATAAAATGGGATTAATAGAACAAAAGGTTGAACAAAAACGAATTGTTTTAATTGACGAGTCGCAAAGAGATTTTGTTTATGCCGATAAAAGCATGATAGAAATTGTAATTCAAAATCTACTTACAAATGCTGTTAAGTTTAGTAGAATTGGTGATGCTATAACTGTTTCAAACAGAGACCAAAATGGTAAATCCTTAATATGCGTAGAAGATACTGGAGTTGGTATTTCTCCAGAGAATCTAAACAAGCTATTTAAAAACAATACATTTACTACAATAGGTACCAAAAACGAAAAAGGTACAGGATTAGGATTAACTATTTGCAAAGAACTAGTTGAACTTAATGATGGTAGAATTTGGGTTGAAAGTGTTCAAAATGTGGGAACTAAATTTTTTGTTGAACTCCCAAAAACAAAGTCTTCTTCTTAAATAACATTTTTGTTTATCTTAGCGCAAAAGCCATAACACTAAGATGAAACAATTTATACTTTCACTTGCTATACTAGCATCATTTTATAGCTGTAAAGATTCTCAAAAAACAACTGAAAGCACAAAAACTCCTAATCACCTTGAAGAGTTATTTACAATAATGCAAGGTTCATACAATTCTGAAGCTCAAGCAAAAGTTGACTCAACTTATTTTAATATTTCGCTTCACATGTACCCTATTTGGAAAGACAAAGGTAATTACCTTTATGTAGAACAAGCTTTAAATGCACGACAAAACAATCCTTACAGACAACGTATATACGAAGTAACTAAATTAAATGATAGTGTTTATAGTTCTGCTATTTACACAATTGAAAACGACTCGTTATGGATAGGAAAATGGAAAACACCTCAAGCTTTTGACTCGCTATCAATACATCAAGTTTCTAAAAAAGAAGGATGCGAAGTACTCCTTAAACGTTTAGACTCTAATCATTTTAAAGGTGAAACAGGAAAAAAAACTTGCGAAAGTACTCTATATGGAGCTTCATACGCAACTAGCGAAGTTGAAATTTTCCAAGACAAAATCATCTCATGGGATAGAGGATTTGACGATAAAGGAGAACATATTTGGGGAGCCGAAAAAGGCGGTTACATCTTTAACAAGCTAGATTAGTTTTTTGGTAAAAACACCTCAGCCATCATACAACGAGCACTTCCGCCTCCACAAGTTTCTATAGTTTCTAAAGAGCTAGAAATTATCTCACAATGCTTTTCAATTTTTGAGATTTGTGATGCTGTCAAACTATCATGAGCAGCTTTACTCATTACTAAATAAGGTGTATTGTTTGCTCCTTTTAATTGAAGCATGTTACCAGCAAACTGATGCATTTGAGACTCAGTAATTTCTATAATTTCTTTACCATCCGATTTTAGATGCTGAATAACATTTTTGCGTTCTTTTTTATCATCAATAGTATCCAAGCAAATCACAGCAAAGTTTTCAGCTAAACACATCATTACATTAGTATGGTAAATTGGTAATCGCTTACCATCTACAGTTTGGTTAGCGGTAAATACTACAGGAAAATAGTCGAAATCTTCACAAAACTCAATAAACAACTCTTCGTCTGCTCTAGGTGATAACGCACAATAGGCTTTACCATTAGCTCTATCTAACAATAAACTTCCTGTTCCTTCAAGAAAAACACCTTCATCTTCTGCACTTGTATAGTCAATAATATTTTCAATTTTGAAGCCTTCGTTTTCAAGCCTAACAAATATCTCTTCGCGTCTTTCTTTTCTTCTGTTTTCGGCAAACATTGGATAAATTGCAACATCACCATTTTCATGAAAACTCACCCAGTTATTAGGAAAAATAGAGTCTGGAGTATCTGCTAACACATCATCTTGCTCAACAATTACATTAATCCCTACTTGCTTTAACTTTGCAACAAAAGCGTCAAACTCTTCTTGAGCTTTGGCATTAATCTCAGCATTTTTAACATCTATAGTTTCTTGAAAATAATTGTTGACAGCTGTCTGTTCGTTCATCCTAAAGTTTATAGGACGAATCATTAAAATAGTATTCGTAATCTGTTGCATTATTGGTAAAAATTCTGCTGCAAAATTACTATTTTAAAATGTATTTTTCTCTAAAGACATCAATGAAGTATGTGTTAAAATTTACATAGAAATTCTTTTATTTTTCTCTTCATTAAGCCATATCAAAGCTTCTTCTCTTAGATAAAACATTTTCATTGTCCAGTTTTCATCATTATTCAAACTCAATATTGTTTTAGTAGCCATTTTACTACCAATTGAGTTCACAACAACTGCTACAGCAAAAACTTCTTTCAATTTTGAAATCTTACGTTGAACATCAAAAGTATAAGAGTAAGAATGAAGTTTGTTTACTAAAAGTGAAAATGGAGGTGTTAAATTTTCGAGTAAAAAATTATGATATTCTTCCATTAGTTTTTTGTCCATTTCAACACCTTCGTCAATAATTACCTCAGCTAAATGCTCATTGAGAATAATAATAGTGCCAAATGACAATTTGTGAGAAAGCTCTCTTTCTTGCATATTATTTTAGTTAATAAGGGATAGTTAAAAATAAAAAAAATCCTTGATTTTGCTAAGGTTTTGACAAAATAAATCCACGATATTCTAACATAAAACGATAACAATCTTAAAATCAATTACTATTTTAAGTAAGTTTGAAATATCAAAAATCATACACATGAAAAAATTTGCGCTACTTTTTATAATACTGTGTTCTTGCTCCCAAAACAACCCCAAAAAAACTTATGATTTCACTACTGTTTTTGAAAAAAGCGAAGGCAAGGAAACTGCCACTTATGAGGAAACCATACTCTATTATAAAAACTTAGCCCAAGCTTACCCTGAAATTTCGATAGACTCAATTGGTGAGACAGATTCTGGCAAGCCACTTCATCTTGTAACATTAAACCCTGACAAAGTTTTTGATTTTTCGCAAATAAGAGCCAACAATAAGCGCATACTCCTTATCAACAATGGTATTCATCCTGGTGAAAGCGATGGTATAGATGCCACAATGCTGCTTTACAGAGATATTGCTCAAGGTACTATTGAAATACCTAAACACACTGTTTTAGCAACTATACCAATATATAACATTGGAGGTAGCTTAAATAGAAATTCTACAACAAGAACAAACCAGAATGGACCTGTATCGTATGGTTTTAGAGGAAATGCTCAAAACTATGACCTCAACAGAGATTTTATAAAATGCGACACCAAAAACGCTCGTGCTTTTACTGAGATTTACCATTTAATAAACCCTGATGTATTTATTGATAATCATGTAAGCAATGGTGCAGACTACCAATATACGCTCACTCATTTATTCACACAACACAATAAATTAGGAGGCGATTTAGGCAATTATATCCATACCGAAATGATGCCTAAACTAGAAGAAAAACTAGCCGCAAAAGATTGGGATATTACACCTTACGTCAATGTATTTAACAGAACTCCAGAGACTGGTTTTAATCAGTTTATGGACTACCCAAGATACTCTACTGGTTACACAACACTATTTAACACTTTAGGTATGATGGTTGAAACTCACATGCTTAAACCCTACAAACAACGTGTTGAAGGCACTTATGAACTTATGAAAAGTATGATTGATATTATTGAAGAAGATTATCAAAAAATACAATGGAAACAAATAAGCACAGAAGAACATATTCGTGATTATGCTGAGACCTATACGCTAGATTGGAAAATCGATACTAGCAAAACCTCTACATTAAGTTTTAAAGGATATGAAGGCAATAGAATACCTAGTGAAGTTACTGGAGCGCAGCGCTTAAAATACGATCGCACAAAACCATTTACAAAAGATGTGGTTTACAACAACTATTTTGAACCAAGCATTGAAGTAACTATACCTAGTGCTTACATTATTCCACAAGGTTGGTGGAAAGTAATTGAACTTTTAAAACTTAATCATGTTGAAATGCGCCAGTTTGAAAATGACACTACAATAACAGTAGAATCCTATGAGATTGAAAGTTATGAGAGCAGAAAAATGCCTTATGAAGGCCATTATCAGCATTACAACACTAAAGTTACTAAAACAGAACAACAAGTAAAATTCTTAAAAGGTGATTATATTATTAACACACATCAAAATGCGTTCAGGTATTTAATGGAAACATTAGAACCTGAAGCACCAGACTCATTCTTTAACTGGAACTTTTTTGATACAATTCTGCAACAAAAAGAAGGTTTTTCACCTTATGTATGGGAAGATATTGCTAAAGAATTATTAGATAAAAACCCTGATTTAAAAACAGAATTTGAACAGAAAAAACAAACAGATACTAATTTTAAAAATAACTGGTATGCGCAATTAGATTGGCTACACAAACAAAGTGACTATTACGAAAAAGCTCACCTACAATATCCTGTGTACAGATTGCGCTAAACCAAAATTTTAATATTAGCATAAGAGTTTGTCATAGCTTCTTGACGTTGCGTTTCGTTGAGCCATTCTACCTTGGTAATACCTTCTTTCTCTTCTGGTTCAAGTTTGCCTGAGTAAGTTGTTTTCATCTCAAACCAATAAGTTACTTTTATCTTGTGTTTACCATTTCGCTTAAAAATGTGATAAGTAGTATCAAGCGGTTTTACAATTTCAAGACCTTTAACACCTGTCTCCTCTTCCACTTCTCTAATTGAGGTTTCTTCTATCGATTCTTTAGCTTCAGCTTTTCCTTTTGGTAAGTCCCATTTTTTATTTCGGTAGATAAAAAGTGTTTCTCCTTTTTCATTAATAACCTTACCACCTCCTGCAACTACATTTGGCAATTTCTTTAAAAATTTTTTAAGGAGTTTATCTGGGTTTTTGTGTATTAATCTAACCTCTTCCAAACTGGTAGAATTAAGTTCTTTTATAACTTTACCAATATTAACTGTATCTAATAAATAGTTTTTAAAGTTAGTTTCTTCACTAACAATAGTCGTTAATATAATTGGTTTGTCACCTACAAAAACTTTATACATAATATTTGGGCAAATAGGTTTTCAATGGTAAAAATATAACTTTTAAGCACATATTACCATTTTCAAAAATTAATTTTATTTTAAGTTTTGAAATTTAAATTTAACAAAATTGTGTAGTTTTGCGCTATGATTTTTAACAAACATACCGCTAAAAAAACTGCTGAAGTTTTATTGCAAGTAAATGCTATAAAACTTAGCCCTGAAGAGCCTTTTACTTGGGCTTCTGGCTGGAAATCGCCAATATATTGTGATAACAGAATTGTGTTATCTTATCCGCAAATTCGCAACTACATTAGAGAAACCATGGCTAAGCAAATTGAAAAACAATATGGCAAGCCTGATGTTATTGCTGGTGTTGCTACAGGAGCTATTGGTATTGGGATTTTAGTTGCTGAGTATTTAGGGCTTCCGTTTGTTTATGTAAGACCTGAAGCAAAATCGCATGGTCGCAAAAACCAAATTGAAGGTCATCTAGAGCATGGACAAAATGTGGTAGTTGTTGAAGACTTAATAAGCACAGGAAAAAGTAGTTTAAATGCTGTAGCTGCTCTTAAAGAAGCTGGTGCCAATGTAAAAGGAATGATTGCCATTTTCACTTACGGTTTCAATGTTTCTAAAGACAGTTTTGAAGCTGAAGACCTTACTTTACATACTTTAAGTAACTATGAAAGCTTGTTGGATCAAGCACTAGAAACTAACTATATCACTAAAAAACAACAGGACCTTTTGGCACAATGGAACGCTAACCCAAGCGAATGGAACGCTAATTGATACACCTTTAGAAAAAAACTTATATACATGAATTTAGAATCGCCAAAGGTAACCCTTAACAAATCAGCTCAAGAGACTTTTGATTTTTTATCTGATGTGAAAAATTTTGAAGCTTTAATGCCTGAAAACATCAGCAAATTTGAAGTTTTAGAAAACGACAAATTTTTGTTCGCTTTAAAAGGAATGCCTGAAATAGTGCTTAAGAAAAAAGAAGCTACACCTCCTAATAAAATTGTACTTGGTGCTGCTGGTGGAAAACTAGACTTTTCACTTACAGGAAACATCACTGAAGTAGATGCTAATACTAGTGAAGTTCAATTAACTTTTGAAGGAGAGTTTAATGCTATGATGGCTATGATGATTAAAGGCCCAATCAGCAAGTTTATTGAAACTCTAGCAACAAATATGACTACTGCTGTTTAGTACAACAGAGTTATTTCTTTTAAATCAAATTCTTTAATGATTTCATCTTCAAGCAACACTTGAAGATTACCAGAATTTGACACACCTTTTATAAAACCTGAAAACATATTACCTTCCATATCTTTAAATGTGGAAGGTTTATTTTTTCTAAAAAGATGCTCTTCATACTGAGCTTTAAGTGTAGAAAAGTTCTTCTTTTGTAGTAATTTGAAAAAATATTCAAGCTTCTGCAATACAGTAATCATTACCTCATCCAATTCAAAAAAGCGTCCAGACATTAATTGTAAAGACGAAGCTTTAGGTAAATTTTCAAATTCTGTTTGGTTAACGTTAATACCAATGCCTATTATAGAAGCCTGTAATCTATTTTGCTTTATGACATTTTCAATTAAAATTCCAGCTATTTTTTTATTTTCTGACAAAATGTCGTTAGGCCATTTAATGCTTAGCTTTTCAACGTTAAGGCTTTTTAAAGCTTCAAAAACCACTAAAGACACAGCTATACTAATATAAAAATTACGTTCTACATCAATACCTGTAATGTCTTTAAACACGCTCATAGTAAGATTTTTAGCATCTTGAACGTTCCATTGGGTCCCCATTTGTCCTCTGCCTTTTGTTTGATGTTTAGCAACAACAACCGTAAAATCCTCAATAGCCTTACTAGCACTTAATTGTCTTAAATAAGTATTAGTTGAGTCAATGGCATTAAGTTTGATTATATGCATAAAAGCAGCAAATGTTAATTTATAATTTTCTTAAGAAGAATTAAAGTTCAAAAGAACTAAAAAAATAATAACTTTGCACAAAACTAAATCAATTTAATGGCGAAAAAAAATAGTAATGTCGACCAATTAATAACTACCATATTAGCTGGTATTGAAGATGTAAAAGGGAAAGAAATAACAATCCTTGATTTAAGAGAAATTGAAAACACAGTTTGTGATTATTTTATTGTTTGCGAAGGTACTTCAAATACGCAAGTAAACGCCATAGTAAATTCAATTCAAAAAAAGGTTAGCAAAGAACTTAAAGACAACCCTTGGCATGTTGAAGGTGTTGATAATGCCGAATGGGTTTTGATAGATTATGTTAATATTGTTGTACATGTTTTTCAAAAACACATTAGACAATACTACGACATTGAAAGTCTTTGGGGAGATGCAAAAACAACTGTTATAGAAACTAGTTACTAAAAAAGAATTAATGGCAAACGAAAATAAAAATACAAATAAGAAACCAAAACTGAATCCATATTGGATTTATGGAATAGCAATTTTTGCTATTATCGCTTTTCAGTTATTTTCAGGTGGATTTGGATCGCAAAATGTGGCGACCACAACCCCTTCTCAATTTTTAGAATATTTAAAAAATGGTGATGTTTCAAAAATTGAAATCATAAACCGAAGAGAAGCAAAAGTTTATCTTACCGAAGAAGCACAAAATAAAGAAATACATAAAAAGACCAAACCTAGTAGTATTTTCCCTGCAATGACTCCTGCTCCAAACTATTCGTTTGAGTTTGGTGATTTGCAAAACTTTGAAAAAGACATCAACAAAACCCTTGAGGATAACAACTTAAATACTGAGCTAAAGTATAAAACCGAAGAAAATCTTTGGGGTAACTTTTTAATCTCCTTATTACCGTTTATCCTAATCATAGGTGTTTGGATTTTTATAATGAGACGTATGTCATCAGGTGCTGGTGGAGGCGCTGGAGGACAAATTTTTAACATCGGAAAATCTAAAGCAAAACTTTTTGATGAAAAGACTGACATTAAAACTTCATTCAAAGATGTAGCAGGTTTAGAAGGTGCAAAAGAAGAGGTTCAAGAAATTGTAGACTTCCTTAAAAACCCTGAAAAATACACTTCACTTGGTGGAAAAATACCTAAAGGAGCTTTACTGGTAGGACAACCTGGAACAGGAAAAACCTTATTAGCAAAAGCTGTTGCTGGTGAAGCACAAGTACCTTTCTTTTCACTATCTGGTTCTGACTTTGTAGAAATGTTTGTAGGTGTTGGAGCATCGAGAGTACGAGATTTATTTAAACAAGCAAAAGAAAAATCGCCTTCTATTATATTTATTGACGAAATTGATGCAATTGGTAGAGCTAGAGGAAAAAACAATTTTTCAGGATCTAATGACGAACGTGAAAATACCTTAAACCAATTATTAACTGAAATGGATGGTTTTGGCACTAACACCAATGTTATTGTATTAGCTGCTACAAACAGAGCCGACGTATTAGATAAAGCTCTTATGCGTGCTGGACGTTTTGATCGTCAAATTTTTGTTGACTTACCAGATGTAAGGGAACGTAAAGAGATTTTTGAAGTTCACCTAAGACCTATCAAAAAAGCAGAGGATTTAGATATCGATTTTCTTTCAAAACAAACACCTGGTTTCTCTGGTGCTGATATTGCCAATGTATGTAATGAAGCTGCACTTATTGCTGCTAGACAAGGTAAAAAAGCAGTAACAAAACAAGATTTCCTTGATGCTGTTGATAGAATTGTTGGTGGATTAGAGAAGAAGAACAAAATCATTACACCAGAAGAAAAACGTGCCATTGCTTTCCACGAAGCTGGACACGCAACTGTAAGCTGGATGCTAGAGCACGCTGCTCCATTAGTAAAAGTAACTATTGTTCCTCGTGGACAATCGTTAGGAGCTGCTTGGTATTTACCAGAAGAACGCTTAATTGTTAGACCAGAGCAAATGTTAGACGAAATGTGTGCTGCATTAGGTGGTAGAGCTGCTGAAAAAGTTATTTTCAATAAAATATCAACTGGTGCTTTAAGTGACTTAGAAAAAGTAACCAAACAAGCTCGTGCCATGGTTACAATCTATGGATTGAGTGATAAAGTAGGAAACTTAACCTACTACGACTCTTCAGGTCAGTCTGAGTATGGGTTCACAAAACCTTACAGCGAAGAAACTGCTGAGTTGATTGATAAAGAAATTTCTAATATTATCGAAACACAGTACCAAAGAGCTGTAGCACTTCTTGAAGAAAATAAAGATAAACTTACTGAACTTGCAGAAGTTTTATTGGAAAAAGAAGTTATTTTTAAAGATAATTTAGAGAAGATTTTTGGTAAGCGTCCTTTTGGAAAAGACGAAGAAGAATAAAAGCCAAAAACATAATATTATTATAAAAAGCTTAAATTAATCACGTGTTAATTTAAGTTTTTTTATATTTGAAATAATACGCAAATTAAAACCTAGGTAATAGCAACCCATACATGAGTCTATTTCGTAAAATCTTCGGCCTAAAATCTGATAGTGAAGAAGATAACATAAAAAGCGAAGAGAGAGGCAAATATATGCCTGAAATTAAATTGCCCGCTGACGAGAGATTTACCATAAATTTTAAAGCCAATGGCGGAAAGTTTTTGTATTGCGAAAATTTAAACGAAGTCAAGGATAATTTATCGCAAATTCTTAGTGAAAATGAATGGGAAGACAAAAACGCTTTACTCTTTGATGATAGACTTTCTGAATTATTTAAAGATTTTCATTTAAATCCAACTAAAAAAGTTTCAGAAAGCACGTATTTTTTATCCACTTGTGAATACCTTATTTCAGATGATGGTTCGCTATTAATTTCTTCAAATCAAATTGCTGAGAAGAAACTAAAAGAGCTGCCTACCAATTTTATAATATATGCAACAACTAGTCAGTTTGTTGAAAATATAGGTGAAGGCCTTAGAGGTATTAAAGGTAAAAACAGAGAAAAAATCCCAACTAATATTACTACGATAAAGCATTTTAAAACTGTTGAGGATAAAGATTTTCTAACTTATGGAAGTAGCTCAAAAAACCTATATTTGCTTCTTCTAGAAGACCTATAGATGAAAGAAGCCGTTACCAGAGCATTATCCGGAGCAATATACATCACATTACTAATCTTGTCACTGTATTGGCAACATGCATTGGCTGCATTATTTTTTGTGTTTGGTATTATTTGTCTAGCTGAGTTTAAAAAACTTATCAACTTAAAAGATTTTTATCCGTTTATAATCTTCACGATTTTATATTTTGTGTTTGGATATTGGTCTACTATTATAACCACTACAAATGGTTTTGATGAGGCTATTCAAATACTTCATGTAATTACAATTTTTGTTCAGTTGTTTTTAATTAAAGATTTATTTTCTGAGAAAACCATACCGCTTTTCAGCTCTAAAAGATATCTAATCACTACTTTTTATTTAAGTAGTGCGTTTGTGTTTTTAATTTTAATAGCAAACTTTAAGCATGAGTTTACTCCATTGTTGCTTTTAGGTACTTTTATTCTTATATGGATTAATGACACATTTGCGTACTTAGTTGGAAAAAACTTTGGAAAGCAAAAGCTGTTTCCTAGTATTTCGCCTAAAAAAACAGTTGAAGGATTTTTAGGTGGTTTGTTTTTTTCGTGTGTTGCTAGTTATTTTATTGCTAAATTTACAAATACGTTAGATTCTACTTATTGGTTAATTTTAGCAATTATAGTTAGTGTTTTTGGTACACTTGGAGATTTGATAGAATCTAAATTTAAACGACAAGCTAAAGTAAAGGATAGTGGTGTAATCATGCCTGGTCATGGTGGCTTATTAGACAGACTAGATAGTATAATATTTGCTGCTCCTTTTATTTATTTATTTTTAAGAATAGTAACTTATGTTTCATAAAGAAGGCCATAAAATTATATTTATTTCACTAGTTATAGTAGTTGGAGCTGTTTTACTCATTGATTATTTTATACAACTACCTTGGCTAAGAACTTCACTAATGCTACTTTTTGTAGTGTTCTTGGTTTTAATTCTTCAATTTTTTAGAAACCCTAAACGAAACACCATTTTAAATGAAAAACAAGCCGTTTCGCCTGTTGATGGTAAGGTTGTAGTTATTGAAGAAGTTTTTGAAAAAGAATATTTTAACGACAAGCGCATACAGGTATCTGTTTTTATGTCGCCAATTAACGTTCATGTTACACGCTATCCAATAAGTGGAAATGTATTGTACAGCAAATACCATCCTGGGAAATATTTAGTTGCATGGCATCCAAAAGCCAGTGAAGAAAACGAGCGCACGACTATTGTTGTAGAAAACAACTCATTTGGAAAAATACTATATAGACAAATTGCTGGTGCACTAGCAAAACGTATTGTTAACTATGCTAAGGTTGATGACAAAGCAATACAAGGTGCTGATGCTGGGTTTATAAAATTTGGGTCGAGAGTAGATTTATTTTTACCTTTAGATGCAGACGTTAAAGTAACCTTGAACCAAGTTGTAAAAGGAGGCGAAAGTATTATTGCTGAAATTTAAAATGACACCTGAAGAACTAGACATAGAGTTTAGAGACGCTGTAGAGCGTATAAACAATCATACCGAACCTTTTCCGGCTGATTTTTTACTTCGCCTTTATGCTTACTACAAAAAGGCTACAAACAACTATGGTAGACCAAGTAGCCGAAAGCCTATAATTAACGCGTTTAAAACAAATGCATTATTTCAGGTTAAAGATGTTTCGCCAGATGAAGCTAAACGTATTTATATTGATTTGGTAAACAATTATTTTTTATACCGAAAATAAGTTAATCCCTTATCAAAGGCATTGTAGAGCAACGTAGTAAACCTTCTTGTTTAGCTATTTCTGCATAAGGAACTTCTTCAACAGTAAATCCATTTTTTCTTAACCAAGTATTTAATCTTGTAAAGTTTTTTTCTGAGATAATCACGTCTTCAGATATTGAAAAAATATTACTGTTCATATCATACATTTCGTCTTTTGTAATGACAAAACAATTTTCTTCTCCAAAGAAATTAAGCAACCACTCATACTCTTCTTCAACTAAAAACCCTTCTTTATGTAAGATTGCTTTATTTGTTCCTATTGGTTGAAAGCAGCAATCTAAATGTAAAGCATTGTCTCTAGGGTTTACTTGAGATTTTTTAAGGTCGAAACTTTTTATGGTTTTATGCGGAAATTTTTCAGTAATGTAATCTACACCTAATTGGTTTGTACGAGCCACAATATAATCAGAATAATCAGCTCCTCGGTAAGTTCCAATAAAGATATGGTCATTCCATACAATCACATCTCCTCCTTCAATGTGAGCTTCTTCAGGAGGTCTAATTACTTTTTTAGGGTCAATTTGATCAATAACATATTGAATGGCTTCTAGCTCTTCTTCTCGATCTGGTAATATATTGGCTTTTACAAACACATCATCAATTACGAAAGCTATATCTCTGGCAAAAATTTGATTACAGTCCTCAATAATATTAGGTCTGTACACTTTTACATCATACTTTTCAAAAACTTTAGCTACTGCTTCCATTTCATTAACCATATCGGCTTCTAAGGGATATGTCCCTGCTTTTATGTGCTCAAGAGATTTTGGGTCGTATGCGTCCTCTATTTTAGGAGTTGGACCATTACTTTTAGCTGTTCCTAAAACCACTGCTCTAAGACGAGAGGTTTCATTTTTAACATTCAATTTCAGCATAATATAAATTATAAAAAAAGCTTCATTAAAATAAATAATGAAGCTTATATGATGTAATAAGCCTAAGCTTAACGCTCGTTAATTCCTTTAAACGATCTTAATGTTTCACCTGTATATACTTGTCTTGGACGACCTATTGGCTCTTTATTTAAGCGCATTTCTCTCCATTGAGCAATCCAACCAGGTAAACGCCCTAGTGCAAACATTACTGTAAACATTTCAACAGGAATATTCATTGATCTATAAATAATTCCTGAGTAGAAATCTACGTTAGGATATAGTTTTCTTTTTACGAAGTAATCATCTTCTAAAGCTTCTTTTTCTAATCCTTTTGCAATATCTAAAATAGGATCTTCAACACCTAAATCACCTAAAACGTCATCGGCTGCTTTTTTGATTATTCTAGCTCTTGGGTCAAAGTTCTTGTATACACGATGTCCGAATCCCATTAAACGGAAAGGGTCTTCTTTGTCTTTTGCTTTACCCATATATTTTTTAGTATCTCCTCCATCTTCTTTGATAGCTTCAAGCATTTCTAAAACTGCTTGATTTGCTCCACCATGTAAAGGTCCCCAAAGTGCAGAAATACCTGCAGATAAAGAAGCAAATAAACCTGCATGCGAAGAACCTACAATTCTTACTGTAGAAGTTGAACAGTTTTGCTCATGATCAGCATGTAAAATTAAAAGCTTGTCTAAAGCATTTACTAAAATTGGGTTTTGCTCATAGTTTTCATCTGGTCTTTTAAACATCATTTGTAAAATGTTCTCAACATAACCTAATGATGAGCTTCCATAATCTAATGGTAACCCCATTTTCTTACGCATTGTCCATGCTACTAAGATTGGGAACTTACCTAAAATTCTAACAATAGCATTGTACATTTCTTCTTCAGAATCTACATTTACTGACGAAGGATTAAATGCTGTCAATGCACTTGTAAGTGAAGATAAAACTCCCATTGGATGTGCTGACTTAGGGAAAGCATCTAAAATTTTCTTTACATCGTCGTCAACAACAGAATGCTTTTTTATGTCTGAATGAAATTTATCTAATTGCTCTTGTGTTGGCAATTCTCCAAAAATCAAAAGATAAGCTACTTCAAGGAAATCTGCTTTTTCAGCTAGTTCTTCAATTGAATATCCTCTATACCTCAATATTCCTTTTTCTCCATCTAGAAATGTAATGGCACTTACACAAGATCCTGTATTTTTATAACCTGGATCAATTGTAGTAACGCCTCCTGTTACACTTCTTAAGGCCTTAATATCTATTGCAACCTCATTTTCGGTTCCTGTAATTAAAGGAAATTCATGTTTTTGACCGTTAATTTCTAATGTAGCTTTATCTGACATTTTTATGTTTATATTTTTTTAAAGTTTTATTGTTAAAAAGATTGTACGAAAATACGAAATATCTTAGGATTTTTAAAGCTTCTCCATAAAGGATTTATCTATTGTGATATTACGAAAATTGATGCTTGGATGTAACTCATAATTGAAAATACAAGCGCACATAAACTACAGCATTATTTGACATTTATTTTATACAATTTCTTGTAATATTCTTTTACTGAAGATTGCCAAGTAAACTTTTGTGATTTAGCATTGAGGCAAATAGTATCCCATTGACTTTTGTCTTCAAAAAAGATTTTTAATGCTTGAGAAAATACCGATAAAAAGTTAGCATTCTTTTCATCAATTGTTTTTCCGTTGAATGAAAATCCTGTTTTTAAATGTTCAACAGTATCTTTCAATCCACCTGTATGGTGTACTAGACATGGTTGCGCATTTCGCATTGCTAACATTTGACTGATTCCGCATGGTTCAAAAAGACTGGGCATTAAGTATAAATTAGATTCGGTATAAATCGAATCAATAACCTCTTCGGACTGTCCATTAAAAAACACAAAGTTGTCATATTCATAGCTTATGTTTTGTAATAACTGCTCATACTCTGGTGCTCCAGTTCCAAGTACTACATAAATACCATTTACTGCTTTTAGTTTTTCTAAAATTGATTTTAATAATTCAGGTGAATTTTTAAAAAAGAAAAACTTCTGCTCTGTTAGTCTTGCAACACTGGCACAAACAAATTTTGCTGGTTCTTTTATGAGTCTTACTATTTTTTCTCCTGTATGAATTAAAAAATCAGCTTTATATTCTTTTTCAGGTTCTTGCAACCACTCAAAAATCGCTTGAATAGCATTAACATAAAATGCTCCATGTTGCACTAAGTTTATGTTTTGATAATTACAACCGTTTAAAATTCCTACTAGGCGTTTTTCTTTATTAGCTTCTTTTAAATAGTTTTCTAAACCTTCTCCACCTATAAAATCTGGAAAATTGCTAGATTTCATTATATCTTCTTTATAGGAAGGAGACACTGTGTGCACAACATCGGCTAGTTTAATTCCTACAGCCATAAGGTTTATACAATCTTGATATCTTGGATCTTTTAAATTCTCATAATCTATATCTAACTCAGGATAAAAAGCATGTAACGAAGAGTAATTATCTTTAAATGGTCTAATACCTTGAATAGCCAAATTATGAATTGAATATACAAACCTTATATTTTGCAATACTTTATAAGAAGGATGGTATTCTTTTAAAAACAACAATAAACTAGTATGCCAATCGTGTAAGTGTACAACATCTAATTTCCCAAAACTATTTTGTGTTATACTCTCTGCTACTGCACTACAGAATAAGGAGAACATACAAGCATCAGTATAAAATGGTTGTTCTGGGTCATTAAAATAAATATGGGCAATATTACCTGACTTTATATCAGGATGATGAATAACATAATGTGTAATATTTTCAATTTCTTTCTTTGGAGCGACTTGGTAAATAATTGCTTTGGCAGTTTCTCCTCTATAAGAAAACTCAACCTCCTTAATCTTTTTTTGCCCTATGTGCAATCGTCCATAAGCAGGAGTTATAACACTAACTTTATCACCTAAAGCTGCTATTTGCCTAGGAACGTCTCTAACAACATCTCCCATGCCACCAGCTTTACATTTTTTGATGGCATCGTTTTCAGCAGAAACAAAAAGGAAATTTGACATTAAGTACTGAGTTTTAATAATGAAGTATAAATTACTTAAAATAAATTTACTTAAAAAACTAATACACATTAATTAGTTGTTAAAAGTAAAAAAGGCTTCTGTAATTAAACAGAAGCCTTTTTTAATACCATATTTTAAATATTACTTTACTTTAAAAGCCTTTTCTTGAGGATAGTAAGCAACGTTACTTAATTCTTCTTCAATTCTTAATAACTGATTGTACTTTGCCATTCTATCACTACGAGATGCAGAACCTGTTTTAATTTGACCAGTGTTTAATGCTACTGCTAAATCAGCAATAGTATTATCTTCAGTTTCACCAGAACGATGAGACATCACTGACGTATAGCCTGCGTTATGAGCCATATTAACAGCTGCAATAGTTTCGGTTAAGGTACCAATTTGGTTTACTTTAATTAATATTGAGTTAGCAATACCATTTTCAATACCTCTTGATAAACGCTCTACATTTGTTACAAATAAATCGTCACCTACTAGTTGTACTTTATCTCCAACTTTTTCGGTTAAGTATTTCCAACCTTCCCAATCGTTTTCATCCATTCCATCTTCAATAGAAATAATAGGATATTTAGCAGCTAATTCAGCTAAGTAGTCTGCTTGCTCTTGACTAGTTCTTACTTGACCTTTGTCTCCTTCAAACTTAGTATAGTCATATTTTCCATCTACATAAAATTCGGCCGAAGCACAATCTAAAGCAATCATTACTTCATCACCTAATTTATAACCTGCTTTTTCAACAGCTTTGGCAATTGTATCAAGTGCATCCTCTGTACCATCTAATGTTGGAGCAAAACCTCCTTCATCACCTACAGCAGTACTAAGACCTCTATCGTGTAATACTTTTTTAAGGTTGTGGAAAATTTCTGTACCCATTTGCATAGCATGAGTAAAGTTTTTTGCTTTTACAGGCATTACCATAAACTCTTGAAATGCTATTGGCGCATCACTATGAGAACCTCCATTAATGATATTCATCATTGGTACTGGTAACGTGTTTGCTGAAACACCTCCAACATATCTGTATAATGGCATTCCTAATTCGTTTGCAGCGGCTTTAGCAGCAGCTAAAGACACTCCTAAAATAGCATTAGCTCCTAATTTTGATTTATTTGGTGTACCGTCTAATTCAATCATTAATTGATCGATAGCATTTTGTTCAAACACTGAAACACCTAACAACTCTTGAGCAATTATAGTATTGACATTTTCTACAGCTTTTGTAACTCCTTTTCCCATATAGGCATTTCCACCATCTCTAAGTTCAACTGCTTCATGTTCTCCTGTTGACGCTCCTGATGGTACTGCAGCTCTACCTACAACTCCATTTTCTGTAGTAACATCAACCTCTACAGTTGGATTACCACGTGAATCTAAAATTTGTCTTGCATGAATATTAATTATAATGCTCATATGTTTCTATTTAATGTTGTTTAATTGTATGTCAAATTTACAAAATTGTTAATCTAAAAGGTGTTTACCTATTCATTATTACATTTTAATTTTACTAAAATGTTTTCGTAAATAAAAAACCTCAATGAAAATCAATTTTCTTTGAGGTTTGTTCATTATTTATTTTTAATATTTTCTATAAATTGGTCAAATAGATACGACGAATCGTGAGGTCCAGGACTTGCTTCTGGATGATATTGAACTGAAAAACAGTTCTTACTCTTCATTTTAATACCTGCTACAGTATCATCATTTAAATGCAAATGAGTAATCTCAATATCTGGATGATTTTCAGTTTCTTCTCTATTGATAGCAAAACCATGATTTTGTGAAGTAATTTCTCCTTTACCAGTAATAAGGTTCTTTACAGGATGATTAATACCTCTATGTCCATGGTGCATTTTATAAGTAGAAATTCCGTTAGCTAACGCAATTACTTGGTGCCCTAAACAAATACCAAATAGCGGAAGGTTACGTTTAATGATTTCTTTAGCCAAATTTTGTGCTTCAACCAATGGCTCAGGATCTCCTGGTCCATTAGATAAGAAATAGCCATCTGGTTTAAATGCTTCTAACTCTTCAAAAGTCGAATTATAAGGAAACACCTTAATGTAGGCATCTCTTTTAGCTAAATTTCTAAGGATATTAGTTTTAATTCCAATATCTAAAGCTGCTATTTTATACGTAGCATTTTCGTTACCAAAATAATATGGTTCTTTAGTAGATACTTTAGAAGCCAACTCTAAACCATTCATATTTGGTACATCTGCTAGTTGTTTTTTAAGGTCTTCAATATTATCAACCTCAGTAGAAATTACAGCATTCATAGCTCCATTATCTCTAATATAGCTTACAAGAGCTCTTGTATCTACATCAGATATAGCCAATACATTATTCTTCTCAAAGAAATTTTCGAGTGAATCATCTGCTGCTGGTCTTGAATAATTAAAACTGAAATTTTTACAAATTAGACCTGATATTTTAATGGAATTAGACTCCACTTCTTCAGAAAGTGTTCCATAATTACCAATGTGCGCATTGGTAGTCACCATTAATTGTCCGAAATAAGATGGATCGGTAAATATTTCTTGGTAGCCTGTAGTACCAGTGTTAAAGCAAACCTCTCCAAATGCAGTACCTTTTTTTCCTATTGATTTTCCATAGAATATGGTTCCGTCTGCTAGTAATATTAGTGCTTTTTCTCTTTTATTATACTTCATAGATTCTAAAAGTTTCGCAAAATTGCATAAAAAAAAGGATAAACTAAAATGTTTATCCTTTAATATTTCAAATGCTTATTAACATTTATTCTTCTTCGTTAGTTGCCTTAGTTTCTGCAACAGGAGCTGCAGCTGCTTTGCTACCACCTCTTCTACTTCTACGAGTAGATTTTTTCTTAGGCTTATCAGCATTGTAGATTTCATTGTAGTCAACTAATTCTATCATTGCCATATCAGCGTTATCACCAAGACGGTTACCAAGCTTAATAATTCTTGTATATCCTCCAGGACGATCACCTACCTTAGCAGCAACATCTCTAAATAATTCTGCCACAGCCTCTTTTTGTCTTAATCTAGAAAATACAATACGTCTGTTGTGAGTAGTATCTTCTTTAGATTTTGTTACTAAAGGCTCAACAAATTGTTTTAACGCTTTAGCTTTAGCTACTGTAGTGTTAATACGCTTGTGCTCTATTAAAGAACATGCCATATTAGCTAACATTGCTTTTCTGTGGGCAGTTTTTCTACCTAAATGATTAAATTTCTTTCCGTGTCTCATGACTTTTGTTTTATCATCTTGCTACCAAATCCAAAGAGTAAGTCTAAGGAGAGCAAAATATGATTAATCTTTATCTAATTTGTATTTGCTTAAGTCCATTCCGAAGTTAAGACCTTTAACATTTACTAATTCTTCTAGCTCTGTTAAAGATTTTTTACCGAAGTTACGGAACTTCATTAAATCATTTTTGTTGAATGATACTAAATCTCCTAATGTATCAACCTCTGCTGCTTTTAAACAGTTTAAGGCACGTACAGAAAGATCCATATCAACTAATTTAGTTTTTAATAACTGTCTCATGTGAAGTGATTCTTCATCATAAGTTTCAGTTTGAGCAATTTCGTCAGCCTCAAGAGTTATACGCTCATCAGAGAATAACATGAAGTGGTGAATTAATATCTTAGCCGCTTCAGTTAATGCATCTTTAGGATGAATAGAACCGTCTGTGATGATTTCAAAAACTAATTTTTCGTAATCGGTTTTTTGTTCAACACGGAAGTTTTCTATACTGTACTTCACGTTTTTTATTGGCGTATAGATTGAGTCAGTAAAGATAGTTCCAATAGGTGCAGAAGCTTTTTTGTTTTCTTCAGCAGGAACATATCCTCTACCTTTTTCAATAGTGATTTCCATATTGATGCTTACTTTAGGATCTAAGTTACAAATCACTAAGTCTTTGTTTAGTACTTGGAAACCTGAAATAAACTTTTGGAAATCTCCAGCTGTTATTTGCTCTTGACCAGAAATTGAGATTGAAACAGACTCATTATCGATTTCATCTATTTGACGCTTAAAGTTTACTTGCTTTAAGTTCAAAATCATTTCTGTTACATCTTCAACTACACCTGCAATTGTAGAAAACTCGTGATCTACACCTTCTATTCTTACAGATGTGATTGCGAAACCTTCTAAAGAAGATAATAAAACTCTTCTTAAAGCGTTTCCTACTGTTAGTCCATAACCTGGTTCTAGTGGTCTGAATTCGAATTTGCCTTCAAAATCAGTAGAATCGATCATGATTACTTTGTCAGGCTTTTGAAAATTTAATATTGCCATAGTGTTCTTCGTTTTAATTGTTATTTAGTTGCGCGATTTAAAAGCTTGAAGACGTCTAATAAATCCTTTGGCTAAATACCAATATGTTTAATTTATTATTTAGAATATAATTCGACGATGAATTGCTCGTTGATGTTCTCAGGAATTTGAACTCTTGCAGGAACAGATACAAATGTTCCTTGTTTAGTATCGTTATTCCATGTAATCCACTCATAAACATGACTAGAGTTTGTTAATGAATTTTGGATTGCTTCTAAAGATTTTGATTTTTCTCTTACAGCTACAACATCTCCTGCTTTTAATTGGTAAGAAGGAATGTTTACGATGTTTCCGTTAACAGTAATGTGTCTGTGAGATACTAATTGTCTAGCTCCACTACGTGAAGGAGACATTCCCATTCTGTAAACTACGTTGTCTAAACGAGACTCACAAAGTTGTAACAACACCTCACCAGTAATTCCTGGAGCAGCAGTTGCTTTTTTGAACATGTTTCTGAATTGCTTTTCTAAAATACCATAAGTGTATTTTGCTTTTTGCTTCTCCATTAATTGGACAGCGTATTCAGATTTTTTTCCACGACGCTTGTTTGCACCATGTTGACCTGGAGGATAATTTCTTTTTTCAAAAGCTTTATCATCTCCAAAAATAGCTTCACCAAATTTACGAGCTATTTTAGTTTTAGGACCAGTATATCTTGCCATTTTTAAATTAAATTATGAGAGTGTTTATGAATTAAGGTCTTAATCTTATCCTTCGATAAACGTGAATCTCTCGTTGATACTTGTTTAAAATTTTTCAGTTTGCAAATTTACATATAAAAAATTAATATCAACTATAAAAAACAGTTGATATTAATTCTTCAAAATATAAATTAAACTCTTCTTCGTTTTGGTGGACGACATCCGTTATGTGGTAATGGAGTAACATCTACGATTTCTGATACTTCAATACCAGAGTTGTGAATAGATCTAATTGCAGACTCTCTACCATTTCCAGGACCTTTAACAAACACTTTCACTTTCTTTAATCCAGCTTCTTTTGCTACTCCTGCAGCATCTTCAGCAGCTAATTGTGCAGCATAAGGAGTGTTCTTTTTAGAACCTCTGAATCCCATTTTACCAGCAGATGACCATGAAATTACGTCACCTTTTTTGTTTGTTAAAGAGATAATGATGTTATTGAAAGATGCAGCAATGTGCGCTTCTCCAATTGCATCTACTATTACTTTACGTTTTTTAGTACTTGACTTTGCCATATTTTTTAGTTTCTAGTTGTTAGCTTTTAGTTGTTAGAATCCTAAACCTTTCGATTTCGAACAGATTCATCTAACGTCTAATTACTAATGACTACTGTCTTGTTATTATTTAGTTGCTTTCTTCTTGTTAGCAACGGTTTTTCTTCTACCTTTTCTAGTTCTAGAGTTGTTCTTTGTACGTTGACCTCTTAATGGAAGCCCAGATCTGTGACGAATACCTCTGTAACATCCAATATCCATTAATCGCTTAATGTTTAATTGAGTTTCAGAACGCAATTCACCTTCTATAGTATAAGTTCCAACAGCGTCACGGATTGCTCCAATTTGATCATCTGTCCAATCTTGTACTTTTGTGCTTTCATCAACTTTAGCCGTTGCCAAAATTTCTTTTGCTCTACTTTTACCTACTCCGTAGATATAAGTTAAAGAGATTACTCCTCTTTTCTGTTTTGGTATGTCTACACCTGCAATTCTTGCCATAATTATCCTTGTCTTTGTTTGAATCTAGGATTCTTTTTGTTAATTACGTAAAGTCTACCTTTTCTACGCACTAATTTACAATCAGCGCTTCTTTTTTTAACTGATGCTCTTACTTTCATCGTATTAGTATCTATAGGTTATACGAGCCTTTGTTAAATCGTAAGGACTCATTTCTAATTTTACTTTGTCTCCTGGTAACAACTTAATATAATGCATACGCATTTTACCAGATATATGTGCAGTCACAATATGACCATTTTCTAATTCAACACGAAACATCGCATTAGATAATGCTTCTATGATTGTTCCGTCTTGTTCTATTGCTGCTTGTTTTGCCATAGTATATAGTTTTAAGCTACTGCTTTTCTATTTTTACCTGTTTTCATCAAGCCATCATAGTGTTTATTCAACAAGTAAGAATTTACTTGTTGCATGGTATCAATTGCAACTCCTACCATAATCAATAATGACGTTCCTCCAAAAAACAATGCCCAACCAGCTTGTACATCCATAAGCTTTACAATAATTGCTGGGAACACAGCTATTAATGCTAAGAATAATGATCCTGGTAAAGTTATTTGAGACATTATTTTATCTAAATACTCAGAAGTTTCAGTTCCTGGTCTAATACCTGGAATAAAACCTCCGCTTCGTTTTAAGTCGTCAGCCATTTTGTTTGTTGGTACTGTAATAGCTGTATAAAAATATGTAAACACTATAATTAAGAGTGCAAATACTAGGTTGTACCAAAATCCGAAAATATCAGAAAACTGTGTTTGCATCCATGTACCTACTTCTCCTGATCCAAATGATTTACCAATTAAACTTGGCACAAACATGATAGCTTGAGCAAAGATGATTGGCATAACTCCTGAAGCGTTTAACTTTAATGGTAAAAACTGTCTAGAGCCAAATGCATTTTTTTCGTATCCACCTGTAGCTGTACGTCTTGCATATTGCACTGCAATTTTACGTACTGCCATAACTAGCATTACTGAGCCTAGTATAATTAACAACCAAATAACAAGCTCAATTAAAATCATAATTAAACCTCCATTAGATTGTGTTACTCTTGCTGCATACTCTTGTAAAAATGATTGTGGTAAAGTAGCTATAATACCTACCATAATTAATAATGAAATACCATTACCAATACCTTTATCAGTAATTTTTTCACCTAACCACATTGCAAAAATACATCCAGTAACTAATATTATTACTGAAGAAATCATAAATGTAGTTGGAGAAAAACCATTAACTAAAAGTGCACTTGTTGAGTTAACTCCTGTTAATGATGGTAAGCTTGCTAAATATCCTGGTGCTTGAACCAAACAGATACCTATTGTTAACCAACGGGTAATTTGAGTGATTTTCTTTTGACCACTTGCTCCTTCTTTTTGAAGTTTTTGTAAATAAGGAATTGCTATTCCCATTAACTGCACTACAATAGAAGCAGAGATATAAGGCATAATACCTAGGGCAAATACTGATGCGTTAGAAAAACCTCCACCAGTAAACGCATTGATTAACCAAATTAATCCACCTTCGGCAGCATCTCCTTGTAATCCTGATAATTTAGTAAAGTCAATACCTGGAAGCACAATTTGTGCACCAAAACGGTAAACTAAAAGCAAACCAAGTGTTAACATGATTCGGTCTTTTAGTTCCGTTATTTTCCAAACATTTTTTATAGTGTCTATAAATTTCATACTTATAATAATCTTATAAAGTTACAGCTTCTCCTCCTGCAGCTTCAATAGCAGCTTTTGCTGAAGCAGTAAATTTATGAGCAGATACTTTTAATTTAGATTTTAATTCTCCACGACCTAATATTTTTACTAAATCGTTTTTACCAGCCAAACGTAATTGTACTAGCGTTTCAAAATCTATAGTATCTTTTATCTTCTTATCGTCAACCAATTGTTGTAATGTATCAAGATTTACACCTTGATATTCTACACGGTTGATGTTAGTAAATCCGAATTTAGGCACACGTCTTTGAAGTGGCATTTGTCCACCTTCAAAACCAAGTTTTTTAGAATATCCAGAACGAGACTTTGCTCCTTTGTGACCACGTGTTGCAGTACCACCTTTTCCAGAACCTTGTCCTCTACCTACTCTTTTTCCTTGATTTTTAACTGAGCCTTCAGCTGGTTTTAAATTACTTAAGTCCATTTTTGTGTCTTATTATTTTGTTTCTTCAACAGAAACTAAATGTTTAACTTTATTAACCATACCAACGATATTTGGAGTGGCATCATGTTCTACAACCTGACCGATTCTTTTTAAACCTAAAGCCTCTAAAGTTCTCTTTTGGGTTTGAGTACGATTGATTGTACTTTTTACTTTTGTTACTTTGATCTTTGCCATCTTCCTTAAGATTAACCGTTAAATACTTTTTCTAATGATATTCCTCTATCCTTAGCAACTGTGTCAGCACTTCTTAATTGTAATAAAGCATCAAAAGTAGCTTTAACAACGTTGTGAGGGTTAGAAGATCCTTGAGATTTAGATAATACATCATGTACACCTACTGCTTCAAGAACTGTTCTTACAGCTCCACCAGCAATTACTCCTGTACCAGGAGCAGCAGGAATAATGTTTACTCTAGCTCCACCAAATTTACCTTTTTGCTCGTGTGGCAAAGTTTTTTTGATGATTGGTATTCTAACCAAGTTTTTCTTTGCGTCTTCAACTGCTTTTGCAATTGCGGTAGCAACATCTTTAGATTTTCCTAAACCATGTCCTACTACACCTGCTTCATCACCTACTACTACGATAGCTGAAAAACCAAATGCTCTACCACCTTTAGTTACTTTTGTAACTCTTTGTACACCAACTAAACGATCTTTAAGATCTAATCCACCTGGTTTTACTAATTCTGCGTTTTTATATTTTTGATACATAATGTCTTAAAATTTTAGTCCGCCTTCTCTAGCACCTTCTGCTAACGATTTTACTCTTCCGTGATATTGATATCCACCTCTGTCAAAAGAGATAGTTTCTACACCTGCTTTTAATGCTTTTTCAGCTACTGCTTTACCAACTAAGGCAGCAATTTCTGTTTTAGTACCTTTTGCAGAACTAATGTCTTTGTCTCTTGAAGATGCAGCACTGATAGTTTTACCTGTTACATCATCCACAACTTGAGCATAAATTTCTTTATTACTTCTAAATACAGCTAAACGTGGTCTAGATTCAGTTCCTGAAACTACCTTACGAATTCTGCTTTTTATTCTTAATCTTTTTTGATTCTTTGTTAATGCCATAACTAAACTATTAAGCTGATTTACCTGCTTTTCTTCTTAATACTTCTCCTACAAACTTAATTCCTTTTCCTTTGTAAGGTTCTGGTTTTCTAAATGCACGAATTTTCGCTGCTACTTGTCCTACCAATTGTTTGTCGTGAGATGTTAATTTTACGATTGGGTTTTTTCCTTTTTCAGAGATTGTCTCTACTTTTACTTCTGGAGCTAAATCCAAAATAATGTTGTGAGAAAATCCTAAAGCTAAATCCAATTTTTGTCCTTGGTTAGATGCTCTATAACCTACACCTACCAATTCTAGTTCTTTTGTCCATCCTTCAGATACACCTTTAATCATGTTGTTGATTAAAGCTCTGTAAAGACCATGCTTTGCTCTTTGGTCTTTTTTATCTGTTGAACGCGTTACTTGTACGCTTCCTTCTTCAACAGCTATATCTACGTCTGAAAATTCTTGAGTTAATTCACCTAATTTACCTTTTACAGTAATTACATTGTCTTTAACTTCTACTGTAACTCCTTGTGGGATAGTTACTGGGTTATTACCTATTCTTGACATGTTCTTTCTGTTTTAAATTAGTAAACGTAACACAATAATTCTCCACCAACGTTTTCTCTTTGCGCTTGTTTTCCTGTTAATACACCATGAGATGTTGAAACAATTGCAATTCCAAGACCGTTAAGGATTCTTGGCATTTCGTTAGCACTTGCGTATTTACGTAAACCTGGTTTACTTATTCTTTGAATTTTCTTGATTACAGGTTCTTTAGTCTCTTTATTGTACTTAAGAGCTATTTTAATAGTTCCTTGTACTGTAGAGTCATCAAACTTGTAACTTAAAATATATCCTTGATCGAATAATATTTTAGTAATTTCTTTTTTTAGATTAGATGCAGGTATCTCAACCACTCTGTGGTTAGCTTTTACTGCATTTCTAACTCTCGTTAGATAATCTGCGATTGGATCTGTATACATTTATATTAATTTGCGGTTTTGGTTTTCGAAAATTAGTTTTTCGAACTTCAAACCAATTTATAATTCTTTGTTTACCAACTTGCTTTTTTAACTCCTGGTATTAAGCCTTTGTTAGCCATTTCGCGTAACATTACACGAGAAATTCCAAATGTACGTACATATCCTTTTGGTCTTCCTGTTAATTTACAACGGTTGTGCATACGTACAGGTGATGCATTTCTTGGTAACTTTTGTAATGCTTCGTAGTCTCCAGCTTCTTTTAAAGCTTTACGTTTTTCAGCATATTTTGCTACCGTTTTTGCTCTTTTCACCTCACGGGCTTTCATTGATTCTTTAGCCATATCTTAGTTCTTTTGAAAAGGTAATCCTAATTCAGTTAATAACGATTGTGCTTCTTTATCTGTGTCTGCAGATGTTACGAAAGTAATATCCATACCAGAAATTCTGTTGATCTTGTCAATATCAATCTCAGGGAAAATGATTTGCTCAGTAACTCCTAAGTTGTAGTTACCTCTACCATCAAATCCTGTAGCTTTAATACCATCAAAGTCTCTAACTCGTGGTAAAGCTGAAGTAATCAAACGGTCTAAAAACTCATACATTTGCTCACCTCTAAGTGTTACTTTAGCACCTATTGGCATTCCTTTACGTAATTTGAATGATGCAACGTCTTTTTTAGATAAAGTTGCAACAGCTTTTTGACCAGATATTTTTGTTAATTCTTCAACAGCGTGATCAATTAATTTTTTATCTGCTACTGCTGCTCCAACACCTTTAGAGATTACAATCTTTTTAAGTTTTGGAACTTGCATTACATTTTTATAACCGAATTCTTCTGTAAGAGCAGAAACTATTTTGTCCTTGTACTCTTGTTTTAATCTTGGAATGTAAGCCATAATTATATTACTTCATTAGATTTTGTAGAAAATCTTACTTTCTTATCACCTTCCATTTTATATCCTACTCTTGTTGGTTCACCTTTACTTGTTAAAAGTGACAAGTTAGAGATATGAATTGGTGCTTCTTTTTCTACGATACCACCTTGAGGGTTTTGTGCACTTGGTTTAGTGTGTTTCTTTACCATGTTTACACCTTCTACGATGGCCTTGTTTTTATCGATAAATACTTTAAGTACTTTCCCTTCAGACCCTTTGTGATCTCCAGCGATTACTTGTACTGTATCTCCTGATTTTATTTTAAGCTTTGTCATCTTGTTTATCAATTAAAGCACTTCTGGTGCTAATGATACAATTTTCATGAATTGTTTATCACGAAGTTCTCTAGCAACAGGTCCAAAAACACGTGTTCCTCTCATTTCTCCTTGCGGATTTAAAAGTACACAAGCGTTATCGTCAAATCTGATATAAGATCCGTCTGGACGTCTTACTTCTTTTACTGTACGCACAACAACAGCTGTTGATACTGCTCCTTTTTTAATGTTTCCGTTAGGAGTTGCGTCTTTTACTGAAACTACTATTTTGTCACCAATAGAAGCATATCTTCTTTTGGTTCCACCTAGAACACGTATTGTTAATACTTCTTTTGCTCCAGTGTTATCAGCTACTTTTAATCTTGATTCTTGTTGTACCATAATTACTTCGCTCTTTCAATTATTTCTACTAATCTCCAACATTTAGATTTACTTAAAGGTCTTGTTTCCATGATCTTTACTGTATCTCCAATGTTACAGTCGTTTGTCTCATCGTGTGCAACGTATTTTTTCGTTTTTAACACGAATTTTCCATACATAGGATGTTTTACTTTTTTAACCTCAGATACCACAATTGATTTCTGCATTTTGTTACTTGTAACAACTCCTATACGTTCTTTTCTTAAGTTTCTTTTTTCCATCTTTCAGCGGAATACAATTATTGTATTTCTCTTTTAGTTAATTCAGTTGCGATTCTAGCTACTGAACGTCTTACGTTTCGTAACTGGATTGGATTCTCTAAAGGAGATACTGCGTGAGCCATTTTTAGGTCAGCATAACTCTTTTGTGTCTCACCAAGTTTTTCTTGTAACTCAGCCGTTGATAGCTGTTTAATTTCTGATTGCTTCATAATACTACTATTAAGCCTCGTAATCTCGAGCTATTATAAACTTTGTTTTAACTGGTAACTTTTGAGCTGCTAAACGTAATGCTTCTTTAGCAGTTTCTAAAGGCACACCTCCAACTTCAAATAAAACTCTTCCTGGTTTTACCACAGCTACCCAATATTCTACAGAACCTTTACCTTTACCCATACGTACTTCAAGAGGTTTCTTTGTTATAGGCTTGTCTGGAAATATTTTAATCCAAAGTTGCCCTTCTCTTTTCATGTAACGTGTTGCGGCAATACGAGCTGCTTCTATTTGACGTGATGTTAAGAAATTCGAATCGAGTGATTTTATACCAAACATTCCATTAGATAACTGGTGTCCTCTTCCGGAATTTCCTTTCATACGTCCTTTTTGGACTTTACGAAATTTTGTTTTTTTCGGTTGTAACATTTTCTTTTACTTTAAAAATTACTTTCTGCGACGAGATTTATTGTTCCCACCACGTCCTCCACCAGACTTACCTTGTTTTTTAGACAACCCTACAAGTGGAGAAAGTTCTCTTTTACCATATACTTCACCTTTCATGATCCATACTTTAATTCCCAATCTACCGTAAGTAGTATGAGCTTCAACTAAAGCATAGTCAATATCGGCTCTAAATGTTGATAATGGAATTCTACCTTCTTTGTAGTGCTCGCTACGTGCCATTTCAGCTCCGTTTAAACGACCACTAATTTGAATCTTGATTCCTTCAGCATTCATACGCATAGCAGCAGCAATAGCCATTTTTATTGCACGACGGTAAGAAATACGATTTTCAATTTGACGTGCAATGCTTGATCCTACTAAGAATGCATCTAATTCAGGTCTCTTAATTTCGAAGATGTTCAATTGAACTTCCTTATCTGTAATTTTCTTAAGCTCTTCTTTTAACTTGTCTACCTCTTGACCACCTTTCCCGATAATAATACCAGGTCTTGCAGTAGTGATAGTAACGGTTACAAGTTTAAGTGTACGCTCAATAATTACTCTAGACACACTAGCTTTTGATAAACGTGCATGGATGTACTTTCTGATTTTGTCGTCTTCAGCAAGTTTGTCTCCATAATCGTTTCCACCATACCAGTTAGATTCCCATCCTCTGATGATTCCTAAGCGATTTCCGATTGGATTTGTTTTTTGTCCCATACCTCTATCTTAGCTTTGTGTGTTATTTAATGCTCCAATCACAACTGTTACGTGATTCGAACGTTTTCTAATTCTGTGTGCACGACCTTGAGGCGCTGGACGTAATCTTTTTAACATAGATCCTCCATCAACTCTGATCTCTTTTACAAATAGGTTTGCGTCCTCAATACTTGCATCTTCGTTTTTTGCTTGCCAGTTAGCTATTGCAGATAACAATAACTTCTCTAAGCGACGAGATGCTTCTTTTGAACTAAACCTTAAAATTTGAAGAGCTTTCTCAGCTTTTTGACCTCTAACCAAGTCTGCAACTAAACGCATTTTTCTTGGTGAGGTTGGACAGTTGTTCAACTTTGCAAAAGCAACTTGTTTTCTGTCTTCCTTTATAGCATCTGCCATTTGTTTTTTACGACTTCCCATAGCTCTACTTATTTTTTACCTTTATTTTTTGCACCTGCATGTCCTCTAAACGAACGTGTTGGTGAAAATTCTCCTAATTTATGACCTACCATATTTTCAGTTACATAAACTGGTACAAATTGACGACCGTTGTGTACAGCTATAGTCTGCCCTACGAAATCTGGTGAAATCATTGATGCTCTAGACCAAGTTTTAATAACAGTCTTTTTATTTGAAGCTACGTTTTCTGCAACTTTCTTTTCTAATTTATAATGGATGTAAGGTCCTTTTTTTAATGAACGTGCCATATTATCTCAATTATTTCTTTCTACGTTCTACAATATACTTGTTACTCGCTTTGGTTTTAGAACGTGTTCTATAACCTTTAGCTGGAATACCATTTCTAGATCTTGGGTGTCCACCAGACGAACGTCCTTCTCCACCACCCATTGGGTGATCAACTGGGTTCATTACTACTGGTCTCACTCTAGGTCTTCTTCCTAACCAACGTGTTCTACCTGCTTTACCAGATACTAACAACTGGTGGTCAGAGTTTGATATAACACCTATTGTTGCCATACAATCTGCAAGCACTAAACGTGTTTCACCTGATGGTAATTTAATAGTTGCAAATTTTCCGTCTCTTGCCATTAATTGAGCAAACGCTCCTGCGCTTCTTGCCATAACTGCTCCTTGACCTGGACGTAACTCTATACAAGAGATAATAGTACCAAGAGGAATTTGGCTTAAAGGCATTGCATTACCAATTTCAGGAGCGATACCTTCTTTACCCGAAACAATGTTTTGTCCAACTTGTAGACCGTTTTGAGCAATAATGTATCTTTTTTCTCCGTCTTGGTAGTTCAATAACGCGATAAAAGCTGTTCTGTTTGGATCGTATTCAATTGTTTTAACTTCAGCTGGAATTCCAGTTTTGTTACGCTTAAAATCAATGATACGATACTTCTTCTTATGACCTCCACCAATATGGCGCATGGTCATTTTTCCTTGACTGTTTCTACCACCAGATCTTTTGTTCGGAGCAAGTAAACTTTTCTCCGGCTTATCAGTAGTGATGGCGTCAAATCCATTTACTACTCTAAAACGCTGAGCTGATGTGATCGGTTTTAATTTTCTTACTGACATTTTCGTCTAATTACATGTTACTGTATAAATCAATAGTCTCACCTTCCACCAGTTGTACAATTGCTTTTTTAATAGCATTTGTTTTACCATGTTGAATACCTGTTTTTGTGTAACGGGTTCTTCTATCTGGACGGACATTTATAGTACGAACTTTTTCAACAGAAACTCCATAAGCAGCTTCAACTGCTTTTTTGATTTCTACCTTGTTCGCCTTTGTATTCACTTGGAAACTAAAGCAGTTGTTTAACTCACTATTAGTTGTCGCTTTTTCAGTGATAATAGGTTTAATTAAGATACTCATGGTTTTCTTATTTACTTAAATTCGACTCAATTTCTTCTAGAGAACTCTCTAAAAGAACTAATTTATTTGCGTTTAAAATTTTATAAGTGTTTAGTTCTGAGTTAGTTACAACTTCAGACCCTTTAAAATTTCGTGATGACAAATATACATTATTATTTGAAGCACCCAACACAAACAACGATTTTTTGTCTTGTATGTCTAATGCTTTCAGTACTGCTGTAAAGTTTTTCGTCTTTGGAGCATCAAAATTGAAGTCTTCCAAAACAACGATATCTTTATCATTAGCTTTCATTGTTAAAGCAGATTTTCTTGCTAAACGCTTCAAGTTTTTATTTAATTTGAAGCTGTAGTTTCTTGGTCTTGGTCCGAACATACGTCCACCACCTTTAAATACACCAGACTTGATACTACCTGCTCTTGCAGTACCAGTACCTTTTTGTTTTTTAATCTTACGTGTACTTCCTGCAATTTCTGCTCTTTCTTTAGCCTTGTGCGTTCCTTGACGTTGGTTAGCAAGATATTGCTTAACGTCTAAGTAAACAGCATGGTTGTTAGGCTCAATAGCGAACACATCTTTAGAAAGCTCTGCTTTTCTACCTGTGTCTTTTCCGTTTATATCTAAAACTGCTACTTTCATTATTTCTCAATGATTACATAAGAGTTTTTGTGTCCAGGAACACATCCTTTTACAACTAGTAAGTTCTTTTCAGGAACTACTTTGTATACTCTTAAATTTTCAACTTTCACTTTTTCGCCACCCATTCTTCCGGCCATCTTCATTCCTTTGAATACTCTCGCAGGATAAGAAGCTGCACCAATAGAACCTGGAGCTCTTAAACGGTTGTGCTGACCATGCGTTGCTTGACCAACTCCACCAAAACCATGACGTTTTACAACACCTTGGAATCCTTTTCCTTTAGATGTACCAGCAATATCTACAAACTCACCTTCAATGAAGTGCTCTACAGTAATTGCATCACCTAATTTGTAATCTCCTTCAAATCCTTGGAATTCTACGACTTTAGTTTTAACAGAAGTACCAGCTTTCTTAGCATGACCTAATTCAGCTTTAGTAGCACTTTTATCTGTCTTGTCATCGAAACCAAGTTGAAGGGCATTGTACCCGTCAACCTCTTCGGTTCTGACTTGGGTAACGATACATGGACCTGCTTCAATTACTGTACAAGGAATGTTTTTCCCGTTTTCATCAAAGATGCTGGTCATACCGATTTTTTTTCCTATTAACCCAGACATATTTATTAATTATTAATTATTACTATTCTATTTATTAAAATTCAAGGCTGAAAAATACGTTTCAGCCTTGAATTGTATTTTTAACCGTTTTTCCCTCGCTCGCAGCTCAGGACATGTTTGTGTTCACTTACACTTTAATCTCAACTTCAACTCCACTTGGTAATTCAAGTTTCATTAAAGCATCAATTGTCTTTGAAGATGAAGAGTAGATATCCAATAATCTCTTGTAAGAACTTAATTGGAATTGTTCTCTTGACTTCTTGTTTACGTGTGGTGAACGTAACACAGTGAAAATCTTTTTATGTGTTGGTAACGGAATTGGTCCTGTTACAACAGCTCCAGTACTTTTTACTGTTTTTACAATCTTATCAGCAGACTTGTCAACTAAATTGTGATCGTAAGACTTTAATTTTATTCTAATTTTCTGACTCATTTTCTTTTAGTTTTAAGCTTCTACGCCTTTAGCTGCTTTGATTACTTCTTCTGAAATGTTTGAAGGAGTTTCAGCATAGTGTGAAAATTCCATTGTTGATGTCGCACGTCCTGAAGACAATGTTCTTAATGTTGTTACATATCCAAACATTTCTGATAAAGGCACAACAGCTTTTACTGTTTTAGCTCCTGCTCTGTCTCCCATATCACTTACTTGTCCTCTACGACGGTTAAGGTCACCTACGATATCACCCATGTTTTCTTCTGGAGTGATAACTTCTAATTTCATCATAGGTTCCATAATCACAGCTTTTGCAGCTTTTGCAGCAGCTTTGAATCCTAATTTAGCAGCTAATTCGAATGATAGCTGATCAGAATCTACATCGTGGTAAGAACCATCAGTTAAAGTTACTTTCATAGCATCAACTTCATATCCTGCTAAAGGACCGTTTTGCATTGCCATTGTGAATCCTTTCTCAATTGAAGGGATAAATTCCTTAGGAACGTTACCACCTTTAATTTCAGAGATAAATTCTAAACCTTCCTTACCTTCTTCAGCTGGCTCAAGAGTAAATACAATATCTGCGAACTTACCACGTCCACCAGATTGTTTCTTATAAACTTCTCTGTGTTCTGCACGTTGAGTGATAGCTTCTTTGTACTCTACTTGTGGCTGACCTTGGCTAACCTCTACCTTAAACTCACGTTTAAGACGGTCAACAATAATATCTAAGTGAAGCTCACCCATTCCAGAAATAATAGTCTGTCCTGAAGCTTCGTCAGTTCTTACTGTAAACGTAGGATCTTCCTCAGCAAGTTTACCTAATGCTAAACCTAATTTATCAACATCAGCTTTAGTTTTTGGCTCAACTGCTATACCAATTACTGGATCTGGGAAATCCATAGATTCCAATACAATTGGGTGTTTTTCATCAGACATAGTATCACCAGTCTTGATGTCTTTAAACCCTACTGCTGCTCCAATATCTCCTGCTTCGATATATTCAATAGCATTTTGTTTATTAGAGTGCATTTGGTAAATACGAGAGATACGCTCCTTTTTACCTGAACGGTTGTTCAAGATATAAGAACCTGCATCTAAACGACCTGAATATGCTCTAAAGAATGCTAAACGACCTACGAAAGGATCAGTAGCGATTTTAAATGCTAAAGCAGAAAAAGGTTCTTTTGCATCTGGTTTACGTACTTCATCAGCACCTGTATCTGGATTTGTTCCTACAATATTATCTCTATCTAATGGAGATGGTAAGTAACGACATACAGCGTCTAATAAGAACTGTACACCTTTATTTTTAAACGAAGAACCACAAATCATTGGAATGATAGCCATATCCATTACAGCAGCTCTAAGTGCAGCGTGCACTTCTTCTTCTGTAATAGAATCTTCATCTTCCATGAATTTTTCTAATAAGTTCTCATCGTAAGTAGCTACTTCTTCAATAAGAAGTGCTCTATATTTACGAGCTTCTTCTTTTAAATCATCTGGAATCTCAATTACATCAAAAGTTGCTCCTTGAGTTTCTTCGTGCCAAACAATAGCTCTGTTTTTTACTAAATCTACAATACCTTTAAAGTCTGCCTCATCACCAATGTTTAATACAATTGGCACAGCGTTTGACTTCAACATATCTTTAACCTGTTGGCAAACAGCCATAAAGTTAGATCCTTGACGGTCCATTTTGTTAACGAAACCAATACGAGGGACTTTATAGTTATCAGCAAGTCTCCAGTTAGTTTCAGACTGTGGCTCAACACCATCAACTGCACTAAACAAGAATACTAACCCATCAAGTACACGTAAAGAACGGTTTACCTCAACCGTAAAATCAACGTGACCTGGAGTGTCAATAATGTTAAAGTGATACCCTTTAGTTTCTGGAGTTGGTTGCGCGTTTTCTAATGGAAACTGCCAAGTACAAGTTGTAGCAGCAGAAGTAATTGTAATACCTCTTTCTTGCTCTTGCTCCATCCAGTCCATAGTAGCAGCACCATCATGTACTTCACCAATTTTGTGAGATACACCAGTGTAATAAAGGATACGCTCTGTAGTTGTTGTTTTTCCTGCGTCAATATGCGCAGCAATTCCTATGTTTCTAGTATATTTTAAATCTCTTGCCATTTTAATTAAAATCTAAAGTGTGAGAATGCTTTGTTTGCTTCTGCCATTTTGTGAGTATCAACTCTTTTCTTAACAGCAGCTCCTTCTTCTTTAGCAGCAGCTAAAATTTCAGCAGCTAATTTTTGTGACATAGATTTTTCATTTCTCTTACGAGCATAACCTATAAGCCATTTCATTGCTGTTGAAACTTTACGATCTGGACGGATTTGCATTGGAATTTGGAATGTAGCTCCACCAACACGACGACTACGCACTTCTACGTGAGGCATAACGTTAGATAATGCATCTTTCCAAGTTTCTAAAGCTGTTTTTTCTTCATCTGTTTTTTTCGATTCTACAATATCAATTGCATCATAGAATACTTTAAAAGCTACTGACTTTTTACCGTCCCACATCATCATATTAACGAAACGAGTTACTAACTGATCGTTAAAACGTGGATCTGGTAAAAGCGGTCTTTTTTTCGCTTGTCTTTTTCTCATGTCTTCTTCTTAAAGTTTTTTAATTACTTCTTAGGGCGTTTTGCACCATACTTAGATCTACGTTGCGTTCTACCCGAAACACCTGCTGTGTCTAAAGCACCACGAACGATGTGATATCTAACACCTGGTAAATCTTTTACCCTTCCACCTCTAACCAATACTATCGAGTGCTCTTGTAAATTGTGACCTTCACCACCGATGTATGCGTTAACCTCGTTTCCGTTTGTTAAACGAACCCTTGCCACCTTACGCATTGCTGAGTTAGGTTTCTTAGGAGTTGTCGTGTAAACACGAGTACACACACCACGTCTTTGTGGACACGAATCTAAAGCAGCCGATTTACTCTTCTTGGTTATTTTGGCTCTTCCTTTTCGTACTAATTGTGAAATTGTTGGCATATATTACTATATAATTTTTATTAAACCCTTGTTTAAAGGGCTGCAAAGGTAGAAATAAATATTAATTTTTCAAACGTAAATCAATTAATTTTAAATAAGTTGCCTATTTATTTTTAGCTAAACATATTTTTAGTGATAAAAATCCGTTAGCTTTGGGTAATCTTTTTATTTATGCCTGAAAAAAAATTGCTGCTACAATTTGCGATTTGGTTGCTTTTTACAGCAAACCTTTTTTCGCAGTCGTTATATTTATCAGCAATTGGTGATAATGAAAATGAAACCGCTGTTATTGATTCATTATTATACAGGAAAACATTTAATGATTATCAAAGTTTATTACAGGAAGTAGACACATTAAAAGCTAGGTTAAACACTATTGGATATATTGAAAGTGAACTCAAGAGTTTTAACAAGTCTAATGACTCAACCTACACTGCTCAATTTTCTTTAAACAATAAATATGATTACATACATATATATTATAAAGGTGTCATCGACAAAAAACTATTATCTTTAATTTCTAACTCTGTAACTGATGATTATTTTGAAGTTAACATCAGCAATTTAGAAGCGTCATTAAACATTCTAAATACTGAAATTTCTAATCAAGGTGATCCGTTTTCTTTTTTACAGTTAGATGAGATTTCTAAAAAAGACACTTCTACACTATCAGCAAACTTAGTACTATCAAGTAAAAGTCAAAGATTTATTGACAAGATCATTGTAAAAGGTTACGAAAAGTTTCCGAAGTCTTATTTACGACATTACCTTAATATTAAAAAAGGACAGACTTTTAATCTTTCAGACATAAAAAATAAATCTTCAGTAATTAACGATTTGAGGTTTGCGAATCAAATTAAAGACCCTGAGGTTTTATTCACAAAAGACTCCACCATATTATATGTATACATCGAAAAAGTAAAAAGCAACACTTTTGATGGCTTTTTGGGCTTTGGCACAAACACTGAAACCAATAAAATTGAATTTGACGGCTACTTAAATTTAAACCTTACAAACAACTTAAATTATGGAGAGTCTTTAAAACTACTTTATAAAAGTGATGAAAACGAGCAAAAAACTTTTGACATAAATACCACGTTTCCTTATATGTTTAGAACTCCTTTAGGCGTAGATTTAAATCTAAATATATTTAAACGAGATTCTTCATTTATTAATGTATCACAAAAGGCGAAGCTTTTTTATCAGTTAAATCCAAACAATCAAGTATCATTAGGAATTAATTCCATAAAATCTGAAAACTTACTTAACTCAAACGTTACAACCATTACTGATTTTAAATCAGATTATTACACGGCCAACTACATCCACACAAGGCCACAAAACTACAACATATTATTTCCTACAAATTTTCTCTTCGACATTACATTAGGTTTGGGAAATAGAAATTCTGAAGGTGAAGATGAAAGGCAAACCAAAGTAGAGTTAAACACCTTTAAAATTTTCAATTTAAATGATAAAAACAGCTTTTATTCACGGTTAAATTTTGCCTATTTAGACTCTAACACCTACTTAGAAAACGAATTATTTCGATTTGGTGGAATAAATTCAATTAGAGGATTTGAAGAAAACAGTCTTACAGCAAACCTATACACTGTTTTAAATACAGAATATCGCTACCAACTAAACAACACTCTCTACGTAAACAGTGTTATTGACGCTGCATATTTTGAAGACAATTTCAATTCAATAAAAGAAAAACTTTTTGGTTTTGGGTTTGGCTTCGGACTACTTACAAACTCTGGTTTATTTAAGTTAAACTACTCTGTAGGGAAAACCGAAAATCAAAAGTTTAAGTTTTCTAACTCAAAACTTCACATTAGCTTATCCGCAAACTTTTAGGGAAAACCATAATTTATTTTCAAAATTTTAATACAATATTATTGTTTTATTAACTTTTTATTAAGACTTTTGGCTTAGGCTAATTCAAATTAATTTAAATATGAAAACAAAGTTTAGTGGAATTCTAACGCTATTACTAGCGTTTGTCGTGCAATTAACTTTTGCACAAGAAAAAACAGTCTCAGGGACTGTGTCAGACGAATCTGGCTTACCTCTCCCTGGCGTTAATATCATTGTAAAAGGAACTACAAACGGGACTCAAACTGACTTTGATGGTAAATACTCCATCAATGCCAATGTGGGTGACGTGTTAACTTTTACATATGTTGGATTAAAAACCCAAGAAATTACAGTTGGATCATCTGACACAGTTAATGTAACTATGTTAGAAGACGCTGCAGTACTTGATGAAGTAGTAGTAACAGCATTAGGTATTGAAAGAGAAAAGAAATCTTTAGGTTATGCAACCCAAGAAGTTAAAGGGGATGCTGTATCTAAAATTAAAAGTTCAAACTTTGTTAATTCACTATCAGGTAAAGTTGCTGGTTTAGATATTAAATCTTCTGGTACTTTAGGTGGATCAACAAACGTTGTTATTAGAGGTAACAGTTCTATCGCTGGTAACAACCAAGCATTGTTTGTTGTTGATGGTATTCCTATTGACAACGGAAACACTAACTCAAGCGACCAAATAACAGGTCGTGGTGGTTATGACTACGGTAATGCCGCATCAGATATTAACCCTGATGACATTGAATCTATCAACGTTTTAAAAGGTGCTGCTGCATCTGCCCTATACGGTTCTAGAGCTGCAAATGGTGTGATTATGATTACAACCAAAAAAGGCGCTAAAAAGAAAGGTTTAGGAATTACGATAAGCTCAAGTTTAACTTTAGGAAATGTTGATAAAGAAACATTACCTGTATACCAAAAAAGATATGGAGCTGGTTATGGACCATATTATGATGACCCTACTGGTTATTTTGGTTTAGCAGATATTGATGGAGATGGAATAGATGACCTTACTACAGTATTTACTGAAGATGCTTCTTATGGAGCTGAATTTGACCCTAACTTAATGATTTTTCAATGGAATTCAATCTTTCCACAGTTAGACACTTACCAACAAGCGTCTCCTTGGGTTGCAGGAGCTAATGACCCTAACTATGTATGGAAAACAGCATCAACAGCTGTTAATTCAGTATCAATTGATGGAGGTACAGACAAATCTGCTTTTAGATTAGGGTTTACCAACATGCTGCAAGAAGGTGGTTTACCTAACAGTAATATTAAAAGAAATACTATTAATTTTTCTGGTTCTCATGAGTTATCAGATAAATTAACTGCATCTGCAACAATGACCTATACCAAAACAAATGGTAAAGGTAGATATGGTACAGGTTATGACGCTAACAACGTAATGCAACAATTTAGACAATGGTGGCAAGTAAATGTTGATGTTAGAGAACAACAACAAGCTTACTTCGCAACTCGTGAGAATATCACTTGGAACACTAACTCTGCTACTGATTTAACTCCAATTTATTCTGACAACCCTTATTGGACGTTCTACGAAAACTATCAAACAGATGAGCGTAACAGATATTTCGGTAATGTTGCTTTAAACTACGAAATTAATGATTGGTTGAGTATTTTAGGACGATTTACATTTGACACCTACAGTGAGATTCAAGAAGAAAGAACAAACGTAGGAAGTGCTAATGTTTCTAAATATAGCAGATACAATAATAATGTAGCCGAATACAACTATGATTTCATCTTAAGTTTTAACAAAGACCTAAATGATAAATTAGACTTAGATGGTAACTTAGGTGCTAACTTAAGAAGAAATGAAAACAGCAGTATTTATGCTTCTACAAATGGAGGTTTAAACTTAGCTGGCCTTTATTCATTATCTAACAGTGTAAGCCCAATTAATGCTCCTGACGAATACGAAGCTGTACAAATGGTAGACGGTATTTATGCGCGTGCAGGTTTAGGTTATGACGATTTTGCATTTGTTGAAGGTACATATAGAATTGACCGTAACTCAAGCTTACCAAAAGCTGATAACACATACGATTATTGGTCAATAACAGGTAGTATGATTTTTACTCGCTACTTAAAAGCAGATTGGTTAAACTTTGGTAAGTTACGTGCTAACTATGGTATTGTTTCAAACGGAACTATTCCTTACAGAGTATTTAATACTTACGGAATTGGAACTCCATTTGGAGGTACTGGTATAGCATCTAACCAAGGCTCACTAAATAACGCAAACCTTAGACCAGAAGAGCAAAAAAACTGGGAAATAGGTTTAGAAATGCAGTTCTTAGACAGACGTTTAGGATTTGACGTAACCTATTACGATGCATTAAACGTTGATCAAATTACAGCTGTTCCAGTATCTAACTCAACTGGGTATACTTCTGTCTTACTTAATGCTGGTACTATATCAAACAAAGGATGGGAAGTACAATTAAATGGTACTCCTTTAAAGACTGAAGACTTTAGATGGGATGTAAACTTAAACTGGGCGAAAAACACTAGTTTAGTTGAAAGTTTAGCTGATGGTATTGATAACTTAGTACTTGGTTCTTTCCAAGGTGGTGTATCAATTAACGCTACTCCTGGACAACCTTACGGTACTATCAGAGGTACAGATTTAGTATACCATGAGAACGGTCAACCAATTGTTAACCAAACTGGTTCTGCTTCAAGAATTGGTACTTACATGGTATCTGACACAAACAACGAAGTTATTGGTGATATCAACCCTGAATGGACTGCTGGTTTATTCAACAGCTTCACTTACAAAAACTTCAATTTAAGCTTCTTAATAGACATGCAAAAAGGTGGAGACGTTTTCTCTCTTGATACATGGTATGGGTATGCAACAGGATTATATGATTTCTCAGCTGGAAACAACGAATTAGGAAACCCTATTAGAGATGCTGTTACTGGTACTCCTGGAAATTATGGTGCCGACAGTGGTGGTATAATACTACCTGGTGTTGCTCCAGACGGTTCTCCTAACGAAGTAAGAGCTAACGCAAATATTTATGCAAACCCTTGGGGTTATGCAAGAGCTGCTAATAAGCAACACGTTTATGATGCAGGATTTATTAAACTACGTGAAGCAAGTTTAACTTATAATTTAGATTCTAAAATTTTAGACAGACTTCCTTTTACAAGCGCTTCGGTTTCAATTATTGGTAGAAATTTATGGATAATTGATAAAGATGTTCCTTATGCTGACCCTGAAGCTGGTTTAAGTTCTGGTAATATCCAAGGATATCAATCTGGTTCTTACCCAACTATGAGAGAAATAGGAGCAAGTCTTAAATTACAATTTTAAAAAAGAAGAATTATGAAAAAAATATTTTTAACAGCTCTATCACTTGTAGTATTGGTGTCTTGTAAAACTGATGACCAATATGAAGATTACAATAGAGACCCAAAAAATCCAACTCAAGTAGCTGCTGAGTTTACTTATAACGCAGCTGTAAAAAGTTTGTTTGACCAAATGACTAGCACAAATGTTAACACTAACATATTTAGACTTTTAGGTCAACATTGGACAGAAACCACCTATACTGATGAGGCTAACTATGATTTTACAACGAGAAATATTCCTCAAAATCATTGGTCTGAAATGTATAGAGATGTATTACTAGATTTAAAAACCACTAAAGAAATTGTTGCTGGTGATACTGAATTGACAGACGCTGAAAAATCAGCTAGAACTGCTCAAGCTGAAATCTTAATGATATACACTTGGCAACAACTTGTGGATACATTTGGAGACATTCCTTATACTGATGCATTAAGCGATGTGACATTACCAACATATGATGATGACACGGTGATTTATGAAAATTTAATTGAAAGAATTAACGCTGCTATCCCAGATATTTCTGGTTCTGGTTTTTCTGCTGCAGATAAAATTTACGGAGGAGATGCTGCCGCTTGGAGTAAGTTCGCTAACTCTTTAAAGTTAAGGCTTGGTATTCGTTTAACTGATGTTAACCCAGGGTTAGCTCAGTCAACAATTACTTCTGCAGTAAGCGCTGGTGTATTTACTTCAAATGCTGATAATGCACTATTACAGTATGAAGGTGCAACACCTAACACTAACCCTCTTTGGGTTGATTTAGTTCAATCAGGACGTTCTGACTTTATTGCTGCTAACACTTTAGTAGATATTATGAATGACTTAAGCGATCCTAGAAGAGAAGTTTACTTTGATCAAAACTTAGGAGCAGGTGTTTATGTTGGTGGTCCTTATGGAGAGAACAATAGTTTTCCTAATTACACTCATGTAGGAGCTGCAATGCACGAACCTACTACTCCAGGAGTATTATTAGATTATGCTGAAGTTTCTTTTTACTTAGCTGAAGCTGCTGAGCGCTCAATTGTAGGAACTCCTGCTGATGCAGAAATGTACTACAACCAAGCTATTACTGCTTCTTTTGATTATTGGGGAGCGGATATCACTGGTTATTTAGCAAATCCTGATGTAGCCTATACAACTGCTGCCGGTGACTGGAGACAAAAAATTGGTACTCAAATGTGGTTAGCAATGTATAATAGAGGTTTTGAAGCTTGGACAGCGTGGAGAAAATATGATGCTCCAGCATTAAATATTGCTGCAATTTCTGAGCTACCTGTTCCTACTCGATATACTTATCCAGTAAACGAACAAAACCTTAACCAAGTTAATTACGAAGCAGCTTCTGCTGCTATAGGTGGTGATGATCAAACCACTAAAGTATTTTGGGATACAATGTAATTGTAAACCACTATATTAAACAACTAAAAAGCCCGAAAAGTTTAAACTTTTCGGGCTTTTTCATTACAACAACCACCTCCTTAATTTAACATATTTTAACGTTTTTAGTGCGCTTTTTTAAGATTTAATCATTTTTCAACCCTTATTTTTGTGAAAATTGTTAAAAAAAGAAAAATGCTATTGAAAAAACACTACTCAATTTTATTGATATGTCTTCTATTATCCATCATTACCAAAGCTCAAAATACAGTTGGTACTATATTAAATACTGAAGACTCATTTGGTGGATATACACTTTTTACAGCTCAAACTGAAACTTATTTAATAAACAACTGTGGAGAAGTAGTAAACCAATGGACTAGTCAGTACCCTCCTGGTAACTCTGTATATCTATTAGAAGACGGTTCTTTATTAAGAGCTTGTAATGTAGGTAATACACACATACAATTTGGTGGTACTGGTGGTAGAATTGAAAAATTTGATTGGGATGGAAATTTAACTTGGAGTTTTGATTATTCTAATACCACTATGTTACAGCATCATGATATTTTCCCAATGGATAATGGAAACATACTGGTTCTAGCCGCTACTGAAATGACTAGCGAAGAAGCTATTGAAGCTGGTAGAGACCCAAGTAAATTAGATAACGGAAGGTTATTAAACGAGCAAGTTATTGAAATTGAACCATCTGGAACAAACTCAGCTACTATTGTCTGGGAATGGAATATTAAAGACCACCTTGTTCAAGATTTTGATAGCACTAAAGACAATTACGGAGTAATTTCTGAAAACCCAAATAAACTTGACATTAACTATCTAGGTGGTTTAAGCGGAAACGAAAACTGGCTACACATAAACTCTATTCAGTATAATAAGAATTTAGACCAAATTGTATTATCGTCTAGACATATGAATGAAATTTACATCATAGATCACTCAACAACCACAGCTCAAGCAGCCTCTAGTACAGGAGGAGTTTATGGAAAAGGTGGTGATTTTCTTTACCGATGGGGAAACCCACAGGCTTACGACCATGGTACTGAAAGCGACAGAAAACTTTTTGGTCAGCATTACCCACATTGGATTCCTCAGGGATTACCATATGCTGGAAAATTAATATTATTCAATAATGGATTTGGTAGAGTTCCTAGTTTTTCTGAAGTATTTATAATTACTCCACCAACTACTAGTCCTGGTGTTTATTCATATTCTCAAAATGTAGCATTTGGTCCTACTTCTACTGATTACACATATACTGACCCTAATAATGAAACGGAATTCTTTTCAAGAATTTTATCTGGAGCTCAAATGCTTCCTAACGGAAACATTTTAATTTGCGATGGAGATTCAGGGTACTTTTTTGAGATAGATTCTAACGAGAACACTGTTTGGGAATACATAAACCCTTCAAGTTCAAATGGAATTTTATCACAAGGAGATAATCCAAATGAAAACCCAAATATAGTATTTAGAGCCACCAGATACTCTCCAAGTTATTCTGCCTTTACAGGAAGAGATTTAACACCTGGAGATCCTATAGAATTGAACCCTAATTTATCAGGATGTGAAGCTCTTAGCTTATCTGATGTTGAACAAAACTCTGTTAGCGTATATCCTAACCCAACAACAAACAGAATCAATATTAAAACCCAAGGTACTATTGACAGTATTGAAGTATATAACGTTATGGGTATGAGAGTAGCTCAAAACAAAAACACCAATGGTATTGATTTGAACAACTTAAAGTCTGGAGTATACTTTTTAAATATTACAGATAATGGTAAGCTAACTACAAAAAAAGTCATAAAGCAATAATTCATCAAATACCATTAACTCTTTTACTTTTAAAGGTTGGTTTTTTATACCTTTGACCCAATGGAAAAAGAGACCACAATTTTCGGCATAAGAGCTATTATAGAAGCTATTAAATCTGGTGAGAATATTGATAAAATATTTCTTCAAAAAGGTTTAAAAGGAGATTTATTTACAGAATTGGAACAACTTATAAGACAAGAACGATTGAACGCGTCTTATGTTCCTATTGAGAAATTAAACCGATTAAGCAAAAAGAACCATCAAGGAGCTGTAGCTCAAATAGCTCCAATTTCATTTTATGATATTGAAGACTTGGTACTAAATGTTATAGAATCTGGTAAAACGCCATTATTCTTATTGTTAGACCAACTTAGCGATGTTAGAAATTTTGGTGCCATTATTAGAACTGCTGAATGTACTGGTGTTTCAGGAATTATTATCCAGAAAAAAGGCGGAGCTCCTGTAAATGGAGACACTGTAAAAACAAGTGCTGGAGCTATTTTTAAAATCCCAATTTGTAAAGTTGACCATATAAAAGATGCGGTTTTTCATATGCAAGCATCAGGAATTAAAGTTATTGCAGCCACAGAAAAAACTGATAATACGATTTATGATGTTTCGTTTAACGAACCTTGTGCTATCATCATGGGATCAGAAGGTAAAGGCATCAACCCTTCGGTATTGAAAGTAGCTGATGAAAAAGCAAAACTTCCTATTCTTGGAGAAATTGAATCTTTAAATGTTTCAGTAGCTTGTGGTGCTTTTTTATATGAAGCTGTTAGGCAACGTCTTTAATCGTCGCCTTCTTCTTTCTTCCTAAAGTCATACACAACCTTTATTGACCTTTGCTCTGAATCTACATTTGTTTCAGGTTCAATCTCAGGTTCTATATGTTCAATAAAATTACCATTTTCATCAAAATGCCTTAAAAAAGGATCATCTTCTTCGTTATACTCTGGTTGCTGCCAAACATACTTTTCAGGTTTAGCAATAGCTTTTCTAAAGATTAAAGCAAATACAAAACCAGTAATTAATCCTGCTAAGTGACCTTCCCAAGAAATGCCTTTTTCAACAGGAAATACATACCATATCATACTTCCGTATAAAAATATGATTAGTAGTGATAATGCTACAAGCCTAAAATGTCTTGCAAAAACGCCTTTAAAAAATATAAAACTTACAAGCACATAAATTAAACCACTGGCTCCAATGTGGTTTGCTGGTCTACCAATACACCAAGTGATTAATCCTGACAGTAAAATACCGTACAAAATCACTTTCCAAGAAATTTTTCGGTAGAAATAAAACAAAGCCATTGAAAGCACAAACAACGGAATGGAATTATTGTATAAGTGTTCAATATCTGAATGAATAAAGGGACTTAGTACAATTCCTTTTAGTCCTTTTAATGTTAATGGATATACACCTAAGCTTTTTATACTAGGAAAAAAGCGCACTTGCATCCAAAACACAAGCCATAGCAACATAACAAAAAAGATAGGATATGCTATCACTCCTGTAGAATACTTAAACTGTTGATGATTGCTCATAGACTAAATTTAAAATTTTATATTCAAAATATTGACCATTTATAGGTTTTATGAAATATTGTCACCTACAATTTTGTAATTTTACTTTATGAATGAACCTTTAGCAGAACGTCTACGACCAAAACACTTAAAAGACTACCTTAGTCAAACGCATTTAGTTGGAAAAAACGGAGCGCTTTCACTGCAAATAAAGCAAGGTATAATCCCTTCCATGATATTTTGGGGACCTCCAGGAATAGGAAAAACTACACTTGCTAACATTATTGCTAATGAATCTGACAGACCGTTTTACACGCTAAGTGCTATAAATTCTGGTGTTAAAGACATTAGAGAGGTTATTGATAAAGCAAAGCAAAGTGGTGGTTTATTTACTACCAAAAACCCTATTTTGTTTATTGATGAGATTCATAGGTTTAGTAAATCGCAGCAAGATTCATTATTGCAAGCGGTTGAAAAAGGTTGGGTTACGCTTGTAGGAGCAACTACTGAAAACCCAAGCTTTGAAGTAATACCTGCTCTCTTATCTCGCTGCCAAGTGTATGTGTTAAACTCGTTTAGTAAAGACGATTTAGAAGCTCTTTTAAATCGTGCAATTACTGAAGATGAACAACTCTTAAAACGCAATATAGAGCTTAAAGAAACTGAAGCTTTAATACACCTTTCTGGTGGTGACGCTCGAAAACTACTTAATATTTTTGAACTGATTGTAAATGCCTTTGATGCAGATAAAAAGCTAATTATCACTAATGATTTAGTGCAACAAAAAGTACAAAACAATACTGCCAGATATGACAAAACTGGTGAGCAACATTACGACATTATTTCGGCTTTTATAAAATCTATTAGAGGTAGCGACCCAAATGCAGCTGTATACTGGTTAGCGCGTATGATTGAAGGTGGCGAAGATGTAAAATTTATTGCGCGACGATTACTTATTCTTGCTAGTGAAGATATTGGAAACGCAAACCCAACTGCTTTGGTAATCGCCAACAATACATTTCAAGCGGTTTCAGTAATAGGAAATCCGGAATCTCGAATTATCTTAAGCCAATGTGCTACTTATTTAGCCTCTTCTCCTAAAAGTAATGCTGCATATCAAGCTATCAACGATGCGCAACAATTGGTAAAACAAACTGGAGACCTATCAGTACCATTATCTATAAGAAACGCACCTACTAAACTTATGAAAGAGTTAGGTTATGGAGATAATTACCAATATGCTCACAACTACGAAAATAATTTTGCAGCTCATGAGTTTTTACCTGAAGAGATAAAAAATACTACTTTGTATCAACCAGGTAACAATAGTAGAGAAAATGCGCAACGTGAATTTTTAAAATCGCGTTGGAAAGACAAATACGATTATTAAAACTTAATATTTAATGTTTTAATTGAAACCGTTTTTCCATCATTGCTTGAATAATACCAAAACCCATCTTCTTTATACACAATTGCATTTTGGTCTTTTACAATAAATACATTTTGCTTTTTGGTTTCTAAAAGCACCATAACAACACTAGGTTTCATATCAACAACCTGAAACCCATTAGCTATTGGTTGTGCATATAGTGCATCAACTTCAGTAAGTTCTGAAATTGTAGGTTCAGTGTGTTTAACAGCTTCAACTACTGGTTGCACTTTAACTTTTGGTTCTTTTGCCGCCTTTTCTTTGGCTTCTTTTAAATCATCAATTTCTTTTTGCAAACGTGCAATTTCAGCTTTTGACTGCTGTACTTCCTCAACAGCAACAACATCAGCAGATTGTGTTTGAGTTGAAACTGATGTAATTTTAGTGTTAGGCTCATACTTATAATCAAGGTGTTGATACGTTTCAAAAGCATCTCTTAATGCTAAATTGTAAGCTTTATCAAACTCTTTTTCTCTAGTTTCACCAACTTTAGATTCATATACAATTCTTCCATTACAGTCTTTTAAGTCTATCTTAATCTTAGTCTTAAAAAGTCCTTTTTCATTTGACACATCAGCATACATTGCTAAACACCTGTTAGACTGTAAATCATCAGGAAATTGGTCTTCATAAAAAAATGCTGTATAACCGTATTTATTAAACAAAAACTTGGTAAGCGAGTTTAATTGGTATTGATCTTTCTCTTTTAAGAAACTATATTCTGAAGGTATAATTACATACTTATAGCTATTAATAGATTCTTGAGAAAAAAGTTGTGATGGCAAACACACTATTGCCAACAACAATAATATAGATTTGTAAAATTTCATTCTTACGTAATGGTTTTTAATATTTATATACAATAGTTAAAGATAGTTTTTTAATTGTAATAATGTATCAACTTCTTTAATGTTTGCCTCTGGTTTTAGTTTGTGGATGTTATATAAAATAGCTTCTAACCCAACATCTAAAGCACCAAGAATATCGGCTTCGTAGTTATCTCCTATCATAATACTTTCATTTGGTTTTGCCTTAGCTTGATCCAAAGCAAAATTGAAAATTAATGGGTTTGGTTTTTTTACACCTACCATTTCAGAGTTTGTAACAGTTTCAAAATAATGAAGAATATTAGATGCTTTCATCTTTTTTTCTTGAGCTTCTTGAAATCCGTTAGTGATAATATGTAATTTATACCTTGTTTTCAAATAGTTTAAAATATCTAAAGTATCATGAAACAAGTGGTTGAAAGAAGTTAAGTATTCAATATAATCCACTGATAGTTTATTGATAACTTCATCTTTAATACTATGTTCAATACTATCAAAACTATCCTTTAGTCTTTTATACCTTAGGTTTTCCTTATCTATTCGTTCTTCACGGTAAAGCTTCCAATAGCTTAAATTAATAGGCTCATACACTTTTAAAAAACGGTCAATTTCAACCTCAACATTGTGTATTTTAAAAATTTTTTCAAAAGTCAATGCTGAGTTTTTATCAAAGTCCCAAAGTGTATGGTCTAGGTCAAAAAACACATGTCGTATACTATTCATCATCTACTGAATCTAAAATTACACCAAATAAATCTCTAAATCCTTTCCAACGTACATCATCGCCAAAGGTATAATTATGAAATACAGGTGTAAAGGTTCCATTTACTTGCTTCACCTGTTGTATTAAACGTTCTAGTTCTTGCTTTTTATCTAAAAAAGACTGCCTTTTTAGCAACGCATAATCTATACAATGAAATGCATTGATTTGCAAAGGTGTTTGCACTTCGTAGTCTAAATCGTAAAACTGAAAAGCTGTACAAGTTCCTGCTCTAAAACCTAGTTCGTTAATATAACCCATTGTGAAATCCTGTTTTACCTCAAGCTCAATAAGGTTTCTATAAGATTCTGGTAAGTTCAATTTAGAAAACGAATGTCTTGAAGCCTCTAAACCATAATTGACAATAGATTCCATTTTTTTCTTTTCCTTTTTCAACACTTCAATATCTTCCAATGCAAAATAAGAGGCTTTGAGTCCTACTTTGCAATAATCAGATACCGATTTTATCAACGACACAAACTGCTTTCTATTAACATTAATATTCTTGTCATAGGTTGAATAATCGCCTATCAAGAAAAAGACGACAAACTTAAACTTGGTTTGTTTTTGCTTAGTGATAATCCATTTAAACGTATCATAAGGGTCTCTTTGAAATCCAAAAAGCACTAAATAGCGTTGGTAAAACTGCCTGAATTTAAACCTAAACAAATCGCCTAAAGTTCCGCCAATGGTTCGTAGCAATCCTTTTTGCCTAAAGTAGTATGCCATTGGGACATCAATAACTGGCTGAATGGAATACGACTTCTTTGGAAATTCAAAATCTGGAAATTGAGCTTGCAACACACTTTTAAATTTATATGCCCAAATATCAATTACAGGTTGGTGTAAAAATCCGTTTTTAAAGGCTAAACTTTCTTTTGCTAAAAAGCGTCCGTACTCATCTTTTACATGTGGCAAATATTCTTCATAGCGACTTAACAGGTAAAAAGTAGCTGCAAAAATATCATAAGGCAAACTACTTTTTTCTGAAGTATTAAAAAATGCTTTAGTAGTGTCCCAATCGTGCACGTGTATTTCTACATCGTTGAGTCCTTGTTCAAACAACAACTCATGACTTCTTATAAAAATCTCATTACTCAACGGTTGTTTAGCATACGAAATCTTTAAGCTTTCATGAGCTATAAACTCTTCAATTGTTGTGGTAAAACTTACTGGAACACCTAAAATTCTTGTGCATATATGCTTAAAAGCATAGCTTAACCTTGGTGTTATTTTATGGGTGAAAACTAATAGCACTTATAAGATATTTTCATCTGCAAAGCTAAAGTATGCTTTTTCGGTAATAATTAAGTGGTCTAGCACTTTTATATCCAAACTCTCTCCTGCATATTTCATTTTTTGGGTAAGTTGCTTGTCGGCTTCACTAGGTTTTAATGTTCCTGATGGATGATTGTGCGCTAAAATAAGTCCTGTAGCACCAAGCTCTAATGCATTTTTCATCACTAAACGTACATCTACTAGAGTTCCTGTAATGCCTCCTTTACTTAATTGTTGCTTTTGAATTACTTTATTAGAATTGTTTAAATATACAATCCAAAATTCCTCATGTGGCAACTCGCCAATAACAGGTTGCATCAATTCAAATACCGAAATACTTGAGGTAATCTTCTTTCTTTCTAGCGCTTCTTCTCCTCTACGTCGTCGTCCCAATTCCATAGCAGCTGCAATAGTAATGGCTTTAGCTTCACCAATACCTTTAAAATCCATCAATTGTTTGAGTGATAGTTTTCCAAGTTCGTTTAAGTTATTGCCAACGCTTGCCAAAATACGTTTAGACAACTCTACAGCACTTTCTTCTTTATTTCCTGAACCTATCAATATAGCTACTAATTCGGCATCGCTTAACGTTGCTTTACCTTTATCGCGAAGCTTTTCTCTAGGTTGGTCGTCTTGACTCCAATGCTTTATAGAAAATGAAGTGGGTTTCTCCTGCATAGCATAAAGATAAATATTGTAACTTTCAGAAGCAATTTTTTATCCATTCAACCTTTTAAAAAATTTACTATGAAATCATTGTTTTCAGAAGACGCAGTTACAGAAATAAAATCTCGTTTAGAACAACTATCACCAACTCACAAACCACAATGGGGAAAAATGAATGTCTCTCAAATGTTAACACACTGCCAGTTTCCGTTACAGGTTGCTGTAGGCGAGTTAAAACTTGAAAGACCAAATGCCTTTAAACGCGCGTTGTTTTCAATGTTTAAATCCTCATTATACAATGATAAACCTTGGAAACAAGGATTACCAACAGCTAAAGAATTTGTGGTTACGACTGATACTGAATTTGCTCCTGAAAAATCGAAGTTGCTCACTGAAATTGATAAGTTTCACGCTAAAAAAACACAAACCCAGTGGCCTGAACATCCTATGTTTGGTAAGTTTAATTCAGAACAATGGGGGCAAATGCAGTATAAGCATCTTGACCATCATTTAAAACAATTTGGTGTGTAATGACCTATCCTCCAAAAATACATCAGGATGACAATAAAGCTCACATGATTGCTGTGATGCAACAGTATCCTTTGGCGACACTTATTTCGGCAAAAAACAATGAACCTTTGATAACACATTTACCATTAATTTACAAAGACGAATCCCTTATTGGTCATTTGGATATGTTTAATCCGCAAGCCGAACTACTTAAGAACAACCAAGCTGTAACGGTTATTTTTTCTGGACCAGAATGTTACATATCACCAAGTATTTACAGTACTGAACAACTCCCAACATGGAATTATGTAAAAGTACATCTTAAAGGAACGGTTGCCGAAATTGATAATCCTGAAGCCATAAAGCAAAGCATGATTGCAATGACCGAGTTTCTTGAACCTGATAATGCGTATGTACTAGAACCTGACAACCCAAAAATGGATGCATACCTGCCTTATGTAAAGGGTTTTAAAATCACAATTAACGCTTGGGAAGGCAAGTTTAAACTCTCCCAAAACCGAAATAAAAAAGATTTTGAATTAGCTAAAGATGAACTGATTAAACAAAACCAGAATAGCATTAAAACTTTTTTGGATAATATATTTTGATTTCTCAGTTACTGAAAAGAATAACTTTGTAATTTCCTGTAGTAACCAGCAGTTTCTGCTGAAAGAAAAACATGATCATCTTTAACCAACCCAATTCCATCAGAATAATAAACGCGATTTTTAGCAGGATAAATAAAGCCATCATCCCTTACAAAAGATACTATTAACTCAAGGCAATCAAAAGTACCTGCTTCGGTATCATACATAACGATTTCAGCTTGAGTTTCTGCAATACTATTTACTATTCCCGAATTCTCTTCATAAGAAGGATATATTATAAAAGAGTCATTAATATTGTTAGAAAATTTAATTCCTCCTTCACTATTAACTAAATACCCTAAGGAATCTCTATAATATTCAAAATGCTCTCCGTTTTCTGGCACAAAACCATAATTTCCATTAAAATTCCCAGTTATTGTTCGACTGAATTTATAATATAAATTGTCATTGATTTCCTCCATTCCTACAATTGAAATTGTTTCATGTAAATCCATTGGGTTTTCATTCCCCTCATTATCGATGCCATACCATCTATACTCCCATAAATTACCTACAGTTAAGGCGTAAAAATTGTTTTCGCTTTCAGACTGAGGTTGTGAACTATCACCTGAATTGCAAGAGAAAATCAATGTTAAAAAAGCTAGAAAGAAAATACTACGTTTCATTTTTGAAAAAATTAGTCGATTAATAACGTAGTTCTATTTTATAAAAAAGTATTGTTGGTTGATATACTCCTAAACGAAAAGGGTTTGGGATTATTATGTTATTTGATGTAAAACCCAAAGAAACAAAGAAGATTCCGCATCGCAGTACGGAATGACAAACTACCCAATCAATCCTTTAATGGCATCAAAATCCAATCCGCCATAATTCCCAGAACTCATTAACAACAAGGCTTTGTCTTTAAAATCTTGAGAGAATAAGTAGTTTTTAAAATCGTCAGGATTGGTATAAATAATTAAGTCATCACGCTCAAACGCTTTGGCAATTTGCTCGTGCGTTACTGCATCTAGCTTTTTAATTTCCACAGCATGCGGACTATAAAATACCACTGCAACATCAGCAGCATCTAAAGCACCTTTGTATTCTTTTAAAAATTCAGCATTTAAACTAGAATAGGTATGCAGTTCTAAACACGCAACTAGCGTTCTGTTTTTATACTGCTCTTTAACCGCTTTTGTTGTGGCTTCTACCTTACTTGGTGAGTGCGCAAAATCTTTGTAAGCAACACTGGTTGCGCTTTCAGCTATTTTCTCCAAACGTTTACTAGCGCCTTTAAAGGTTGCAATAGCTTCATAAAAATCGTCTTCGTCAATTCCCATGTGTTGGCAAATCCATTTAGCTCCTGCAAGATTATTTAAATTATGCTTACCAAATACTTCAATAGGTAAAGGACCTTCTGGAGTTTCTAATAGGGTTTCGCCATCTTCAACCGTATATTCTGGTGTGTAATATGGTAGCTTACGTATGGTATTTTCACTAGCTTCTACTACTCTAGCAACTTCAGCATCTTCAGCATTATATGTCACACTTCCACCGCGAACAATACTATCAACAAAAATGCTGAATTGCTCTACATAGTTTTCATAGGTTGGAAATACATTAATATGATCCCAAGCAATACCACTTAACAAGGCAATGTTAGGTTTGTACAAGTGAAACTTTGGTCGTCTGTCTATTGGTGAACTTAAATATTCATCACCTTCTAACACGATAAAATCGTTGTCATCTGTGAGTTTTACCATAACATCAAACCCTTCAAGTTGCGCACCAACCATATAGTCGACATCACGATCGTGATAATGCATCACGTGTAAAATCATAGACGTAATAGTGGTTTTACCATGACTTCCACCAATAACAACACGTGTTTTTTCTTTTGACTGTTCGTACAAAAACTCTGGATAGCTATAAATTTTTAAGCCCAATTCTTGCGCTTTAAGCAACTCCGGATTATCAGCTTTAGCATGCATCCCTAAAACGACTGCATCTAAATCTGCTGTTATTTTTTCAGGAAACCAACCAAAAGCTTCTGGTAACAAACCTTTATTTTCTAATCTAGATTTTGAAGGGTCAAAAATAGTATCGTCGCTTCCTGTTACTTGATAACCTTTGTTATGTAATGCAATGGCCAAATTGTGCATAGCTGCACCACCTATAGCTATAAAATGTACGTTCATAGTAAAAAATAATTCGAAATGTTACTTCGAGAAATTCCTGTTAGTACAGGATTAAATTAAAAAGTAAATATACTAATTGATGCTGGAAGACCGAAGTTTGAAGTCACAAGTTTTTCTATATTTTTCAAGCTTGGGTTAAGGTCGCTTGCTTTCAAGTTTAGCTTTACGAGTTAATAAACTTTCATCTTTAAGACTCGCATAGGCTTCGTCAATAGTTTTTATTGCCAACTCATAATTTTCTCGCTTTTCATACAAATCAATTAAATGCGTGTAGCACTTAATAGAACCTCCTACTCTCACTGCATTTTTATAATTGCTTTCAGCTGGTCCATATTCTTTTTCGTCTTCATGCACATGACCCATTGCCAAATATCCATCAACTGGAGAAATGGCAAAGAGTTCCTTGGCATACTTCATCGCTTTTTTTGAGCTTCCACCTATAATTCCTGGAACTTCAAGATAATAATGCACCAAAGCCCAACGAGTGTCAATGTGGTTAGCGTCTAAATTTGCTGCTGTTAAAAATGCGTCTTCAACATCTCCAATTAAACCTAACGCTCTAAACTTACTAACCGATTTGGCTTTCATACCAAGAGCGCCTCCATACTTGTAATGGTAATTAGCCACATTGGGTTTAGCTTCAACCAATTTTTCATAGTTCTCTATAGCGTTGTCCCAATCTTTTTGGTGGCCATAAACATCACCCAAAACTTCAATAGCTTCGAGATTGTTTGGATTTTCTTTATGATATTTAAGCGCTAAGGTTTTTGCTTGTTCAAGTTGATTATTGTCTAAAAGCGTATGAATCTGCTCTACAGTTTTTGACTGTCCAATCAGTATCAATGGAAATAAAAGAAAAGCAAAAAATAATTTCATACGTCTTTAATTACTACTACAAATCTAAACTTTCAAATTCAAATGTTATTGTTTTTATAACCTAATTCGGTTTCTTAGTCTCTTAAAAAATGGCTACTTTAACTCAACCAATACTATACTTTACTAATTCATCGTTTTTTGGAATACATTTTGAAGTTAGTTTTGAAGAAAACGCATATTTATGAAACAACTTATAGCACTTTTAATGATAATTCTTTTTGCAAACCACACACATGCTCAGTCCAATAATTATGACGATCTCTGGAAAAAGGTCAGTCAGTTTGAAACTGACGGTTTACCAAAATCGGCTTTAGAGGTTGTGGAGCAAATAAGAACACTTGCCAAAAAAGACAACAATGCTCCACAAAACATTAAAACACTTATCTACAAAAGTAAATATGCTTTAACGCTAGAAGAAGATGCGCAACTCAACATTATTAATGAGTTTAAAACTGAAATTGGTACTAGCGAAACACCTGTTAAAAATGTATTGGAAAATATGCTTGCCACAATGTATTGGCAATATTTTCAACAAAACAGATACCTTTTCTACAACCGTACGCATACTGAAACTAAAGTGGATAGTACCGATTTTAGGACTTGGGATTTACAAACCTTGTTTGACGACATTCATTTGCATTATCAAAATTCTTTAAAAAACGGACTCATACTTCAGCAAACACCTTTGGTAAACTATGATGATATTTTGCTTAAAGCAACTGAATCTAAACGTTACAGACCAACACTTTTTGACCTTTTAAATCACAATGCACTAGCGTTTTATAAAACCGACGAAAACAGTATTACCAAACCTGCTTATCAATTTGAAATTGACAATGCAAACTATTTAAGTGATGCCAAAACATTTGCTAACCTAAACATCACATCAAAAGATTCTACATCGTTACAATTGCATGCGCTCAAAATTTATCAAGACCTGATACAATTTCACGTAAAAGATAAAGAACCTTATGCATTGGTAGATGCAGATATTGACCGTTTACTGTTTGTATCGCAAAACAGCATTTTAGATAATACAGAAAGTCTTCTTCTAGATACCTTAAGAGCTTCACAAGAGCTTTGGAACACACATGAAACCTCAGCTTTATATAGTTACCACATTGCTTGGACACTTTATCAACAAGGTAATAAGTATGTACCTAAGACAAATGCTGATGTGAGATGGAAAACTAAAGAAGCCTTAGAACTTTGTAACGCAGTAATACAAAAATTTCCTGAAAGTAGAGGTGCTGAAAAATGTGAAGTTCTTAAAGGCATGATTTTGCAAAGCAACCTTCAAATTACTACTGAACGCTTTTTACAAATTCAGCAGTATGGCAAAGCTTTGGTAAAGTATAAAAATATTGACCAATTGCATTTTAAAGCTTATAAAGTAACTAGTTCAGAAGCTACAGCTTATAACAAATTATATGATGCTGAAGAACGCCTGAACTACATCAACAAACTAAAAGTTACTGAGCAATGGCAAGTAGAATTGAAAAATGAAAATGATTACCAATTGCACACTACCGAAGTGATTTTACCAAAATTAAACAATGGTCAGTATATCATAATGGCAAGTGTTGATAATGAAGACAAGACATTTGCAACCCAAATCCTTCAGGTCACTGATATGGCAGTTGTTGAAAAATCAGACAAAACCCATCATATTTATCAAATTATTGAAAGGGAAAATGGACAACCAATTGCTGGTTTGGACGTAAAAATTTCTTATAAAAAAGACTATAATCGCAGCTACATTACCGAAGAATTAACCACAAATCAAAATGGTGAATTCAAACTAAAAAAGCATAAAAATGATTTCTTTTACGACCTCAGTATTTATGCTGAACGCAAAGGCGAAATCGCTTTTTTTAACGGATTTTATTTAAGAAATTATGGTTGGAGAGATGATATCATAACCACTTACCGAGCATTTTTATTTACTGATAGAAGTATATACAGACCAGGACAAACCGTTTATTTTAAGAGTATAGCTATGAAAGCCAAAGATGGAAAATCTGAGGTTTTAACAAATGAAAAATTAAGCGTTGTACTGTATGACACCAACTATGAAGTTGTAAAGGAATTACACCTAAAAACCAATGAGTTTGGTTCTATTTCAGGAGAGTTTATACTACCTAGCAACGGACTTACTGGTAATTACACACTTGATTTAAAAGCTAGCAGCAACGATATTCATGCTTCAAGTTCTATTTCGGTTGAAGAATACAAACGTCCTAAGTTTGAAACCAAGTTTAACCCTGTTACCGAAACTTACAAAGTTAACGACTCGGTAACTGTAAAAGGAACAGCTTTAGCTTATGCAGGAAGCAACATTACTGATGCTAAAGTGGTATATCGTGTACACCGAAAAGTGCAATATCCCGATTGGTACTATTGGTATCGTCCTTGGTTTAATAGCGAACCTCAAGAAATAACACATGGTGAAAGCATAACCAACAGCAAAGGTGAATTTGAAATCACCTTTAAAGCACTTCCTGATGAAAGTGTTGATAAAAGTAGTTTACCTGTTTTCAATTATGAAATTACTGCTGATGTTACCGACTTAAATGGTGAAACACGCAGTGCTACAACTATTGTTAATGTAGGTTACCATGCATTAATGGCTTCCATTTTGGTTGATGACACATTAGACAAGAACAAAAAAGACCACACTATTAGTATTGATACCAAAAACCTTAATGGTGAATTTGTTGCTGCTAAAGGAACACTTAAAGTATATAAATTAAATGCTCCTGACAGAGTTTTAAGACAGCGTACATGGGATGCACCAGATTATCAAGTTATTTCTAAAAAAGAATTTACAAGCAAGTTTCCACATGAAGCTTATAGTAACGAACATAATCCAGACAATTGGAAAAAAGGAACACTTGTGTTGACCAAATCTTTTGATACCGAAACCTCAAAAGAGGTTAAACTAGGCACCATTAAAAGATGGGAATCTGGTCAATACATTATTGTTTTAGAAAGTGAAGATAAGTTTGGTCAATTGGTAAAAGACCAAGCTAAAACCACATTATTCAGTGATAAAGACAAAACCTTAGCAGACAATCAACTTTTCAGTATTACAACAGACAAATCAACTTATAGTGCCAATCAAAATGTATTGGTTACTTTAGGTTCAGCTGCTGAAGATATTATTGTAACGCTTGAAGTTGAGAAAGACCAAGACATCGTCAAGACATTTATTATTCCGTTAAGCAACACTAAAAAAATCATTTCTATTCCTGTAACTAGTGATAATATTGGTGGGTTTGCTATTCATTATAGCTTTGCAGCTTACAACAGTTTTATGAGTTCAACATTGCCTATTGCTGTACCATATCCTAAAACCGATTTAGAGATAGAAACCCTAACATTTAGAGATAAGCTACAACCTGGAGCTGATGAAACTTGGAGTTTTAAAATTAAAGGCCCTAAAGGTGAAAAAGTAAGTTCTGAGCTGTTGGCAAGCATGTACGATGCCTCTTTAGACCAATTTAAACCTCACAACTGGACGTTTACCTCAATACAACAACCAACCTATTACTCAAACCATAACCGAAATGCGTCTCGTAGTTTTGGTACAAAAGGTTTTAGAGTGTTTAACCCTTCACTAATCCATAAACGTTTTGAGCGACAACAGTACGACCAACTCAATTGGTTTGGATTGTCTTTTGGAAGTAACTATCACATGTTACGAGGACGAGTTGCTGGTTTAGAGTTACGAGAAGAATCCATGAGAACTTTTTCTGCTGAAGAGATGGAATTGGATGAAGTTGTTGTAACAGATTCTCTTGGTAAAAAAGCTCTAGTATTTAACAGTAAAACTGAACAAAGTGGAGGTTACATAATTGCTGAAACAACTAAGAAAGATTCAAATCAAAAAGAAAACTTTGAAGATGTAGTAATTAGAAAAAACCTTCAAGAAACTGCATTTTTCTTTCCGCAGTTACAAACCGATGAAAACGGAAACGTAAGTTTTAATTTCACAACACCAGAAGCCTTAACCAAATGGAAATTGCAGCTTTTAGCACATACAAAAACGCTTCATAGTGCTGTAAGCAGTTTTGAAACCGTAACTCAAAAAGAATTAATGGTGTTACCAAATGCACCTCGCTTTTTACGTCAAGGTGATGTTATTACCATTAGTACCAAAATTGCTAATCTTACTGAACAAGCGCTTTCAGGACAAGCTAAATTAGAGTTAACAGATGCTATTTCAGGAAAAGATATTAATGAAGATCTTATCAGTTCCAACGTAGTTGAAACCTTTTCAGTGGATGCAAAAGGTAATACTCAAGTGTCATGGACGCTAAACATTCCTGATAATGTGAGTGCTGTTCAATATAAAATTATAGCAAAATCTGGTGATTTTAGTGATGGTGAACAAAGTGCATTACCTGTACTAACTAACAGAATGTTAGTCACCGAAACATTACCGATGTGGATAAAAAGTGATGAAACCAGAACGTTTACTTTAGACAAACTTAAAAACAACACATCTACAACCTTAAAACATCATAAGCTTACTTTAGAGATGACCTCTAATCCTGCGTGGTATGCAGTGCAAGCATTACCTTACCTTATGGAATATCCGTATGATTGTAATGAGCAAACCTTTAGTCGTTACTATGCAAATGCGTTGGCAAGTCATATTGCAAACAGCAACCCTAGAATACAAGAGGTTTTTAATCAGTGGAAAAACACAGATGCATTACTAAGTAATCTTGAAAAAAATGAAGAATTAAAATCTATTCTTATTCAAGAAACGCCTTGGTTACGCGATGCGCAAAGTGAAACTGAACAAAAGAAACGTATCGCTTTGTTGTTTGACATGAATAAAATGAACAACGAATTACAATCTGCATTACGCAAATTACAACAAAACCAAATGAGCAATGGCGCTTGGTCTTGGTTTAAAGGTGGACGCGAAAACCGTTACATTACGCAGCATATTATTACTGGTTTTGGACATTTAAAACACTTAAATGTAAATTCTAGTTTTGAAGAGCAATCAATGATACAACATGCTATGGAATATCTAGATGCTGAATTTGTAAAAGAATATAAAGACCTTAAAAAATACAATAGCAAAGTAGATTTAAGTAAAGACCACTTGAGCTATACACAATTGCATTATTTGTACATGCGAAGCTTTTTCCCTGAAATTAAAACATCAAAAGAAGTTGAAGACATTACCAAATATTACCACACACAAATACAAAAATATTGGTTGTCACGTTCGTTATATGCTAAAGGATTAATGGCTTTAATTACACACAGAATGGAAGATGATAAAACAGCTTCTAAAATCTTAAAGTCATTAAAAGAAAACAGTATTACTTCAGAAGAATTAGGAATGTACTGGAAAGAAAACACAAGTTCTTGGTATTGGTATCAAGCTCCTATTGAAACGCAAGCGTTGCTGATTGAAGCGTTTTCAGAAATTGAAAATGACACTAGAACTGTAGACAACCTAAAAATATGGTTACTTAAAAACAAGCAAACCAATCAATGGAAAACCACAAAAGCAACTACCGAAGCAGTTTACGCATTGCTATTACAAGGTAGCGATTGGTTAAGCGTTACCGAAATGGTTGATGTTGTTTTAGGTAATAAACCTGTTGAACCTTCAAAATTAGAAGCTGTAAAAGTTGAAGCAGGAACTGGTTATTACAAAACATCTTGGAACTCTACCGAAATTAAACCTGAAATGGCAGAAGTAAAACTCACCAAAAAAGGTAATGGCATTGCTTGGGGAAGTTTATACTGGCAATATTTTGAAGATTTAGATAAGATTACTTCCGCTGAAACACCTTTAAAACTTCAGAAGAAATTATTTAAAAAGAATAATACTGATACTGGTGAAGAGCTTACAGAAATTACTTCTGAAACGCATTTAGAAGTTGGCGATTTGGTTCGTGTACGTATAGAATTACGTAGTGATCGTGCTATGGAATTTGTTCACATGAAAGATATGCGAGCAGCAGGATTAGAACCTGTTAATGTAATGTCGCAGTACAAATGGCAAGATGGATTAGGCTATTATGAAGCGACTAAAGATGCAAGCACCAATTTCTTCTTTGATTATTTACCAAAAGGAATTTATGTGTTTGAATACGACTTACGTGTAAACAATTCTGGAGATATGAGTAATGGCATCACAACCATTCAAAGTATGTATGCACCAGAGTTTAGTAGCCATAGTGAAGGCGTGAGAATTTCAGTTAATAATTAAATAAAAAAGGCTTCAAAAATTTGAAGCCTTTTTTATTATTTACTTGGTGGCGTTGTTGGCCTAACCTCTATTTTACTAGGTAAGGTTCTTGGATTCATTTTTAATAAATCAACAACCAATTCACCAATATCTTCACTTTGAATTTTCCAAGCATCTTTATCACTTGGTTCATTACCATTAAAATGTGTAGACACTGATCCTGGCATAATGGTACTCACTTTAATACCATATTTACGCAAATCTAACATAACCGCTTGTGTAAAACCTGTAACACCAAACTTACTGGCATTATAAGCTGAACCATTCGCAAAGAAATTGGTTCCTGCCAAACTTGAAATAGAAATATAATAGCCTTGACTATTTTTTAAAGCATCAACACTTGCTTTAATAGTATAAAATGCTCCTGTAAGGTTTGTATCAATAGTATCTTGCCATTGCTGTAACGTAATATCTTCAATACTTGCAAAATGACCAACACCTGCATTAGCAATTACAACATCTAACTGTCCAAATTGGGAGACCACATCTTTTACAGCGTCTTGTTGGCTTTTAAAATCAGTAACATCGGCTTTGAGTCCAATAGCTTTTGCGCCTGCTTTACTTGACGCGTTTAATTTACCTGCAATTTCATGTGACCTTGCACTACTTCTGCTGGTTATGGCAACATGAACACCTTGATCCATTAAACATTTAGCAATGCCATAGCCAATACCTTTTGTGCCTCCTGTAATGAGTGCAACTTTATTTTGTAACATATATAAATTATTTTTTTGGTGGATAATTTTCTAAAATCTTTACCACAATAGCTTTGAACTTAGCTTCGCGTTTATCTGGTTTTGCATTTGGATTAAAACTGTCTTCACTTACGGCTTGCCAAAACAAACCAACACCGTTTTCATCAACAAAATCAATAATAATTTGACGATTGAGATTTGATTGTCCAACAGGAATTCCAATAGAAACGCCTCCTCCTACATTACGTCCTCCTCCACCTAGACCAACACCAACCGAACTTCGGTTTGCTTCTTGAAACTCATCGCTTTTAATATCTATAAAGAAGTCTGGTGTTTCAGACAAAGTAAGTCCTTTACTTTGAAGCTCTTCGTCTAAAGCGTTCATTAAACGGTTAGTATCCAGCTCACTTAACCCTGATTGGATATTTGCGTAATAATTATAAGTTTTATAAGTTGTAAAGTCGGTTGCAGTTTCGTAGTCGTAATTCACTCTAATTGGAGCGCAAGACACCAAAAACAGCACAACTATTAATGATAAATATCTCATAACTTTTTTATTTAAAGTTACGAAATTAATTACTCATCAGCAGGTTTTGCGTTAAGCATTTGCCAAAGTTTATCTTTAAGTTCTTGAAGACCTTGTTGCGCTACTGAAGACATAAACATATAATCTACTGGGAGTTCATTATCTAATTCTTCTTTAAGCTCTGCTTTTAACTCGTCATCTAGCATATCACTTTTAGAGATAGCTATAAAACGTTCTTTATCTAAAATTTCAGGATTGTAGCGCTTTAATTCATCTAGTAAAATATCATACTGTTTTTTAATATCATCAGCATCCGCAGGAATTAAAAACAACAATACAGAGTTACGCTCAATATGACGAAGGAAATAATGTCCAAGTCCTTTTCCTTCTGCAGCACCTTCGATAATTCCAGGAATGTCAGCAATTACAAACGATTGATGGTCTCTATACTCTACAATACCTAGGTTAGGTTTTAAGGTTGTAAACTCGTAATCGGCAATTTTAGGTTTAGCAGCTGTAACCACTGAAAGTAGTGTAGATTTTCCTGCATTAGGGAAACCCACTAAACCAACATCAGCTAAAATTTTAAGCTCAAGAATAATGTCACGATCTTCTCCTGGAATTCCAGGTTGCGCATATCGTGGTGTTTGGTTAGTAGAACTTTTAAAATGCCAGTTTCCACGTCCTCCCATACCACCTTTGGCAATGATTTTTTCCTCGCCATTTTCGGTAATTTCAAAAAGGATTTCGTTAGTTTCTTTGTCTCTAATTACAGTTCCTAGTGGCACATCCATGTACACATCTGCTCCATCGGCTCCTGTGCTTCTACTCTTACCTCCATGCTCACCATGTTCAGCTCTAAAATGCCTTTTAAATTTATAGGTATACAAAGTCCATAGGTTAGCATTACCACGAATAATAACGTGACCTCCTCGTCCACCATCACCTCCATCTGGACCTCCTTTTTCTATATATTTTTCACGATGTAAATGCGCAGAACCTTTACCTCCATTTCCGGAAGCAACGTGTAGTTTTACGTAATCGACAAAATTACCTTCAGTCATTGTATGAGTTTAAAAGTTGAAAGTTTAAAAGTTATAAATTTTTAAACCCAAATAAAGTTATAACGAATCTATAACAGCACTTAATCGCTCAGTGATATCTTCAATACTACCAACACCATCTACACCATAATATTTGTCTTGTGCAGAATAGTAATCTTTAAGTATAGCTGTTTTTTTGTAGTATTCTTTAATTCGGTTTCTAATAATGTTTTCATCAGCATCATCAGCTCTACCACTAGTTTTACCACGCTCTAATAAACGTTGCACTAAAACTTCATCATCAACTTCAAGAGCAATCATAGCATTAATTTGAGAGTCCTTTTGATCCATTAATTTATCTAATGCTTCAGCCTGTGCATTGGTGCGTGGAAAACCATCAAAAATGAACCCTTTAGCATCTGCATTTTTTTCTACTTCAGCATTAAGCATATCAATAGTTACTTGATCAGGAACCAACTCTCCTTTGTCCATGTATGATTTTGCTAACATGCCAAGAGCGGTTTCATTTTTAATATTGAATCTAAACACATCACCTGTTGAAATGTGTACTAAACTGTATTTTTCTTTTAAAAATTCGGCTTGTGTGCCTTTTCCTGCTCCTGGAGGTCCAAATAGGACAAAATTAGTCATGTGTTGTGTGGTTTTTAATTGATATATCGCTGGCAAATCTCTACCTAGTCCATCATAGTCAAGTCCGTAACCAACTATGAATTTATTAGGAATTTCCATACCAACATAATGTAGTTTAAAATCTTTCTTATAGGCTTCTGGTTTATAAAACAAGGTCGCTATTTTAAGTTCTTTTACATTTTCGTTTTTGAAAATTCTATGAACTTCAGCTAGTGTTTTACCAGAGTCGATAATGTCTTCTAAAATTACAACTGTTCTACCTGTTAAATCTTGTGTTAAACCTACTAGACGCTGAATATCGTCAGTAGATTTTAAACCTTCATAAGACGCTAGTTTTATAAAAGTAACTTCACAAGGTTTTGGGTATTTCTTTACAAAATCGCTTACAAACATAAACGACCCATTTAAGATCCCAACAAACACTGGTACTTCATCTTGCAAATCGTTTGCTATGGCAGTAACCATGTGTTGTACAGTCGCTTGAATTTCGTCTTCAGAAATAAACGGTTTAAAATGTAAATCGTGAAGCTTTATCACTTGTTTTTAATTTTAGAAATGCAAAGATAATCATTTGATTAACGTTTTGCGAATTCTCGTTTAGATTGTTAAGATTTTAGTTTTTTCAGAGGGTTTTGATTTGTACTTTTGTGGAAAATCAACACAATGAATTTTTTCTCTTCAGAATTTAAGCTAGGTATTCTTGGTGGTGGACAACTTGGTAAAATGATGCTTTACAATACCAGAAAATTTGACATCCAGACTAAAGTACTAGATGCTAGCAACGAAGCACCTTGTAAAATTGCATGCGACGAGTTTCAACTTGGTGATTTAATGGATTTTGATGCGGTTTACAATTTTGGAAAACAGGTTGACGTTTTAACCTTTGAGATTGAAAACGTAAACACAAATGCACTTGAAGCTCTAGAAAAAGAAGGCGTAAAAGTATATCCTTCTTCAAAAACTTTGAGAACCATTCAAAATAAAGCAACACAAAAACTGTTTTATAAAGACCATAACATCCCTACAGCCGATTTTACTCGATTCGCTTACACTTCTGAAATTAAAGAAGCTATTCACAATGGAGGTTTACAACTCCCCTTTGTATGGAAAAGCGCTCAGTTTGGTTATGATGGTAATGGTGTAAAAGTTTTAAGAACTATAGAGGATTTAGAAGGTTTACCTAATGTTGAGTGTATTGCAGAAAACATGATTCCGTTTAAAAATGAACTCGCAGTTATTGTGGCTAGAAATGTTGATGGTGATATAAAAACGTATCCAGTAGTTGAAATGGAATTTCATCCTGAAGCCAACCAAGTGGAATATGTTATTTGTCCTGCACGAATTGATGACACTGTTGCGCAAAAAGCTCGTGAAGTGGCTTTAAATGTTTCAAAAGCGTTTAACCATGTTGGACTTTTAGCGGTTGAAATGTTTCAGACTAAAAACGATGAGATTTTAGTTAACGAAGTAGCACCAAGACCTCACAATTCAGGTCATCAAACTATTGAAGCGAGTTACACTTCACAGTTTGAACAACACTTACGTGCTATTCTTAATTTACCATTAGGGCAAACCGATAGTAAAGTTGGTGGAATTATGGTAAATTTGGTAGGAGCCGAAGGTCATACAGGAGATGTTGTTTATGAAAACATTGCTGAAATAATGAAACTAGAAGGTGTTACACCTCATATATACGGAAAAAAACAAACACGTCCGTTTAGAAAAATGGGACATGTAACCATTGTAAATGAAGATATAAACGAAGCAAGACGTGTAGCTGAACAAGTAAAGAAAACCATTAAAGTTATAAGCAAATAAACTATGAGCAAAGTAGGAATCATTATGGGAAGTAAAAGCGATTTGCCTGTTATGCAAGACGCTATTGATATACTAAAAGGATTTGATATAGATATAGAAGTTGATATTGTTTCGGCTCATCGCACACCTGAAAAACTATTCGATTACGGTAAAAACGCACATACAAGAGGCATTTCAGTAATTATTGCTGGAGCTGGAGGTGCAGCACACTTACCTGGTATGGTAGCTTCTTTATCTCCACTACCTGTTATTGGTGTTCCTGTAAAAAGCAGCAACTCTATTGATGGTTGGGATTCTGTTTTATCTATTCTTCAAATGCCTGGTGGTGTTCCTGTTGCAACTGTGGCTTTAAATGGTGCAAAAAATGCAGGAATTTTAGCTGCTCAAATTATTGGTAGCTCTGACCAATGTGTTCTAGATAAAATAATGGTTTACAAAGAAGGTCTGAAAGCCAAGGTAATAGAATCTGCTAAAGATTTATAACAAAAAAACCTCGACAGAAAGCCGAGGTTTTTAACGCTATTAATCAATTATTTCTTTAAAGAGCTCTCTTTAAAACTCTTATGAAAAATCTGCCGCAAAGATAAAATTATATTTTAAATAAAAACCTAAAAAAAAAGTTAATATTCAGTATTTCAATTTCTTAGTAGGAAAAATATCACACTGACTTTAACAATTAATAGCACTTAAAATGAATATTTTAAACAAACCCTTTGACACTCAATTTCATACTGCTCCGTTTTCAAAAATAAAGAACGAGGATTTTCTTCCTGCAATTAAAAAAGGAATTGAAGATGCAAAAGCAGAAATTGATGCCATAACCAACAATACGGAAGCACCAACATTTCAAAATACTATTGAAGCTTTAGATTTTTCAGGTGAACAGTTAGATAGAATCTCAAGTATATTCTTCAATTTAAATTCTGCTGAAACCAACGACGAAATTCAAAAGATTGCTCAAGAAGTTTCACCTTTATTATCTGAATTCAGTAATGATATTACTTTAAACGAAACGTTATTTAAGCGTGTTAAAGTCGTTTACGATGCCAAAGACAGTTTAGATTTAACAACCGAACAGTTAACACTTCTTAATAAAAAATATAAAGGGTTTTCCAGAAATGGAGCCAATTTACCTGAAGACAAAAAACAACAGCTTCGCGACATTGATAAAGAATTAAGTAAACTAAAACTAAAATTTGGCGAAAACGTACTGGCAGAAACCAACAAATATGAACTTCATATTACTAATGAAGCTGATTTAGATGGTTTACCAGAAAGTGCCAAAGAAGAAGCCAAACAAACTGCTGAACAAAAAGGTAAAGACGGTTGGATGATTACCTTACAGTATCCAAGCTACATTCCATTTATGACCTATGCTAAAAATCGTGAGTTACGTAAAAAACTAGCTTTAGCATTTGGAGCAAAAGGGTTTAACAATGATGCATTAGACAATCAAGACATTGTTTTAAAAATTGCCAAATTGCGTCATCAACGTGCCAAATTATTAGGGTACAAAACGCATGCGAATTTTGTTTTAGAGGAGCGAATGGCAAAAAACCCTGAAACTGTAAATACCTTTTTAACCGATTTGTTAGAAAAGGCTAAACCAGCTGCCGAACGTGAATTTAAAACATTAAGTGATTTTGCCAAAGAACTAGATGGTATTGAGCAATTACAAAAATGGGATGGTGGTTATTATTCAGAAAAATTAAAACAAAAGCTATTCGATTTAGATGACGAAAAGCTAAAACCTTATTTTAAACTTGAAAACGTTATTAATGGTGTGTTTACCATTGCCAAAAAATTATACGGTTTACAGTTTGAAGAAATCAACACGATTGATAAATACCACGACGATGTACTTACTTACAAAGTAACTGATAGTGACGGTAATTATATTTCTGTTTTTTACGCTGATTTTTTCCCAAGAGCAGGAAAACGTAATGGTGCGTGGATGACTGTTTACAAACCACAGTATGTGAAAAATGGCGAAAATAGCAGACCTCACATTTCTATAGTTTGCAACTTTACTAAACCTACAAAAACCAAACCTTCACTTCTAACCTTCAATGAAGTCACCACACTTTTTCACGAGTTTGGTCACGCTTTACATGGTATGTTAGCCAACACTACCTACCCAAGTATATCTGGCACAAGTGTGTTTTGGGACTTTGTAGAATTACCAAGTCAGGTATTAGAAAACTGGTGTTACGAGAAAGAAGCTTTAGAGCTGTTTGCAACACATTATGAAACTGGAGAAGTGATCCCAATGGATTTAATTGAAAAAATAAAAGCTTCGGCTACGTTTCATGAAGGTATGCAAACTTTACGTCAATTAAGTTTTGGGTTACTGGATATGAGTTGGCATGCTAATGAAGCACCAGAAACAATAAATTCTGTAAAAGCGCACGAACAAAAAGCATTTGAGAACACTAAACTTTATCCTGATGTTGCTGAAAATTGTATGAGCACCTCATTCTCGCACATTTTCCAAGGTGGATATTCATCTGGTTATTACAGTTACAAATGGGCTGAAGTATTAGATGCTGATGCTTTTGAGTTTTTTAAGGAAGAAGGCATTTTTAGTAAAAATGTTGCACAGAAGTTTAAGGACAATGTGCTTTCACAAGGAGGAACTGAAGACCCTATGACGCTTTATAAACGTTTCCGTGGAAAAGAACCTCAACCAGAGGCACTACTAAAACGTGCTGGTTTGATTGAGAAGTAAAAATTATGATTAAATAACGTTGTTGTTTTATGAAGTTTTTAAAGCTTTTAGGACATATCTGCGTTATTCTATTTTTAACTGTAATTACACAAGTTGGTGGAATTGTATGGCTCTTATCTGTTTTTGTTTCAAAAAAGGTAAAAACTAAAAAGCGCTATACATTTCCACTTTTATATTTAGTCTTTAACCTTTTAATTATTCCGCCAATTGCTAAAATATTTGGTCGTGAAAAGTTACCAGTTTTCAGTTCAGAACTTAAACCAAGAAATATAGCATACCCTTTACTTTTTAGAAATTATGTAACTCCTGAATTAAGTAATCTGTTAATAACTTCAGCTACAGATTTAAACTCTAGCAACATTTCAATTACTTATCTAGATGCTAACTTTCCTTTTTTAAATGGTTTTCCGTTGCTGCCACATTTAAGTCATAATGATGGTAAAAAAATTGATATTTCATTTCAATATTTAGATAATGAAGGAATGCCTACCAATAAAAAACCTTCTGTTTCAGGATATGGAGTTTATGTCAATTCAACAAATCAAACATCAGAAAAATGCAAATATGAAGGCTATTGGCAATACGACTTTCCAAAATACTTATCTTTTGGAAAATTAAATGAATTAACTCTAGATGAAAAAAACACTAGAACTCTAGTGTTAGAATTCGTTAACAACTCCAATACTCAAAAAATCTTCATTGAGCCATATTTGAAGCAACAATTGCAGTTGCAGAATTATTCAAAAATCCGATTTCATGGGTGTCAAGCTGTAAGACATGATGATCATATTCATTTGCAAATAAAATAACTTTCAATAATTTTTGAAAGTTTAAAATGTTTTATATATTTGCTCTATGGAATATCAAGAAGCAAAAGAAAAATTTATTAGCACTTGGGGAAGTTTGGGCTCGCTTTGGGGAATAAATAAAGCCATGGCGCAAATTCAAGCATTGCTTTTTATTTCCACAAAACCCTTGTCTATGGAAGACATCATGGAAGAACTTAAGATTTCAAGAGGTAACACTAGCATGAACTTAAGACAATTAATGGATTGGGGAATTGTAACCAAAGAAATTATTCCTGGTGAGCGTAAAGAATATTTCACTACCGAAAAAGATGTACAAGAATTAGCACGAATTGTCGCTAAAGAACGTAGCAGACGTGAAATTAAACCAGTGGTTAAAATCCTAAAAGATGTATCATCTATAAAAGATGATGGCACTGAAAAAACTAAAGAACTTATAAAACAAACAAAAGCATTACATGAACTAACCGACACAATGGATACTATGATAAACAAAGTGGTAAACCAGCAACAAAATTGGTTAACAAAGTCGTTACTTAAACTCTTTAAATAAAAAAATTTAAATCATACTTTCAAAAATTATTGAAAGTTTAAAAATATTAAAATGTATAAAATTACAAATATAACTTTAGCAGGCATCTGGTTTATAAACGGATTGTTTTGCAAGGTTTTAAACCTAGTACCTAGACATGAACAAATTGTTGCAAATATTTTGAGTGAAGACTATTCTAGACCTCTAATTATAACGATAGGATGTCTAGAAATTGCTATGGCGTTTTGGGTTCTATCCAATAAATACTCAAAATTTAATGCTGTTGTACAAATTGTAATCATTGCAAGTATGAACATTTTAGAATTCGTCATCACTCCAGAACTATTACTTTGGGGAAAATTCAATGCTTTGTTTGCCTTTATCTTAATCATTGTTATTTACTACAATCAATTTCACTTTAATAAGACACATCATGAACTTATCAAATCTTAAAAATCACCCTTTTGGCGTAGAAGCCTTTTTTGAAAGCTCGATTGTATTGGCATTTGCTGTTCCAAAAGAACAATTGGAGCCATTAATTCCTGATTGTTTACAGTTAGATACATTTCAAGATAGATGGGCTTTTGTAGCTGTCGCTATGGTGCAAACCAAAAATTTACGCCCTAAAGGATTTCCAAAGTTTTTAGGCAATGATTTTTTCTTAATAGGTTACCGCATTTTTGTTCGCTACACTACAAATCAAGGCAAACGCTTACGTGGATTGTACATTATAAAATCTGAAACCGATAAGAAAAAAATGGCTTTTATGGGCAACATATTTACCCATTACAATTATACAACCACTGATATTACAAGGGTACAAAACAATAGCAATGTTGAAATCACCTCTAAAAAATCAAATTTTAAAATCAATTATAGTGAAGATAATGAAGCGGTTGGTTTGCCTAAAAATTCACCATTTTTAAACTGGAAAGAAGCAAGACGATTTGCTGGACCACTACCCTTTACATTCACTTATAATGAAAACAAAAAAGAAGTCTTAATCATTGAAGGTGTAAGACAAAACTGGAAGCCAAAACCACTAAAAGTGAATGATTACAACTTTGAGTTTATCAATACTCTAAAATTAAAAAACCACAAACTAGCAAACGCATTTATCATTGAACAAATACCATATTACTGGAAAAAAGGAAGAAAAGAATTATGGAAACAAAACGAAGACAATTTCAAGGCGTCCTTAACATTTTAAGCTTTAACAGGCATTTTTATGCTATTGGAATTACAATACTAGCTACTATTATATCAAGTCAGTTATACTTTCAGTGGTCACAATCACTATTATGGGTAATCATAGGTCTGTTTTTATATGGATTATTGATGCCACTGATAGTTTCGGCTTACGTATTTGATTTTTCAGGTTACTATAATTTTGATTGGTTAAAGCCTTTACAACTTAAAGATTCAGAAGAAAAACTAGTGTTAAATATCAATGCAGGTTTTGATGAAACAAGTTACATTCTGAAAAAAAATCTCCCTAAATCAAAACTTCAAGTATATGATTTTTATAATGCTGAACAACATACAGAGCCAGCAATTGTTAGAGCTAGAAAAGTAAGCCTAACCTACCCTAACACGTTACAAATAAAAACCAATCACATGCCGCTTAAAACCGATTCGGTTGATTATGTTTTTCTACTTTCAGCAGCTCATGAAATTCGTTCTTTTGATGAAAAAGTTCAATTTCTAAAAGAGTGTCACAGAGTTTGCAAACCTAACGGAAAAGTCATTATGGTAGAACACTTACGAGACTTCCCAAACTTTTTGGCATTCTCTGTTGGGTTTACACATTTCTTTCCAAAAAATCATTGGGAAAAAGCTTTTAAAACTGCTGGTTTCAATACATTCAACGAAACAAAGTTTACACAGTTTATGTCAGTATTCAACTACCAATCTTAATAAATATATTATGATAATTCATCTAAAAATAGTCGGTTACCTCATGCTTGTATTAGCTTGCATTCACATTGTTTTTCCAAAGTATTTTAATTGGAATAAAGAGCTAAAACATTTGAGTTTAATTAATAACCAAATGATGCGAACACACACATTTTTTATAGCACTCACTGTTGGTTTAATGGGACTATTATGCACTACATCAGCATTAGAATTAACAGAAACTGCTTTAGGTAAAAAAATCACATTAGGGTTAGGAATATTTTGGAGTATCAGACTATTGTTTCAATTCTTTGTCTATTCCTCAAAATTATGGAAAGGTAAACTATTAGAAACCTCGATTCATATATTGTTTTCAATGATGTGGTTATATTTTAGTATCACCTTCTTACTAACATATTACATGAATAAGGGATAGAAATAAAATTTTTAGCTATTTTTGACTAAATACTTGAAAAAGAAACATGCCTAACCATACACTAAATCCTGATAATTGGATTGACAACTATTCCGATTATCTTTTTAACTATACCATATCGCGTGTAAACGACCGTGAAATGGCTAAGGATTTGGTTCAAGACACTTTTTTTGCCGCATTAAAATCAATGAAAAACTTTAAAGGCGATGCCAACGAACGCACATGGCTTATTGCTATTTTGAAGCGAAAAATCATTGACCATTACCGCAAGATAAACTCTAAAAAAGGACAAGCTGAAGTGCGTATGTCTTACAACTCCGATGAAGCTGAAGGCGATTGGCTTGAAGAACGTGTTTCGGATCCATTTGATAAAACAGCGGAAGACAAACTTGAAAACGAGGAGTTAGGCGATGCTATTTACAACTGTTTAGGTAAACTTCCTGAAAAACAAGCTAATGTTTTTAAAATGAAAACCATAGAAGGATTAGATACTGAAACTATTTGTAATGAATTAAACATTACTGCGTCTAACCTTTGGGTAATTATCCATAGAGCCAGAAATGCTATGGCTGAATGTTTAGAAGAAAATTGGTTATAATAACAACAAATGAAAAAAAGTGTACTGTTTATATCGTGCGAAGAAGCAAAACAAATTTGTGATAAATCACAATATGGAGATGCTACTTTTTGGGAAAGAATAAAGCTTACAATACGCTTATCTTGGTGTAGAGTAACAAGAGCTTATACAAAACGAAATAAATCGCTTACAAAAACCATAAAGTTTTCGGATGTGGAATGCTTAAAAAAAGAAGAACGTCAAGCACTTAAAGATCAATTAAGTCAGCAGTTGAAAAACCAAAACTAATAGCAACCACAAAACAGGAATGCCTTCTACAAAAAAGGCACTGTAATATTTTGATTGTTCTTTTTTAGCCAACACAACACTTAGCAAAGTAATTGCAGTAACTACCAATAAAACCAGTAGATTCATTAACTGCATATCATCTTTTAAATAGTCCAAAAAGAAGAGCACCATAAGTAACAACACACCTATCACTTTAGTTTTTTTAACTCCTATTTGCTGCGGAATTGTTGCTAGCTTTACACTATCATATTGTAAATCTCTTATTTCAAATGGTAACATCAACACGAGGACAAATACAAAACGCTGAATTGCTGTAATACTCACATCCCAATTCATTAAAAAATCTGCATTCGCAAGCGGCAAAAACACAGTAACACCACACCAAACTAAAGCTATCACATACACCTTAAGACCACTTAAACTTCTTAAGTTTTGTTTCTCATCAAGAAAAATCTTTTTGGGTAAAAATGGGATTGCATATAAAAATGTAACAACTCCAAAAACTGAGATATATACTAATGTTGTTTGCTCCAACTGCAAGACATAATAACACATCAATAAAAAACAAACCAACGAGAATAATTGAATATATTTCAACCACGTTGCCAAACTTCTATGATGAAACTTTGCTAAGCCAAAAAACTTCACAAAATTATATCCTGTAATGGAAGCAAAGAAGATGAAAAAAAGGACATTTTTATCATAAGGCAATTCAAACTCTAAAAGTGTAATCCACGCTAACGAAAACACTGATAAAGCCACATGAATACTGCTATTGATATAAAAATCAAAAATACGCTTCAAAACCTTCATATAACAAAAATAGTCAAAGTGTTAATAACAGTTGTATTTGGTTAAAAACTTTCATTTTCATTAACAAAAAAACATGAATAATTCCGTAATTTTGCGCTTCAAAACACAACATAATTTTAATGAATACAAATGCTTTCGCACTTCGTCATATTGGTCCTAGAGAAGACGACCAAAAAGAGATGCTAAAAACCCTTGGTGTTGACTCTTTAGAACAACTAATTTACGAAACCATTCCTGATGATATTCGCTTAAAAAAAGAATTGAATCTAGATGAACCAATGACCGAACATGAATACAATATTCATATTCACGAATTATCAAAAAAGAATAAGGTTTATAAAACATACATAGGTTTAGGATACCACCCAACTATTTTACCTGCAGTTATTCAGCGTAATATTTTAGAAAATCCAGGTTGGTATACAGCTTACACACCTTACCAAGCCGAAATTGCTCAAGGTCGTCTAGAGGCTTTATTAAATTTCCAAACCATGGTTACAGACCTTACAGGTATGGAAATAGCAAATGCATCTTTACTTGACGAAAGTACTGCTGCTGCTGAAGCTATGAGTTTGTTATTTGCAGTAAGAGAACGCGACCAAAAGAAACAAGGCGTTAACAAGTTTTTTGTTTCTGAAAATATATTACCGCAAACGCTGTCTTTACTAGAAACAAGATCCACTCCTATTGGTGTAGAAATTGTAGTAGGCAATGAAGATGAGTTTGATTTTTCTTCGGAATTTTTTGGAGCTATCCTTCAATATCCTGGAAAAAACGGAGAGGTTACTGACATAAAATCTTTCATTTCAAAAGCTAACGAAAACCAAATTAAAGTAGCTGTAGCTGCTGATATTTTAAGTTTAGTTAAACTGGAAGCTCCTGGACAATTTGGAGCTGATGTTGTTGTAGGTACTACCCAACGTTTTGGAATCCCAATGGGTTATGGTGGACCTCACGCAGCATTTTTTGCAACTAAAGAAGCCTACAAACGTGATATTCCTGGTCGTATTATTGGTGTAACAAAAGACACTAATGGCAACAGAGCATTACGTATGGCATTACAAACACGTGAGCAACACATTAAGCGTGACAAGGCAACATCAAACATTTGTACTGCTCAAGTATTATTAGCTGTTATGGCTGGAATGTATGCAGTATATCACGGTCCTAAAGGGCTTAAATTTATCGCTAACAAAGTTCACAATTCAGCCTCAACACTAGAAAAGGCATTAAAAAAATTAGGTTATAAGCAAGCTAATACTTCTTACTTTGATACGCTTCAAATAAAAACTGATGCTAAAAAACTTAGAAAGATTGCTAAAGAGAAAAAAGTAAATTTCTTCTATCCTGATGATAACACAGTAACTATTGCGTTAAACGAAACAACATCAGTAAGAGATTTAAATTATATTATTGCTGTTTTTGCAAAAGCGGCTAAAAAAGAGGCTTTCGAAATTTCTTCAATTTCTGAAGACGTTAATATTGCTGAAGATTTACAAAGACAATCAGACTTTTTAACGTTAGATGTTTTTAACACTTATCACTCAGAAACCGAGTTGATGCGTTATATAAAATCTTTAGAGCGTAAAGATTTATCATTAAACCACTCGATGATTTCTTTAGGTTCTTGTACTATGAAACTTAATGCAGCTGCTGAAATGTTGCCTTTAAGTATTTTTAAATGGGCAAACATTCATCCTTTTGTTCCTAAAAAACAAGCTGAAGGTTATCTTACGGTTTTAAAAGAACTAGAAGATCAACTTACTGAAATCACTGGTTTTGCAGCTACTTCCTTACAACCAAACTCTGGTGCTCAAGGTGAGTTTGCTGGACTTATGGTTATAAAAGCATATCACGAATCTCGTGGAGATCATCACAGAAACATTTGTTTAATTCCGTCGTCTGCACATGGCACCAATCCTGCAAGTGCAGTAATGGCAGGAATGAAAGTTGTAGTTACTAAGTCTACTGACGAAGGTAATATTGATGTTGATGATTTACGTGAAAAAGCCGAACTACACAAAGACAATTTGTCTTGTTTAATGGTCACTTACCCTTCAACACATGGTGTTTACGAATCTGCCATAAAAGAAATTACTAAAATCATCCATGATAATGGCGGACAAGTTTATATGGATGGAGCAAACATGAACGCTCAAGTAGGGTTAACAAACCCTGGAAATATTGGTGCAGATGTATGTCACCTTAACCTTCATAAAACGTTTGCTATTCCTCATGGTGGTGGAGGTCCTGGAGTTGGACCTATTTGTGTTGCTAAACAACTTGTACCTTTCTTACCAGGAAATCCAATAGTAAAAACTGGTGGTAAAAAAGCTATTACAGCTATTTCAGCTGCACCTTTTGGTTCTGCGTTAGCATGCTTAATTTCTTATGGATATATTAAAATGCTTGGTGCAGAAGGTTTAACTCAAGCTACCAAAATTGCCATTTTAAATGCCAATTATATCAAACATCGTTTACAAGGAAGTTTTGACACACTGTATTCTGGGGAACGTGGTAGAGCAGCTCATGAAATGATTGTAGATTGTAGAGCATTTAAAGCCAACGGAATTGAAGTGGTTGACATTGCAAAACGTTTAATGGATTATGGGTTCCATGCACCAACAGTATCTTTTCCTGTGGCAGGAACAATGATGATTGAACCTACTGAAAGTGAAAGTAAAGCTGAAATGGACCGCTTTTGTGACGCTATGATTTCTATTAGAAAAGAAATTAGCGAAGTTTCTAAAGAAGACGACAATAATGTCTTAAAAAATGCACCTCACACTTTAGAGTTAGTTACCTCAGACGAGTGGTTACTACCTTACTCTAGAGAGAAAGCTGCTTTTCCTTTGGACTATGTAAAAGACAATAAATTTTGGCCTTCTGTAAGACGTGTTGACGATGCTTATGGAGACCGTAATTTAATATGCACTTGCGCTCCAATTGAAGAATATATGGATGCATAATACGATGTTGAACATCGTAAAATAATCAGATAATAAAGACGCCTTTAATTTACAGCTAGTATATTTGTTATATTAGTAAAAATTAAAGGCTTTTTTCTTTTATGAATATAAAAATTACAGGTACTGGAAGCTATATCCCTGATACCATTGAAAAAAATGAAAACTTTCACCAACACCAGTTTTTAAACACTGATGGCTCAGAAATTAATCATCCTAACGAAGTTATTGTTGATAAATTTAAAGCCATAACTGGTATTGCTGAACGTAGATATGCAAAACACCATTTAACAGCATCTGACCTTGGGTTCTTTGCTGCCGAAAAAGCTATTGCTAACGCAAACATAGACCCTGAAACTCTAGATTATATCATAGTATCACACAATTTTGGTGATGTTAAACACAACACCATTCAAAGTGACATTTTACCATGTTTAGCAGCAAGAATAAAACACAGCTTGCGTATTAAAAACCCAAAATGCGTTGCCTATGACATTCTTTTTGGTTGTCCTGGTTGGGTAGAAGGTGTTATACAAGCTAATGCATTTATTAAGGCTGGTATTGCAAAACGTTGCTTAGTTATAGGAGCTGAAACTTTATCGAGAGTGGTTGATAAGCACGATAGAGACTCTATGATTTACAGTGATGGAGCTGGCGCAACAATTATAGAAGCTACTAATGATGAAGGCGGAATTTTAGCACACGAAAGTGCTAGTTTTACTTATGATGAAGCTTACTATTTATTCTTCGGAAACTCAAACAATCAAGACCTTTGTAGAGACACACGTTACATTAAAATGGATGGTCGTAAAATTTACGAATTTGCTTTAAGCAATGTTCCAAGTGCAATGAAAGTCTGCTTAGATAAAAGCGGAATTGACATTAAAGAGGTGAAAAAAATATTCATCCATCAAGCTAATGAAAAAATGGACGAAGCCATATTAAAACGCTTTTACAGACTCTACAAAACCGATATTCCTGAAGGTATTATGCCTATGAACATTCAAAAATTAGGTAATAGTTCTGTTGCAACTGTACCTACACTTTTTGACTTGGTAAAGAACAATAAATTAGAAAATCATAGTCTTACAAAAGGAGATATTATTATGTTTGCAAGTGTTGGTGCAGGAATGCACATTAACGCTATTGTTTACAAATATTAATAATACTTCCACTGTTGTGGAAAGAAGCTATGTACGAAGGAAAATTTCCACACAAGAGATATAAAATAACTTTAGAGTTCTTAAAAAAGCATATTAAAACACCTGCTTCTGTTTTGGATTTAGGTGTAGAAAACCCATTTACAGAAATTATGAAAGCAAATGGGTTTTCTGTTGAAAACACTTCTGGTATTGATTTAGACGAAGACACCTCTGAAATTGAAAACGCCAATACTGATGTGGTAACTGCTTTTGAAATTTTTGAACATTTGCTTTCACCTTATACTGTTTTAAAGTCTATAAAATCAGATAAATTAGTAGCTAGCATTCCTTTAAAATTATGGTTTGCTTCTGCTTACAGAAGTAAAACCGATATGCGAGATCGTCATTACCATGAGTTTGAAGATTGGCAGTTTGATTGGTTATTAGAAAAAACAGGTTGGAAAATTATAGACTCTAAAAAATGGACCAATCCAACAAAAAAGATAGGTATTAGACCAATATTACGTTGGTTTACGCCAAGATATTACATTGTTTATGCTGAAAGAGTTTAACTTTGAATACTTAATATTTCAAATTTTTGAACTTTTATATCGTCATACCAGCTTATAATGAAGAAGATTGCATTGCGCAAACTTTAGAGTCGTTAGTTAATCAATCGGTTTTACCTAGAAAAGTGGTTGTAGTTAACGATAACTCTACAGACAAGACCGAAGCTATAGTCTCTTCTTTTTGCTCAAAACACTCCTGGATAACCCTTGTAAATTACAAATCCTCTAACACTCATCTTCCGGGTTCAAAAGTAATAAACGCCTTTTACCAAGGCTACAACACGCTAGACGACAACTACGATGTAATTTGTAAGTTTGATGCAGACATTATTCTCCCTACCAATTATTTAGAGTGTATAAAAATGGTTTTTGAAAGTAATAAATCTGTTGGAATTGCTGGAGGTTTAGCCTATATAAAAAAAGATCATGAATGGGTTTATGAAAACATTGCCAACAAAACGCATGTTCGTGGACCATTTAAAGCTTACCGAAAAGCTTGCTTTAAAGCTATTGGTGGTTTAAAACCATCTATTGGCTGGGACACTGTAGATACTTTACTCGCTAAATACCATAATTGGAAAGTGGTTGTTGACGAGTCGCTTTGTGTAAAGCATTTAAAACCCACAGGAAATAGTTACAATAAAGCCTCTAAACATTTACAAGGTGAAGCCATGTATAAAATGCGTTATGGTTTTGTAATTACATTAATTTCGGCATTAAAACTATCTTATAAAAAAAGAAGTTTTGCTCTATTTAAAAATTACTTAGTAGGCTATTTTAAAGCCAAAAAAGAACGTAAAGCGTTCTTAGTTTCTAAAGATGAAGGGAAATTTATACGACAACTTCGTTGGAAAGGAATAATAGGCAAACTCAAACAATAAGCTTAAAAAAAGTAGGTATTATAGCAACACTAAAGACATTTTTTCAATCAAAACTCCACGCTTTGTAACTACTTGAAGCCTCTAACCTATTTTCAATAGCGTCATCTAGTTCTGGAAAAAAATCAATTCCTGTTAACGCTTCTAAAGAATCTACCGAAACCACAAACTCATACAATGGTTTATTAGAGTTTTCATGAGGCATCAAAAACGCTATCATTTTTGTATTACCAGTATTATCATCAATAAGCACTTTGTAAAACTGATTAGGAACCGCTACGCGCTCTTCTCCTATAGTTTTTAAATTGCCTTTTAACACACCTCCAGAAATCACATATACGCCATCATACTTACTAGCCCAATAACGCACTTTTTGCTCTAAAGTATTCCAAATACCAGAATTAAACGCATGCTTTTGCGGACTAATATTACTGGTTAAAAATGTTTCATCATGAACATATTTACTGTATTTTCTATCTCCTGCAGGACATAAATGCCCTCGATCATACCCTGACTTTTTATAATTGCGCCAATGTGCTGCTCCAGTTTTTACAGCTTTATCAATTTCAAAATATGGTCGTTTAAAATTAGTATTTGATAAATGCGATTTTTTCAACTCATAAGCTACCCATTCAGCTTGCTCGTGAGGTTCACTGTAAGATAGCGAGTAACTTTCATGATGTACTATTTGTCCTGTTGTGCTTGTTGGCAAAAAGTATTCGTTAGTATCTGTTTTTACAGTTTCTCCTTCAGATACTATTTCGGCTACTTCTTGTTCTTTTAAAAAGTGTTCGTAGCCATAAATACCTATGACAATAAGTACAACAATAATGGTATATAATCGTCTTTTATTCAAACTAATCTAAAACAAACCCTAAAGGTTGTCCTGTTGCACCATTAGGAAAACTAATACCTAAAAATGCCGAAATTGTTGGTGCAATATCTGGTATTACGGTTTTTTGAAATGTTTCTCCATGCTTAATTCCTTTTCCGAAGAATAATAAAGGCACATGTGTATCATAATTTAACCCACTACCATGAGTTGAACCTGTTTTACTGTATGAAATATGTGCTGGATTTGGCACTACCAAAATATCTCCAGAACGTCTTTGATTATAACCTTTTTGAAGTAATTGCTCTACTCCTGAGTCAAACGACATTGTACTCATTGTTTTAGATGAATACACTTTATATACATTTTCATAAGTAATTAACTCATCAACGATAGCCTCTTGTACATCATCTAAGTCTAAATCTAGAGTTTTTAGTTTCTCTCTATTTAAAAATATTTGATCATTGCTTACATTTTCAACTAAATCAGACGCTCCAAACTTAGCAGTCATAAACTCATTAAAATCAGCTTTAGTTTTTGAGTTATTCAAATACCCAGCAGGAATTTTAACCGATTGTAAATATGAAGGCACATCAACAGCTCCATGATCTGCTGTTAAAAATACAGTGTATTCTCCTTTACCAACTGTCGCATCTAAGTGATTAAATAATCGCTCTAAGTCTTTATCTAGTCTAAGGTATGTATCTTGAACTTCTTTAGAATTCACACCAAAATTGTGCCCAACATAATCAGTACTTGAGTAACTTAAAGCCAAAACATCAGTGATACTATCTTTACCCAATTGTTCTCCATCAATTGCAGCTAAAGCAAAATCTGTAGTAAGGTCGTTTCCATAAGCAGTTCCTTTAAGGATATCAAAACCTCCATTAGAGTCTTTTAAAGCAGCCAAGTCATAAGGAAAAGTTGCTGTTTCCTTACCTTTAAACCCTCCTTCAAAATTGTTTAAATCGCTACCGCTTTCAATATAAGTATTGATATCGTATAAGGTATTCCAAACTTTAAAATAAGATTGCGCAACATTTGAATTATTAAAATCCTTAACCCATTGCGGAAGATCGTTCATGTAAAAAGTACTCGATATCCATTTTCCTTCATTTTTACCATGAAACCAATACGCTGCATTAGCAGTATGTCCTGCAGGTAAAATTGCTCCTCTATCTTTCATTGAAATACCAATGGTCTTTCCTCGCATTTGAGTAAACAATCTATTTTCATCAGCAAAACTGGTTGTTAACATGCGTTGTGGTGACATTTTTCCAGAAGAACTTGTTGTCCCTACTGATTCCACCGTGTCATCTCCTGCACAGTACACCATTTGTTTAGCATCTTTATCATACCAATCATTAGCAATTATACCATGATATTTTGGTGTAGTTCCTGTATAAACCGATGCATGTCCTGGTCCTGTTTTTGTCGGAATGTAGTTGAAATGGTTGTTCTTACAGTTAAACCCTTCGTTTATCATTCGTTTAAATCCACCTTCTCCAAAACGATTATAAAAACGTGTTAAGTAATCGTATCTCATTTGGTCAACTACAATACCTACAACCAATTTTGGTCTTGAAGTTAAATCATGCTCATACTGAGTTTCTATCTCTGTAATTTCATGTTGGGCTTTACATGATAGAGTAATTGCTAATAATACTAATAGTGTTAAATGTCTTTTCATTGTTGTGATTTGTAAACGAAGCCCAAAAATACAGATTTTAAAACATCATAATTTAAAATTAAGGTTAAATACCTGTAAGTTTTTTTTACTTTAGCAGTAACAAATTATACTATGACGTACCTTCATAATATTGGTAAATATTTTTTGATGATTGCTGAAATGTTCCGCAAGCCTACGAAGTGGAGCGTAATGAAGCAGTTGATATTAAAAGACATTGACGATTTGGTTATTGGCTCTTTAGGTATTGTTGCATTTATAGCCTTTTTTGTTGGAGGCGTTGTTGCAATACAAACGTCATTAAACATCAACAACCCTTTAATACCAAAATACCTTGTTGGTTTTGCAACTCGACAATCGATAGTACTAGAATTTGCTCCAACGTTTATCTCTATTATTATGGCTGGTAAAGTGGGTTCTTTTATTACCTCAAGCATAGGAACTATGCGAGTAACCGAGCAAATTGATGCTCTAGAAGTTATGGGAATTAACTCGTTAAACTATCTTGTTTTCCCTAAATTCATTTCGCTTATGCTTTATCCTTTTGTGATTTCCATTGCAATGTTTTTAGGCGTTCTTGGTGGTATGGCTGCATGTGTGTATGGCGGTTATGGTACTTTAGAAGATTACGTTATAGGTATTCAAACAGATTTTATTCCTTTCCATATTACATATGCGTTTATAAAGACTATAGTTTTTGCTTTTATTTTAGCAACCATACCTTCATTTTATGGATATTACATGAAAGGTGGAGCTCTTGAAGTAGGTAAAGCCAGCACAACCTCGTTTGTTTGGACTAGTGTTGTAATTATTCTCTTAAACTTTTTACTAACCAGTTTGTTATTAGGCTAATGATAGAAGTTAAAAATTTACATAAATCGTTTGGAGAAGCTCATATTTTAAAAGGAATTACAACCTCTTTTGAAAAAGGCAAAACCAATCTTATTATTGGACAAAGTGGTTCTGGTAAAACAGTTTTTTTAAAATGTTTGTTGGGTTTATTTGATTATGAAGAAGGCTCTATTGCTTACGAAGGAAAAATATTTAGCAAGCTAAGTCCTGATGAAAAACGAAATTTAAGAGCCGAAATAGGCATGGTATTTCAAGGGAGTGCACTTTTTGACTCTATGACGATTGCCGAAAATGTAATGTTCCCATTACGTATGTTTACTAAACAAAGTAAAAGTGAAATGCAAGATCGTGTAGATTTTGTGCTTAAGCGTGTTAATCTTGACGATGCTCACAATAAAATGCCAAGTGAAGCTAGTGGTGGAATGCAAAAGCGTGTTGCCATTGCTCGTGCTATTGTAAACAATCCTAAATATTTATTTTGCGACGAACCTAACTCTGGTTTAGATCCTAAAACTGCAATTGTTATTGACAACTTGATACAAGAAATTACTGACGAGTATAACATTACTACTGTAATAAACTCCCATGATATGAACTCAGTGATGGAAATAGGTGAAAAAATTGTGTTTCTTAAAAACGGACTAAAAGAATGGGAAGGCTCTAAAGACACTATTTTTAAAACTGACAACGAAGCAGTAACAAACTTTGTATATTCTTCTGAATTATTTAAAAAAGTACGAAGAATGTACTTAGAAGAGAATAGCTAAAAAAACTATTCTCTCTTTACACTTATTTTTTCAGTTTTAAGAGTTTGCTTTAACCAAGCTAGTAACTCACCTTCTTTTACTAAAGCAATACTATCACTAACGTTGGTTTTCCATTTAATATTAGCAATTGTTACTGTATCTACTTTTATAAAGTCTTTAGACTCTAGTCTTTTTGAATATCCAAAATAGTCTAAATCAGAAAACTTAATTTTAGCATCTTTAGCTAAACTAGAAAATGCAACCGCATTTGAAGTGTTATTAGTTTCTAACTGACCATTTAACCCAGAAATGGTTTGTTGTAATTCTCTTATCTCTTGTTCTAGACCAGAAATAATCATGTCTTTTCTATCTAGTTCATTAATAGCTCTATCGTAAGCATCAGATAATTTATCAAAGCTTCTGTTTTTGTTTCCAAAGAACTCAAGTGTAAAATCACTGATATTATTGTATTGTTTCAACTCGTTTCTTAAGTCAGTTTCAGTAGCTTCAGATATTTCACCATTAAAGTAAAGTGTTATTTTTTTATCAGTATAATGAGGTATTCCTTTTTGATACCAAAGGTCGTTATTAGATTTCACCTCATTTTCAATAAAACTCTCATAATCTCCTTTTAACCTTGTCTCTGTAATAAAATCTATAAAACTTAATGTTGGCCAAATCATTACTACTATAGCAATTAACGACGCTAACTGAGCAATACGTTTTCTCTTTTTAGAGTTTGCATATCTAAGCATAGGAAAACGCAACACTTTTAACACTATAAAAGTGGCAAGAGCAATAAATATAGTATTAATGGTAAATAGGTTCATTGCTCCTAGGAAAAACTCCCAGTTATGTGCTAGTCCATAACCTGCTGTACATAAAGGAGGCATTAAAGCTGTTGCAATAGCAACACCAAAAATAACTGATGCTATTGTTCCTTTTTTAGTCCTAGCTATAATTAAAGCTGCTCCACCAAAAAAAGCGATTAACACATCTCTAATATCTGGTTTGGTACGTCCAAAAATCTCATTGGTTTGTATATCAGCAGTTGGAAAGAATTTAAAAAACAAAAAGGCTGTGAGTAAACTCAACACAATCATTATCGCTAAGTTTATCAATGACTTCTTAAGTGTATCAATATCGTTGAGTGCAATAGACATACCAATACCTAAAATAGGACCCATTAATGGAGAAATTAACATGGCACCAATAACAACAGCAGGAGAATCAGCATTTAGTCCTACTGAAGCCACCATTATTGAGCACACCAAAATCCAAGCCGTAGCGCCTTTAAAAGGAATATCGGCTTTTATAGCAGCAATAGTTGCGTCTCTATCTGTATCGTCTCTAAAGTCTAGAAGCTCACTTAAAAAGTTAGATATACTAGCAAAAAGACCTTTTGCATCTTTTCTAACAGCTTCTTTTTTCTCTTCTACAGCTTTGTCTTTATCTTTTTGTATTTGCTCGTCTTCAGAGAAGTTAAATTTACTTTCGTTGCTCATATCTTTAAAATTCCAACCTTGTAATAATTTAATCTAAAATAATTACTTTATGAACAATTAACCATAAGACTCTCCAAATTTTTCTTTCACATTTTGAAGTACCTTTTTGATGTCTTGTTCTTTTGCTTTAGGGAAGATAAGCAAAACTTCGTCTTTATCAACAATTATGTAATCTTTTAAACCGTCAACAACTACAATTTTATCTTTTTTACTTCTAATCATATTTCCCGTAGCATCTTCAGTCAAAGTTTTAGCATTCACAACTGCATTATTATCAGAATCTTTATCTAGTTTATCATAAAGACTTCCCCAAGTACCAAGGTCGTTCCAATCAAAAGTTGCTGGCAACACAAACACATTTTCGCTTTTTTCCATTATGGCATAATCCACTGAAATATTCTCTGCTTTGGCATAATTTTCTTGAATAAAACCATCTTCCAAATCGGTATTATAAGCCTCAATTCCTGTTTCAAACAAACTATACAATTCTGGTTGATTGCTTTTAAAGGCTTTAATCACACTTTTTGCACTCCACATAAAAATACCTGCATTCCATAGGAAATTTCCTTGTGCTATGAATGATTTGGCAGTTTCATAATCTGGTTTTTCTCTAAACTGATTTACTGGTTTTATATCTTGATTAGACGATTTATCAAACTCTATATAACCATATCCTGTATTTGGAAAAGTAGGTTGAATACCTAAAGTCATTAAGGCATCGTTTTGTTCACAAAACTCAAAGGTTTGCTTTACATTTTGTGTAAATGCGTTTTCGTCTTCTATCCAATGGTCACTTGGTGCAACAATCATTACTGCATCAGGATTTTCCTTTTGAATTTTTAAAGATGCATATAAAATACAAGGTGCTGTATTTCGCATTGCAGGTTCTAAAACTACTTGACGTTTTGTAACATCTGGCAACTGCTGAAACACCAAATCGTTGTAACGCTCATTGGTAAGAATAAAAATATTTTCTTTTGGAATAAGCTCAGACAATCTATTAAAAGTTTTTTGTATAAGTGTATCACCAGTACCTAACATATCATGAAATTGCTTTGGATACTCTTGAGTACTTACAGGCCAAAATCTGGAACCAACTCCACCTGCCATTAATATTGCATAATAATTCTTATTCATTGTTATTAGTTTAGTAATTCTACTTCTGCGTTTGGATTAAAAAGATATACTTTTCCTGATTTTACCTCAACACACTCAAAACGCTTTCTGCGCTTTTCTCCTTTTAAAAACATCCTGCCATTGTAAAGCTTAAATGTTTTACCCAAAGGTACTTCAAAAACAAATGTTTTATCATTAGGTTCGTCAAATTGCTTTAATGCTAAGGCCAATGGTGCATCTGTATCGCTAGATGCCTTTGGGTTTTTAAAGTGTTTTGCTAATAGAGGTAAAAGCTCATTTGGGAAAACGTTAGGGTTTAAAAACGGTAGCATCAATTTCTGAAAGGTGTGCTTCCACTCTACTCCATGAGGTTTTATAAAGCGTCCAAACTCTTTGTATGCTTCAAAATGTGCTATCTCATGAATAAGTGTAATTAAAAACCTAAACCTATTCAAGTTAGAGTTTACAGTAATTTGATGTGTTCCATTTGGTAAACGTTTATAATCTCCATGTCTGGTTTTACGTTCATTCTTCACCTTTACAGTTAAATGGTCATGGTCTAAAAGCTCTAAAACTTTTGGGAGTGCACTTTCTGGAATATAATTTTGAAGTGTGTTTTGCATCGCAACAAAAATAAAGGATTTGTATTTAGTTTTTAAAAAAAATAAAGACATAAATTCGTCATTATCTGATAAAACCATTAATTTTCTTGTTCTGATTTAAAAGCTGCTTTTATTATGAAAAAACAATTGACAAAGAACGACAGCGATCAACTACTTAAAATTCTCAAACTACGTTTTGAAAAAAATATGCAAAGACATAATAGTATTGAATGGGACAGTGTACAAAAACGACTTGAAGAAAACCCTGAAAAACTATGGTCTATACAGCAAATGGAACAAACAGGAGGCGAACCTGATGTTGTATATTTTGACTCCAAGACAAATGAATATTTGTTTTTTGACTGCTCAACTGAAAGCCCTAATGAACGTAGAAGCTATTGCTACGACTTTGAAGCTCAAGAATCTCGTAAAAAATTTAAACCCGAAAACAATGCCATTGATGTAGCCAAAGCAATGGGAATTGAATTATTAACCGAAACACAATATAGAGCTTTACAGCAATTAGGAGATTTTGACACCAAAACATCTAGTTGGATACAAACTCCTGAAAATATTAGAAAACTTGGAGGTGCTCTTTTTGCTGATTTTCGTTATGATACTGTTTTTGTTTATCACAATGGAGCACAATCTTATTATGCAGCAAGAGGATTTCGTGGTTGTTTAAAAGTGTAGAAAAGTCCTCTAGTTATTTTCTAGAGGACCAACCTTTTTATTTTTTTATTCTTTTTTTAATCACAAAGAATAATAAACTACCTAAAATAATAAACGGCCAAATATGAATGATTCCTAACACAATGGTTTCTATAAAATTCCAACCAAAAACTAAGCCTTCTTTAGTTTTGCTCCAAAATGATTTTTTATAACTCGTTGGCTCTTCTTTGTAATCAACCGTTTCATATAAATCTATTTGTATGGTACTGTAAGCTACTTTGTTGGTTAAGTATTTAAGTCGTCCTTGTTCGCTTTCAATCTCTTCTTGTATCACACGAAGTTTTTCTTCGGTTGCTAAAATTTCTTCAACTGTTTTGGCTTTTTGTCGTAATATGGTTTCATACCTTTGTTTTACTTCTAGTTTGGCTTTTAATCTGGTTTCAATATCAATGTACTCTTCGGTGACATCTTGTGTGGTAATATTCTCATACTCTACAAATTCAACAATTGCACTTATGGAGTCCATCATAGCATCAAAATGCTGCTGAGGCACTTTTACAGTAAACCTGTTTTCGATTCTGTATAAATCGTTTTGAAATCTTAAGTCGGAAATATAAGCGTCAAAGTTTAAAGCAATTTGCTTTATTTTCTTCGTTGCAACCTTTACATGCTTTACCTTATATCTGGCATTTGCCGACTTAATAATTTTTAGGTTGTTAGGAATTGTACTTGTTGATGGTTCGGTTTTTGAAGTTACAGCCTCATACTCTTCTGACACAGCAGTATCTGCTACTGATACATTTTCTTTATAACTTTCATTTTGACATGCTGAAAGCAGCATAACAAATAAACTTATAGTTATAATTTTAAATACTGATTTTAATGGATTTGCGTTCATAATTTTATATTTTTAAAATTTACATAGCAAACCTATTAAGCAATACCATTTTTATATTGTAAAGCTGTAGAAAAGCTTTTGTAAACTATTTTACAATTAAAAAAGACACTAAAAAAACAGCAGTTTACACTATTTGAATCCTGAACATTCATATCATTTTAATCTTTTAAAACAGACTGTTGCAACTACTTTTTTGCAGCATTATAGTGCGCCTAATGCTATTGAAGAATGGAAAGGAGAAGACATTGTTGCCTTTCAAGAAGATTTATTTAGCAAGGTAAAAGCAAAGGTTAGCGAAAAATGGTTTTATACCTATTTTAAAAACGAACCTGAAAAGCTACCTCGAATAGACATGCTTAATCTCTTAAGTCAGTATGTTGGTTTTAACAATTGGCATGCCTTTAAAGAAGCACATCTATTTTCAAGTTCAACAAAAAAGAAAAACAAAAAGCCGTTATATTGGCTTACAGCGCTACCTATAATTATGCTTATTTTTTATAGTAAGAGTTTGAAAAATGAATTTCACTTTTGTTTTGTTGATGAGATTAAAAATGAAGCCATCACAAAAATACCTTTGGATATTAAAGTTCTACAAAACGGAGAATCTCCTTTACATTTTAAAACCGATAGTCTTGGGTGTTTTGAATTTACCACTAAAGAAAAAACCATCACTTTTGTTGTACAATCTCCATATCATAAAACAGATACCATTGTAAGGTCAATTGACTCAAATAAAAACCAAACTGTCAAATTAGCTCCTGATGATTATGCGTTAATGCTCCACTACTATACTAATGGTAATATTAAAGATTGGACTACACATAAAACACAGCTTAATAATTTAATAGCTGACAATGCAAAAATTTACCAATTGTTTGCAAACAATATTGGCGTAGAGCTTTATACCAAGGACAAGTTTATAAGAACATTAACCATACCTACTAGCAGCTTAAAATCTATTGAAATTCTAGACAAGCGACTGGTTAATGGTAAGATTGTAATGCTTAAATTTATTGTGAAATGAAAAGGATATTAATAGGTTTTTGGGTATTACTTTTTGTTTCATGCGCTAATGAAACAAAAACCTTTAATGAGAACAATATCGCTGCTGAATCAGTAATTGATGATCTTGATAATTATTTGAGCACTCAAGAAGACTTTGAATATCAAACTGTGGCTTCTCAAAAACTTCAAGAGCTTTATGATTTGTCTTTACTATTAAAACATCATCCTGAATTTGAAGTGGACATCACTAAGCAAATTGAAAACCTTTCTAACAACGCTGTTAGCTTACCCAACACTATACGACAAGCACATATTGAAAACGTAACTAAAGTTAATACCGAAATACTTTCTGATTCTGTTTCTAAACTACACCTTGCTTTTGATATTATTACTGATAGAGGTTCACAAAAAGATTCAATAACTGCAATTATACGTTCAGAAAAAACAACTATTGACAACGCTGAACTTATGACTACAAAAGTAAAGTTCGAAAAAAACAATTAGATTAATTCCAATAGTTTTTCCATTGAATTAAAGGTAGTAGTTGCTTCTGCTTCTAACTCGTTATTATAATAATGAGCAGTAAATCCAAAAACATCAAAACCACCTGCTTTAGCAGCTTGTATTCCTGTTAAGCTATCTTCAATCACTACGCAGTCTTCAGGTTTAAAACCCATAGTTTTTGCAGCCCAAATAAACACATCTGGTTCTGGCTTCCATTTTTCGATAGTGTAACAACTAAAGATGTTGTCTTCAAAGTAAGGCAGCAAACCAGTAAGTTCTAAGTTAAGGCGTATTTTTTCAGTTGGCCCACTTGAAGCCACACAAAAAGGAATAGATAATGACTCAATCACCTCTTTTACACCTTCTACAGGTTGAATTTGTTCTTTAAACGCACTATAACTTCGTCTTCTATATTCTGCTATAAAACCTTGAGATAATGGTTGATTTACCAACGCTTGAATTTTATCTCTACAAGTATATATTGAACCTCCTTTAAAATGCTTAAACGCATAATCTAAATCTATATCAGCTCCATAACTATTAGCCATATCAACCAACACCTGATTGCCAATTGGCTCGCTATCGACCAACACACCATCACAGTCAAAAATAATACACTTGTATTTAGACATCATTAAGGAGTAGAATTAGATACTTGCAATGCTTTTCCGTTGTAATATTTATTTCCGTTAAGCGAAAAGTCTGCAATATACTCAGCCATTTGCAAAGCTGTAGTTGGAGCCTCATAACCTGGAAAAGCTTCGGCAAGCATTTCGGTTTGTACTGCTCCTAAAGCTAACACGTTGAATTGCGGACCAGAATTTTTGTATTCTTCAGCCAACAATTCGGTTAATGTAATAACTGCTCCTTTGCTAGAACTATATGCAGCTAGTCCTGGAAATTTCATACTTCCTTGAATCCCTCCCATAGAGCTTATGGTTACAACGTGTCCATCGCTTTTCATAAATGGTAAAACCACTCTAGTCATTTCAGCTACACCAAAAACATTAGTTTTATAAACATGCTCAAAATCGTCCATTGTGGTTTCTGAAAAGGGCTTGTTAAGCAATGCTCCTGCATTGTTGATTAAAACATCAACATGGTTCCATTCATTTTTTATGAATTGTTCTACTTTTTGATAGTCATCATCATTACATAAATCAAAAGAAAAGGATGTAATATTATCAAAATGTAGATTATTTACTGGTTGCGCATTTCTTGATAGTGCCAACACATTGTGTCCTTGATTAGCAAAAAGATGAACCAGCTCAAAACCAATACCTCTACTAGTTCCTGTAATAATAATATTTTTACTCTGCTTCATGCATTACAATCTCTTTAGTTGGCGTATTACTCATAGTTTCAATAACAGGAATTGTAGAGTTGATAAGGTTTGCCATGAAATTAAAGTCCATAAGTTCAATTTCATCATCAACATGATGATAAAAATCAAAATTAGTTAAATCACAGCTTGATAATGTTTGACAAGGTGCCTTAAACTGATCGTAAAATGGGTAATTATCTGAACGCATAAAAAGTCTGTATTTTTTAGAAACTTCAGAAAAACCTATCAGTTTACTTCCTGCGTAAGCATTCATTTTCTCAGCCATATTAGATAACTCATAGCCTGTTAAAAACGCTTGATAATCTCTATCCTTAAAAGGTACACCTATCATTTCAAGATTAACCATTGTATATACATTTAAGCTATCACTCTTTAAACGTTCAGCAAGATGCTTTGAACCTAACAACCCTCTTTCTTCAGCAGTAAAAAGTGCAAATAAAATGCTACGCTTATTGTTTTTTCTAGTTGCAAAATATTTAGCCATTGCCATTACACCAGCTGTTCCAGTAGCATTGTCATTAGCTCCATTAGCAATTGAGTCATTTTCAACAGGTTTTCCATAACCTATGTGATCATAATGAGCACCTATAACTATATATTCATTTTTTAACGTTTCATCTACACCTTCAATAACTCCAACCACATTAAAAGCATCTAAACTATCAAGCTTAAAATTATCCCTAAAAGTTTCAAAATAAGGTTTTACACCATAGCTTTCAAATTGTTTTTCAATATATGTTGCTGCATCATCTATACCTTGCGTACCAGTATCTCGACCTAATAGTTCATCTGAAGACAAATAAGTCACAGCTTCTTTTAACTCACCACTTGTAATAGTAATTTTAGGTCCTACTTCTACTTTAGGTTCATTTTTACAGCTAAACGCTAAAACAACAATGATAAGTGCTAATAGTTTTTTCATAATTTTTGATTGATTGTATTAAAGCTTAAAGATAAAAAAATCCTGATTGGAAAAAATCAAATCAGGATTATATTATAATGTATGTTCTGCTTACGCAGAAGTTTTCTATACTAACATTGTAACAGGATTTTCAATATATCCTTTTAATGTTTGAAGGAATTGAGCTCCAGTTGCTCCATCTACAGTTCTGTGGTCACAAGCTAAACATAACTTCATGGTATGTCCTACTACAATTTGACCATTTTTAACTACAGGTTTTTCAACAATATTTCCTACTGAAAGAATTGCAGAGTTAGGTTGGTTGATGATAGATGTAAAACTATCTATACCAAACATTCCTAAATTAGATACAGTAAACGTACTACCTTCCATTTCTTGAGGCGTTAGTTTCTTGTTTCTAGCTTTACCTGCAAGTTCTTTAACCTCAGCACCTATTTGCGGTAATGATTGCTCATTAGCAAAACGCACTACAGGAACTACCAATCCGTCAGGAACTGCAACTGCTACACCAATATGCACATGGTGATTTAAACGCATCTTATCTGCAGACCATTGTGAGTTTACTTGCGGATGTTGTTTTAACGCTAAAGCACATGCTTTAACAATCATATCATTGTATGATATTTTAGTATCTGGAATAGAGTTAAACTGCGCACGGAAAGCTATAGCATTTTCCATATCAAACTCTACATTTAAGTAATAATGAGGTGCTGTAAATTTAGATTCTGCTAAACGTTTTGCAATCACTTTACGCATTTGCGAATTGTTTACTTCTTCAAAATCTTCTTGACCTGTTGGTACAAATTTACCTACTGCAGCGGCAGATGTTCCTGGTGTGAAGTTTTCTATATCGCGTTTTATAATACGACCATTCTCACCTGAACCTGTTACTTGAGATAAATTAATACCTTTTTCATCAGCCATTTTTTTAGCTAATGGTGATACAAATACTCTATCTGAAGATGATGTTGATGCTGGAGCAGAAACTTTAGGCGTTTCTTTTTTAGGAGCTTCAACTTTTGGCTCTGGTTTAGAAGCTGATTTTGGTGCTTCCTCTTTTGGAGCTTCTGCTTTTTCTCCTGATGATGCTTTGAAATTCTTTGCAATGTTTGCAACATCAGTTCCTTTAGGACCTAAAATAGCTAAAAGTGCATCTACTTTTGCAGATTCTCCTTCTTGCAATCCTACGTGTAATAATGTACCTGATTGAAAAGACTCAAACTCCATAGTCGCTTTGTCTGTTTCAATTTCGGCTAAAATATCACCTTCTTCAACGGCATCGCCAACTTTTTTCAACCATGTTGCAACAGTTCCTTCTTCCATAGTATCACTTAAACGTGGCATTGTTACCACTGTAACACCTTCAGGAATATCTACAGTTTCTGTTGCTGGCTCGCTAGTTGCTTCTTCTTTTTCTTCTTTTGGTGCCTCTTCTTCTTTTGAATCTTGAGTAGCACTTCCATTTAATAAACCAGAAATATCTTCTCCTTCTTCTCCTATAATAGCTAAAAGCTCATCTACTTTTGTAGTTTCACCTTCTTGAACACCTATATGTAATAGTGTACCTTCATAGAAAGACTCAAACTCCATAGTTGCTTTGTCTGTTTCTATTTCGGCTAGGATATCTCCTTCTTCTACTTTATCACCAACTTTTTTCAACCAAGTTGCGACAGTACCTTCTTCCATAGTGTCGCTCAAACGAGGCATGTTTATTACTTCTGCCATATCTTATTATAGTTTGTGTTGTATAAATGGATAATCTTGTTGCTCGTAAACCGCATCGTACATAACATTCTTTTCTGGGAATGGAGATTCTTCAGCAAATTTTTCGCATTCGCTTACTAAATCTTTTACGCGCTTGTCAATAACTTTTATATCAGCTTCAGTTGCATATTTGTTTTCCAAGATAATGTCTTTTACTTGTGTAATAGGATCTATTTTCTTGTACTCTTCAACTTCTTCTTTTGTTCTGTAGTGTTGTGCATCAGACATTGAGTGTCCTCTGTAACGGTATGTTTTTAATTCTAAAAATGTTGGTCCGTCACCACGTCTAGCTCTTTCAATAGCTTCATCAAAGGCTTCAGCAACTTTTACTGGATTCATACCATCTACAGGTCCGCAAGGCATTTCATACCCTAAACCTAGTTTCCAGATATCTGTATGGTTTGCAGTGCGCTCTACAGATGTTCCCATAGCATAACCGTTGTTTTCACAAACAAATACTACTGGTAATTTCCATAACATTGCCAAGTTGAACGTTTCGTGAAGTGAACCTTGTCTTGCAGCACCATCACCAAAGCAGCAAAGCGTTACAGCATCACTACCATGATATTTATCACCAAATGCAATACCAGCACCTAGAGGAATTTGACCACCTACAATACCATGACCACCATAAAAACGGTGTTCTTTAGAAAAAATATGCATTGAACCACCAAGACCTTGAGAGGTACCTGTTGCTTTACCATATAATTCTGCCATAACACGTTTTGGGTCTACACCCATACCAATTGGTTGTACGTGGTTACGATATGCGGTTATCATTTTATCTTTAGTCAAATCCATAGCATGTAGCGCTCCTGCTAACACAGCTTCTTGACCATTGTACAAGTGAAGAAATCCTCTTACTTTTTGTTGGATATAAACTGCAGCTAGTTTGTCTTCAAACTTTCTCCAGAATAACATGTCTTCATACCATTTAAGGTAAACTTCTTTTGTTACTTTTTGCATTTAACTTAATTTATAAAAGAAAAACAATGCGTGTCCTAATAAAATTGACACAAGCGAATAACAAAAGTAACACTTTACATATTAATGAAAAAACAGTAATTCGTAAATTTTTACCGAAAACGTTATAGAAATGATTTATCAAAAACTAAAGGCAGAAGATTTGCCAATGAATTTGACTTTACAACCTTTCCTGTCTCTCCCATAAAATAGATTTCAATAGGTGCATCTTGTTTTACTTCATACTCAGCTATTGCCTGTCTACACGCACCACAAGGCGGAATTGGAGACATTGTTTGTTTTATTGTAGAACCTGCTATTATTGCCATTTGAACAATTTTAGCTTTGGGATATTTTGCACCTGCATAATAAATGGCTGTTCGCTCTGCACAAAGCCCAGAAGGATAAGATGCGTTTTCTTGATTACTACCTGTAACAACTTCTCCATTATCTAGAAGTAAAGCAGCACCAACATTGAACTTTGAATAAGGAGCGTAAGCATTTTGTCGTGCTTGCATAGCTTTTTCCATTAAGCTTATCACATCTTTGGAAAGCTCTTCTATATTATCGTAAACCGTCAAAACGGATTCTATCTTTACTTCTTTCACTTTTATATTTTACTTAATAAAGGTATAAAACTATTTTAGACAAAAAAACTATTGCTGTTAACAATAGTTTTTAGTTTGTTTATTAAAAATGAATGTCTAATATTCATCATATTCACCATCTCCAAAGTTAAACGTTAATGAGAAACGCAACGTGTTCTCTAACGGACTTTGTACTTTTGATGCTGAAAACAGATATGACATGTCAATATCTATTGCAGAGTATTTAAATCCTGCTCCTAAAGCAAAAAACTTTCTTGCTCCTTTATCTTCGCTTTCATTAAAGTAACCTGCTCTAAACGCAAATGAGTCTTGGTATTTATACTCAGCTCCTAAAGCCCAAGTAAACTCTTTTAACTCTTCGCTAAATCCACCTGGTGCATCACTAAAAGATTGAAAAATACCTTTTACAAAACTTACGTCGTTATCTTTACCTTCAACAATTATTGTTGGTTCATTAGCATCTTGCTGCCCATTAGGCTCTGTATCTCCTTCTTGAACAGTATCAACAAAACCTAAGACTGGAGGTGTTGGTACTAATAACTTGTTAACTTCTGCAGTAACTGACAGTTTATTATAATCGTCAAAAATAAAATCGAATCCACCACCAAGTTTTAGGTTGGTAGGAATAAAGTTTTCTCTTCCAGCATCGTCATATTTAATTTTTGGACCAAGGTTTTGAATTGCAAATCCTGCTCTCCAACGACCGTTAAAATCATTATATGCTTCTTCTTCACTTTGATAATATCCTGCAATATCAACTCCTATTGAGCTTGCAGCACTTGCATTAGCATCAACTGCTTGAATTCTTAAATCTGAACGCAAATATCTTAAAGCCACTGCCATTGAAAACTGATCTGCTAAACGTAAAGAGTAAGATACATCTACAGTAAGTTCGTTTGGTTTTTCTATTAAAGCTTCAGAAAATTCATCTTGCACAATTTCAATTTCACCAAGGCTAAAGTATTTAAAACTTGCAGCGAAAGCACTTCCTTCGTTAATTCGGTTGAAATACGTAATATTCCCTAAAAAGATGTCATTTACAAGTTTACTTAAGTATGGAGTATAACTTACTCCAATACCTGATTTGGTTTCAGAAAATGCATATTTAGCTGGATTCCATTGTTGTGAATACGCATCGGCTGATGTTGCTACTCCCATATCTCCCATACCTGCTGCACGAGCATCAGACGCTATAAGTAAAAAAGGAACGCCTGTTGTAATTACTGATGATTGATTATCAAAAACAACAGTTTCTTCCTGTGCATTTGAAATATTAAAAACTAATAAAGTAATTAGGGCAATTGTGTATTTTTTCATGTGTTATTAAGTATTCAACTTAGTGATTATAAACCACTAAAATATTTAGCAAATATAAATCTTTATTATAGTATTACAAGTTTTTGAATTTTTTCTACCTGTTTGTTTAATTGGTTTGATCGCACTTTTAGCTTATAAATATAAACCCCTTTTCCTATTTTATCCCCAAAGTCGTCTCTTCCATCCCAAACAATGCTTCTTGACAACGAAGATGTTCCATTATTACAGCATCCTTCGGAATTGGTTTGACCGTTTAAAGTTCTTACCAGTTTCCCTGAAACCGTAAATATCTGTATAGAAACGTCTAAATTATCTGAACTATTGTGATTGAACCAAAATTCAGTGTAGTTTACAAACGGATTTGGATAGTTAAGTACATTAGTAATAACTAGTTTTTCATCTTTATCATGTACTACAAACTGTATTTCAGAAGTTGATGAATTGTTGTAAACATCCCAAGCTTTTAAGGTTAATGTATGTAAACCTGGTTCTAAATCTCTAAATGGATAAGTCACCTCTCCATTTTGGTAATCATCAACGTTAGCTTGATAATAATCGTTTAAAATATAAGGGTTTGCTTCATCTCCATCAATAATAGCAACAATATCATGTCCTACTCCACTAGATGTATTAATACCATTATCATCTTGAAGTTTTGCTAAAAGTGTAGGAGCTTCGTTAGTTATACCACCTGAAACAAAGTTTTCATCATTCATATAAAGGTTTATAACTGGTCCAATATTATCTTCTTCTGCATTTTCGTTAATACCTCCAACTTGAATATCAAAACTTGCTCCTGTTTGGTCTTGTGCAGGATTTTCAGTTTGAGCATAAAAACTAACCTTCCCATTACCTACAGGAATACTAATATCTCTAGGCACCACAAACTCAAAGTCAAATTGACCGTTTTCTACAGTTGCTTGTCCTTTAAAAATAATTTCTCCTAATGTTTCAAAATCCATGATAATGAGTTGACCGTTTTCAGTAGTACCATCATTACCTAATGTTTGTCTTTCTATATTTTTATCAAAAACTGTTGCTGTTAATACACCATTATAATTTGGAATAAGGTTACCTGATTCATCAACTACTTCTCCTGATAATTTAACCTTATCTAATGCTTTTAAAACGTCTGTTTCTTGATCAATTGAAACATCGTTAACTGCTGTTAATCTAATATCTGGTTTAGGGAATGCTAGCTTCATTGCTGGATCTCCAATATAAAACACCAATCGTTTTTGTGATATACCTGAAATTGTAGGGTGTGTTTTTGTTAACCTTAGGGCTTCAGCAATTGAAGGGTATTCATTAGAACCAAAAGCAAACATATATTCGGTTAACTTTATATTAAATGATACACCCACACTAACAAAAATTTGCCTAGTTGTAGTAATCAACCCTATAGCTCCTCCTTCTTTATTCCAATAGGTATATTCTCCTGCTGTTGGTCTTAATGGATCATCAAACCTTGTGTACTCACATGTTACAGTAACAAAACAGTTATACTTACAGGTGTTATTTACTTCTTGAGAATCAATTTTATCAAAAATTCTTTCACCTGAAAGCCCATCTTCTCCTCCATGACCGAAGTAATTCACGACTAACGCACCTACATCTATCGCGTCTCTAATAGCTTTATTAACTGAAGGATTACTATCTCCACTCGATGTCGATTCTTGTTGATAAGAGTCGGAATGAATTTTTATAGCGTTAATGAATGGTTTTTCTTCAGTGACTAAATCTGCAATTTCATCTGTTGTTTCCTGTAAAATTCTTTCCCAAGCTTCATCAACATCATCTGAAATAAAGATGCAATTATTTCTCCAACTACCAAAAGATGCAGTTTTATGATAAGAGTCAATTTTATCCACTAGCTCAGTCGCACTTTGTAAATCTTGAGCCAAAATTCTTCCAACTGCAATATCTAATAAGTTGTTGCTTGCCATATTACCTTCATTTTCGTCCATCAACCCATAGTAATCATCAGACACAAAAGAGTCTGTAAGACTAAAACTAGCATAAGAATGCCATGATGGTACTACATCTGTTTTAGGCGCTATACGTTCTTTATGATCATAAGATGCATCACCAAATAAACATAAATACTTGAGTCTTTTATCTGGAGCACTTGCATTATGATACACATATCTAACAAGGTTCCTTATTGCAGTAACATCAACATTACCTGAACTAAATTCGTTATAAATTTCATTTAAGGTCACAACTTTAACAGTTAACCCATATTGATCTCTATTGATTTGCGCTAGTCTTTCAGCTTGTGACGCTAGTGCATTTGGTGAAATTATTAAATAGTCTATATCTTCAAACTCTCCTGAACTATTATTAAATATTGTTCCTTTTATATTTTGGTTCGCAATTGTAGTAACACTTTCTCTTAGTGGTTGAAAATAATCTGAAGGCGTAACTGCCAAATATATTTTTGAAGTACCTGCTGTAGTTTTAAAACTAAAGTTTGAACTTTGATCAGAATTTGTATAGCCTACTACATTATACTTATCAGTGATATCCCATACTTCTGAAACGTTAGCTGCATTAGCTAAATTGTATTGAGCTATTCCAGCAGAGGTTGCCACATTAGCATTTTTAAAAGTAAACTGACCTCCTTCAAAACTCAGCTCTCTGGTAGCCTCTACAGAAATATAATCTAAGTACCCTAAAGAAGCAGGATTATTATTGTTATTATACTTTAAGTTAAATACAACATCAGGAGAATTAAGCATTAAATCACTATTAAAAAACCCTCCAGAAGCTAGAGTTGGATTATCAATTGCTGCAAAAGTAAAATTTGAGATTGTATTTCCATTAAGCTTTACTTCCATTGATGTTCCAATTTCAGAAACTGCAGCAGCATAAACCCTCACTCTAGCAGGTTCAGAAGTCACTAAGTTTGGAAATGTAAAAGTAAACTCTTTTTCATTTTCGATATCAAACCTATCTCCAAACCATCGCCTACCTACTTTCACCAAATTATATTGGTCTATTTCATGAAATTGATAATCCTGAAATGTGTTTACTTCAAAATCTGCATCATCGTTTGGCTGAGTAGCTTCCGGGATTCTTTTTCCCATTCCACTACTAATATTAATGTAGTAGTAAGATTTATCTGTATATGCGTTTATATTGGTATTACTCTCTTCATTATAGCCTCTTGGTCCTTCTGCATAAAACAATATATAATCGTCATTATCAAAATCACCATCTTCTTCACCAACAAACTTAATAGCATTCTCGGTTAAGTCAATTGGATAAAAAACTGAGTTTTCTTTAGGTAACATTGCTCCTCCATTTCCATAGACTTTAATATTTCTAGGATCCACCGAGTTTGTATTAACACCTAACTGATTTAAAAAACTTTTAGTTAGTCTAAAAACACCAGTAGTATCTACATAAAACCTATACCAACTCCCAGAAGCCAACACAGAGTTTGTAACTGCATTTGTTTGCAACATAGAGCTAGAAGATCTTCCTAAAGCACTAGAACTATTAGTTGTGCTGTAGCTTACGGTAAATGAAGTAATTTTTTTATACACTCCATTTTGTTTAACAATAGGTTTCAACTCTAAATAAGCAGACACATCATCTCTTGCTATTGCATTTGATAGTTTTAATTCAGGTGAATTAGAAATGGTATTAATTGGAACTCCTTTTAAATCTGTTGCACTAATAGTTGAGTATGAAACATTAGCTAATTGAACAGAGCTTTCATTGATATAGTTGTTGGTTTTCCAATGTGCAAAAAACTTCAATCCATCAGTATTACTAAAATTAAAGTTGTCCTTATTAAAATATGGAACAGTAACAATTGAAGAATCAGCTCTTAATGTTTTTTCTCCTTCCCAATTAATTTGAAATGTTTTTTGTTGAGAAAACCCTATAAAAGGCAGTAATACAAAAAGTAAGAGTAAGTGTTTTTTCATAGTATAATAAACGTTAGTACAGATATGTTATTATAGCTTTTCAATTTTTTATTCAAAATTACAACAATATTTAATTTATTTGTTCGTTAATTGGTAACAAATTACATCGATAAAAAGAGCAAAAATCCGATATCGTGTACAAAAAAAAGGATGAAATGCACTTTTTTTTTGATATAAATTACAAAAAAACGTTGTTATTTTTTCTTTAATTACTATATTGCGTCACTAAAATAAACTAGCTTACTTAAAAGTATGTATATGAAAAATGTATTTAACCTACGGATAATTTTAGCCCTAATGCTATCTTTAGCCATGTTTAGTTGTAAGAAATCTTCTTCGTCAAAGAACAGTTCTAGAGCCACTGGCTGGAACATCAACGACAAAAATGGAGGTTTTCAGTACAATACTAACTTTAAAGAACAAGAAACTGCTCCTGGATTAGTTTTTATAGAAGGAGGTACATTTACCATGGGTAAAGTACAAGATGATGTTATGCATGATTGGAATAATAGCCCAAACCAACAACATGTACAATCTTTTTACATGGATGAAACTGAGGTAACCAACATGATGTACTTAGAGTATCTTGATTGGATAAAAAGAGTTTACCCACCAGACGATCCTAACTTTAGACTTATTTATGATGGAGCTCTTCCTGATACATTAGTTTGGAGAAACCGTCTTGGATATGCTGAAATGATGACTGAAAACTATTTACGTCATCCTGGTTATGCTGAATACCCTGTTGTAGGTGTTAGTTGGATTCAAGCCGTTGAATTTGCTAACTGGAGAACAGATAGAGTAAATGAAATGTACTTACAAGATGCTGGTTATTTAAAAAGAGACTCTCACTTAACTGATACATCTGCTGATAGCAACTTTAACACTGACACTTATATTACTGCTCCAACTGAAACTTTTGGAGGTAACGAAGAAGTACTTAAAGGAGGTAAAAGAAAAGCTAGAACAGATGCTGAGGGTAACGAAATAAATGTTTACGCTAGTAGAGAAACTGGAGTAATTTCTCCAAAATACCGCTTACCATCTGAAGCAGAGTGGGAATATGCTGCTCTTGGGATGAGTGAATTAAGAAACTACAACACTTATAGAGGTAGAAAAAAATACCCTTGGAATGGTCAATACACACGTTCTGGAAAAAGAAAGTCTAGAGGTGACCAATTAGCTAACTTCAAGCAAGGAAAAGGTGACTACGGTGGGATTGCTGGATGGTCTGACGATGGTGCTGATATCACTGCACAAGTTATGTCTTACGAAGCTAACGATTATGGATTATACGATATGGCTGGTAACGTTGCAGAATGGGTTGCTGACGTATACAGACCAATTGTTGATGATGAATTTAATGACTTTAACTACTATCGTGGAAACGTATATACCAAAAACGCAATTAATGATGATGGTACAGTTAAAATTGTAACTCCTGAAGAAGTAGTATATGATACTTTAAGTAATGGTAAACTTGTTGCAAGAAACTTACCTGGTGAAATTTTACAAGTTCCAGTTGACGAAAACGAAACTTACTTAAGAACAAATTTTGATACTAGTGACAACAGAAACTACAGAGATGGTGATGCTAGATCTTCTCGCTATTACAACGAAAGTTTTGACGAAGAAGAAACTGCTAATACTAGAAAAATGTATAACTCTCCAAAACATAATATTGAGAGAGACTCTTCAGGTAACTTAATTAAAGAGTACGACAAGTCAAACGACAGAACCTCTTTAATCAATGATAAAGTAAGAGTATACAAAGGTGGTTCTTGGAAAGATAGAGACTACTGGTTAGATCCAGCTCAACGTAGATTCTTCCCTCAAGATATGGCAACAGATTACATCGGTTTTAGATGTGCTATGTCTAGAGTAGGTTCAAAATCTAAAGGAAAAAACAAGACTAAAAATTAATTCTAGATTAATTTAAAAATACAAAGTCCTAGCAGTAATGTTAGGACTTTTTTATTACATTTAATTTATGAATATCACACAAATTTACAATTGCTTTCTTGAGTGTAAATCAGTCACTACTGATACTCGAAAAATTACAAAAAACTCAATGTTTTTCTCCTTAAAAGGTGAAAATTTTAATGGCAATACGTTTGCATTTGAGGCTATTGAACAAGGTTCAAAATATGCTATAGTAGACGAAAAAGAATACGCTATAAATGATAATATCATTCTTGTAGATGATGTATTAAAAACACTGCAAGAACTCGCAACATATCACAGAACCCAACTAGGCATCCCAATTATTGCATTAACTGGTAGCAATGGAAAAACAACCACAAAAGAACTTATTAATGCTGTTTTAAGTCAGCAATATAACACTACAGCCACATTAGGGAATTTAAACAACCATATAGGTGTTCCACTAACATTACTGTCAATGAGTAATCAAACTGAAATTGGCATTGTTGAAATGGGAGCTAATCATCCTAAAGAAATAGCTTTTTTAAGCAGTATAGCATTACCTGATTATGGGCTTATCACTAACTTTGGTAAAGCTCATCTTGAAGGTTTTGGAAGTATTGAAGGTGTTGTTAAAGCAAAATCTGAGTTGTATGATCATTTAAAACAGTACAACAAAGCAATTTTTATGAATGAAGATGATATAAAACAAGTGAACCAAATAGGGAGTTATACCAACACCATAAAGTTTGGAACTACAAGCGATATTCTAAAAATTGAATTTATAGGTGCTCAACCTAATGTTGAAGTAAAATTAAAAGACATAAGAATTGCCAGCAACTTAACAGGAAAATATAACTTCAGTAATATTGCCTATGCAATTGCTATTGGAATTTACTTCAAAATTGATAACAAAAACATTAAGAAAGCTATTGAAAATTATTTCCCAAAAAACAACAGATCTCAAGTAATTAATGTTGGTTCAAACGAAATTATCTTAGACGCTTACAATGCAAACCCAACAAGTATGATGGCTGCTTTAGAGAACTTTTTACAATACAAGAGAGATAACAAAGTATTGTTTTTAGGAGATATGTTTGAGTTAGGGTCAACTGCGCATAATGAACATCAAAACATTGTAAACTTCATTGAAGATAATTTCAATGCTAACACATATTTAATTGGCGAGAATTTTTACAGCACACAATTAAAAAACACTGATGGGTTTATAAAAAAGTTCAGAAATTTTAATGATTTAGCTATCCACTTTGACACTCTAACTTTTAAAGATAAGCTCATGCTTATAAAAGGATCTAGAGGTATGGCTTTAGAGCGAATATTAGACTTAATAAAATAAAAAAAGTGCCTATTGATATTATATAAATATTATAGACACTATTTTTCCCTTTGTAATTAACTAATAGCGATGTAAAATTCTTATTTTTTTCAAAGCTATACAATACTCAATTTGAGTAGTTTTTAATTAAAATAGGGTTTTATTCATTTTTAACATCCCAATAAGTTCTCCTGTTGACGTAATATTTAGTTTTTTTAGGATGTTCCGTCTATGTGTATCTACAGTATTAGGGCTTATATTTAGTTTTATTCCAATTTCCTTGCTAGAGTAATTCAAAACTAATAAACGTATAATATCACGCTCTCTATTTGTAATATCGTTAGTTAATAGTTTCTGAGAAAAGTTATTGAAATACTTGGTTTCGTATTCATCATTTTCATTTAAATATTTAGCCGTAGCTGTCACACCAAGCTTTACTCTTGAATCTACAACAGTATAATGAGCCAAACCTATTATAGGCTTCATAAATGAATCAAACTCCAAAGGTGTCGTATTTTGAATAATGTTTACATACTCATCTCTTCCGTTTTTAAACCTATAGTTCCAGGTGTAACTCATTTTATGTCTTTCATCTTCTGAAATTTCATCAAGAGTGTACTCCATTAATGCATTTAAAGCTTGTAACCAATATTCAACGTCTTCTGGGTGTATTCTACTCCAATAATAACGCATAGCTTCTTGTTTCAGCTTTAAAGGGTCAATATGCAAACAAGAAAACATATTCTTACTAATGTATTCAAATCCTAATTCCTGTGTATTTGTAATACAGAAAAACGTAGAACTATGTGGTAAGTAAACATCAAGTTCAACAATCTTTTCAATGTGTTTTTCTAAAGTTGGACTATCGTAAGACTTAAAAATATCTTTGTAGAGGTTTTTAATGTTTCCTAATATCATAAAACTTTAAGAAGAAGATTAGCTATAGTTAATTATTTGGATTATAAAAATAAGAAAGATAATGTAAATAAAGCTAAAACTTTGAGGTATAAAAAAACCCTAGAGAAGTTCTCTAGGGTTAAATTTCTGTGGGCGCGAAGGGATTCGAACCCCTGACCCCTTGGGTGTAAACCAAGTGCTCTGAACCAACTGAGCTACGCGCCCTCTGTAATTGGATTGCAAATATAAATTAGTTTTTGATATCCCAAAAGCTTTTTTGAAAAAAATTTAAATTATTTCTGCAACAACAAAAGTACTTCCTCCAACATAAATTAAATCTTCTGGTTTTGCACTTTTTTTCGCGTTGCTTAATGCTTCATTTACACTAGAATACGACTTACCCGCAAAGCCATGAGCTTTAAAAGTATGTTTAAGATTATTTTCATCTAATCCTCTTGAAATATTTGGCCTGCAAAAATAATATGTAGCTTTTTTAGGCAAAATTGCAATTATGGTTGATAAATCTTTGTCACTTACAACCCCAAAAACGATATGAAGCTTATTATAGACCTCAGTTTTTAATTGATTAACCACATATGTTAATCCTTCTTTATTATGAGCTGTATCACAAATTACTTTTGGAGATTCTTGTAAAATCTGCCATCTACCTTTTAAACCTGTATTAGAAACAACCGAATTAAGTCCTAAAGCAATATTCTTTTGAGAGATATTAAAATTGTTTTGCTTTAGGATCTGTAAAGTTTGTAAAACGGTTTTTATATTTTTTTGCTGATAACTTCCTTTTAAGTCACTATCTAAAACTGAAGTTATATTTTGGTCTGCAAAATAAATTTCTGAATTATTGTTTTTAGCTGTTTCAGTAAAAACACTTTTGGTTTCAGTTTGTATTTCTCCAATAACAACAGGTATATTAGGTTTAATGATTCCTGCTTTTTCGACTGCTATTTTTTCTAATGTATCTCCTAAAAACTGCGTGTGGTCTAAACCAATATTAGTAATCACAGAAACGAGTGGTGAAATTATATTTGTTGAATCTAAACGACCACCAAGCCCTACTTCAATAATAGCTATATCAACTTTTTTCTTTGAAAAATAGTCAAAAGCCATCCCAACAGTCATTTCAAAAAAAGAAAGTGTATGTTGCTCAAAAAACGGTTTGTGCTTTTTAATAAAACTTATAACAAACTGTTTACTGACTTCTTTTCCGTTAATCTTAATACGCTCTCTAAAATCTTTTAAATGTGGTGAAGTATATAACCCAACTTTATAACCTGCTTCTTGAAGCACAGAAGCCAACATATGACTTGTTGATCCTTTTCCATTAGTACCACCAACATGAACAGTTTTAAACTTGAATTCTGGATGATTAAGATGTTCTGCTAAAACCTGAGTATTATGTAAATCTGCTTTATAAGCCGACTTACCTTGTCGTTGATACATTGGAAGTTGCGAAAACATCCAGTTGATAGTATCCTGGTAGTTCATATTCTTATTGACCTAAACTAAAATCAATTTTAACCCAGCCTATTTGTGTAGCTGGTGCTTTAGAATCTGCTTTCCATCTATGAGACAATGCAGTTTCTTTAGCAGCTTGATACAAACAAGCATCGCCTGTTGTTCCTCTTTTTCCTGGAATAGCTTTAATTACTTTACCTGAACGGTCAACATGAATTTCGACCACAACTCTTCCTTCTTCTTGACAATCTGGAATCACTTTATTATACGTCGCCGAACCTCTACCATTTAAACCGTATCCTTTTCCTCCATTACCACTTCCTGGGTCTCCAAAATAGCTAGGTGCATAAGGGTTACCATCTAGCTGTCCTTTATCTCCTCCGCTATTATCTGGTCCTTCGCCACCTGTTTGAGTGCCTTCGGAGTTACTTACACCACCTATTAAAGCATCAAGCTCCTTTTTCTTTTTCTCTTCTTCAAGTCTCTTTTTTTCTTCAGCTTGTCGTTTCTCACGCTCAACACGTTCAGCTTCTGCCTTAGCTTTTGCTTCGGCTTCTTTTTGCTTTCTTATTGCAATAGCTTCAGGAGACTCTTGGGTAAGTACATCTTCTGTTTTAGCAGAAGACGAAGTAGTTTCCTGAGGTTGCGTTTCTTCTACTTTTGGTTGTTCAACAACTTCCCTTGGTTGCGATTTTACAGGTTCAGTTGGCTGGATATTTCCGCTACCAACTTCTGAATTTCCAAAATTAACAGCTACACCATATTCTTCTGGTGGATCCATATATGAATGACCAACAACAAACAGCAGCAAAATCAAAATCACCACAATTAAAGTTGTGATTTTTGCCGAATTACGTTCGTGTATGGTTTCAAAATACTTCATTAATTAGGTTTAACCGCCAAAATTACTTTAAACTTATTTCTATTAGCTATATCCATTACTTTTACCACATTATCTACTGGAACAGATTTTTCTGCTCTAAGCACAATAGTAGGTTGATCTTGTCCTGAAAGTGCTGATAGTAATTGATTTTCCAATACACTTTCTCCAACTAATTTTTGGTCTATATAATATCTTAAGTCTTTAGTGATACTAACAGCAACCGATTTTTTATTCTCGGTTTTTCCACTAGCCTTAGGCAATAGGATATCAATAGCATTTGTAGTCACTAAAGTAGAGGCCAACATAAAGAATATCAATAACAGAAATACGATATCTGTCATTGAAGACATGTTGAATTCTGGTGTAACTTTATTTCTTCCTCTAATATTCATTAAATAGGCTCGTTTAAGTGGTCTAAAAACTCTAGCGAATTGGCTTCCATTTGGTAAACAACTTTATCAGTTCTTACCACTAAATGGTTATAAGCGATGTAACCAACAATACCTACAATAAGTCCTGCAACTGTGGTGGTCATTGCTGTATATAATCCATCTGCTAGAAGTTTAATATCAATTTGACCTCCTGAATTAGCAATTTCAAATATTGATAAAATCATTCCAATTACTGTACCAAGAAATCCAATCATTGGAGCTGCACCTGAAATTGTAGCCAAAATACTTACGTTTTTTTCTAGATTATAAACCTCTAAACGTCCTGCATTTTCGATAGCTGTATTAATATCTTCCAATGGTTTTCCAATTCTGGTAATTCCTTTATTAATTAATCTAGAAACTGGAGAGTTTACTTGAGCACAAAGCATCTGTGCCGAATCAATTTTACCATTGGAAACATGGTCTTTAATTTGATTCATAAAATTGGAATCTATTTTTGAAGCTGCTTTGATAGCAAAAAGCCTTTCAAAATAAATATAAATAGCAACAACTAAGAGTACAAATAATATACCTATAATTAGCATTCCTGCTGTACCACCACTAAAAATCAATTCAATGATAGAAAGCGTTTTTTCAACAGATTCTCCATCAGTTAAAACCTCAGCTTCTTCAGGAGTAGTTTGTAATAACATATTTAGCATAAAGTGTTAATTTTTTTTATAACGTTAATTTTCTACCTAAAGTATAAATTAAAATATAGTTCTTGTAAACATAAACGCAATTGCACCTACTAAAAACCCAACAAGCGCTAACCAAGATATTTTCTTTAAGTACCAGAAAAAGTCAATTTTTTCCATTCCCATTGCTACTACACCAGCAGCCGAACCAATAATTAACATGCTTCCTCCTGTTCCTGCCGAATAAGCAATAAAGTGCCATAATTCGTTATCGATAGGCTCAGAGAACATACCCAAACTTGCGGCAACAAGCGGCACGTTATCAATAATTGCAGATCCAACCCCTAATAATAAAACTACTAAATCGGAAACGCCTTCATGGTGTAACTCAGTTCCCATCATAGGCATTTTGTCTTGTAGTGTGGTTGCAAAACCAAATAGGATACCTAAAGATTCTAATGCTGCAACAGCCATTAATATACCTAAGAAAAATAAGATACTTGGCATCTCAATTCTAGATAATGAATGATGTACTGGACTGTGGTGCCCTTGATAATCTGCTCCTTCAGCATCTGCATGAGATAATGCAAATTTTGAGTTACTATAAATCTCAGCAAAAATAGCAACAACACCTAAAGCTAACATCATTCCTACATATGGAGGCAAGTGTGTTACCGTTTTAAAAATTGGCACTGATACAATACCTCCTAAACCTAAATACAACATTGTTGAACTAAATTTACTCTTAGGCTTGTCTTCTTTTTCGTCTTCATTTTCTAAATTTCCTTTAAAAGCAGGTAAAAACGAAGCAATAAATGTTGGCACCAACATACAAAGTAGAGATGGTACAAAAAGATATACAAATAAGTGACCAGTAGACACTTTCTTAGCAATCCATAACATTGTTGTGGTTACATCTCCAATTGGAGACCAAGCTCCACCAGCGTTTGCTGCGATTATTATTAAACCAGCATACCATATCCTAACATCTTTATCTTGAATAAGTTTTTGAAGTATAGATATTAATACAATTGTAGCAGTTAAGTTATCTATAATTGCTGAAAGGAAAAATGCTAAAAACGCAAAGATCCAAAGCAATCGTTTTTTACTTTTTGTTTTTATAAATCCTTTGATAGTTGAAAATCCATCAAAATAATCAATGATTTCAACAATAGTCATTGCACCTAGTAAGAACACAAGAATTTCGGCTGTTTTACCTAAATGATGTAAGAGCGTTTCTTCCATCATATGCATTTTGTCTTCGTGCTCTAATAATCCAAAATTATCTAGAAGAGCGTGTTTTCCTGAGTCGAACCATTGTGTGAAATTATCGATACCTAAAGCTATCAAAGCCCAACTTATAGCCATCATGACCAAAGCAGGAATAAGTTTATCGATTTTTAAATTGTGTTCTAGTGTAATAGCTAAATAACCTACTACAAATACTAATACAATTAGTGTTTCCATATTAAGTGTTATGTTATATAAGTTGACTTAAAGCAATCTCAAAAGCTGTTGCGCTTATACCAGTTTTTGATTTGTTGTTTTTATGTACGTTTTCTAATGCTTGTTTTATACGGTTTGAGGTATCATTAAAAATGGCTTCGTCAGTCATTTGAACTTTGCGCTCCATAAAATAAGCAAAAACTCTTGCCATACCGCAATTTGAAATAAAATCTGGAATAAGACTTACTTTATTATCTGTATATTCCATAATTGGTCCAAAAAATATCTCCTTATCTGCAAATGGTACATTTGCGCCACAAGAAATTACTTCAAGACCTGTATTAATCATATTATCTATTTGCTCTTTAGTAATTAATCGAGAGGCAGCACATGGTGCAAAAATCTCGGTTTCTAAAGCCCAAATCTTTTCATTCATTTCATCGAAAGGAATCAAATGATCGCTCACTAAAGTATTTCCAGACTTATTAGAATATAGCTGAGTAATTTCATCAAAAGTAAAACCTTCTTCTTTTATTAATCCACCTACTCTGTCAATAATCCCTACTACTTTAGCTCCCATTTGTGCTAAATAAAAAGCTGCAGCAGCACCAACGTTACCAAAACCTTGAACAATGGCACGCTTGCCAACAACTGAATCTTGGTGGATATCATAAAAATGACGAACAGCCTCAGCAACACCATAACCTGTAATCATATCAGCAACAGTATATTTTCTTGTTACATTAGGTGAGTATTTTGGGTTTTCAATAACCTTAATAACACCATGCCTTAACTGTCCTATTCTATTAATTTTATCGGCTTGTGTTGGTCTAAAATGACCTTCAAAAACACCTTCTTGAGGATGCCATACACCACTTTCTTCAGTGATTGGGATAACCTCATGTATTTCATCAACATTTAGGTCTCCTCCTGTACCATAATAACTTTTTAGTAATGGCGAAACGGCTTTATACCAACGTTCTAAAACGCCTTTTTTTCTTGGGTCTTGTGGGTCAAAATTAATACCAGACTTAGCACCTCCAATTGCTGGTCCAGAAACGGTAAACTTAACTTCCATAGTTTTTGCAAGCGATAGCACTTCGTTCATATCGAGTCCTTTTCGCATACGTGTTCCTCCACCAGCTGCTCCTCCTCTTAAGGAGTTTATTACTGTCCAGCCTTCAGCTTCGGTTTCTGGGTCTTTCCAATTAAAAATAATTTCAGGGTCTTTGTCTTCGTACTTTTGAAGTAAATCTTTCATGTAGTTAGTTATTCTTCAACAAATATAAAAAACTAAAAATCCTTAAATATTAATTTTATAATAATTTTATGGATAATAAATCCTACCAGAAGAATGATCTTTTTTGGCTCCTGTTACACTTTTTAAACAATTAACTGCTCCTTTGAGTTTTAAAACTCCTAACAATCCAAAAATTAATGCTTCTTTAAACTCAATAATCTCTTTTGAAGGCAACTCTACACTGTTTTTAGTTTTGGATACAATTAAGTCGAGAAGAAATTTATTGTATGCACCTCCTCCACTTACTAATACTTTTGCATTGTGCTTGTTATTGATTTCTTTTGAAACTTGAATAGCTACATGCTCAGTAAATGTTCTTAAAATTGTTTCTATTGGAAGATTATACGCATCAATTATAGGGAAAATAAGTTGTTTAACCCATTCTAACCCCAAAGACTTTGGGTGACTCTTTGAGTAAAAATCTAAATCATTCAGTTGGTTTAACAACTCTATATGTAATTTTCCTGATTTAGCAATTTGCCCTTCATTATCATAATTAAAGCCTAATGGCTTAACATAGTGATTAAGCACAATATTTACAGGACAAATATCGTAGGCAATTCTTGTATCATCAATTTCAGTTGAAATATTAGCGAATCCGCCAAGGTTTAAGCAAAAGTCATAATCAGAAAACAGCAATTTATCTCCAATAGGCACCAAAGGCGCTCCTTGGCCTCCAAGTTCAACATCTTGCACTCTAAAATCGCATACAACAGTATGCTGTAAAAGTTTTGACATTTTTGGTAAGTTCCCAATTTGGTAAGTCATACCGCTTTGAGGTTGATGCAGTGCTGTATGACCATGAGAACATATAGCATCTACAGTTTCAATATGATGTTTTTTAATAAACAAATTAATAGCCTCTGCTAAATATACAGTGTAATCATCATCGATGTCTTTTAATTCTTGCTTAGAGTTTGAAACTAAATGTTTCAAAGTATTTTCCCAATACTGGGTGTAAGAAACAGTTTCTGTAGTATAAATAGTATAGGTCCATTTTTCATTAAAATTGAACTGTACATATATTAAATCGATACCATCTAATGATGTACCAGACATTACACCTATAACTTTGAATGTTTCTTTTGTCATATATGGTAAAAATAACAATCATTATTGAAAAAATGCTAACAAAAACTTATCTTTGACATCATTTTTTAACAAATCAATAATTTTATCACTACATATGGATTTTAATCTTACAGAAGAACATCTAATGATTCGCGATGCTGCTCGCGATTTTGCTCAAACCGAATTATTACCAGGAGTAATTGAACGTGATGAGAAACAACAATTTCCACAAGAACTTGTTAGAAAAATGGGAGATCTTGGTTTTATGGGAATTATGGTTGACCCTAAATATGGTGGAAGCGGAATGGATGCCATATCTTATGTGCTTATAATGGAAGAGTTATCAAAAATTGATGCTTCTGCTTCGGTTATGGTTTCTGTAAATAACTCATTGGTGTGTTATGGACTTGAAGCTTATGGTAGCGAAGAACAAAAACAAAAGTACCTTACTAAACTTGCCACAGGAGAATTTATTGGTGCATTTTGCTTAAGTGAACCAGAGGCTGGTAGTGATGCAACTTCTCAAAGAACAACTGCTATAGATATGGGAGACCATTACTTATTGAATGGTACTAAAAACTGGATAACAAATGGAGGTCGTAGTGATGTTTATTTAGTGATTGCACAAACTGATAAAGATAAAGGGCATAGAGGTATTAATGCTTTTATAGTTGAAAAAGGTATGCCTGGTTTTGATGTAGGTCCTAAAGAAGATAAACTAGGAATTAGAGGAAGTGACACACATACATTACAGTTTAATGATGTGAAAGTGCCTAAAGAAAATAGAATTGGTGAAGACGGATTTGGTTTTAAATTCGCTATGAAAACTTTATCTGGTGGTAGAATAGGTATTGCGTCTCAAGCTTTAGGTATTGCTTCTGGAGCTTATGAGTTAGCGCTTAAGTATTCTAAAGAACGTAAAGCGTTTGGTACTGAAATTTGCAACCACCAAGCCATTGCTTTTAAATTAGCAGATATGGCTACCGAAATTGAAGCTGCTAGAATGCTTGTAATGAAAGCGGCTTGGGATAAAGACCAAGGGAACAACTATGATATGTCTAGTGCAATGGCAAAATTGTATGCTAGTAAAGTAGCAATGGAACAAACTGTTGAAGCGGTTCAAATTCATGGTGGAAATGGTTTTGTAAAAGAATACCATGTTGAACGATTAATGCGTGATGCCAAAATTACTCAGATATATGAAGGTACTTCTGAAATTCAAAAAATTGTAATTTCGAGAGGTGTTATAAAAGGATAAATTATTTATAATATATATTTTAGAAAAGGCTGTTTGAAAAGACAGTCTTTTTTGTTTTTATTATTTCACCTGCGATTCTTCCTTTTTCTTACAAAGAAAAAACTTAGTAAGCTACCTACTATTTTTTTAGCTTCCAATATTTAACAATACAAGTAAAACTACTTTATGTTACATATATTGCATATTGTGTTACAATAGTTATATCATTTAGTGTCAAGCATATATAATTTTATGCCGTATAAACAAAACACTAATTATTTATGAAAACACAATTAACTATTTATGCATTGCTTATTTCGTTTTTTTCATTAGCTCAAGTAGGTATTAATACTGACACTCCAAATCAAGCTTTGGATGTAAATGGAAAAATAAAGATTGGAAATGACGGTACAACTCCTACCGAAGGTACTGTTCGTTATAGTGCAACTGGTGACTTTGAAGGTTATACTGCTAATGGCTGGACAAGCCTAACAACATCTGAAAATAATATTTTCCCAAACCAAGGGACTGCTGTTTATGGATATAGTTTTGCTATTTCCCCTGGGTCATTTAACCAACTTATATCTATTGAAAGGTTTGATGATCTTTCAAGTTTAACTTCTATTCCAAATGATAAGTTCTTATTAGTAACTTCAATAGTAATTGAGCCTAATGGTTTGAATGCTTCTGGAAAGTTCGAAGCAACAATAGGAAGAGCTCCTGGTGGATTTATAAGTCAATATAGTGCAATACGGCTCAATGGAGAACCTAAAAGCAGAATTTACCAAGACCCTTATGGTATATTGATGGTTGTTAGAGGTGGAGAAGTATTGAGAATATCAAATGAAACATCTTCAGACTTTTCGATAAATGTAAAAATTAGGGGCTTTTTAGTTGACTCATTATAGCTTATTATTTCAAAAATATTCAAAACAAAAAAATGAAGATATTATTAACCATATTACTATCATCAATATATCTAAATGCATTAGGGCAGAAAGGTCTTTATGTTAACTCAGGAGCTTATCTTTTTAATGATAATACTAGTATTACTATTAAAAATGGAAGCTTTGTTAATGACAACAATGTAGTTTTAAATGGAGGTTCAATATTAATGCAAGGTTTGGATGGCAACTCTTACAGTTTAGAGTTCAACAACCCAAATACAATTAATAATTTAGAGTTATATGGTACGTCAACTTTTTCCCTTTCGGGAGCAATAATTGTAAACAGCGAGCTTAAATTTAATGATATGGCAAATCTTCATCTTAATACTGATAGCCATATAATACTTTCTTCAAATGCTAAAATAATGGGAGAATCTAACTCAAACGCTATTACTGGCGAAAATGATACTTATATTACAACAACAAGAAATCATACTGCAGGAGAAACCAACACATTTGGGAATATTGGCTTAGAGGTTTTTAATGGAACAGAGTCTATGGGAACCACTGAAATTTTTAGAAGGTATGGTAGTATAAATATTGATAGCAATACTGCTGTAAACCGATATTATGAAATTAATCCTACAATCAATACTAATTTAGAGTTAGATGTTTATTTCTATTTATTAGATGTAGACCTTAATGGACTAGAAAGATCAAATTTAGCGGCTTTTAGAAGCACAGACAATGGTAATACATTTACTAATGAAGGCGGAACAGCTGGAGAATCATATCATTCTTTAACAAATATTAATGCTTTTTCATTATGGGCATTTGCAGATTCAGCTGTATTGAATCTAGGAAATGCTGGCAACCCAATTGAAACTATTCAAATATTTCCAAACCCAAGTAACAGTTTAGTTACAATAAAAAATATTAAAATTATAGATGTTATTTCAATTGAATTAACCAACCCTCTAGGACAAAAGTTTAACATAGAATTGTTAAATGAAAATTCGTTTTATGTTCACGACCTTTCTGAAGGGATATATCTGTTAAACATTAAATCAAAAACAGGAAACACAACAAAGAAATTGATTGTAAAAAAATAAAAAACTTACAACCCATAAAAACCAATCAAAAGTTGATGGGCTTTTATAGAATAATATAAATATCTAAAACCAAGCAAATTTCATTATATTAGTAAAGTTAATAGCATAAAATCTCCCCTAAAAAAATTAATCTATACAGTAGTTTATGACGTTATGGAGATACAAAACAGTTGACAATTTCATTGTTATTTTTCTAACAATGTTATCTGCACTTTTTTGTAGCGGTCAAGAAACTATAACTGAAAAACCATTTTCTTTCAATACCTTAACCATTAATGATGGTTTATCGCAAAATAGTGTTATAAGTATTGCCCAAGATAGTATAGGTTATTTGTGGTTGGCTACACAAGATGGTTTAAATAAATATAACGGTAAAAGCTTTAAACACTACGACAAGCAATTTGAAGACATTACAAGACCAAATTTTAGCAAACTTGGTAAAATTTATATCGATAAGCAAAACCGATTATGGGTTATCACTAACTCAGGAAAGCTAGAACTTTACAATCCAAAAACTGATACTTTTAAGCATTTAGAACATTTTAATAATGTTAGTTCAATCATTCAGGATAAAGCACTAAACACTTATATAGGAACCTACGGTAAAGGGCTCTTCAAAATTGATACTACAACTAAAGATACACTACAAGTTTTAAATAATCAGGACAAACTCAGAACCATTTATGAGTTTATAGAAACTGATACTGCTATAATAGTTGCTACTTCAGGAGCTGTATTTCAATTTAATGGCAATACGTACAATGAGGTTAATGTTGAATCGCACACTAACGCGAACTTTAGTGCGCTTACAAAAGATAAAGACAACAATATATGGCTAGGAACATTTGGTCAAGGGCTTTACTTTAAAGAAAATAACAAGACAGCTTTTATAAAATATCAACATTCACAATTACCAAATGACCTTAATATTGAAGACTTACTTATAGACAGTAAAAACAGGTTATGGATTGCGACTTATGGCAATGGCGCTTATCTACTTAATCTTGAAAATAATACTATTACGAACTTTAAAGCAGACAAAAACAACCCTTTTGCCATACATTATAATGACATCTTATGTTTATACGAAGACGCTACAGGAGTGATATGGCTAGGTTCTGACGGAACTGGAGCAAGCTATTATGATGCTCACCTCATAAAATTCAATGTGCTCACAAATAATCAAGTTCCTAAAAATGTAAATGTAGATGTGGTTAGAAGCATAAGTACTGATGTAAATAATAATTTATGGATAGGTACATCTGGTAAAGGGCTTACACATATCAACTTTGATAATTATGAATATAAAACATATACCATTAACAACTCTTCAATAGCTAGTGATAGAATAATAAGTTTACTCTACAACAACAATAAATTGTGGATAGGTCACCAAGGATTTGGTTTAAATATCAGAACTGACTCTGGAGACTATTATTCATTCCCTGAAATTTCAAATCTTACAATCTGGAGAATTATAAAAGAGAACGATAATCAAAGTTGGTTGTGTACCGAACGTAATGGTATTATTTTATTCGATATAGATAAAGGTATAGTTAAGCAATTCAATACTGATAATTCTACCCTATCAACAAATGACATTAAAACAGCTATAAAAGGCAATGAGCACACACTTTGGATTGGTACTGATGATAAAGGGTTGTATAATTTAAATTTAGAGACTAATGAAATAACCAATATCAAATCCTTAAATGACAAAATAAAATCATTGCATTATGACAATGAAATTTTATGGATTGGCACAAATGGTAAAGGTTTAAAAAAGTATAATACTATAAACGGATTATTAGATGTTTACACCAAAGTTGATGGTTTACCAAACAATGTGATTTACGGTATACTACCAGATAAAGAGAACAACTTATGGTTGAGCACTAATTATGGTATAAGTAAATTAAACATTAAGGATACTATTTTTGAAAACTACAGCAACTATGATGGTTTACAGGCTTTAGAATTTAACACTGGAGCTTACTATAAAGACGAAAACGAAAACTTATATTTTGGAGGACTTGAAGGCCTCAATTGGTTTAACCCTAACCAACTTACATTTAACCCAATTAAACCAAAAACCATTATTTCTAAGTTTGAGATTTTCACTGAAGGTTATCCTTTAAAACAAAACTCAACCTTTAAATTCAATCAAAATACTGTAACCTTTACTTTTTCTAGTTTACATTTCTCACAACCTGAACGTAACCTTTATAAATATCAACTCGTAAATCATGATGAAAATTGGATTAGTTCAGAAAACAATAATTCAGCACATTACACCAACCTACCTCCTAACGATTATACATTTAAAGTAATATCAAGTAACTATGATGGTGTATGGAATACTACACCTGCTACATTTACTTTCACAATACTACAACCTTGGTATTTAAGCAAGCTAGCTATTGTTTGTTATGCACTACTTTTTTTGATTAGCATGTATTTGTTATACAGGTATTTTAAATGGCGTTGGCACATGAAAATGCAATTACAATTTGAACATAATGAAACCGAGCGCTTAAAAAAATTAGATGAATTTAAAACCAGGATTTACACCAATATATCTCATGAGTTTCGAACACCATTAACACTTATTTCTGGTCCAATCGAAAAACAATTATCTAAGTCTAACCTAACAGAAGATGATAAGAAAGAACTCTCTTTAGTTCAAAACAACTCTAAACGATTGTTAAACCTAGTCAACCAATTACTAGACCTATCTAAGTTAGAATCAGGAAACTTAAAACTCTCTGTTTCTAAAGGAAATATTACAGCATTCCTCAAACAAATAGCAGCTTCTTTTGAATATAAAGCTAAAGACAAAAACATACATTTTTCACATAAAATTCAATCAATTCCTGAAGCTTGGTTTGATAAAGATGTTATCGAAAAAATCACCACCAATTTACTTTCTAACGCAGTAAAATATGCTCCAGTAAACGGTCAAATTCACTTTGCTGCAATCGAAAAAAACGGTCAAATTATTATCACAATTATTAATAACGGAAATACCATTTCTAGTAAAGAGTTAAGCAAACTATTTCAAAGGTATTACCAAAACAATAAAAATGCTGATGGTGTAGGCATTGGACTTTCGTTAGTGAAAGAATTAGCTATTTTATCACATGGAAATATTGTAGCGCACACTATGAATACAGATGATATTCAATTTACTGTAACTTTACCTATTGAGCGTTCTTTTTATAATATTTCCGAAATAAACGAAGACACTAAAACAGTTGTTAATGATGAGCTTGATACAGTCTTAGAAACTCCAGTAACTTCTGAAGAACAAGCTATTAATAATTCTAAAGACAAACCTATTTTATTAATAGTTGAAGACGATAAAGATATAAGAGAATTTATAAGTTCAATTTTTAAAAATGACTATGACATTAAAGAAGCTCCTAATGGTGAAAGTGGCATTAAAAAAGCCATAAAATACATTCCTGATATTATCATTAGCGATATAATGATGCCTAAAATTGATGGTATTGAACTTTGTAATACTTTAAAAAAAGACGAAAAAACAAGTCATATTCCTATAATTTTACTCACAGCTAAAAGTGGTGACGAAAATGAAATAAAAGGATTAGAAACTGGAGCAGACGATTATATTGTAAAGCCCTTTAATAGTAACAAACTTAAAATACGTGTTGAAAAGCTTATAGAACTAAGACAAAAACTACAGTCAAGATATAGCGCTCATTTTGAACTCAGCAGTATAAGTACAACTCCTGTTGATCAGCAATTTTTAACTAAACTAAAAACTATACTCAACGATTATATTACCGACTCGTCATTTAACTCTAATGATTTATCTAAAAAAATGGCTATGAGTAGGATGCAACTACACAGAAAACTAAAAGCTATAACAGGATTTTCAACAACCGAGTTTATCCGCAACGAACGCTTAAAGCTAGCGGTTAACCTTTTAAAAGACTCTGACTTAAACATTTCTGAAATCGCATATCAAGTCGGTTTCAATACACCTTCCTATTTTATAAAATGCTTTAAAGACGTTTATAAGTCTACTCCTTCAGAATTCACTTCAAATCAATAAATACCAACAACTTTACGACATATGTTACATAGTTGATATAGTTTGTTACATAATTGACATCAAACTTTTTATTCTCATCATAACTTTACAAAACAAACAACGCATCCCTTTAATGCATTTTGTTAACCTCTCAATTAATAGCGTCTAACTAAGCACTGTAGTAATGCTAAAAGAAAAACTATTAGACGAAGCTAATAACGACCAGAATATTTATATAAGCATAGACCATTTAAAACATGGCAACTATATCATAAATATAATGTTAAACGATCAAGTTGTTAAATCTGTAAGAATCAATAAAAAAACATCATGAAAACAAAACTCATTTTTATAACATGCGCATTTTTACTTTGCGGAATAAATGCCGAAGCACAGCTTTTAAAAAAACTAAAAAAAAGAGCTGAACAAGCAGCAGAACGTACCATCCTTAATAAAACAGATGAAGTAGTATCTAAAAAAACTGAAAAAACTATTGATGATGCAACTTCAAAAAAAGAAAAATCTGATAAAAAAGAAGATGAAGATACCAGCGAACTCGAAGCATCAAACACAGCTTTAACTAAAAATACTGAAGCTAAAAAAGCATTTTTCAAAGAAGATATTATCATAAAAATGCACGAAAATGGGAACTTAAACCAAACTCAGTTTTTTGATGCCAATGAAGTAGCTGTTAGAATGGAAGATCCAAAACAACCTAAACCTGGTTTCATTGATAGTGAAGGCTATATGTATGTATACAGCGAAGGCGAATACCAAAAAACAGGAATTGTAGCACTTCAAAGTCAAGGTTTGATGGCTCCTACTATGATGATTGAAGCCTATAAACTACCACCTGAACCCTTTATGGCTCAATTTGAAAAACAGCAAGATTTAGGCGTGACTGCTAACCCTTTCAATGGAATTGTAGAGTTTGCATTCATATATAAGCCAGATGATTTTAGGTATGATGATTTTAATGAAACTACCCAAACGTTAAGAGGTAAAACGTATACTAAGTTTGAGTATTTAAACGAACCTGGTTATGAAGGTAGTTACGTTCTTTTTGATGACCAAGACAGATTAGTTGAAATCTACACTAAAACATCAGAAGAAGCTGAACTTATTGATGGCTTTGGTTCACAAGGACAAGCCGGTGAAAGTTTAATGGTATATGATTACAAACCTGTTGAAGTCAAACTGCCTAAAGCTAGAGAAGTCAAAACCGTTGGAGAAGGACTTATGGGAGGCGTTATGGAAAACATTGTTAAAGGAGGAAATACCGGAAACACCAACATAGATGACGATGATTATGATAGCAGTAATAATAAAGGAAGTGTAAAATCGGCAAGAAGATCAATAAAAAATCATAAAGTAACAGTTAATGATTTACCTGAAAGCTATGACTTTAATTGGCAACTTGAAACAGAAATGACATTAAACACAAGAAAGAAAGAGACCATAATGATGGTGTTTTTAATTAATGAAAGTGCATCGTATCAAGCTACAAAAATGACTATGGTGAATAACAAAAATACAGGAACTACAACTATGCTGTTTGACATGGACTTAAGTACAATGGTTATGTTTATGGATGCTCAAGGTACTAGTTTTTTACAAATGTATCCTATACCAGAAGTTAAATCCTCTAAAGAGAGTTTAGACGATTATAACATAAAAAAGTTACCAGCTAAAACCATTATTGGTTATACCTGCGAAGGGATACAATTTGAAGATGACAGGTATATAATGAAAATGTATCACACATTAGATGCAAAAATAAAACTTACAAACTTTTTGAATTTTGGTTCTCAAAAACCATCAGATTTTCCTGATATGGACTCGAGGGTGTTAGATCAATTCTCTAACGGTTTAATTTTAGAAATGGATATCATTGATAAAAAGAAATCTAAAAACAACGTAAACATTATTGCTAAAGCATTAAACCAACAAAAGACATCTATAAAAAAAGCTAATTACAAAACTATGGATTTATTTTCAGGCGCAAGGATGAAAAAAAACTAAGTTTATAAAATTTAAATATGAAAACAATACTTTTAAAAAGACTAATACTAGTTAATATTACTATAGCTGTTATAAGTTCTTGCGGTGAAAATTCAAAACAAGACAACACTTCTACCAAAATTAAAACTGTAAAAAATACCATAAAAACTATTAGTAAAACTGAAAGTTTATTAGAAACAACTTCACTTACAAATGAGGCATTACAAGATTGGTTTCCTAATCAATTAATGAGTTAACAAAAAACTACAACTAGTAATGCCCCAATGTCAACACATGGTATTAATGGAGCAAATGCCAATTATGATGGAAATAATAAAGAAAAAATAAAAATCACATTATATGATTGCTCAGGTGAGAAAGGAGTTTTGCTTTTAAGTCAATACTCGTTCTATAAAAATATGACTGTAGATAACGAAAATGATTACAAAATTGAAAAATCATTTAATAAAAGAGGTATGGAAGGTATTGAAGCCTATGATAAGAACAGACAATATTCTGACATTTCCTTTTTATATAATGATCGGTTTGGTGTAAACATTAAAGTTTATAATATGAATAGAGAATCCGTTTGGGAATCTATAAATAATTTAAAGTTTGATGAATTGCTTAAATAAAAACAATTCTATAAATAAAGCTTTAATTATAAAAAGGATTCTAGCTTTACTTATTTTAGTTCTTAATTGGATAAATAATCACTATTAATTCATTAAGAAAACTCTATAAAACAAAAAAAA